>NZ_JACVEE010000004.1 GCF_015355755.1 Nocardia sp. XZ_19_385
TTCGGCTACTATGCGGGCATGACCGAACCGCATGGAGACAGGCTTACGCCTGCCAGCTACCGGAAAATTCCGGCACCGACAGACGATCGGTGCGCCATCAGGGACTCGAACCCCGAACCCGCTGATTAAGAGTCAGCTGCTCTGCCAATTGAGCTAATGGCGCATGCTCTGGCCCGGTGCGCTAGGCGCTCCGTTCCGGTGCGGGACAAACATTAACAGGAGGAAGTGGCAGATGTGAAATCGCCTGGTGAGCGGCGTTTTAGGCAGGCCTCAACGGGTGCGGGCAAGTTGCTGCCCAGAGGTGTTAACGCTCGGCGGGTCCGGGCGTATCTAATGCGTATGACCCCGACGTGTCGGGGCGGTATTCGCGTTGGATCGGGCCGGTCGGGCTGGCAGAATGACGGGCACGTGGTCTCGACCGATCCCGCCGGCGCGGTGGGTTGAGCTGTGCAGTCGGTTGGATCCGAAGCCATCGGCGCCTTGGCGAACGGCGTCGGGACTTGAAACGGGGTTGGATTATGCGCTTTGGTCGTGGTCGGTCAGTACGAATGCTCAGTGGACCTCTGGTCTTGCTCGCGGTGGCGACGCTGGGTCTTTCGGCATGCTCGTCGTCTTCGGGCGGCACGGGATCGGCGGTGGCGATCGACCGGAACCCGATGACGGAGCTGATCAAGCCGAAGCTGGTCGCGCCGGTGAAGAACGGCGATGTGGGGGTGTCGCCGGCGATGCCGATGACCTTCAAGGTCGAGGACGGCAAGTTCACCAATGTGCAGTTGCTCAACACCGAGGGCCGGCCGGTCAGCGGCAAGCTGGGCGCCGACGGCCAGACGTGGGAGACCACCGAGGTGCTCGGCTACGGCAAGACCTACAAGCTCAAGGCCGACGCGATCGGTTTGGGTGGCGCGAATTCGGCGTCGATGAGCTTCACCACCAGCTCGCCCGGCAACCAGACCAAGCCGTACCTGATCCCGGGTGAGGGCGAGGTCGTCGGTATCGGTCAGCCGGTGGCGATCCAGTTCGACGAGAACATCCCGAACCGTAAGGCCGCGCAGGACGCCATCACGATCAAGACGGAGCCCGCGGTGGAGGGCGCGTTCTACTGGGTGAACAACCGCGAGGTGCGGTGGCGGCCCGAGCATTTCTGGGCGCCGGGCACCAAGGTCACCATCGATGTCAACGTCTACGGCAAGGATCTCGGTAACCGGCTGTACGGCCAGGACAACCTCACGTCGCACTTCATCGTGGGCGACGCGATGATCTTCACCGCCGACGACTCCACCCACATGGTCACGGTCGAGAAGAACGGCCAGATCATCAAGGAGATGCCGACCTCGATGGGCAAGAACAGCACGCCCACCGACAACGGCATCTACATCGTGGCGGACCGGCACGAGAAGCTCATCATGGATTCCTCGACGTACGGTGTCGCGGTGGGTTCCCCGGACGGCTACCGGACGCCGGTCGACTACGCGACGCGAATCTCCTACAGCGGCATCTTCTTCCACTCGGCGCCGTGGTCGCTGGGTGCGCAGGGCAGCTACAACGCCAGCCACGGTTGCCTGAATCTGAGTCCGGCGAACGCGCGGTGGGTCTTCGAGAACACCAAGCGCGGCGACATCACGATCATCAAGAACACCGTGGGCGGCACGTTGTCCGGGGTGGACGGCCTCGGTGACTGGAACGTCCCGTGGCAGGAGTGGAAGTCCGGTAACGCCGACGTCGGCTGAGCCTGACCCTTGTGAGTCCTGGAAAAGGCCCTCAGCGTGCGCGCTGGGGGCCTTTTTGTTGTCGCCTGATCTGCTGATCAGTGGTCTGCTGGGACGCTAGGGGATGTTGGGGCCAGGGGTGCCCGGGCAGGTGAGGTTGGCGTTGAACGCGCTGCCGACGGCGGCGCAGATCAGCGGCCCGCCGAACAGGACCCGTTCCAGGATGGCGCCGGAGCCCGAATCGCCGGAACCGGTGGTGGTGGCCCCGCCCGAGGACCCGCCGGAAGAACCGGTTGTCGCGCTGCCGGTTCCGGCACTCGTATCGGCGGCCGCGGTCGCGGTCCCGGAGAGCAAGGTGGCGCCGACGAAGGCTGCGATAACCGCGGAACGCATCACGAAACTGGTGTCTCTCTGGTCGTACGGTGGTGCCCCCGTGACACCACCTCCCCTGAAGATCGCAGTGTACGGCTGATCACTGCCTGCGGGGCGGCATTCAGGAGAAGTGCCGTTTCACAATTCCGGTGTTGAATGGCATTGCTGGGGAACGGAAGAAGCCCCGATCCGTGGGGATCGGGGCTTCTGCTCCGGGTGGCCGACGGGACTCGAACCCGCGACAGCCAGGATCACAACCTGGTGCTCTACCAACTGAACTACGGCCACCATTGCCGGTGAATCACCGGCGCGATAGATATTAGCGTGTGTACCCCGCTAGGCCCTAATCGACGTCCGTGGCACCGTTGAGCTGGGCGGATTCGGCTGGGCGGGGCGCGGCACCGCTCACCTCGGCGGCGATGGCGGCGATCTCGGTGCTCGACGGGCCGGGCGCCGCGACGAACGCGGTGCGGCGGTAGTACTCCAGTTCGCGGATGGATTCCTTGATGTCGGCCAGGGCGCGGTGGGTCAGGCCCTTCTCCGGCTGGCCGAAATAGATGCGGGGGTACCAGCGGCGGCACAGCTCCTTGATCGAGCTCACGTCGATCATCCGGTAGTGCAGGTGCTGGTCCAGGGCAGGCATGTCGCGGGACAGGAAACCACGGTCGGTGGCGATCGAATTGCCTGCCAGCGGCGCGGTTCCCGGCAGCGGGATGTACTCGCGGATGTAGGCGAGCACCTGCTGCTCGGCCTCTTCGAGGGTGACGGTGGAGCGGCGCACCTCGTCGGTCAGGCCGGACTTGGCGTGCATGTCGGCGACCACGGGGGGCATCGCCGCGAGCGCCGCGTCGTCGGCGTGGATGACGATATCCACGCCCTCACCGAGAATGTTGAGGTCGCTGTCGGTCACGAGCGCGGCCACCTCGATCAGCTTGTCGCCGTCGAGACGCAGGCCGGTCATCTCGCAATCCATCCACACCACTAGTTTGTCGGACACCTCGGCAACACTAGTAGTAACTGCCCCGCCGGTTGTTGCCGACGCCACCGCGCTTTACCCGGGCTGAACATGATCGGCGGGGATAGAGTTTGCAGGCAGTCCAGCTCCACAGTTCGGTGCAAGCGTTTTCGGTACGACAGCAATCCGCTAGCGGTGTCAGACCAGACGGAGGACGTGCGATGACCAGCCCCCAGGACAAGGCCGCCGCGGCGCGGGCAGCTGCCGAGGAAGCCGCGCGAGTCGCGGCCGAGGCGCAGGCCGCCGCGGAGGCGGCCGAGCGTGAGTTGGCGGAGCAGCAGGCAGCGGCGAGTACCGGCGATCCGAACGGCGCGAACGCGGTCGCGGCTGCGGAAACCACGATGGCGCGCGCGGAGGAAACGGCGGCGAAGGCGTCGGCGGCTGCCGAGCAGCAGGCTGGGAGCGCGCAGGAGATCGCCGCCGGTTACGCCTTCGAAGGAGAAGCGCTCGAGCTGGGCACGGTGGTCATCGACGGAAACGTGGATCCGACTGCGCTGGTACGCATTCCGCTGCGCACGTTGAATCGGCACGGTCTCGTCGCGGGCGCCACCGGTACCGGTAAGACGAAGACGTTGCAGGGGATCGCCGAGCAGCTGTCGCGGGCCGGTGTGCCGGTCGTGATGGCCGACATCAAGGGCGACCTGTCCGGATTGACGGTGCCGGGGGAGTCGAACGAGAAGCTGGCGAAACGGGCCGAGGAGACCGGTGCGCGGGATTGGTCGCCCGGTGGATTCCCGACCGAGTTCGTGTCGCTGGGCACCGGCGGGGTCGGGGTGCCGATTCGTGCCACCATTTCCGCGTTCGGGCCGGTGCTGCTCAGTAAAGTGCTGGGGCTCAACGATACCCAGGAATCCACACTCGGGCTGATCTTCCACTGGGCGGATCAGCAGGGGCTGGCGCTGCTGGATCTGAAGGATCTGCGTGCGGTCATCACGCACCTGACGAGTCCCGAGGGGAAAGAGGATCTGAAGGGCATCGGCGGGGTGTCGGCGCAGACGGCGGGTGTGATTCTGCGCGCGCTGGTGAACCTCGAGAGTGAGGGTGGCGACACCTTCTTCGGTGAGCCGGAACTGGATCCGGCGGATCTGGTCCGGACCACCGGCGGTCAGGGTGTGATCACGCTGTTCGAACTGGGCGCACAGGCGGCCCGCCCGGTGATGTTCTCCACTTTCCTGATGTGGGTGCTCGCCGACCTGTTCCAGACGATGCCCGAGGTGGGCGATGTCGACAAGCCGAAGCTGATCTTCATCTTCGACGAGGCGCACCTGCTCTTCGCCGATGCTTCGAAGGCGTTCCTGGATCAGGTGCAGCAGACGGTCAAGCTGATTCGCTCGAAGGGCGTCGGCGTATTCTTCTGCACCCAGTTGCCCACCGATATCCCGAATGCTGTTCTGTCCCAACTGGGTGCGCGCATCCAGCACGCGCTGCGCGCGTTCACCCCCGACGATCAGAAAGCCCTGTCGAAGACGGTCCGCACCTACCCCAAGACCGGCGCGTACGACCTGGAGAAGGCGCTCACCTCGCTCGGTACCGGTGAGGCGATCGTGACGGTGCTGTCGGAGAAGGGCGCGCCGACTCCGGTGGCGTGGACCAGGATTCAGCCGCCGCGCTCGCTGATGGACACCATCGGTGAAGACGGCATCCGCTCCCGCGCCCTGTCCAGCTCGCTGTACGCCAAGTACGGCCAGACTATCGATCGCGAATCCGCCTCGGAGCTCCTGGCCAAGAAAATGGAGGCGGCGATTCAGGATGCGCCGCAAGCGCCCGCACCGTCGGGCCGCTCGCGTCAGGCCGAAGACGACAATGCGGCCGAGCGAATCATGAAGAACCCGGCGGTCAAAAGCTTCCTTCGCTCGGCGGCAACGGCAGCGGGCCGCGAGATCAGCCGCAGCATTTTCGGCACTCGCCGACGCTAGTTCGCCCCGAGAGATAGCCGATCCACCTCCCGCGTGGGCGATTTGCGGCATTGCTCCCGTTATGATGCTGCGCTGGGAGGTGGATCTTTGTCTGCAGGTCTGTGGATTGCCGTGCTCGCGCTGGCGGCAATCGGTTTCATCGTCGCGGTGTGGCTGGCGATCAGGAGTAAGCGCCGCGGCCGGATGGGCGTGATGTGGGGCGGGATCGCCGGTGCCCTCGTGGCGCTGCTGGTCTTGGGCGGCGGTGTGATCGGGCTGGTCAACGCCCTCAACCCCACCGAGCCGGGGCCCTATATCGCCAAGCACTATCAGCGTGCGGCGCAGCTGGACGACCGGCTCGGCGGCAAGGTGTACACCACCGGCAAGGCGGTGAACCAGGTCGAGAAGGCCGTCTCGAAAGCCGTGAAACCGGTTGCGACGCATCGCGGCCGGGACAACACCGTCTATCTGCGCTACGACCAGTGGCTGGTCGTGGTGAGTGCTGTCGCCGGCAGCACGAAGATCGATCTCGATACCTACGACAACGGGTATCGGCGACACCGCAGCGGCCTGGCGGATTCGAATTGGCCCTCGTCCTCTACCGCCTCCAGTTCCAACGGCGGCAACAACTCTGGCAAGTAGCACAACAGCTAGGAGAAATACATGCTCGCCGATCTGGCCCGCGACGGCGGTGCGGCGCTGGCCTACAGCGCCATCGGAATCGCGCTCATCGCACTGGGATTCGTCCTGGTCGACGTGATCACGCCGGGTAATCTGCGGCACCAGATCTGGGTGGACCGCAACCCGAACGCGGCGCTGCTGGCCGCGTCCAATGTGCTCGGCGTGGGAATCATTGTGGCCATGGCCATCTGGACGTCCGAGGGGAGTATCGGCCGCGCGCTGGCGGCGAGCGTCGTGTACGGGCTGATCGGCCTGGCCGTGATGGCGATCGCGTTCGTGCTGCTGGACCTGCTGACGCCCGGGAAGCTGGGTGAGTTGCTCGTCGACGACAGCGCCGGCCGGAATCCGGCGGTGTGGGTGTCGGCGGCGCTGCACATCGCGGTGGCGCTGGTCGTCGCCGCGGGCCTGTCCTAGATGTCGCTATCCCGGCGCGCGGCCCGGCTCGGGCTGTTGCTCACGGTATTCATCTGCGCGGCTTGCGGATTGGTCTACGAGCTGGCGCTGGTGACGCTCGGCAGCTTCCTGATCGGGGACACCGCGGTGCAGGCGTCGATCGTGCTCAGCGTGATGATCTTCGCGATGGGGGTGGGTGCGCTCGTCGCGAAGCCGCTACAGCGTTGGGCGGCACCGGCTTTCGCCGCCATCGAACTGGCTTTGGCCGCGGTGGGCGGGTTTTCGGTGATCGTGCTCTACTCGGCCTTCGCCTGGTTGAAGGTCTACACCGGTGCGCTGGTCGTGGTGGCGTTCGTGATCGGGCTGCTGGTGGGCGCGGAGATACCGCTGCTGATGGTGTTGCTGCAACGGATCCGGCGGCAGGCCGCCGGATCGGCGGTGGCGGATCTGTTCGCGGCCGACTACATCGGAGCGTTGTTGGGCGGCTTGGCTTTTCCGTTCCTGCTGTTGCCCATGTTCGGTCAGGTGCGGGGTGCGCTGGTGGTCGGCGCGGTGAACGCCGTCGCCGGACTTGTCTTGGTGTTCACGCTGTTTCGGCGGGAGTTGGGCGGGCTCGCACGCGGGTTTCTCACCGTGGCGGCGGTCCTCGTCACTGCCGCGCTGGGCGGAAGTTATCTGTACGCCGACCGGTTCGAGGCCACGGCCGAGCAGGCGCTGTTCGCCAATCCGATTGTGTACAGCGAACAGTCGCAGTATCAGAAGATCGTGGTCACCCAGTCGGCCTCGCCGCTGCGTGAGCTCGATACCCGGTTGTTCCTCAACGGCGATCTGCAGTTCTCCTCGGTCGACGAGTACCGCTATCACGAGGCGCTGGTGCATCCGGCGCTGGCGCAGCGGCGGGGGCACGTGCTCGTACTCGGCGGCGGCGACGGCCTGGCGTTGCGCGAAATTCTCAGCTATCCCGACGTCGAACGGGTGACGCTGGTGGAGCTGGATCCGGCAGTGGTGCGGCTGGCCCGTACTTTCCCGGCACTCACCGAACTCAATCGCGCGGCCTTCGATGATCCGCGCGTCACCGTGGTCAACGCCGATGCCTTCGGGTGGCTGCGCGACTGCGGTTGTCGCTTCGACGCGATCGTCGTGGACTTCCCGGACCCCGACCAGACCTCGATCGCCAAACTGTATTCGCGTGAGTTCTACGGATTGCTCACCCGCGCACTGGAACCCGGCGGCGCGGCGGTGATCCAATCCGGTTCACCGTTCTACGCGCCGAATTCGTTCTGGTGTATCGAGGCGACGGTGCGCGCCGCGGGTTTGCATACCCAGCCGTACCACCTGAACATTCCCAGCTTCGGCGACTGGGGATTCGTGCTGGCCACTCGGGACGCCCCGGCTCGGCTGGGCCTGCCGAGCGAGGTCCGCACGCGCTCACTCGACGACGCGACCCTCGCTGCCGCGACCGTCTTCCCGCCCGACCGCCGCAGCAGCGGAGACACCGTCTCCAGCCTGCTGCATCCGGTCATCTTGGACTACAACCGCAAGGAATGGTCGACGCGCTAGCCGCCCAGCTTCTTGTAGGCGGCGCCGGCGACCACCGAGGTGATGGCGCGCGGGCCGTACTGGCCCGCCAAGCTCATCCCCTTGCTGATCAGGCCGGGGACGACGCGCATCTTGTTCTTGGCGAGCGCGTCGATGGTGATCTTGGCGGTGTGTTCGGCGGTGACCCAGATGAATTCCGGGATCTTGGTGCTGACCTCTTCCTGATCCGGGTTGTCGGTGCGCACCGGACCGGGAGCCAGCAGCGTGACGTGCACACCGTATTCCTTCATCTCCCCGCGCAGCGATTCTGTCCAGGTGTTGGTGAAGGCCTTGGACGCGGCGTAGGTCGCGTTGTTCGGGATCGGCATATTGCCCGCCGCCGACCCGGTGACCAGGATGCCGCCACTGCGCTGCTTGATCATGTTCGGCAGCACGGCCAGCGACAGATCCTGCACCGCCACCGCATTCAATTCCATGATCGCGCGCTCATAATCCAGATCCAGCTTCGCCAGCGGCCCGAACGTGGCCACCCCGGCGTTGTTGACCAGAATCGCGATATCCCGCTTCGCCAACTCCTCGACCAGCGGCCGCCGCGCCTCCCGATCCGACAGATCCACCGCCCGCACCTCAGCGGTGATCCCATGCGCCAACGTCAACCGCTCCGCCAACGCGGTCAGCAAATCCTCCCGCCGCGCCACCAAGATCAGCGAATACCCGCGCGAAGCGAGTTCAGCGGCAAGGGCCATACCGATGCCAGAGGAAGCGCCGGTAACAACGGCACGGTTCTCAGAAGTAGGAGAAGGCAAGCTCACGGCTTGGAGCCTAGTGCTGTGTATCGCCGCCCGTCCGGCCCGCCCATACGCTGGCCCAGGTGAGCACAGAAATTCGTCCGGCCGACCTCGCCTATTGGAACCCGCTGCCAACCGCTCGGCGGTCGCTGGCGAAGCAAGAGCGGAAGAGTCCGACCGATCCCGCACTCCGCATCGGCGGCGGCATGCCGGATATGGACGGCTGGGAGGCGAAGCGCTGGATGACAGTGCCCGGACCCTTCTTCAGCGGTCAGACCGACAACTGCCACACCGGCATGATGGAGGCTCCGGATCTCGTGGTCTACGACAGCGATGGCTACGAGATCGTCTATCGCCAGCCGACGACGCCCGAGCAGGTCGAGAAAATCCTCCGGGCGGCGTGGGCGGATCCGTACGGCGGTTACTCCTGGGACGGCGACAAATACTGGACTCCCGAGTCGGTCCGCGACTGGTGGACCGACCGCGGACGCGTGCGCGAATTCATCGAACAGCAATGGATCGAGGAGGGCATGGCCGGAACTCCCATCGCAGGCCCCGCATCGCGATTCCCCACCGAAGACGCTCGCTACGGCCTGGTCCGCTACGCCGAGGATCTGGCGGGTCCCCTCGAATCTCGCCTACGGGGGTACCTGTTCTGGTTGCTGGAGGGCCGCGAACCGCGTCTCGTCGAGTCGCTGCCGACACTCTGACCACGTAAGCGGATGTGCCGCAGTTGTATACGGCACATCCGAGGGGCTCAGAGCCGTGCTGCCAGGCGGGTGCCTTGATCGATGGCGCGTTTGGCGTCCAGTTCGGCGGCGAGATCGGCGCCGCCGATGAGGTGTAGGTTGACGCCGGCGGTGCGGAGGGGTTCTTCGAGGTCGCGGACGGATTCCTGGCCGGCGCAGATGATGACGTTGTCGACTGGGATCAGTTGGGGGCGTTCGTGTTTTTCGCCGAAGCTGATGTGCAGGCCGTTGTCGTCGATGCGTTCGTAGTTCACGCCGCCGACGTGGTCGACGCCCTTGGCTTTGAGGGCGGCGCGGTGCACCCAGCCGGAGGTTTTGCCGAGATCCTTGCCGAAGGCGGAGGTTTTGCGTTGCAGTAGAACGACTTCGCGGGCGGCGGGGGAGGGCTTGGGGGTGGCGAGCTGGCCGGGGACCTGCTCGTCGTCGGAGTTGACGCCCCACTCCTCTTTCCACTCGTCGAGCTTGAGGGTGGGATGGCCTTCGACGGTGAGGAATTCGCTGACGTCGTAGCCGATGCCGCCGGCGCCGATGACGGCGACGCGCTTGCCGACCGGCTTGCTGTCTCGCACAAGCTCGGCGTAGGAGAGCACCATCGGGTGGTCGACGCCGGGGATGTTGGGGATGCGCGGCTTCACGCCGGTGGCGAGGATGACCTCGTCGTAGCGGGCGGTGATCAGTTCCTCGGCGGTGACGCGCTTGTTCAGGTGCACGGTGACGCCGTGGACTTCCAGCATCCGCGTGTAGTAGCGGATGGACTCGTTGAACTCTTCTTTGCCGGGGATGCGGCGGGCGATGTCGAACTGGCCGCCGATCTTGTCGTCGGCCTCGAAAAGGTCTACGTGGTGGCCCCGTTCGGCGAGCGAGACGGCAGCGGAGAGTCCGGCCGGGCCCGCGCCGACGACGGCCACGCGCTTGGTGCGCCGGGTCGGCAGCAGCTTGAGCTCGGTTTCGTGGCCGGCCCGCGGGTTCAGCAGGCAGGAGACCGTTTTGTGCTGGAAGGCGTGATCCAGGCAGGCCTGGTTGCAGGCGATGCAGGTGTTGATCTCGTCGACGCGATCCTGCTGGGCCTTGTTCACCCATTCCGGATCGGTCAGGAACGGGCGGGCGAGCGAAATCAGCTGGGCGTCACCACGAGTCAAGATCTCCTCGGCGATCTCCGGCATATTGATGCGGTTGGACGCGCACACCGGAATGTTCACCTGCTTGGTGATCTTTGCGGTGAACTCGACGAACGCCGCGCGCGGCACCGAGGTGACGATGGTGGGCACCCTGGCTTCGTGCCAGCCGATGTCGGTGTTCAGGATGTTCGCGCCGGCGGCCTCGAGTTCCTTTGCCAGGGCGATGATTTCGTCGAAGGTCTGGCCCTTTTCCACGAGTTCGGCCATGGACAGGCGGAACACGATGATGAAGTCCGGGCCGACCGCGGCGCGGGTGCGGCGCACGATCTCCACGGCGATCCGGCGCCGGTTCTCCGGCGAACCGCCCCACTTGTCGGTGCGCTTGTTGGTGCGCGGCGCGAGGAACTGATTGATGAAATAGCCTTCACCGCCCATGATTTCGCAGCCGTCGTACCCGGCGAACTGGGCCAGCTTCGCGCAGCGGGCGTAATCGTCGATGGTCTGCTCGACGCCCTTGGCCGACAGGGCGCGCGGCCGGAACGGGTTGATCGGCGCCTTGATCGAGGAGGCCGAAACACTGCCGGGCATATAGGAATAACGGCCGGCGTGCAGGATCTGGATGGCGATCTTGCCGCCCTCGTCGTGCACCGCCTTGGTGATGGCGCGGTGCCGGTAGGCCTCGGTCTTGTTGGTCAGCTTCGCGCCGAAGGGCAGCAGCCAGCCGGTGCGGTTGGGTGCGTAACCGCCGGTGATGATCAGGCCGACGCCGCCGCGGGCGCGTTCGGCGAAGTAGGCGGCCAGCCGGTTGGTGTCCCAGGCGCGGTCTTCCAGGCCGGTGTGCATCGAGCCCATCACCACGCGATTGCGCAGGGTGGTGAAGCCGAGATCCAGCGGCTCGAACAGGTGGGGGAATGAGCTCATCGTTCAGCTCCACTTTCTCCATCGTTGAGGGGGATGGCAGCCGACGGAGTCGGCGGGGGTGGGTAAGGAAAGCCCGCGCGCGGGGCTGACGCGCGCGGACGCAGGGCTTGCAATATCTCGTCGCACCATTCGACGAACCCCGCCTCGACACGGATGCCTCCGCGCAGGACGAGGTACTGGTGCAGGGGCGTGCCGGAAAGCTGCTCCGGCGCGGGGAAGTCTTTCTTCTCGAGCAGGCGGTATACCTCGAGGCGCTGCGCGTGCTGATCGCGCTGCCGGGCGACTTCGGTGCAGAGGGCCTCGATGTCGCCGTGCGCGGCGGCGCGGATCTTCACGCCGAATTCGCTGCGCGGCAGGTCGGTGCTGGAGGGCTCGGCGATCCAGCGGGCCAGTTCGGCACGGCCGGCGGCGTTGACCGAGTAGACCTTCTTGTCGGGCTTGCCGTCCTGGGCCACGGCCTCGCCGTCCACCCAGCCGGACTCCTCCATGCGCTTGAGCACCCGGTAGATCTGCTGGTGGGTGGCGCTCCAGAAGTACCCGATGGACTTGTCGAAGCGGCGCGCCAGCTCATATCCGGAGCCGGCGCGCTCGGTCAGCGATACCAGCAGGGCATGCTCGAGTGCCATGCGAACAGGGTAGCCGTGACACCCGGTACTATGCAACTAGGTGCATAGAGCGTGAGTGTTGCCCAGCCAGGGCGCCGGGAAATCATTAAGCTCCGGCCCATGACGGAGGTGAACGCCGAGGCGCCTGAGCCCTTCGAGCGAGCGGGCAAGCAGTCGTTGGCGGTGGGTCAGGCCGCCGGGCGCAAGCAAGTGGTGTCGTGGGCGCTGTGGGACTGGGGGTCGTCCGCGTTCCATGCGGTGATTCTGACTTTCGTCTTCTCGGTGTATCTGGTGAAAGAGGTCGGCGACGATCTGCCGGGCCGGATTTCACCCGGCGCCTGGCTGGGTTTCGCGCTCGGTATCTCCGGGTTCGTCGTCGCGGTGACCGCGCCGGTGGCGGGGCAGTGGTTCGACGCCTCCGCGAAACGCAAACTCTCCCTTGCTGTTCTGACCGGGATCACCATTCTGGCCATGGCGGCGTTGTTCTTCGTGCGCGACGACCACCGCTACCTGTGGCTGGGCCTGGCGTTGCTCGCGCTCGGTTCGGCGGCTTTCGAGTTGTCCAACGTGCCCTACAACGCCATGCTGCGGCAGGTCTCCACACCGGCGACGGTCGGCCGGGTCTCCGGATTCGGCTGGGCCATGGGCTATTTCGGCGGCATCTTCCTGCTGCTGGCCTGCTACCTCGGCTTCATCTCCGGTGACGGCGACCATCGCGGACTGTTGAGCGTGCCGACCGCGGACGGGCTGAACATTCGGCTGGTAGCGGTGCTGGCGGCTGTGTGGTTCGCATTGTTCGCGCTGCCGGTGCTGTTCGCGGTGCCCGAATTGCCGCGCACCAAAGCGGATCCCGGGGCTGCCCGCGCCGGATTCTTCGCCTCCTACAAGGTGCTGTGGCGAGATCTGAAGGAGCTCTGGGTCGTCGACCGGCGCACGGTCGGCTTCCTCATCGCCAGTGCCATCTTCCGGGACGGCCTGGCCGGTGTGTTCACCTTCGGCGCGGTACTCGCGGTGCAGGTCTACGGGTTCACCGACGCGCGCGTGCTGCTGTTCGGCATCGCCGCGAATGTGGTTGCGGCACTGGGCGCGATCATCGCCGGACGGTTCGACGACCGGCTCGGCCCGAAGATCGTGATCGTCATCTCGCTGGCCTCGATGCTGGTGTGGGGCACCGTGCTGCTGTTCGTCTCCGGGCCGTTGATGTTCTGGATCTTCGGGCTGTTGCTCACGATTTCGGTCGGTCCCGCGCAGGCTTCGGCGCGTTCGTTCCTGACCCGGCTGGCGCCGCCGGGACGCGAGGGCCAGTACTTCGGGCTCTATACGACGACCGGGCGTGCCGCATCTTTCCTTGCCCCAACGCTTTTCGGCGTGTTCGTCGCGGTGTTCGGCGGCGACCAGGAGGGCGCGGAACGGGTCGGGATCGTCGGGCTGCTGCTGGTGCTCGGTGTCGGGCTGGTCGCGCTGCTGGCGGTCTCGCCGCCGGATCGGACGCCGGCCGGCCAGCCCGTCGACGCGGTCGGCTGATATGCCGAAACCCCGCCGGATCAACGGCGGGGCAACGGCTTTCGAAACTCAGTCGGCCTTGGGCGTGGCGCGGGTCCCGACGATCACGCACGGGACGCCATTGGCCAGCATCGAGAAGATCACCGGCATATAGCCCTCGCTGAAGGACGGTCCGGCGCCCGTTCCCGCCCAGACCGTGTCCTTCGAAGCCGGGTCGGCGCTGACGGGGATCAGGTCGATGCTCAGCGGCGGGGACATGCCGGCCATCGAGTCGACGAATTCGTAGAGCATGTGCGGTTTGCCGTCCTGCTCGCTGACGGTGACCACGACACCGGCCCGCTTGTAGGTGCCCGCATAAGGGGTGATGTCGATCGCCGGGGGGTTCGCCGGGGGTGCGAACGGGTCGGGCATGGTCACCTCGGCCAGCTCCGCGAGTAGCTCGCGGAACAGGTCGGAGTAGAGCTGCCGGGCGCCGCCGCCGTTGGTGAGCAGCACGATCGCCATTTTCGCCGACGGGATGACGCGCAGATAGCCGTACTGTCCGATGGCCGCGCCGTCGTGGCCGAAGCCGCCGACGCCGTTCCAGTTGTTGAGCACCCAGCCCAGGCCTTGGCCGTCGCCGCTGACGGTCCACTTGTCGGGGCAGTCGACCTCGCGTCGCTGCATCGCGACGGTGCCGCTGGCACACAGTACTCGGGTGCCGTCCTGGGCGATGCCACCGGCGAGGTGCATCTGCGCGAAGCGCGCCATATCACCTGCGCTGGAGATGATCCGGGCCGCCGGCGCCACCGAGCGCGGCATCAGATCCCACTCCGGCGCCGGGTCCGGGTCGGCCCCGGGCTCGCCGAGGTGACTCATCGCGGTGCGGAATTTCAGTGCTTGCTCCGGCAGCGTCACGGTGCGTTCCAGGCCGAGCGGCCCGGCTAGCCGTTCGGTGACGGCTTGGTCCCAGGTCAGGCCGGTGAGCACCTCGATCATGCGGCCCATCACCACGTAGCCGATGCCGCCGTAGGAGAAGGTGGTGCCGGTGGGGCAGTCCTGCGGCACCTCGCGGGCGGCTTCGACGAACTTGGCCAGGCAGTCGTCGCCGCGGCCGGAGTCGTAGTTGAAGTCGTTGGTCAAACCGGCGGTGTGCGACAGCAATTGGCGGGTGGTGATGGTCTTGGTGGCCTCCGGATCCGGGACCGCGAATTCGGGGAGCACGTCGATCACCGGAGCATCGAGGTCCAGCTTGCCCTCGTCGACCAGCTGCATGATCATCGTCGCGGTGTAGACCTTGGCGATCGAGCCGCAGAGGAACACCGAGTCGGTGGTGACTTCGACGCCGGTGCCGCGGTGCAGCACGCCGCTGGCGAGTTCGTGGACCTGGCCGTCGATGACCACCGCGAGCGCCGCACCGGGGACGTGGTGGGCGGCGCGCAGCTTGTCCAGCCGGTTCTGCCAGTACGTAATCGCAAACTTCGACATGTTGTGCCTCTTTCTCTAGCTGTGTTTGCTCTGCTGGGAAGCGCTCCTGCGAACGTTGTTCCCGCTTGATGAACACTGTACGCACATGCGAACACTGTGCGCAAGTGGGCATGCAAATGCCAGGTGAGGACGTAAAGGCTTGTCTCTCCTGTCATCCTGAGCGCAGCGCAGGATTTCAGGTCGTGCGCTGTGCTTCAGGTGGCAAGGGGCACTTCAAGGGGGCGAAAGAGCCGCTACTGCTCTGGCTTCCAGACGCCCATGCCGAGGGCGACCAGGCGGATCTGCTGCATCGTGCGATCGACGATCGCCTTCTGCTCGCGCCCGGGCGCCTGGATGTAGGTGCCGATGCCGTGGGTGACGATGCCGACGATGAGGTCGGCGGCGATCTCCAGATCCCGCGGCGCCCAGGCGTCCAGGGCCGGGATGCGGGAGAGGTCGGCGACGAGTTCGCGGACGATCAGCTGCAGCTCGGTGGTGATGGCCTGGCGCAGTGCCGCGGAGCCGCCGTGGCGTTCGCGGATGAGGAACCCGAACAGGTCGCGCTTCGGGTCCACCTGTTCGAAAACGAAGCGGACCGAGGCGGATACGCCGGTGTTGGGGCTGCGGCGGACCTCGCGCAGGGCCAGGCGGAGTGCGGTGACGCCGTCGTCGACCAGGGTGGCGCCCAGGTCGTCCAGGGAGGCGAAATGCCGGTAGAAGGCCGTGGGGACGATGCCGGCCGAGCGGGAGATCTCGCGCAGGCTCAAGGCCGCGAAACCACGTTCGGCGGCGAGCGCGAGGGTGCCGTCCACCAGTGCCTGGCGGGTCCGTTCCTTGCGCTCGATACGCGTCGCTGCCTGCTCATTCATCTCGGTGAGCATACATCCGTTCACCATACGCACCTTCTGGGGATGTTGTTCGGGTCACACAATCTGCCGGTTGACACCTGCATGGGGTCATCAGTCACACTAGTTGAGTGTACAGGCGTGCACTGAAATTATGGATCGCACGCCGAGGCTCGGAGAGAGGCCCGAGGCATGAGCTCAGGGCCCCGCGAACGCCGCGAGAGATTGGAGCGGACCACATGGTGGATCTCGTCGATATGGTGCAGACGCTGACCACGCCGCACCCGCTGGACCGATACCTGGAACTGATCCGGCCCACCCTGACCGCACGCCGGTTACGCGCCGAGGTCACCCACGTGCGCCGCTCGACGCCGGGCTCGGTGACGCTGACGCTGCGTCCGACCCGGCAGTGGCGGGGGCACACCGCGGGCCAGTACATCCAGATCGGCGTGGTGATCGACGGCGTCCGGCACACCCGCTGCTATTCGCCGGTGAATCCGGAAGGCCGCCGGGAGAAGCACATCCAGCTCACGATCAAGTCCCACACCGGCGGGCTGGTCTCCCAGCACCTGTACCAGCACGCCGCACCCGGCATGGTGGTCGACCTCGAACCCGCCGCGGGCACCTTCGCGCTGCCCGAGACCCGCCCCGAGCGGATCCTGCTGATCAGCGGCGGCAGCGGCATCACCCCGGTGCTGTCGATGCTGCGTACGCTGGCCGGCGAGGGCTACCAGGGCGAGCTCACCTTCCTGTACTACGCGAAATCGCCGGTGCTGGTGCCGCATCGCGCCGAACTGGACGCGATCGCTCAGGCGCACAACAACTTCCGCATCGAGCTGCGTTATCCGGGGCGGCACGCGGCGGATGAGCTGGAGCCGGTCACCATCCGCTCGTGCACGGAGATCAGCGGCGCCGGGTACTTCGACTACGACGAACTGGAGCGCGTCGCACCCTGGTTCGCCGAGGCGCAGACCTTCGTCTGCGGGCCGCAGGCCCTGATGGACGCGGTGCGCAAGGTCTACGAGGCCGAGCAGCTGGGCGACCGGCTGCACACCGAGGAGTTCACGCTCAACTTCGCGCCCGTCGATGACACCGATGTCCATGGGACGGTTAGTTTTTCGGCCAGCGGGGTAAGCGCGGCCAATAGCGGGACGACGCTGCTGGAGCAAGCCGAGGCCGCCGGGCTGAGCCCGGAGTACGGGTGCCGGATGGGTATCTGCTTCTCCTGCACCGCGGTTCGCCGCACCGGCTGTACACGCAATGTCCGCACCGGGGAAACGAACAGTGACCCGGATCAGCCCATCCAGTTGTGCATCAACGCACCGGTGGGCGACGTCGAGATCGACGTCTGACGAGACAACGACAAGGGAACAATCATGACTATTTTGACTGAAACCAAGGATGGACCGCTGGTCCTGACCCCGGACCAGATCGAGGAGCTGGGTAAGGCGCTCGACGAGCTGCGTGCTCGCGTCGTCGCCGACCTGGGCGACCGCGACCGGGAATACATCTACTCGATCATCAAGGCGCAGCGCGGTTTCGAGATCGCCGGGCGCGGCCTGATGTATCTGGGTTTCCTGCCGCCGGTCTGGCTGGCCGCGGTCGGGGCGCTGAGTGTATCCAAGATCTTGGACAACATGGAGATCGGCCACAACGTGATGCACGGCCAGTACGACTGGATGCGTGAGCCGGACCTGAACTCCCGTGAGTTCGAGTGGGACACCGTCTGCCCCGCCGAGCAGTGGCGGCACTCGCACAACTACATGCACCACACCTTCACCAACATCCACAACAAGGACCGCGACATCGGCTACGGCATCCTGCGGATGGACGAGTCACAGCAGTGGAATCCGCTGCGCCTGGGGCAGCCGCTGTACGCGTTCGCGCTGATGATGCTGTTCGAGTGGGGCGTGATGGGCCACGACCTCGAGGTCGAGAACATCGTGCGCGGCCGGCGCTCCTGGGGTGAGATCAAGAAGCTGGTCAAGGGGCAGTGGCGCAAGGCGGGCAAGCAGGTTCTCAAGGATTACCTGATCTTCCCGGCGCTGACCGGACCGCTGTTCGCCAGCACCCTGGCGGGGAACGTGACCGCCAACCTGGTTCGCAACGTCTGGGCCTACTCGATTATCTTCTGCGGGCACTTCCCGACCGGCGTACAGACGTTCACCGAGGAAGAGACCGCCGAGGAGACCCGCGGCGAGTGGTATGTGCGGCAGATGCTGGGTTCGGCGAACATCTCCGGCAGCAGGCTGTTCCACATCATGTCCGGGAATTTGTCGCACCAGATCGAGCATCATCTGTTCCCGGACCTGCCGGCGAATCGTTATCCGGAGATGGCGCCGGAGGTGCGTGCGCTGTGTGAGAAATACGGCCTGCCCTACAACACCGGCCCGCTGAGCAAGCAGGTCGCGTCGGTCTGGTGGAAGATTTGCAAGCTCGCACTTCCGCCTTCGCTGGTCTCATCCGAGTCCGCGCCCAGTGTTATCGTGATGCGTCAGCAAAAGGCGACCGAAGTCGGTGTGTGAATGATCGGGAAATTCGAAAGCAACAAGGATTTGATTCAAGAATTAACCGCTTCGGGTGCCAGGCATGTCGGCAATATCGCCTCCATCATCACGGGCACCGTGGCCGAGGTCACCAAGGAGATCGGTGACTGGATCACCGACGCCATCGAGATGAACGAGGCGGCCGCGGCGGCCCGGCGCGATGCGATGGAGCACTCGGACAAGGGTTTCGAGGACGCGGATACCTCCTACGACGAGGAGGTCGAGCCGACGGCGCCCACGGGTAGCTCGTTCGTCACCGCCGAGGTCGTGGAACCCGAGATCATCGAACCGGAAATCGTCGAACCGGGCGACAACCGCTAGGCGCTCACCAGACCGGAAGCCGGCGCCGGTGTTCAACCACGTCGGTGATCAGGTCCTGGTAGCCGTCGGCCAGTTCGGCCAGCCGAGTCCATTGCAGGTGGGCGTCGGCGTCGTGATTGCGCGACGCCACCTGCGGTGGCGGTGCCGAGCCATGACCGTTCATTCCCAGAGCTTGTTGTGCCGCAATCCATTTCGCTGCCATGCGGTCGATTACCGCACCCAGGGTTTCGGTGTGCAGGGAGGCGCCGGTGCGGTGCGCGACGTTGGTCGCGACCCAGTCGTCGATGACGGCGATCAGCTCGCGGCGGTGCTCGTCGATGTCGTCCACCAGCTGGCTGCAGGCCGCGACCCGGCTGGGGGCGGCGTCGAGGGCGTGCGCGGCCTGCAGGGCACTCCTGCGCCGCTCGTGGCACTCCACCAGTTCGTGCGCGGCTGTGAGCACGCGGTGCTTGCGATGGCTGGGATCGGAGGGTTCGCGAAACGCGCGTAACAGCGCTGAGCGATGCGGCAACTCGTCGGTTCCGATGCGGGGGTCAGAACTCGTAGACTCGGCGTATTGCATGGTGCACGCCCTTGCGGTGGTTTTCGATTCGACTGTTTGGATGCGCCAGGGCCGAGGGGGATTTCGGGGAGGGGCACCCCTCGGCTCCGGCGCAGCCCCGGGCCTCGGTCGCCCCCCACACAGGTCCACCAGCACGGCAAAGAAACCGGGAAATCCGCGACGATGCGATGAGGAAGACGGCCCGAGAAAATCGGGACATATTCAGGAAAGCGCGATAGTCGGACCGGTGCAACCGTATAGCGTAAAAGACAACTAGTTGCCGGGAAATCGTTATGGGCCGTTACGGATCGGTCACGCGCCGTGGGCTTTGCGCGGGGGCGGGAAGCAGTGGCCGGGCGCCGTGTGAGAGCGAGAGCGCATGGGTGGCAACCACCTTGGGCGAGGCGGCTGTGCACCGTGAACAGATGCACTAACCTCCATGTTCGTGCCTGCCTATGTGTCCTCGCCCGAGCTGACATTCGGCTTCATGTTCGCGCTGGAAGACCCCGAGCGAATCGCGGAGGTCGTACGCAACCTCGTCGTCCGGAAAACGGTATCGGTCTTCCGGCTCGCGCGGTTGTCCGACGACAACGGGCCGCCCGAGCGCTACGTGGTGAACTGGGCGGCAATCCCGCAGATCTCGATAACTACCGAGTCGCCGCACCCGGAGGACTTGCGCGCGGAGCGGATCCTGCTCGTCAACGCGTTCCTCGGCGAAGGCGGCGAGGTCAGCCTGTACTCCTCGCATGGTCAAGCACCGAGCTCGTGATTTGAAACACCCACGCCTCTAAGTTCGCTATCAGGTTGCGGTCAGTGGTTTCACAGACCGCACCGGCATCGTCTCCGGTGTCGGGCACCCCACGAAGGTGGTCGGCGACTGATTCCAACAATGGAGGTTGTTTTATATGATTCCCGTGATCATCGATACCGGTTCCGCTGCCCTGAACGGCCTGTTCTCCACCGGCTCTGCCGCGCTGTCGGGCATCTTCAACACCCTGTTCACCGGCTCCTTCGGCGGCTGAGAACTTAGAAACAGCTTCGGCTGATTCCGAACCGCCCCGGATGCTTCGGCATCCGGGGCGGTTTGTCGTTTCCGGGCCTCAGCGGGTCTTCGTCGGCGTCGGCGCCTTGGTCGGGGTCCGGGTCGAGCTCGGGCGGGTGGCGCAGGCCACACCGTCCTCTTTGCCGTCGAGCCGGTCCAGGCTGACCGAATAACCCTTGTCGGTCTTGCGGATCGGCGGGTTACCCAGCCGCCAGGCCTCCTCACAGTCCCGATACGGCGTGCCGGTGGTCTGCGAGGTGCCGGGCGAGGAGCTGGAGTGCTTTTTCTTCTTCTTGCTCTTTCCGCAGCCGCTCATGGTCAGCACCAGCACGGCGATGAGTACGACGCCGACGGCCAGCACGGCCGGACGAGATTTGCGCATATCGAGATTCCCCCCAGGGCAACAAGTTTCGGCAAGATCGCCCAGCAGTATTGCCGGGATGTCTGGATGTCGCAAGCGATATACCGGGGAACGGACGTCCGGTACGGGAGAATCCAGGCATCTGCAACGGTTCTCCCGCTGTCTCGAACGCCCGGAAGGAGCGTCGATCATGACTGGGTTCGATTCAACAGGGCTAGGGCTCGAGAAACCGGGTCCCGCCGTCAACCCCGTACGAATTCGAGGAGATCTCGACCCCGCGGTATCGCGGTGGATGTGGCTGGTCAAGTGGATTCTGGCAATTCCGCACTACATCGTGCTGTTCTTCCTCAGCATCGGTTATGTGCTGGTCTGGATCATCGCGTTGCTGCTGATCCTGTTCACCGGTAAATATCCGCGCGATCTGTTCGACTTCACGGTCGGCGTGCTGCGCTGGAGTTGGCGGGTGGGCTTCTATGCCTGGTCGCCGCTGGGCACCGACAAATATCCGCCGTTCAGTCTGCGCAGCGACGAGAACTATCCGGCAGATCTGGAAGTCGACTATCCCGGGCAATTCAGCCGCGGGCTGGTGCTGGTGAAATGGTGGCTGCTGGCGATACCGCACTATTTGGTGGTCATGGCCTTCGCCGGCGGGGGATATATGGCCTTCTCCGACGATTACGGCATGTCCTGGATCGCGCTGGTGCCGATCCTGACATTGATCGCGGTGATCGCACTGCTGTTCACCGCGACCTATCCGGCGCGGCTGTTCGATTTCATCATGGGTCTGCAGCGCTGGTCGTTGCGTGTACAGGTGTACTCCTCGCTGCTGCGCGACGAGTACCCGCCGTTCCGGTTGGATCAGGGACCGCGGGAGCCCGGGTCGGTCGAGGTGATTCAGCGCGCGGACTCGTAGATCCGGCGGACGACGTCCTCGATCTCGGGTTCCTCGATGGAGAGATCGCGCACCTCCGCGCGATCGGAAACGGCCGCGAGAAGTTGTGCGGCCGTGGTGGTTCGAGCGTCGAAGGCGAGTCGCTGACGGATGCCGTCACCCTCGCTGGTGAGTAGTTCCGCGTGGCAGGGTAGGTCGACCAGGTCGGGTGTGGGCTCGGCCAGGTCGACCACCAGCACCCGCCGGGCGCCCACGGTGTGGCCGAGCCCGGTGAGCGAGCCGTCGTAGACCAGGCGCCCGTGATCGACGACGAGCACGCGGTCGCACAGCCGCTCGATATCGCCCATGTCGTGGGTGGTGAGCAGCAGTGTGGTGCCGCGGTCGACGCGTTCGGCGCGCAGGAATTCGCGTAACCGCTGCTTGGACAGCACATCCAGGCCGATGGTGGGTTCGTCGAGGATCACCAGCTCGGGGCAATGGAGTAGGGCCGCAGCGACTTCCGCGCGCATCCGCTGGCCCAGCGAGAGCTGGCGCACCGGAGTGTCCAGGGTTTCGGCCATTTCCAGCTGTTCGACCAGTTCATAGGTGCGTTTGCGGGTCATGTCGGGCTCCAGGCGATGGATGGCGGCCAGGATCGAGAACGATTCGCGCAGCGGCAGATCCCACCACAGCTGCGAACGCTGCCCGAACACCACACCGATGCGCGCGGCCAGCTCCCGGCGCTGCCGGACCGGTTCCAGCCCGCAGGTGCGCACGTTGCCCGCGGTGGGCACCAGAATGCCGGTGAGCATCTTGATGGTGGTCGATTTGCCCGCGCCGTTGGCACCGATGTACCCGACCGCGGCGCCTCGTTCGATGCGGAAGGTCATCTGGTCGACCGCGGTGATGGTGTCGCGCTGTCTGCGCCAACGTCGGCCGTTCTTGCGGTACAGCGTGAACTGCCTTGTGAGGTTCTCGATTTCGATGATCGCATCCGATAAGCCGCTGTCTGCCACGCTTATCCGCCACCTCCTTGGTAGTGCCTGGTTCCGAGCCGCCACAGCCAGAACGCGACTCCCCACACCCACAGTGCGGCCAGGGGTGCCAGCCATGCCAGCCAGGCAGGCAAGATGTCCGGTCCAGGTAGCTGGAGTAGTGCGATGGTGGGCAGGTAGGCCGTGAACGCGACCGGGATGGCAAAGCCGAACAGCAGTTTCAGCGGGGTGGGGAAGACGGAGGCGGGCTGCATGGCGGCGAAGGATCCCCCGTAGGTGAAGCTGTTGGTCAGTTCGGCACCGTCGATCAGGAAGAACTGCAGCCCGGCCGCGCAGACGAAAATGCCCGCGAAGAGCAGGACGCCGGTTATCAGAGTAGTGGCAAGGAGGACGAAAGTAGCCGGGCTCCAGTCGATATCGTTGCGTAGCAATCCGATTCCCAGAATCACCATGGCGACCGAGGCGCGGGCGAAGCGGCGGATCGAGATATCGCCGGTGATGAGTTGCAACAGCAGCGGTTGCGGTCGCAGGTGGTAGGAGTCCAGCGTGCCCTGCCGGATCAAGGTGGGCAGCTGGTCCAGGTGGCCGACCAATACCTGTGCCAGCGCGAAACCGGTGTTGCTCAAACCGAACAGCAGCAGCGCGGCGTCCATGTCCAGGCCGCCGAGTACGCGCACCTGATGGAAGATGACCCACACTTCGGCGAACTCGACGATGCCGATCAGGAACGCGCTGAAGACTTCGCTGACGAAAGACAGCCGGTAGACGCGCTGCGCGCGGATTCGGGACCGCAGCACCGCGGAGTAGGGGGTGAGCCAGCTGCCGTAGGGCTCGTTGTCGACCCGTAGTTCAACCACCCTGCACCTCCAGCCTGCGGCGGCCCGCCGCGAGCAGGATGCGCCCGGCCGCGCCGACCACCAGGACCCAGAACACCTGGATGCCGACGAGGGTCACCGGCTCCATACCGGTCGCGCGTCCGGACAGGATGTCGATGGGGGCCTGCAGAATCGACGGGAAGGGGGTGGCGTGGGCGACGGTGCGCAACCAGTCGGGGAACATGTGCACCGGGACGAACAGCCCTGCCAGGAAGGTGCCGCAGATCTGATACAGCACCCGCAGGCCCCGGGTTTCGATCACCCAGAAACCGATCAGCCCGACGGCGAACAGGCACAGGAACGACAGGGTGACGGCGCACAGCAGGCTCAGCATGCCCCAGAGGTAGGGGCCGGGTGTGGTGGGCATGGCCGCGCCGAAGGTGAGCACACCGAAGACGACGCTCGGGATGCCACGCGGCAGCATGGTGCATGCGGCGCGGCCGAGATCGGTTGCGAGGTAGCCGAGTTGGATGTCTACCGGGCGCAGGAAGTCGATGGCGATGTCGCCGTTCTTGACTCGGTCGACCAATTCCAGTGGCGGGCCCATGAACTGCATGGCGCCGAGCAGTCCCTGGGATAACCAAACGTACGCGCCGATGGTGCCTTCGTCGTATCCGCCGAACTCGCTGCCGGCCCGGACCGCCGCCACCATCACGGCCGCCCGGACCATGCCGAAGACGCAATTGGTGAAAAGCCCAGCGAACATCGCCAGCTTGTATTGGGCCTGCCTGCGGAATCCGGCGACGGCGAGTTGGTGGTAGACCCGTTGGGCTCGCCACACTTTCGCTGCCGCAGCCAAGATTTCTGCCCCCTCCGCACTGCAGCGCACAAGGAGTCAACTGTAGTGCCGTCGTGTGGACACGCGGAAGGGTTCCGCGCGGTTTTGGGAAAAGCGAGACAGACCTGTCGCCTCGGTGTTAGAAACACAGGCACTTCAGATTCGTTCTGACGCTCGTGGAAGGACCGCCGATGACTGCTTGTAGATCGGCCCAGGGGACCGTTTTCGAAACCCTCGAATCGAATGTTCGCGGTTACTGCAGGTCCTGGCCCACCGTGTTCGACACCGCGAGCGGCGCTTGGCTGCGCGACGAGCAGGGCAAGGACTATCTCGACTTCTTCGCGGGTGCGGGCTCGCTGAACTACGGGCACAACAATCCGGTGCTGAAACGCGCGCTGCTGGACTACATTGCGGGCGACGGGATCACCCATGGGCTGGATATGTCCACGGTGGCCAAGCGGAAACTGCTGGAAACCCTGCGTGACACTCTCTTCGAACCGCGCGAACTGGATTACAAGGTGCAGTTTCCCGGGCCCACCGGAGCCAATGCGGTGGAGGCCGCATTGAAATTGGCACGGAAGGTCACCGGACGGCAGCCGATTCTGAACTTCACCAATGCTTTCCACGGCATGTCGCTCGGCGCGTTGGCAGTGACGGGCAGTGCCGCGAAACGGGCGGGGGCCGGAGTGCCGCTGCTGCACGTCGCGCCGATGCCCTACGACGGATATCTCGGGGGAGAGGACGAACTGCGCTGGATGCGGCGCGCCCTCGACGATTCGTCCTCGGGGCTGGACAAACCCGCCGCCGTCATCGTGGAAACCGTGCAGGGCGAGGGTGGGGTGAACGTGGCCCGCGCCGCCTGGCTGCGGGAACTGGCCGAATTGTGCTCGGCGCGCGGCATTCTGCTCATCGTCGACGACATCCAGATGGGCTGCGGGCGCACCGGCGGCTTCTTCTCCTTCGAGTTCGCGGGGATCACCCCGGACATCGTGACGCTGTCGAAGTCGATCGGCGGCTACGGATTGCCCATGGCGCTGGTGCTTTTCCGGCCCGAGCTGGACCAGTGGGCGCCCGGCGAGCACAACGGCACCTTCCGGGGTAACAACGCGGCATTCGTCACGGCACGGGTGGCGCTGGAGCGTTATTGGGCCGATGGTGTGCTGGAGGCGTCGACGCTGGCCAAGGGGGCGCGGGTGGGCGGCGCACTGGCGGAGATGGCCGCCGCGCACCCGGGTCTGTCGGTCCGGGGCCGGGGCCTGGTGCAGGGCTTGGTCTTCGACGACGCGTCGCAGGCCGCGAAGGCCTGCCGCCTCGCCTTCGAGCGAGGCCTGCTGGTGGAAACCTCCGGTTCCGAGGACGAGGTGATCAAACTCCTGCCGCCACTGACCATCACCGACGACGAACTCGAACACGGCCTGGCTGTGCTTGCGGGGGCGGTCGCAGCGATCCGCGGGGGCTGAGCAGCAGATACCGTCGCTGGCGTGACCGCGTGATCCCAGGCAGTCTCGGCGATCTGATGGGGCTGATCGAGTGGCTGACCCAACACCGGCGGCAGGGTGACGGCGCGTTTTCAGGCGGTGTCGGCGATCTGGTGGGGCTGATCGAGTGCCCATACCTGTATATCGCTGCGGGGGTCAGGAATTCGGTCACGGCTCAGCAATCGATTCGATCGCGTCATTCAAACGGTCGGTGTGCTGACAGGTAACGGTGCGAATGCGAAACGGGACGCCCGGCCTGGAGGTCCGGACGTCCCGTTCAGGGGGGATTACAGCTGCGGGGGCTCGATGCCGAGCGTGCGCAGCTGCTCGCAGTAGAGCTCGGCGTTGGCCAGCTTGATGTCCTCGTAACCGCGGACCATGTCGGTCAGGCCGGCAGCTTGGACCGCGCGGTCGTAGTTCTCCGTGGTCAGGTCGGCGGCCAGGGTGCACACCATGTCGGTGTAGTGCGCGAGCAGGACGCGCTCCACCTTGCGGACGTGGGCGTAACCGAAGAGATCGAACTTCGTGCCGCGCAGGCGCTTTCCCTTGGCCAGCAAGCGCAGGGCGACGTGGCTGTTGGGGCCCATGCCGATCTTCTTCTTGCGGCCCAGGGCGCGCAGCACCGGCGGATGCAGTTTGTAGGTGAGGTTCGCGCCGTCCGGGAGCTGGGCGGTGACCTCGTCCAGGAATTCCGGGTCGGTCAGGCGGCGGGCCACCTCGTACTCGTCCTTGTAGGCGGTGAACTTGTACAGGCCGCGCGCCACCTGCTCGCTGAATTCGGTGCGGCTGGTGAGCTGCTGTTCGGCGGCCCAGATGCGCTGCACCGTACCGACATACTCCCGGGCCACCTTGATGCCCTGGAAGCCGATCAGCTCCGCCGCCCGCAACTCGACCAGGCGGCGGGTTTCGCCGGTGGCGGTCAAGCCGTCGAACAGGATTGGCGGGACGGTGATCTCGGCCTTCTCGCGCTGCTTGCGGGTGGTCGCCGCGGCGAAGAGGTCCGGCTTGGCGATGGCGGTGCGGCCCCAGCGGAAGGCGGCGATGTTCGCGGCGACCGCGACACCGTTGATGCTGATGGCCTCCTCGATGGCGGCGGCCGGAATCCGCAGTCCGCCGTTCTGGCAGGCCGCGCCGACCAGCAGGAAGTTGGCGGCGGCGGTGTTGCCGAACAGGACCTCGGCGGCAGTGAGTGCGTCGAACGACTGCACCGCGCGCGAAGCCCGTTCCAGCCGGGACAGCAACGTGGCGGTTTCCGGGTAGGTCACCGACTTGTCGTAAACCATGTCGCCGGTGGGGGTTTGGCTGGTCGAAGCGACCGAAAGGGTGGTCTGCGCCGAACCGTAGGCGAGGTTCTTGTTGTCGGTGGCGGCGAGCAGGTCGAAGGCGATGATGCAGTCGGCCGAGCCCGGGGTGAGCCGATTGGCGGGCTCCAGTTCGCCTGCCACGAAGCGCAAGTGCGACACAACCGGGCCGGCCTTCTGGCTCAGGCCGATCTGATCCAGGCTCGCCACGTCGTAGCCGGCGCGCAGGGCGGCGGTGGCCAGGACCTGGTTGACGGTCACGATGCCGGTGCCGCCGATGCCGGCCAGGAAGACGTTCTGCGTGGTGATCGGCGCGGTGTGCGCGATAGCGGGGAGCGCGGGCGGCTCGGGGTGCTGAGTCTTCTTGCGCTTCTTGGTCTTCGCATCCGCCGGATCGGGCAGCTCCACGGTGACGAACGACGGGCAGTCGCCGTCCATGCAGGTGTAGTCGGTGTTGCAGGAGGTCTGATCGATGCGGGTCTTGCGGCCGAACTCGGTGTCGACCGGCTGCACGGACAGGCAGTTGCTCTTGGTGCCACAGTCGCCGCAGCCCTCGCAGACCGCTTCGTTGATGACGACGCGGGTGCGGCGGGTCGGCAGGGTGCCGCGCTTGCGCTGGCGGCGCGCGTCGGCGGCACAGTGCTGGTCGTAGATGAGGACGGTGACGCCGGGGACTTCGCGCAGCACGCGCTGGGCCTCGTCCAGGCGGTCGCGGTGCCACAGCTTGGTGCCGGGCGCGAGATCGCGCTTGCGGTACTTCGAGGGCTCGTCGGCGCAGACGATGATCTGCTTGACGCCCTCGATCATGAGCTTGTGCGTCAGCTTCGGTACCGCCAGTGCGCCTTCGGCGTCCTGTGCGCCGGTCATCGCGACGACGTCGTTGTAGAGCAGCTTGTAGGTGATGTTCACCCCGGCCGCGACGCAGGCCTGCACGGCCAGTTGGCCGGAGTGGAAATAGGTTCCGTCGCCGACGTTCTGGAACAGGTGCGGTACCTGGGTGAACGGGGCCTGGCCGATCCACTGCGCGCCCTCGCCGCCCATCTGGGTCAGGCCGAGCACCTTGGAGTCCTCGCGGCCGGACATGGTGACCATGGTGTGGCAGCCGATACCGCCGCCGGCGAGCGAACCCTCCGGGACCGCGGTGGAACGGTTGTGCGGGCAGCCGCTGCAGAAGTAGGCGGCGCGCTTGGCGGGCAGCACCGACAGCGAAAGCGGCTGCGGCAGTGGACGCTTCTTGGTGAGGCCGAGCATGTCGGGGTGCGCGTTGAGGGCGCGGCGCAGCGGCGCGATGATGCGGCCGGTGGTGAGCTCGCCGTCCTGCGCGAACAGCGGCTTGCCGTCCAGGTCGCGCTTGCCGATGATGCGCGGGGCATCGGTGGCGCCGTACAGGATTTCGCGGATCTGGGTCTCGATGAACGCGGTCTTGTCCTCGACGACGATGAGATGGTCCAGGCCGTCGGCGAATTCGCGGACCCGCGGGCCGGCGATCGGGAACGGCATGCCGATGCGGAGGAGCCGGACGCCGGCGCGCATCAGGTCGGCGTCCTCGACGCCGAGATCGAGCAGGGCCTGCCGGACCGCATCGAAAGTGGTTCCGGTGGCGGCGATTCCGACGGTGGCGTGCGGCGGGTTCACCTCGATCACGTCGAGGTTGTTGGCGGTGCTGTAGGACTGCACCAGCTCCCAGCGCGGGCCGTAGAGGTCGGCCTCGGCGATGACGCTGTCGGTGGGTGCGGCCATCGGGCGCTGCTTGTAGGCGAACGGCCGGCCTTCCCAGAGGATTTCGGGGACGGTGATGTCGATGTCGCCGACCGAGCCGTCGACCGTCCAGGCACCGTCGGCGACATCGGCGACGATCTTCAGCGCCACGACGCAGCCGCTGGCCCGCGACAGCGCGACACCGTGCAAGCCCATGGTGATGATCTCGCGGGCGTTGCGCGGGAACAACACCGGAATGTTCATCGCCGCCAGCGAACGCTCGCTCACCGCGGGCACGGTGGAGGACTTGGAGGCCGGATCGTCGCCGACCAGCAGCAGCATGCCGCCGCGCGCACTCGCGCCGTACATATTGGCGTGCCGCAGCGCGTCGGTGGCGCGGTCCAGGCCCGGGCCCTTGCCGTACCAGACGCCGACCACGCCGTCGTGGGTCGCGGCGCCCTCGGGCAGCTCGCCCTGGCTGCCCCACACCGAGGTGGCGGCGAGCTCTTCGTTGAGGCCGGGGATGAAAGTGATGTCGTGCTCGGACAGCACTCCCGGCATGCCGGCCAGCATCTTGTCGACGCCGCCGAGCGGACTGCCCTGATAGCCCGACACGAACGTGCCGATGCGGCGTCCCGCACGCAGGTCACGCACGTGCTGCTCGACCAGTTGGCGGGCAATCGCCTGCACACCGGTGAGGACAACGGTTCCAGCGCCGACCCGGTAGCGGTCGGCGAGGTCGTAGGGGGCTGGGATCAGTTCGCGGTCAGCGAGCTCGGTCATCAGTCTCCACCCATCCGCTCAGCGCCGATCGGGCGCTTCGCATAGTTGAGCACTTGTTGGCCACAGTCTGTAGTTGTGGCGCGGAATGAACAAGAGACGCGTCATAAATTGAGCAATGTGCGCAATGTAGCTGGTACGCGCTGAGCATGGGCTGCGCAGGGTGCGTGGTAAATGTGATCGCCACCACGTGACGGGGGTAACCGGCGCACGCGTCGATTGGCTCACACCATAAGGGGTGCGGGGCCGCCGGATCCGGTCGCCATGCGGTCGCGTCGCATCCGTACCCTGAAGCACATGCGGGACCATTCGACACCGGGCCTGCCCGAAGCGGATCTGGCGGCGCTGATCGACCTGATCTCCGGGCGCCGCGTCGCGGTGCTGACCGGCGCCGGCCTGTCCACCGACAGCGGCATCCCCGACTACCGCGGGCCGTCCGCACCGCCCCGCAACCCCATGACCTTTCAGCAGTTCGTCGGCGATCCTGTCTTCCGGCAGCGCTATTGGGCTCGCAACCACATCGGCTGGCGCCGCATGGACGCCGCCCGCCCCAATCTCGGCCACCGCGCGCTGGCCCGCCTGGAACGACTCGGCACAGTCACCGGCCTGATCACCCAGAACGTCGACCTGCTGCACACCAAGGCCGGCCATCGCCGCGTCCTCGACCTGCACGGCACCTACGCCCGCGTCCGCTGCCTCGCCTGCGAAGCGCTCATCTCCCGCATGACTCTCGCCGACCGTCTCGAACTCGCGAATCCCGGCTTCGTCACCGCCGCCACCGCGACCGGGGTTGAGGTGGCCCCCGACGCCGACGCGGTGATCGAGGACACCGAGTCCTTCCGCATGGTCGACTGTGAACGTTGTGGCGGCATGCTCAAACCCGACATCGTCTACTTCGGCGAGAACGTGCCCCGCGAACGAGTCGCCGCCGCATACGAACTGGTCGACCAGGCCGACGCGCTACTGGTCGCCGGGTCATCCCTGACGGTCATGTCCGGCCTGCGTTTCGTCCGGCACGCGGCCAAGCTCGGCCACCCGGTGATCATCCTGAATCGCGGCCGCACCCGCGGCGACGATCTGGCGACCCTGCGGATCGAGGCAGGCTGCTCCAGCACCCTCTCGGCGCTCGCGGAGACCGGCCTGCTCGCGCACGCGACCTAACGATCAGTTGTTGGTGGTGATCCCGGTCGCGATCTTCACCACGACCTTGTCGGCAGTGACTTCCTGCACAGTCACATTGAAGCCATCGGTGGGCTGCGTATCGCCCACCGGCACATCGACCTGCTGCCCACCGACCTTGAGCGTCACCGTATTCCCGTTCACCGCAACAAGCTCCGCATCGATCCCGAGAACCGACGCCTTCGCGTTCACCCCCCGATCGAAGGTAACGGTGCACCCACTGATCTGGCACTCGGTCTTGCTCCCCGCCCCCTCGGACGAGCAGGCAGTGGCCCCCAGCGGAGCCAGCAACGCAAACAGGGACAGGGCGATCAGCCGTCGAACTTTCACGCCGCCCAGTCTAGGTGCCGAATCCCCGAACCGGACGAACCAGACGCCCCGAATCCGGTCAGCCCCGACTATCCGGATGCAACACCTGCTCGGCGACCTCCCGCACCCGACCCACAGTGATACCGCTCTGCTGTTGGACAGCGAGAGGATGGTCAGTGGGCTCCATCTCCACAATGGACGAACACCGCCAGCACGCGTGTGTAGCCGGATCTTCAGGTTGATCGTAGAGAGCGAGTAGGCGGCCAACTCGGGGGACAACCAACCGAAGTACGGTTCGCACCCGGGTTGATACCAGCGATCGCCAGCTTGACGAAAGCTCGCCCGACTCAACGAGACACACGCCATTACAGAATCCTGGCTCAGGGAAATGGGCACCACTCGGGGATACGGGCGGGGTACGGGTGGGTTCGGCCCGAAGACACGGCGATCTCGCGACGCAGCACCGCGGGCTCAGCTGGCACTAGGTCGTACAAGCCGCACCGACGTTGCTCGCGGTCTCGTTCCCGATGGTCGCGGATGCGCGCGAGTGTCTCCTTGAGCAGGTCACTAGCGTGTGGCGGTAATCCAGCGCGACCCAGGATTGGCGAATTCTGCCCGAGGGGAGTGGCTCTGAGACGCCGCCGGAGTTGGGCGGTTCGGCGGCGGGCGCGGTTATCTTGCGGTCCGGTTGGGTGTCGGCGCGGATCGGGCGGCGGGTGTGTCTGGCATTAGGTCGTGACGCCAGCGCCGATGTTGTCAACGGTCTTGTTCTGCCGCGGGTGCGTGCGAGGCTTCGACAAGCAGTCCCGCTGTTTGCGGGCGGTGATCCAGCGCGAGCCGGGATTGCCAAATCCTGGCCGAGGGGAACGGTTTCCCCGTGCGAAATGCGGCTGGAGTGTGGGTTCCGCCCGTGGACGCGGCTGTCCCGCCGATGCCGGTCGGACGGCACCGCAGGTTCAGGCGGCGGGTGTGTCTGGCGTTAAGTCGTGGAGCCAGCGCCGATGTTGTCGGCGGGCATTCAGCGCGCGTCGGGTTGCCGAATTCTGCCTGAGGGCAACGGTTTCAACCCGCGGAATGCGGCTGGAGTATGGTTCCGCCCGCGGACGCGGCTGTCCCGGCGATGCCGGTCGGTCGGCACCGCGGGTTCAGGTGGCAGGTGTGCCGGCGTTAGGTCATGGAGCCCGCGGCGACCTTGGGCGCGGTCTTGTTCCCGCTGGTAGTGGATGCGCGCGAGTGTCTCGGCGAGCAGGTCACTGGCGTGGGGCGGTGATCCAGCACAACCCAGGATTGCCGAATCTTGGCTGAGGGGAATGGTTTTCCGGTGCAGAATGCGGCTGGAGTATGGGGTTCGGTCTGTGGACGCGGTTATCCCGCGGTGCGGGATCGGGCGGGCACCGTGGCGCGGGCGGCGGGTGGTTTGAGAGGCCGCTGGAGGTGGGTGGTCGGGCGGGCGGACGCGGGTGTACCGCGGTGCCGGTTGGGCGGCGCTGGTTCGGGCGGCGGGTCTGTCTGGCGTTCGGTCGTGGGGCCAGAGTTGTCGATGTTGTTGGCGGTCTTGTTCTGTCAGGGATGTATGCGAGGTTCGACGAGAAGTTCGCCTGTTTGTGGCGGTCGTTCAGCGCGAGTGGGGATTCGAGTCCTGGCTGAGGGAACGATTTCCCGGGCTGGGTGCGGCTGGGGAATGGATTCGTTCGGCCGGTGGACGCGCGGGTTTCCCGTGGTGCCGGTCAGGGGCGGCACCACGGGCTTCAGGCAGCGGGTTTGTCTGGCGCTAGGCCAGGGAGCCAGCGTCGACGTTGCTCGCGGTCTCGTTCCCGGCGGTCGTGGATGCGTGCGAGGGTTTCGGCGAGCAGTTCGCTGGCGTGATGGCGGTGATTGACCTGTGGCGTTCGGGTGGGATCGATGTGGAATGGTGCGATCCACCCGGTCCGACCCGGATAGTCCGAATCATCACCGAGGACAACAGTTTTCCAGCCGCCGGGCCCGTCGTGAACCAGGGCGTGGCAGCGGTCGCAGGCCAAGGTTTCGTTGCCGATATCAGTGTTGCCGTGTTTGTTCCAGTCGGTGACATGATGGACCGCGCACACACTCGCCGGTGCGTCGCAGCCCGGGCGGGTGCAACCACGCAGAGCCGCGATCAACGCCAGCCGTTGCCCGGCCGAGGCGAGGCGTTTCGTGCGACCCAAATGCAGTGGCACCCCGGCGTGGTCGAACACCATCAGCCACGGCACAGCGTGTTCAGCGAGCTTCAACGCCTCGGCGATCGGGACGGTGCCCCCGGTCGCGGTGGTCGCGACCCCGGCAGCGTTTTCGATGTCCTCGACACTGATCGACAGGATCGCTGAAACCGGCAGTCCCCGATGGGTTCCCAGGTTTGCGGGGTCGGTGCCCGGCGACAACAGGGCGAGAAGGGCATCGTGGGTGCGTTGGGCGGCACTGCGGGTATCGCGTGCGGCGGCGGCATCCAACACCTCCCGATCGACATGCTCGGTGCTGCCGGAAGGGCTGTCGGGGTCGTCGGGATTGTTCATGCCCGGGCGTCCGAGTTTCGCGACGACAGGGTCGAGCAGGGCACGCAGGGTGGGGGTGATGTCGCCACTGATCGGTGACATCCCATCCGCGCGTTGCCGACCGATCCGCAGGGCGCGTTGACGTTGGCGGTCGGTGTCGTTGGTGAGGCTGCCATCGGGGTCGAGGCGTGCCAGGATGTCTCGGCCGATATTGGTGAGGTCTTCGGGCATCACGGCACGGGCGGCGGTGGCCAGGATGTGTTCGGCGGCTTCGAAATCAGCGTTCGCGGTCGAGCCGGGGACACGTTTCAACACTTTCGCGATCTCACGCGCGTGGTCGGTGGAGATCTCGCCTTCGGCTTGGGCGGCTGCGGTCGCGGGGTGGCGGGGCTCGACATCCTCGCCCGGGATGTCATGCCACACACCCAAAGCCGCAGCGGCCGCGATGCGGGCGGCGGCGTCGGCATGGGAGATCCGCAGGGTTTGGATCAATAGCTTCTTCGTGGTGCCAGCACCGGTGCGGGCGGGCAGTCCGCCTTCGGTGGCGCGCACGATCAGTTTGTGGGCGAAGGAATCCAACACCCGCCGGGCGCGTTCGAGCTCGCGTATCGCTTCGAGCACAGCCTCATCCGAGAGCAGTGTCACCGTGGTGTCGCCGAGGTCGGTGGCAGCGGTCAGGAGCGGGTCGGTGACCCGCTGTGCTGATGCCGCTGGGCTGGTCGAACGCATGTGTGAATTCTATCGCCGTTCAAAGCCGATGGCTATCGATAATCGGGTCTGAATTCGATCTCTTCACACTGGACGAACGTATGAAAGTGTCTGTTACGCAGCAGGTTACGGGAGACAGTCTTTCCGGTTTGTCTTCACAGCGGCCCCGGCTGCCGTACACCCACACCGATTCTCTTTTCTGTCTTTCTGGAATGTTCTGGACCGGACCACAGCCGGGTAACCGAGGACCGAACCGAGCCTCCGCACCAAAGGTGAGGGGTAAGTCCGGTAGGGCTGCCAACGCGCCCCGCATGATTGGGCAAGATCTCTGGACCACAACACCACTACTGGACGACCCTGGCCGGGAGGTTTGTCCGATCCCCAACCGCCGCCACCCTGCGGACGCACCGAAACCAAGCGCTCTGCCGGGTACCGAACGGTCACCAGCGCCCCTGTTAGACCACTCTGTCCGGGAAGGTTTTCGATCCCCAACCGCCGCCCCCAGCGGACGCACCGAAACCAGCCCTCTGCAGGGCACCGAACAGTCACCACCTCGCAGGGGCGTGCTGGAGCGCACATCTGACGGTGGCCCAACCGTCGCTGCCCGGTAGGTGTGTGAGGGGCCAGACCTCTGGCGGGCACGAGCGAAACCGCCGCGTGTTGTCGGACTGTTCCGGTGCGGCGCCGCTGAACGTGAAACCGGCTGCGCCGACCTAATGTTCGCGGCTGAGTTCGGTCACCGTGCCGAGATAGCTGGTGGCGTAAAGGGCGTTCAGATCCCAGCCCGGACCGGAGCCGAATTCGACCGCGGTGGTGAGCGGCAGGCCGTCGGCGACGGTGCAGGAGGCGCCGGTGTTCGGATCGAGTCGCACCACCTTGCCGCCGGTACTCAGCGCCAGGTACACGTTTCCGTCGGGGCCGACGGTGAGATCGTCGCCGCCGTTGAGTGGGCCGAAGCCGGGCAACGTAAACAGGGTCGGGTCGGAGCCGGGGCGGTCGATGTCGTACATGGCGATGGTGGTGGTCGGGTCGAAGGTGGTCGAGACGAACAGCCGACGTCGCTCGGCATCGTAGGTGACGCCGTTGGTGGAAGTCGGTCCGGCGAGCGGTCCGGCGTAGGACCCGTTGCGCACCAACGAGACCCGTTGATCAGGTCCCATGTCGGAGGTGAAGACGAAGTCGCCGTTGGGTAGCTGCGCGAGGCCGTTGGGCAGGCGCAGATTCGCCGCGACGGTGGAGGTCGCGCCGTTGTTCAGATCGATGACATTGATGGCGCCGTCGGACTTGGCGGACAGCACCGCGGACAGGCTGAGTCCGGAGACGTAATAGGCGGTATCGCCCGAAACCAGCACCGCGCCTGGGCCATCCACCATGGTGACGGTGCTGCGCGCGCCGACGTCGAGCCGCCGAATCGCGCCGCCGACACCGCTGGCCGCCTGATCGGACAGCAGCAGGCCGCCCCGGCCGTCGAATGCCAAGCCCTCCAGCATGTTGTAGCCCGAGGCCACGACACTCCTGCTCCAGCTGCCGCAGCTCGCGGCGGGAGTAGTGTCGGCGGTGGCCATCGGTCCGCCGCCGGTGAGGGTGAGCGCCACACCGCTCAGCGCCGTGCAGGCCGAAATGGCAACGTTGCCACGAGTTCTCATATCGGGTGCCTCATCTCGGCATAGCGGCCGCGACCGGCGCTGCTGTCGAAAGTCGTCGGAGGTAGGAAACCCGGGGCACAGTTGAATCTGCGCTGACTCGGCACCGCTCCGGGGTGGGAGTACGAACGGTGCGCGCGGAGTGGCTACTTCACGGATCGGATCACGATGTGACGCAACATCTGGCAGTACGGTAGTCCCGGCCTCATCCTTGTGCAACATAGAGAAGGATCGCTCGCATAAAGACGTGCGTGAAGGCCTACCGCGTCTGGAGATGGCAATCGACCGCAATTACCGTGTCCGCAACGGATTTGCCGATCGCTCAGATAGTCCGCCAGCGGATTGCCGACAGCGACGCAACCCGCGTGCGCCTCAAACGTATTCGGTGGATGTGACCCGTGTGAGCCGCACCGTATTCGGTGGATGTGACCCGTGTGAGCCGCACCGTATTGGGCGGATGTGACCCGTGTGAGCCGCACCGTATTGGGCGGACGTGACCTGTGTGAGCCGCAACGTATTCAGCGGGCGCAACTCGTATGAGGCTCAACGTATTCGGTGGACGCGATTGGTGTGAGCTGTAGCGTATTGGGCGAACGCGGCTCGCGTGAGCTGCAGCGTATTCGGTGGACGTGACCTGTGTGAGCTGCAGCGTATTTGGCGGGCGCAACTCGTTTGAGGCTCAACGTATTCCGTGGATGCGGCTCGTGTGAGCTGCACCGTATTTGGGCGGACACGACTCGTGTGAGTCTCAAACGTGTTCGGCGACAACCTCATGGATGCCGGGATTGGCCTCCGCGACCTTGCGGGCAGTCTCCACCGAGGCGACTACCGCTGCGTTCGTCCCCGCGGCCTCGCAGGCTTCCGCGCTGTCCCAATGCGCGGCGTTCACAAGCTGAAACCGCATGTCCGGCAACAGTGCCCGATGCAGCCGCACATCGCGGAAGCCCCGCGCCTTCCGCATGAGAGCGGCGCGTTCGCGCCACTGCTCGACGAACTGGTCGATGTGCTCGGCGGATATCTCGATCACGTTGATGAACGTGACGCCCTGGTCGGTCATGGTCAGTCGTTCCATCCGTTGTATCCGAAGAGCATTTCCAGTGTCGCGTAGGGCAGTTCCGGATGACGTTGGTGCACAAGCTCGCCCGGCAGCGTGCATGGCGGCGCCTTCAGGGGGTTGGCGAGGGCTTGCAGTTCCACCGAGCGGGTGAGTGCGGGAGTGCCGCCGAGGCGGGGGTAGGCGCGGTGGGTCAGGTCCGCGAAGCCCGGCGGGAGGTCGGCGGGGCTGCCGCCGACATCGATGCCGATACCGTGGGCGGCGATCCAGATTTCGGCCGGCCGGCGTCGGCGGTAGACCGGTGAGTCGGTGAAGTTGTTGGTGTGCACGGCGATGCCGTCCCAGATGATGTCGACACGCTCATCCGTGACGCCGTTGTCCTCCAGGAAGCAGGCCGCGAAATCGGCGCCGTCGAGTTCGAATTGCTGGTTGCCGTTCGCGGATTCGGACAATCCGATGTCGTGCAGGGCGCAGATGAGGAACAGGTTTTCCTCGTTGTAGTCCTGATCTGGTTGCAGCCCTTGGGTGTTGGCGTGCGCACGAGCGAACAGGAAGCCGCGGATGCTGTGATTGACCAGGTGCGGCTCCAGCGCGTCGACGATCAGCCGGTGGGTCTTGTCCGCCAGGGGCGTGGAAGGTAGCGCCAGGGTCTCGGTTGCGGTGGACATACGTTGTCTCCTTTGCGAATTCAGGCCGCGGAACCGGGCCGGACGATCATGAGGACCACGACGGCCGTCCACAGCAGGTTGTAGATGCCGGCGAGCATGGACAGGGTGCGCAACTGACGGCCGTCGTCGGGCGCGGCGAGCGCGGTGCGCTGCAGGGGATAGATCTGCAGGGCGACGAGTCCACCGGCCACGGCGGTGAGGACCATGGCCACGGTGATCCAGATTTCACCCATGCGGCCTTGGACGGCGGCCAGGACGATGCCGACGAGCGGCACGATCAGGCCGATCTTCGCGTAGCCGCCGGTGATTCGGTGCATGGCCCGGGCAACGCCGGGGCTGCGTTCGGATTCGGCTGCTACGCCGAGGGCCGGCGCGGCGAGGACCGGCGCATAGCGCGGGAACAAACTGGTCGCGACCGCCGACCCGCCCACGAACACGATGCCCGCCACCACGTGGATCGACAGCAACACATGTTCCACCGATGAACTCCCTTCATCCTTCAATGTGGTTGAAGCCTAGCGCAAGCTTCAACCACATTGAAGGATGTGTCCGGAATCACCCGTGCCGGTACGGCATCGACCTCAGGACTCGGCGAACACGGCGAGAATGGCGGCACCGACCTGCCGCAGAATCGGATCCGACTCCGGCCCGAACAGCTGGGAGTCGACCGCCGACACGGCCTTGCGTGCCTCGGCCAGCAGCCGTTTGCCCTTCGCGGTGAGCTCGATCGTCGACGCCGACCCGGCCCGCGCCGTCAGATCCTGCACCAACTCCGCGCTCACCAGCGCCTTGACCCCGTTGTGCACACTCTGCACACTCGTGCCCGACATCCGCGCCAACTCACTGAACGACACCCCGGGCAGGCTCGAGATATGCCCGAGCAAGCCCAGCCGGCCGACGGTCAGATCCAGTGGCGCGAGCGCGGCCGACAGCTCGGTCTCCACCTTGCGTGCGAGCGTCAGCACGATGATCGAAGCGCTGGTCACCGGGGGAGTAGGCCGGGCATTGTCGGTGGTCACGTGTTCATTTTCGCGCACGCGGACCGGCGTCCTGCCGGGAGCCGCCCGAGTGTGGCAGGACTCGTTGTCCGACACGCCGATTCGTCCGGCGCCAACTCCGTGGTCCTTCCGCCCCGGCTGACTAGGCTCCGCTTGTAGCAAACTGCCAGCGAAGGAGTGGGATGGGAGCGGCCGTCGGGCAGGAGGCTTGGCAGGAACTGATCGGCCGCATGGTCGTGCAGAAGCGGCGGCTGGTGGAGTTCCGGGAGTACGAGTCCGATACCCGGCCGAATCCGGGTGCGAGCGAGGAGAGATTGCGGGCGGCCGAGCTCCGGCTGGGGCGGCCGCTGGATCCGCAGTACCGGGAACTGCTGGCGGTGGCCGACGGCTGGGACTACTTCGACCTGTCCTATTCGCTGCTCGGGACCGAGGACATCGGCGCAGGTGCACGCTGGGCCTCGGGCTTGATGCAGGCCGATATCTGGTTCGACGACGAAGAGTGGGCCGAGGAGGTCGGCGCGCCCAACGATCCCGCGCAGTATCAACTGGTCGTCGAGAACGACATCGGCTACGCCGGCAACATCTTCCTCTTCGCCGGGCAGGCGACCCGCTTGGTCACCGGAGCGGCGGTCCCGCTGCCGCCCGAGATGACCTACCCGGATCTCTTCAGCTTCTTCAGCGCCGAGCTCGACAGCATGATCGCCGAGGCCGATCAGGCAACACTCGGCGAATACTCCGAGCCGTGGTGGGGCCGCAACTTACGCACCCATCCGCCGACCCTGGCCGAGATCGTCGCCAAGATCGCCGAATTGCACGCCATCGGACGCCCGGACACCCCGCCGCCGCTGCATCCGGGCGCCACCGACTACGAACTGGCCCTGCTGCACCGCAACCTCGGCGGCTGCCTGCATCCGGAACACCGCGAGCTCCTATCGGTGTCCAACGGCCTGAGCACCCCCTATCACGGCGTCGGCGACATCCTGTCGGTGCAAGAGATCCTCGACGGCGCCCGCTGGCGAGACATGCTGGCGCGCAAGCAGATCGAAGACGACCGCTGCTACCGCGACCAAGTCCTCTACCGCCGCGACTCCGACCTCCCCGACCCCGAACCACTCGCCCCGGTCGCCGAACGCATCGGCTACATCCCCGCGGTCCCCTTCGCCATCTCCGGCTCCGACCCCCAGGGCATCGACACCCGCGACGGCCACGTCCGCGACCTCCTCATGGACGTCACCGTCTCCCGCGGCGCCCACCGCACCTCCGCCGGCACCGTCCGCGCCCACCTCCTGCACGCCTGCTGGCGCATCTGGTGGGAAATCGGCTGCCCCAGCGGCGAATGCGGTCGCTGAGCCGACGGGCCACGGAGAGCCCGCCTGCTGGCGCATCTGGTGGGAAATCGGCTGCCCCAGCGGTGATGTGGTCGCTGAGCCGACGGGCCACGGAAGGCACCCCTGCCAGCGCTTTCTTCAAAAAACAGCACAGCGTGGCGGTGCGGGACTTAGCATCCGCTTACGCTGCTGGCTCGTAGCTGCTGGACGAAGGGATCGCCGATGACCGAGACACTGGCTTCGCTGCGCCCTCGTGACGACGACGCGATGCGGGGCGAATTGCGCCTGGTCGCGCGCGACTCGGCAGCCCCGGTGGTTTTCGGCGGCGCCGTGCTGGCGGGCGACGTGCTGATGCTGTCGGAATTCCTCGGCACCCGCACCCGCGGGCTGCATGGGTTGCTGATTCCGCCGGCGAGCGGCCTGGGTGGCCGGGTGGTCGCGCTGCGCCAGCCCGCCGGCGTCGCGGACTATCCGAACGCGCCCTCGATCAGCCACGACTACGACCGGGTCGTTGTCGGCGAAGGCATCCGGTCGGTGGTTGCGGTCCCCGTGGTGGTGGGCGGGCAGGCACGCGCTGTGCTGTACGCGGCCGGCCGGAGTCAGCCGGTCGGCGACCGGGTAACCGATGTCCTCGCCCGGTCGGCGTCGCGGCTCGCCACCGAACTCGCGATCCGCGACGAAGTGGACCGGCGCATGAAGATGGCGCGGGCCGCGGCCGTCGCCACCGGCGCGGCCGATTCCGCACGAGCCGAGGGAATTCGCGGCGTCCACGCGGAACTACGCGGAATCGCCAGTGCCGTAACCGATCCCGTGCTGCGACGCACCCTGTCCGCATTGTCGGAGCGGCTCGCCGCGGTGATCTCGGGCGAGGATGCGCCCATGACCGACGTGACCTTGTCGCCACGCGAGCTCGATGTGCTCGCCCACGTCGCCCTGGGCTGCTCCAATGCCGAAGCGGCGGAACGACTATCGCTCCGCATGGACACGGTCAAGGGCTATCTGCGCAGTGCCATGCGCAAACTCGATGCGACCTCCCGGCACGAAGCGGTGGTGAACGCGCGTCGCATGCGGCTGCTGCCCTAGCGGATAGCCGCACCCTTGCGGGGCCGCGCCACTCCCTTCTTTCGGGGGTGGTTGCGCCGTGACCCGCATCACTATGGTCCCTTTCACCCTGCACACCCGACCGGATGGCGCAGGGGGCGTGAGAAGAGGATCCACATGACAAACCTGTCGCCAACCCAGGCTCCGGTGCCGCCACCCGGCACGAGCGTGCGCCGGGTGGCCGTAGCGAGCTGCATCGGCACCACCATCGAGTTCTACGACTTCTTCATCTACGGGACCGCCGCCGCGCTGGTCTTCCCGAAGGTGTTCTTCCCGGCGCTCGGATCGACGGCGGGCACCGTCGCCTCCTTCGCGACCTTCGCGGTCGCCTTCTTCGCCCGCCCGGTCGGGGCCATGCTGTTCGGCCATTTCGGAGATCGGCTGGGCCGCAAGAAGACTCTGGTCTCGACCCTGTTGCTGATGGGTGTCTCCACGTTCCTGATCGGCCTGCTGCCCGGCGCCGCCACGATCGGCGTCGCCGCGCCGATCATCCTGGTGCTGTTGCGTTTCGGTCAGGGTTTCGCGGTCGGCGGCGAGTGGGCCGGCGCCACCCTGCTGACCGCCGAATACGCCCCACCGGGCAAACGCGGCCTCTACGCCATGTTCCCGCAGGTCGGTCCGGCCTTCGCTTTCCTGTTGTCCAGCGCCACCTTCCTGATCACCGGCCAGCTGCTGGGGGACACCAACCAGGCCTTCCTGGACTGGGGCTGGCGGATCCCGTTCCTGTTCTCCATCGTGCTGGTCGGCATCGGGCTGTACATGCGGCTGGCCATCGAGGAGACGCCGGTCTTCAAAGCGAATGCCGCCCTGACGACCGCGCCCGCCCGCCTGCCGTTCCTGGACGCCGTACGCTTCCAGACCCGGGAAATCCTGCTGACCGGCGGCACACTGGCCATCCAGTTCGGCTTCTTCTACATGGGCACCGCGTTCCTGGCCAGCTACGGCACCAAGACGCTCGGCTTCACCCGTCCGTTCGTGCTGACCGTGGGCATCGCGTCCGCGCTGGTATTCGGTGCGGCGATCGTGGTCTCGGCGCTCTACTCCGACCGCATCGGCCGGCGGCGCGTGGTCATGTACTCCTCCGGCGCCGCCGTGATCTGGGCGCTGCTGCTGTTCCCGCTGCTCGACACCCGCTCGCCGGTGGCCTTCGCGATCGGAATCGCCATCACCCTGGGCATTTTCGGCCTCGCCTACGGCCCGGTCGGCGCGATGCTGCCGGAACTGTTCGAGACTCGTTTCCGCTACACAGGAGCCGGGCTCGGCTACAACCTGGGCGGCATTCTCGGCGGCGCGATTCCGCCGTTGATCGCCACTCCGCTCGCCGCGGCCTACGGCAGCAATGCGATCGGCGTGCTGCTCGCCGGTATCGCGCTGCTCAGCTTCTTCTGCACAAAGGCGCTGGTGGAGACCAAAGACAAGGCACTGTAACTGTATTCGCTCGTCACGTTCGATCAGGAGAAAGATCATGACCGACCCCGCCGTCCGCGTCCGGCAACTGCTCGAGGAGTACGGCTCCCCGCAGGCGTGCGCCGCCGAGCTGCTGTGCGATCGGCACCCGGCCGACGCCGTCGCCTTCACCGTCATCGAAAACGATTTGTCCGCAACGGATCTGACGTTCGGTGAACTGCGTGAGCGGTCCACCCGGTTCGCGGCGGCGCTGGCCGGTCTCGGCGTGCAGCCTGGTGACCGGGTGGGCGTGCTGATGGGCAAGTCCGCCGATCTGGTGACCGTGCTGCTGGGCATCTGGCGGCGGGGTGCGGTGCATGTGCCGCTGTTCACGGCTTTCGCCGCACCGGCGGTCGCCTTCCGTTTGGCGTCGAGCGCGGCGAAAGTCGTTGTGGCCGATGCGGATCAGCTGTCCAAGCTGGCGCCCGGCGAGGATATCCCCGCCGATCCAGCGTGGCAGGTGATCGTGGCGGGAGAGGCCGAGGGCGAACTGTCGGTCGGTGGCCCGCTGTCGCAGTACTCCGCCGATGACCCGCGCGGCGCGGCAGTGGCGGTCGGGCCGGACGGGCTGCTCGTCCAGCTTTACACCAGCGGCACCACCGGCACACCCAAGGGCGTGCCGGTACCGCTGCGGGCGCTCGCGAGTTTGCAGCTCTACCAGGAGTTCGGCCTCGACGTCCGGGCCGAGGACGTGTACTGGAACATCGCCGACCCCGGCTGGGCCTACGGGCTGTACTACACCCTGCTCACTCCGCTGGTGACCGGAATGCGCAGTCTCCTCTTGCATTCCGGCTTCTCGGCCGCGCTGACCTGGCAGGTGCTGGAACGCTTCGGCGTCACCAATTTCGCCGCCGCGCCCACCGTGTACCGCGCCCTGCGCGCCGACAGCGCCACCGCCCCAACCGGTTTGGCGCTGCGCCGCGCCTCCTCGGCGGGTGAACCGCTGACCCCGGACATCCCGGCCTGGTCGGTCGGAACTCTCGGCCTGGCAGTACGAGACCACTACGGCCAGACCGAAACCGGCATGCTCATCGCCAACGCCTGGCAGGACGACGTCCGCACCGAGACCCGGCCGGGCTCGATGGGCCAGCCACTGCCCGGTTTCACCATGGCGATCCTCGCCGAAGACGCCGACACCGTGCTCGGCCCCCGGGAGCAGGGCCGGGTGGTGGTCGATCGGCAGCAGAGTCCGGGCATGTGGTTCCCCGGTTATGTGGACGCGCCGGAGAAGACCGCGTCCCGCTATGCCGGAGAAGGCCGCTGGTACCTCACCGGCGACGCGGGCATGGTCGACGAGGACGGCTTCTTCTACTTCTCCGCCCGCGACGACGACGTGATCATCATGGCGGGCTACCGCATCGGCCCGTTCGACGTGGAAAGCGTTCTGGTACTGCACGACTCGGTAATAGAAGCCGCGGTCGTCGGCATGCCGGACGAGCTGCGCGGCGAGGTGATCGAAGCGTTCGTGGTGCTGCGCGAGGGCATAGCACCGGGTCCCGATCTGGAAACCGAACTGCAGCAGCTGGTGAAGACGAAGTTCGCGGCGCACGCCTACCCGCGCACCGTTCACTTCGTCGACAGCCTGCCGAAGACCCCTAGCGGGAAGGTTCAGCGGTTCCTGCTGCGGCAGCGCTGATCTCGGCCTGCTCCGCGTGCTGGTCCGCCGTGGTGAGCTCACCCCGGCGGACCACCACGACACCGACGAGAATCAGTGCGCCACCCAGCAATTGGATCAACCGCGGCGCCTCACCGAGCAGCATCCACGCGAAACTCAGTGCGGCAAGGACTTCGAAGAGCGCGACGAAAGAGGCCAGGCGGGAGCCGAGTAGGCGGGTGGCGGCGATCCCGGAGACGTAGGCGAAAGCCGCCGTGACGACGCCGAGCACCAGCACCGGGACCCACCGGTCGACCGTGAAGTCCTGGAACACCACGGGATTCGTGGCGAAATCCAGCGGGACCAGGCCGAGCGCGCCCGCTACGAGCAGCACCAGCCCGCCGATCAGCAGCCCGCCCGCGGCCAGGACCGTGCCGGGCAGCGAGCCGTCACCGTGCGCCGAGAGCACGAAATACGCTGCCGCGCCGATCATCGCGGTCAACGCCCAGGCGATTCCGATCCAGCTGGCGGCCAGGCCCGAGCGCAGGTCGATGACGAGCACCAGGCCGGTCAACCCGATCAGCCCGCCCACAACCGTCCCCGCACCGGGGCGCTCGCGATGGCGCAGCCACAGATAGGCCACGACGGGGATCGGCGCGGTGTACTCGATCAGCAACGCCACGCCGACTTCCATGTACCGGACGGCGTTGAAGTACGCCAGCTGCGTGCCCGCGACGGCGAGCAACCCGTAGGCGGTGATGAGGGCGGCGTTGTGCCGCAGCAGCTGCCAGTTGCCGCGCAGCTGAACCGCCGCGATCGGCAGCAGCACGGCGGCGGCCACCAGCACCCGGACCGCGACCGCGGCCGCGGCGCTCCACCCGGCGTCCATCAGGCCGCGAGCCAGCGAGCCGGACAAACCGAACGACGTCGCCGACGCCACCGCGATGATCAGCCCGGATCTCAGCCGCCGCACGTTTATGTCATGAGTCATCGTCGCCATGGCTAATGACGCTACGAGCGGCTTGGTAATATGTCAACATGACTTTTGCTCATGACACCGAAGCGTCGCTGATCGCCGCGGTGGAGCTGGTGAACTCGGCCGAGGACCCGGACACCTTGACCGAGATCGCGCACCTGGACCGGTTTTTCGTCCAGCACCTGTACACCGGCGTGCACGCCGGCACCGCCGCTGAGCTCGCCGCGGTCCGCGCCCTGCGCCCGGCGCTGCGCCGCATGCTCACCAGCGACCGAGATACGGCGGTGCACCTGGTGAACGAGACCCTGGCCGAGCACCGCGCGTTGCCGCAACTGGTCCGGCACGGCGAGGTCGACTACCACATCCACGCGGTGCCCACCGACGCTCCGCTCCCGGTCCGCATCGCCGTCGAAACCGCCATGGCGCTGATCGATCTGATCCGCTCCGACGACATGAGCCGCCTGTCGATCTGCGCCGACGCCTCCTGCGACGGCATCGTGCTCGACCTGTCCCGCAACCGGTCGCGCCGCTATTGCAGCACCGCCTGCGGCAACCGCAACGCCGTCGCCGCCTACCGCGCCCGCAAGAAGTGAGCGCCACCATTGAGTTCAGCGCGAACGTAATCCTCGCCAGGACGGCACTTCGTTCCTAGCGTCGGGGCATGAGCGAACCCACCTCCCTGCCAGACTGGAGCTTCGAGACCAAGCAGGTCCACGTCGGGCAGGTCCCCGACACCAACACGCAGGCCCGCGCCCTGCCGATCTACCAGACCACCTCCTACACCTTCCGGGACACCGGCCACGCGGCGGCGTTGTTCGGGCTGGCCGAGCCGGGCAACATCTACACCCGCATCGGCAATCCGACGCAGGACGCGGTGGAACAGCGGATCGCGGCGCTCGAGGGTGGTGTGGCCGCGCTGCTGCTGGCCTCGGGCCAGGCGGCCGAGACCTACGCGATCCTGAACATCGCCGGCGCGGGCGACCACATCGTGTCCAGCCCGCGGCTGTACGGCGGCACCTACAACCTCTTCCACTACACGCTGCCGAGACTGGGCATCGAGGTGTCCTTCGTCGAGGACCCCGACGATCTGGCGCAGTGGCGTGCGGCGATCCAGCCGAACACCAAGGCGTTCTACGGCGAGACCATCTCGAATCCGCAGAACCACATCTTCGACATCCCGGGCATCGCGGAGATCGCGCACACCGCCGGGCTGCCGCTGATCGTCGACAACACCGTCGCCACCCCGTATCTGATCCAGCCGCTCGCGCACGGCGCCGACATCGTCGTGCATTCGGCGACTAAATACCTCGGCGGCCACGGTGCGGCGATCGCGGGCGTCATCGTCGACGGCGGCACCTTCGATTGGACTGTGCGCGAGGGCGATTCGCCGCGATTCCCCGGCTTCGTCGAGCCCGACCCCAGCTACCACGGCGTGGTGTACGCAGACCTGGGCGCGCCCGCCTACGCACTGAAGGCCCGCGTCCAACTGCTGCGTGACCTGGGCGCGGCCATCGCCCCGTTCAACGCCTTCCTGATCAGCCAGGGCCTGGAGACGCTGAGCCTGCGGGTGGAGCGCCACGTCAGCAACGCGCAGGCGGTCGCGAAGTTCCTATCCGAGCGCCCGGAGGTCACCTCCGTCTCCTATGCGGGCCTGCCCACCTCACCATGGCACGAACGCGGAAAGCAGTTGGCGCCCAAGGGCGCCGGCGCCGTCATCGGCTTCGAACTGGCGGGCGGCATCGACGCGGGCAAGAAGTTCGTCGACGCGCTCACCCTGCACAGCCACGTCGCCAACATCGGCGATGTCCGGTCCCTGGTCATCCACCCCGCCTCCACCACCCACTCCCAGCTCACCCCGGAGGAGCAACTCGCCTCCGGCGTCACCCCGGGCCTGGTCCGGCTGGCAGTCGGCATCGAAGGGATCGACGATATCCTCGCCGACCTGCGCACCGGATTCGCCGCCGCGGCGCTGTAATCAGGTCAGGTGATCGAAATCGCCACGTACCCAGCCGATATAGCGCTCCGCTGACCGGCGGACGGTGGCGCGAGCATCACCGTCGACGGTTTTGCCGAAATTGTCGTAGAGGCGGTCGAATTCGAATTCCTCGACCGCCTTGGTGACTCGTTCGACGACGGCGGGGGAGAGCGGGATCCGGTTGGGGTAGCTGCGCATGAAGGCGACGGACTTGCGGTCCGGGTTGGCTTGGACGGTATCCGCGCTGAACAGCACGCCCCGGCCCTCGGCTCCGGCGGCCCAGTGCAGGACCGCGCTGCCGGGAAAGTGCCCGCCCAGCTGGCGCAGGGTGACGCCCGGCAGCAGGTCGACCTGACCGGACCACGGCCTAATCATCTTGTCCGGGCGCGCGATCCACTCCAGGTCGGGCTCGGCGACCAGCACCGGCACGCCGCCGAGTGCCCGGCTCCACTCCACCTGCACGCCGTAGTGGTGCGGATGACTCGGCACGATCGCGACGACCTCGCCGAGTTCGAGGACGAGGCGGGCCGCGTCGGCGTCGACATAGCCGGTGACATCCCACAGCACGTTCCCCGCCGGGGTGCGCAGCAGATGCGATTCCTGCCCGATCCCGAACTCCGGTTCGACCGTCAGGCCGAACAGGTCCGGCTCCAGTTCCCGCAGCGCGACCTTGTGCCCTTGCGCCGCAAGCTCTTCGAGCGTGATCCACTGCTGGCCGGCGGCGGGCACCCACTGTCGTTCGTCGGCGCAGATGCGGCACACCTGTGCCGCGGCATCGTGTTCGACCGCGCAGGTCCGGCAGATCTTCCACATAGTCACCTCCACGTTGTACACGCGGGCCCGAACTCGGCGCAGCGAAACCTACAGTTGCGCCGTGGGCTCCAGCACCTGGCTGCGCAGATAGCCGAGGATGTCGGCGCGTGCGGCCGCGGCCGCGGGGACCAGTCTCGGCATGCTGAGGAAGGCGTGCGTCGCCTCGGGATAGCGGGTCAGCGTCACCTCGACGCCTGCCGCCCGGAGCCGGTCGGCGTAGGCCGGTGACTGGTCCTCCAAGGTGTCCAGCCCCGCAGACGCGATGAAGGCCGGAGCGAGCCCCGAGAGATTCGCGTGATGCAGTGGGGACATCGAACGCGGGTCGAATCCAGTTGGCAGCGTAAGACGTTGCACCGCACGGCAATTGCCCGGAGTCGCGGTCGGCGCGTCCGCGTTCTCGGTGAACGAGGGATACCGGAACACCTGCTCGGTCCAGTCGAGCTGGGGATTGATCAAAACCTGTGCGCGAACGTGGATGTCGAGGTCATTCGCGTTGATCGCCGTGAGAGCGGCGAGCGTGGCCCCGGCGCTGGAGCCGAGTACGACGAGCCGGCGCAGATCGGCCCCCCACTGCCCGGCCTGTTCGACCAGGCGTGACACCGCGTCGTAGGCGTCGGCGACCTGCGCGGGCGCGGGGTGCTCGGGCGCCAGCCGGTAGTCGACCGAGGCGACCACGGCGGGCAGGTTCGCCGCCAGATGGCTGAGCAGCCAATCGTCCTGGGCCGGTGTGCCGCTGATGAACCCGCCGCCGTGGAACGCGACGATCAGCGGCAGCGTCGAACCAGCCTGGACGGGTTGGTACAGCCGGACGTTCAGCTCCCGCCCCGGCAGGTCGAGGGCGTGCGTGCTGATGCGCGCGCCGCGGTCGAGCTTGCCGAGAACGAACTTGCCGAGCGCGGAATCGAGCTTGCGGTCCTGCGCTTCGCGGAGTTCGATGGCCTGCTCCGGTGTGAGCGAATCCCAGTCCACCTTCGGTGAGACCTTGGCCAGCAGCCGCATTCGCGGCGGGATTGTGCCTCGCATGATGTGCCTTTCGAGCTATGAAGTCAGGTCAGGTCAGGGCGCGGCGCAGGACCGCGCCCAGTTCGGCGTTCTGCCGTTGGGAGATCTCGGCGGAGAGGATCACGTGCGATCCGTGGAAAGTGCCGGGCCACTGGTGCATTTCGACCGGCACGCCCGCCCGCAGCAGGCGCAGCGCGTACTCGATGCCTTCGTCCCGGTTCGGGCAGAACTCAGCGGTGGCGATGTAGGCGGGTGGCAGGCCGGACAGGTCGGTGGCCCGTGCCACGGCGGCATACGGTGTGGCCGGAGTGTCACCCAAGTAGTGCGCCCACATCTGGCTGACCTTGCCGCGGGTCACGAACGGCGTATCGGTGAAATTGGTTGCCGACCAGGATATTTGGCGGTCGTCCAGGCCGGGCTGGTGCAGCAGCTGGAAGCGGATCGGCGCGCTCTGCTCATCGCGCACCCGCAGCGCCACCGCGGCCGCGATGCCCGCCCCGGAACTGTGCCCGCCGATCGCGATGCGCGCCGGATCCAGGCCCAGTTCGTCCGCGTGCTCGGCCACCCACAGCACCGTCGCGTAGACATCGTCGTGCGCGGCGGGAAACGGGTTCTCCGGGGCCAGCCGATACGCCACCGAGATGACCGTCGCACCGGAATTCCGGGCCAGCGTGGCGGCCCAGGGCTGCTCGGTATCCAGATCGCCCATGACGAAGCCGCCGCCGTGCAGCCACACGATGGCTCCGTTGGCGTCCTGGGGCCGATAGATCCGGATCGGCACCTCGGGCTCGCCCGGCACCATGCGTTCCTCGATGTCCAGGCCGGTGGTGTCGACCGGGATCGAGGCGGTCAGCTCGGCGAGTATTTTGCGCGAGGCGGGCGGGTCGGACAGGTCCGCGGGCGGGAACAGCGCGGTGAACGGTTCGAGTTCGGGATCCATGACACCAATCGTCGCGGCCCGCGCTCCCGGGGTCATCCGCCATTCGTCGCGCGATCCGGCCTCGCCGCGCGACGATCGCCGCGTACCGTCGAAGCGTGGATGCGTTGATCGTGCGGCTGTCGCAATTGGATACCGAGGCCGAGGGCGCGCTGCGCGTCGTGGCGTTCTACGACACCCTGCTGCGCCGGCGGGTGGATCTCCCAGCGCTCGCGCGGGCCTCGGCCAATCTGGCCGAATGCGTGGCAGGCATCAGATTGGACGGCACCGGGCGCGTGATCCGATTCGCCCCCGACGGCCGGGAGGTCGCCAGCCCACCACCGGTCGCGTCGTTGACGCTGCCGATCACGCTGGACGAGGAGGAGATCGGCAGCGTGTGGCTGGAACGCACCGGCTCGTCCCGCGCCCTGGACGAACTGCTGCTGGACCGGCTCGCCATCACCACCGCCGCGGTGGTCGAGCGCTACGGCCCGGCCCGCACCACGATGGCCGACCCCGCCCTGGTGGAACTGGTGATCAGCGCCGGCACCGATGCGGCGGCCAGGGATAGAGCATTGCGGCTCTTGGGTTTTCCGGCCGACCTGCCGGTGCGCGTCATCGCGTTGCGGTCGCAGCTTCCGCTCGACCGCATCGGCAGTCTGATCTGCCCGGCCCGCCCGGTCAAGGCCGCGACGGTCGGCGACGTGGGCGTCGTCCTCGCCGCCACGCTCGACGCCACCAAATTCCCGGACGGCGTCAGCGCGGGCATCGGCAGCTCCGAGAGCCCCGAAAGCTCCTGGTATGAAGCCCGTACCGCGCTCCGCTTCAGCACCACCCGCCAGCCGATCGTGCACTACGACAGCCTGGGCGTGCTGGCATTGCTCGCGCAGGTGCCCGGAGAAGCCGTGCGCGACAACGCCGATGTCGGCGCGATCGCCGCAATCGCAGACAGCTCGGACGATCTCGACACCCTGGAGGTCTACTGCGGCACCGGGTCGCTGCGCCGCGCCGCCGACCTGCTGCATCTGCACCACAGCAGCGTCGCCCGCCGCCTGGAGCAGCTCGGTAAGACGCTGGGCTTCGAGCTCACGGAGCCCGGCGGGTTGCTGCGCGCCCGGCTCGCCCTGACCGCCTGGCGGCTGCTGCACAACTGAGGCAGATTGCCATGAGTGCGCTTCCTGGTGGCGACGACACTGTCGGCGGAGCGGCCCAGGTACCGCTCAATGGGCAATAACGCGTTCTAGATTGACGACGGTTGGCAACTCTGGTTCTCTTGTGAAACCGCCATTTATGCTGAAGCATCGCAAAGGTGTTCCTGCTCCAAATGGTTGGAACATGTAGCAGTGCAGGCTCTTTCATGAGGCGAACAGCCGATCCCTCGCCGTGAATTAGCTCAGGGGTGCAACGGGAGGGTCCGCCGATGCTCGAATTGACCGATGTAGTGCGGGAATACCGCATCGGCGGCGAGACCGTCCGCGCGCTGGACGAGGTCAGCCTGCGAATATCCACCGGGCAGTTCGTGTCGGTGGTTGGGCCGTCGGGCGCGGGTAAGAGCACGCTGCTGCATCTCCTGGGCGCGCTCGACGCACCCAGTTCCGGTTCGATTCGCTTCCAGGGCAACGAGATCGGCAACCTCGACGACAACCGGCAGTCCGAATTCCGGCGGCGTCACGTGGGTTTCGTGTTCCAGTTCTTCAACCTACTGCCGACCCTGTCGGCCTGGGAGAACGTCGCGATCCCGAAGTTACTGGACGGCACCAAGTTACGTACGAGCAAGGCGCGTGCGCTGGAACTGCTGCAGCTGGTCGGATTGAGTGAGCGCGCCGAGCACCGCCCTGCGGAGTTGTCCGGCGGCCAGATGCAGCGCGTCGCATTGGCCCGCGCACTGGTGCTGGATCCGCCGCTGATCCTGGCCGACGAACCGACCGGCAACCTCGACTCCAAGACCGGCGCCGCCATCATGGAATTGCTCGCGGACATCGCCCACGACGCCGCCCGCGCCGTTGTGATGGTCACCCACAATGCCGAGGCCGCGGCCACCACCGACCGGATCCTCACCCTCGGTGACGGCCGCATCGTGGCCGACTCCGCTGCCCTGTCCCTCGCGGAACTCCCATGACGCCGCTGCTCGATCGCTGGAAACTGTTCAGCCTGCGCGAATTTCGGATGCACCGGGGCCGCACCCTCGCCTCGATGACGGTCATGGCGGTCTCGGCCGCGTTCCTGGTCGCGGTGTTCGGCATCTTCGGATCCCTCACCAGTTCGGTGCACCAGCTGGTCGACGGCCTGGCCGGGGAAGCGACGCTGGAGGTCTCCGGCGTCACCGACGCGGGCTTCCCGGCGGCCATCCAGGCCGAGGTGAAAGCGGTGCCGGGCGTCGCGCACGCGGTACCGATGTCGCGGGCGAAGGTGCCCAGTTCGGCCGGGTCCATGCTGGTGCTGGGTACCGACGCCACCGCGAGCGTGCTGAAGAGCGACCTGCAGGATGCGGTCGAGCAGCGGCACATCACGGCGTTGGCCGCGACCGAGAAGGGCGTACTGGTCGGCCCCGGCGTCGGGGTCCCGGTCGGTGCGCGCATGCGCCTCGGCGGCTGGGAGGTCACGGTCGCGGGCGTGCTGTCGGGGGAGCGGCTGGAGCGGCTGAACGAGGGGCACTATGTGCTGGCTTCGCTGCCGCTCGCCCAGTTCGTCACCGGGCGCACCGACCGGATCGATTCCGTACTGATCGTGCCGCAGCCCGGTGTGGATGTGGCGGCGTTGCGGACGGCCGTCGACGGTGTGGTGGCCGGGCGGGCGCTGGTCGCCGAACCCAGCCTGCGCGCCGTGCAGACCGGCGGCGGCGTTCGCATGATGCAGTACATGACGCTGATGGGTGCGGCGCTGGCCTTCATCGTGGCCGCGTTCCTCATCTATACCGCGATGGGTATGGCTATCGTGCAACGGCGGCAGACGATTTCGATGCTGCGCGCGATCGGCGGGCGACGGTCGACGATCGTCGCCGACCTGCTGGTGGAAGCGGCGGTGATCGGTGTGATCGGCGGCGCCGTCGGCGCGCTGCTGGGAATCGTCATGGGGCGCATCGCGATCGGTACGCTGCCCGTGGCGCTGATGCAGTCAATGGAAGCGCGCATGGTGTATTCGCTTCCGCTGTATGCGATTCCGATCGCCATTGCGGCTGCCGCGGTCACCAGCATGGCGGCCTCGGCGGTGGCGGCACACCAGGTATACAAGGTGTCGCCGGTCGAAGCGCTGGCACCGGTCGGCGCCGGCGCGAGCGATCAGGTGCCGACGTGGCTGCGCCTCGGCGCGGCGGGCGGTGCCCTGTTCAACAGCATCGCCGCAATTGTCTTGGTGCGCATGCACCTCGGGGCGTTCCTCTGGTCGGGGCTGGCGCTGAGCCTGTTCTTCGGCGCGGGCCTGATGGCGTGTTTCGCGGCCGCCGGGCCCCTGGTCGCCGCGACCGCCCTGGTCGCGCGCGCTTTCGGCCGGGCGGGCGAATTGGCTGCTGCGACACTGGAACGCGCGCCGCGGCGAGTGTGGGCCACCATGATGACGGTGTTCCTGGCGGTTGCCATCACGGTCACCACCACTGGCGCCAACAACGACCTGCTCGGCTCGATGCGCGGTTCGATGGGCTCGGTTGCCGAGGTAGACGTCTGGGTGTCATCGCACCCGCCCGACCAATTCCCTACGGGACCAGCACTTCCCGCGCGACTACCCGCCGCGATCACCGCGCTTCCGCAGGTCGAGCAGGTCGCCGAAGCGCAGGTCGCCTACGCGACTCTCGGCGCTCACAAGGTGATGCTGTACGGCATGGCGGCCGGCGCGGTCCACCCGCTCGCCGACGGATTGACGCCCGAACAGCGGGCAGCACTGGTCTCCGGTCGGGGAGTGGCGCTCTCGCGCGATATGGCCCGCACCCTCGACGTCGACACCGGCGACGCGCTCACCATCCAGACCCCGCGCGGGCCGCAACAGACCACGGTGCTCGGTGTGGTCTCGTACTTCTCGGCCCTCACCGGCACCATCGGTATGGGACTGGACCAGATGCGCGAATGGTTCGATCGGCCGGGCGCGACCCTGCTGCAGGTCGAGGCCAAGCCGGGCGCTGACCCCAAGCAGTTGCTGGAAACCGTCCGCGGGCTGGCGCCGGACGCCCAAGTCTACTCCGGCGCAGCAGCTTTGGCCGCTGTCGAAGACTCCGCCAAACAGGGCATGGCGGTCTCGACCGCGATGTGGGTGATCGTCGTCCTGATCGCCGCGATCGCCCTGCTGAACACGCTGACGCTGTCGGTGCTGGAGCGCCGCCGCGAGATCGGGGTGCTGCGGGCCATGGGTTCCAGCCGCCGAGTCACCCTGCGCATGGTGCTCGCCGAGGCGGCGGGCATCGGAATCGTCGGCGGCGTCCTCGGTTTGGGATTCGGTCTGGCCAGTCAGTACTTCTTCGACAGCATCACCCCCAACATCATGAATGTCGAGGTGCCCTATCAACCGAGCCCGGCGGCACTAATGTTCGCCGCGGGGGCGGTGCTGCTGAGCCTGCTCGGCTCGATCCCGCCGGCGGTGCGCGCGGCCCGGCTCAACATCATCGACGCGGTCAGCGCCGACTGAATCACCAAGGCTCACATCCCTTTCTGAAATCGCGTACTGCGCCCGTTGTCGACGGCCTCGGGGGCGAGGCTGTCCACAAGCGCGGAGATCCGGCCCAGCAGCGGAGCGATGCGCCGCGGCCGATCGATGATGGCGTCACAGATCGCCTGTGCGCCCTGCTCGGGCGTCAGTCCGCGGTCACGGTAGATCGGGTTCGAGGCCGTCATCGCGGTCTGGACCAGCGGCATATAGACCGAGCTGAAACGGATGTTCTCCGTGAGTGTTTCGGCCTGCAGCGTCGCGGTGAGCGAATCCAGCGCCGCCTTGGAGGCAATGTAAGCGCCGTACCCGGGACCACCGAAAAGATTCGCCACCGACAGCACGCTGACGACCTGACCGCTGCGACGTTCCCGCATCCCGGGGAGCAGCGCCAACATGAGCCGGGTCGCCGCAAAGTAATTCAGCCGCATGGTGCGCTCGTAGTCGTGGAACCGCTCGTAGGACTCGTCGAGCCGACGGCGGATGGACCGGCCCGCATTGTTGACCAGAATGTCCACGCCGCCGTGATCGGCCAGCACCTGCGCGGCCATCGCATCGAGTGCCTCGAAATCATTGAGATCGCAAGGATATACGGCGGCCTTACCACCCAGACTCTCGATTTCGGCGGCCACCTCGCGTAGTTCCGATTCCCGCCGGGCGACCAGCGCGACGGTCGCCCCAGCCGCGCCGATCAGCACGGCCGCGGCCCGCCCGATCCCCGAGGAAGCGCCGGTGATCAGCACCGTTCGCCCCGCCACCCGATCCTCGAGGGTGTTCTTGCGCCGCAACCTGGTCACACTCACCTGCGTGTCGAGTCCACGGGGGATCATCCGGCCCAGCTCGCGAATTCCATACATAGTGATGAATGCTAAGTTATATAACTAGTGATGTAAATTGCTTCCATGGACGCCGCCAGCCTGCACCTCATCGCCCGCCGCCTGCGCAGCATCGCCTTCACGGCCACCGGCAACACCGGCGCCTACCGCTTCGCCCCCAGCGACTACGCCGTCATCGAAGATGTTGCGCTGCACCCAGATTCCTCGATCCGCGACATCACCCACCGCACCGCGATCGTGCAGAGCCTGGTCTCCCGGATCGTCGCCCGCTACCGCGACGATGGCATCCTCAGCACCGCCCCCGACCCTGCCGACGGTCGACGAGTCCTGGTCTCCGTCAACCGGAAGGTCCAGGAGGACGTCTTCCGCGCCCGCGGCCGCGCTCCGATCGACGCGGCCCTCACCACCGAACTGCCCCAGTTGACGCCGGCGCAACAACAGCGGGTGGTCCAGCTGCTGGAGGAATTGGGGAGCCTGCTGCGCGCCGCGCCGGAACGCTGACGACTCACCGTTCGCGGACATCGCCTCACGTCTCGACCGTCGGGCGCAGCCGCAGCGCCGATTCGACACCGAAGAACAGTTTCGCCATGCGATCGGTCCGGGAGAGGAGCGGGGCGATCGAGGCGGTGCTGACTACTTCGGGCTCGTTCGCACGATAGGTGACGCCTTCATGGACGACCTCGGCGGTTCCGGCCGCGAGCACGTTCTTGAGCCAGTCGGGGTTGGTGCCGTAGGGTAGCAGGATGACGAACTGGTCACCGGCTTCGGTGACGCCGATCGGCGTTTCGTAGGCCTTGCCGCTGGATCTGCCTATGTGCCGGATGACCGAAGCGGTCGCGCCGGGCTGCCCTGCGGTCTTCATGTTGTGCCGGTTGGTGAAGCGCCGGTTGAACCGGCGGACCGCCGTGAGCCCGGGGGCGAATCCCGTGCGGATCGATACCAGCACGAAAAGCACTCCCGCCAGGACCAAGCCCAGCGGCGCTCCGAGAACAACCAGAATCCAGATCCACATGATCACACCTATCTCTCTTACGTTGTAAGTCTTATGTCGTAAGGGAAGCATTACAGCGTAAGGCTGTCAAGAGCGGGGATTCTTACCTCGTACGGTAAAGTTGGCCGGCAATGGTTAACGATCAACGGCCTCGCCTGAGCCGCGAACAGATCCTCCGCGTCGCCGTTGCCCGCGCCGACCGGGACGGCGTCGAGGCCGTCACCATGCGCAATGTCGCCACCGACCTCGGAGTCGAAGCGATGTCGCTCTACTACCACGTGGCGAACAAGGCCGAACTCCTCGACGGGATGGCCGAGGTCGTGCTCGGCACCATCAACGCGGCAGTCGAACCGCTCACCGCCGAGGCGGCCGCCGACTGGAAACCGGTGCTGCGCAAGCGCATTCTGCTCGCCCGCGAGGTGCTGCTCCAACATCCCTGGGCGCCGGCCCTGATCGGGACGCGCTCACCGATGACCCTCTCGCTCATCACCTACTTCGACGCGGTCATCGGCCTGCTGCGCACCGGCGGCTTCTCCTACGACCTGGCCCACCACGGCCTGCACGCGCTGGGCAGCCGAGCCCTGGGCTTCACCCAGGAACTGTTCGGTTCGGCGGGGGAGCAGTCCGACGAGGAAGCAACGGCCCAGCTCGCGGCCATGGCCGGCCAGTTCCCGAACATCGCGGGCATGATCGCCAGCGAATCGATCCACGACGACGCCGACCCCAAACTCGGCTGGTGTGACGACCAGACCGAATTCGAATTCGGCCTCGACCTGATCCTCGACGGCCTCGACCGGCTGCGCGCCACGGCCTGACCCGGCCCGGGCATTTGTCCTGAATATTCGGGACCTTCGGACCAGTGTCAGCCCCGGCATCCATCCGCAGACTGGGCTAGGTGGCGTGGCTCCCGCGTGATCCGATCACGCACGCGCCCACCTGAAGGGATGGCAACGAACTCCATGAGCTCCGCACAGCCGGATGCCGAGACTCTGCACGCCGCGATCGCGATGGCGATCCGCGCGCCGTCGGTGCACAACAGTCAACCGTGGCGGTGGCGGATCAACCGTCGCACGGTCGACCTCTACGCCGATCCGGGCAGGCACCTCGTTGCCACCGATCCGCAGCAGCGCGGACTCGTCCTCAGTTGCGGCGCGGCGCTGCACCACTTCCGGGTCGCGCTGGCGATGCTGGGCTGGTCGGCGACGGTGACCTACCTGCCCGATTCGGCCGACGCCGACCATCTCGCGACCGTCGAATTCGCACCACACGAGCCGGCGCCTGCCGATTTCGAGCTCAGTGCCGCGATCTTGCACCGCCAGTCCGACCGCAGGCGCTACAGCTCCTGGCAGATTCCAGCGGGGTATCTCCGGACGATCGCGAGCCGGGCCACCCACTACGGAGCCGCGGTGCGCCATGTACCCGAGGGGCTACGCGCGAGCCTGGCGCGACCGGCTCGCGAGGCAGCCGCCAGACACGCGGTGGACCACGAGTACCAGCTCGAACTCGCCGAATGGAGTGGGCGGCGGGGCACACCGGACGGCGTGCCCGCGGTGAACAGCCCGCGACCACAGCCCGGCGAGCAGATCCCGGTGCGCGCGTTCGCCGAGCCCGACCTCCCCGACCGGACCATGCATCCGGACGCCGCGGAATGGCTGGTGGTCTGCACGGCCGCCGATGATCGGACGTCCCGGGTGCATGCGGGCGAGGCGATCAGCGCGGCACTGCTGACCGCGACCGATCTCGGACTGTCGAGCTGTCTGCAGACCGAGCCACTCGGACTGCCCGAGTTGCGGGCCGATATCCGGACCCACGTGCTGTACGACTGCGCCTACCCGCAGGCCATGGTGCGCGTCGGCTGGGTGCCGACCTGCGCGGCGCCGCTGCCGCAGACTCCGCGCCGGCCGGTGGCCGAGGTGATCGATCAGTAATCCGCCTGCGGCAGACCGAGTTTGGTGGCCAGGACCGCGGCTTCGGTGCGACCGCCGACCTCCAGTTTCGACAGCAGCTGGGATACGTAGTTCTTGACGGTCTTCTCCGACAAGAACATTCGGCGGGCGATCTGCCGATTGGTCAGGCCTTCCCCGAGCATGCCGAGCACGGTGCGTTCCCGGTCGGTCAGGGAGGCCAGCGGGCCGTGCTCGGCCGCGGCCTGGGTGCGCAACTTCGTCATCAGCGCGGCGACGGCGCGCTCGTCCAGCAGCGAGCGACCGTGCGCGACCGCCCGGATCGCGTCGACCAGTTCGTCACCGCGAATGTCCTTGATCAGGTAACCGCGGGCGCCGGCCAGGACCGCGCCCATCATCGACTGCTCGTCGAAGTACGCCGTCAACATCAGGCAGCACAGATTCGGTGTCATGGCGAGCAGGTCCCGGCACAGTTCGACGCCGTTGCCGTCGGGCAGATGGATATCGAGCACCGCCACGTCCGGGCGCAGTGCGGGCACGCGCCGGCGGGCTTCCGCGCAGGTGGCGGCCTCGCCTACTACTTGAAGGTCGGTGTGGTCGTCGATGAGGTCGCGGATGCCGAGACGCACGATCTCGTGGTCGTCCACCAGGAACACCGTCGCCACCGCAGCACCTCCTCTGTCCTCTGCGGAAGCACCGGCTTCCACCTACAGCAGTACCACAGGGTGCCACGCCGAAACGATGCCCAGCAACACGCTGGCAGTTTGCCGATCGAGCCCGCCGGGCATATCGCGCGATCCGCCGGAGCGGCCCGTGCTCCTGGCTGGATCCGGACCGCAGCGCCAGGGCAAAGCCCGCCAGCAGCCAGCGCCGACAGCGGGCCGAACTCGGATCCGACGGCCATTGCGCCGACGATCGTCAGTGGCGACGCGCTGGCCACACCGACGGCGGCGAGCAGGACCGCGATGACCAGGAAGGCGAAGAACGTCGAGTTTGCGGAGGGGTTGCTTTGAGCTTGCTGCATGAGTGACCGCCACACGATGGTGTCCGCACGGCCGATCTCCGCGCCCGGGTTTCAGCGCAGCGGCACTTCCACGTCGCCGCCGCCTTCGCGGGTGAGCCTGCGTTGCACCTTCGCCAGGGTGGGAGCCGGAACGAACCCGCCCGCGAACAGCGCCTCGCCCTGCCGGAACCACGGGGACCGCTCCAGCAGCGCCGTCGGCGCGTAGCCGAAATACGTGCCGAGCTCGGCCAAATCGGTGGGCGAGGTCATCTTCATCAGGGCGAGGTTGTCGCACTGGGAGATGATGCCTGGGTGCACCTTCGAGGGCCGCTGCGTCGACAGCAGCAGCCAGAGCCCGAATTTGCGCCCCTCGGCGGCGATTTGAATGAGCCGTTCCCGCACGGCCACCGCGATGGGCGAATCCAGCCGCGGTGAAGCCAGGTTGTGGGCTTCGTCGATGACCAGCAGGACCGGGCGGCGTTCTTCCCGTCGGGCCCACAGGTCGTCGAGCAGCGACAACGCCACCACCAGATGCTGCTCCGGGGTGGAGAAGCCGCCGAGGTCGAGCACGGTGACATCCGGCCGGTCGGCCACGATCTCGGTGACCGCGGGGTCGCGCCTGGCCCACACCTCCCACGCCGGCAGCCCGAGGTTCTCCACGCGCATGGCCAGGCGCCGCCGCCCCGGTACCTCCGATTCCCGCAGCCGCGGCAGCAGGTCGTCGATGTCGACGGACTCCAGCTCCGAACCCAGATGGATGAGTTCGTTGAACTCCTCGCGGTCGGCGACCGGATCGATGCGCAGGATGGCGGCTTTCGACGCCAACGGCAGGCCCAGCAGCCGGGCGCGCAACCGGGCGCCCGGTTCCGCGTTCGGGCGCAGGACGCGAATATCGCGCTGCCGCAACGCTTCCGCGGTCGGCCCGGTGGCCTCGGGATCGACCTCGCCGAGCCGGACGAAATCGGCGTTCGGGTCGAAGATGACGACCGGCAGGGCGGTGTGGGCGATGAGCTGTTCGAGCGCCACGCCCAGGGCATAGGTCTTGCCCGACCCGCTCTGCCCGCACCAGAAGGTGTGCCGGTTGAAGCGCTTGGGCAACAGCCGGGCGGGTCCGCCGGGCGCGGTCAGCCGAGCACCCACTTCGAGCAGGGCCCCGGTGGTCTCGTGCAGCGTTTCCACTGTTTCCAGATCCGCCGGTTCGACGCGACCGTCCTGGACCGGGTAGCTCGTCCGGATGTTGATTCCGTCGGCGGTGAGCTCCCCGATCAGTCGTCCGCGCAACCGCACCGGCGTGGTTTCGGAGCGCTCTTCGACCAGGGCGAGCTGGCTGCGCCCGTCCGCGACGACAGTGATCAGCGAACCTGCGACGAAAGCACTGCCGGAAGCGTCGGCGACGACGAACGAGCGTCCGTCGTCGGAGCGGGCGAGCAGAGTGATGGATTCAGCGCGCATGATCCCGATACTGCCACTCGCCGCCGAGTATCGAGCAAATGTCCAGCAATCTAGCTCGATAATGTGGTGCGCGCCACTGGTATCAGCCGGTACCGGAGTCGGACAGCTTCCATACGCGCACGGCAAGGTGTGTTTCCAAGCGGCGCGGGCGGTCCAGCCAATCGTCGCCGAGCAGGGCGCCGATGCGGGTCAGGCGCTGCCGCACGGTATTCCGGTGAATGAACAGCTCCGTCGCCGTCCGGGCGATATTGCAGCCGAATTCCAGGTGCGCCCAAGCGGTTTCGGCGAGTGCGGTGTGGTGCGCCGCGTCGTAGTCCAGCAGGGGCTGGATTTCGGCGAGCGGACTGAACGCGGGGTCCAGGGTGTGGGCGGCGTCGAGGAGCAGGCCGACCGCGCCTAGCCGGGCGCCGTCCAGCAGCGCGCCGGTGCGGCCGAGCATCAGCAGGGTCGCCAGGCCGCGGCGGGCCTGCCGGTAGGACGTGGTGAGCCGGTCGAATCCGGTTGCGGGACCGGCGAATCCGATGGTGGGGCGGCTGGGTTCGTCGGCGAGGGCGGCCCGGATCCGCTCGGCCACGGAGCCGTCATCGGCTGCCACGACACAGAAGTCGCCGTTGTAGCGGGCGAGCAGGGCCCGAGACGTCACGGCGGAGCGCAGCCGGGTCTCCAAGCGCCGATGGTCCGCGCCGGGCGCGGAGATGACGACCACGGTGAGATCGTCGGTCGGCCGCAGTCCGAAGCGGTTGGCGCGCTGCCGTTTCCGATCGTGAGTCACCTCGCGCCCGGACAGCAGATCGTCGAGAAGTTCGATCTGCAGCTGCTGGGCCGCGTCGTGTGCGGCACGGTCGAACAGGCGCAGGATGGTCAGGAAGATCGACAGGCGTTCCAATAGTCCCGCGGGCAGGTCGGGCAGGCGGTCTGCCAGGACGAGCGTCGCCAAATGGCCGCTCGCAGTGCGGGCCGGAACCAACGTGAAAGTCTCACTGCCCACCTGGAATTCGCGGGGCGAGCCGGTCGCGGCGGCCGTGCGCAGGGGCCGCGCGAGCGGGCCGGTCGCGAGGCGGGTTATCTGCGCCGTCCAGCGTTCGTCGTCCTGGGCACGGGCCGCGAGCACGCCGTCGGCCGCATCCAGGACCGCCACCCGCGACGCCACGATGTGCCGCGCCAAATCGGCGAAACCCTCATAGCCGCCCCCGCTGATCACCGTCTCGATCAGTCGCCGATCCAGTGCCATCAGGCTCTGCAATTCCGACATCTCGTGCTGCTGTGAGGCCTGCTCTTTGCCGAGTCGTTCGAGCGCACTGCGAATCGAGGAGAACCGCTCGGCATTGTCGAGCGCCACCGCGGCGTGCTTGCCGATGGCGTCGAGCAGGTCGACGGTCTCGTTCGGATAGCCGCGCCGCGAGCGGTCCGCGATGAGCAGTGCGCCGATTGCCTTGCCGTGCAAATACATCGGGACGCCGAGGATGGACCGGACGCCTTCGGCCCGCACGATCGAATCGACCTGTGGCAGATGCGTGATCTCGGGGTCGTCGAGGTAGTCGGCACTCTGATACGACGTCACGCCGGCCGCCGCCCGTCCGACGATGCCCGTGCCGATGGGCATGCGGAGCAGCCGATACGCCTCGGTCACCACGCCATCGGATTTACGGATGTAGGTCTCATTGCTGGCGTGGTCGTTGAGGCTGATGTAGGCCATGTCGCTGCCAGACAGGGTGCGGGTCCGCCCGACGATGGCCTGGAGCACGGCTTCGACGTCGCGGATGCCGCTGAGGTCGGTGGCGGTGTCGTACAGCGCGCGCAGCACCTCCTCGCGCCGGCTGCGCTCGGCGACCCGCAGGCCGAGGTCACGGGCGGCGGTCCCGGCGGCGGCGGTGAGCTCGCCCCGGGCGAGGGCCGCCGCGACCTTGGCGTCCAATTCGTGCTGCGGGATCCCGGCGTGAATGCCCTCCAGAATCGCCGAAACGGAGGAGTTCATGGCCCGTCCCTGTTCCCGATGATGTGCAAAGTGACCTGCCATAAGCCAACTATGTATGCAGTGTAGCTATATCCCTTGCTGGTCCGCCGCCCTACCGTCGGCTGCATGCAGATCACCGGAGCCGTGCTCGAGGAGATCGGGCGCGACCGCCCGTTCGCGAAGACCCGGCCCATCACCATCGCGCAGGTCGAGCTGGGCGAGCCGGGCCCGACCGAAGTGCTCGTCCGGATCGAAGCGGCCGGCGTGTGCCACTCCGACCTCAGCGTGGTCGACGGGAATCGGGTCCGTCCGGTGCCCATGCTGCTCGGGCACGAGGCGGCCGGGATCGTGGTCTGGACTGGTTCCGACGCAACGGATCTGGCTGTCGGGCAGCGCGTGGTCATGTCGTTTCTGCCGCGCTGCGAGCAGTGCCCGGCCTGCGCGGAAGGCGGTCGGTTGCCGTGCCCGGTGGGCAGCCGGACCAATAACGCCGGAGAGCTGCTGCACCATCCGGGCCGGCTGTCCCGCGACGGCGAGCGCGTCCACCATCACTTGGGCGTCTCCGGTTTCGCGACGCACGCCATCGTCGACCGCGCCTCCGTGGTGCCGGTCGATTCCGATGTGCCGCCCGAGATCGCGGCCCTGTTCGGCTGTGCCGTGCTGACCGGCGGCGGCGCGGTGCTCAACGTGGCGCGTCCCGCCCCGGACGACGACGTCATGGTCGTCGGACTCGGCGGCGTGGGCATGGCGGCGGTGCTGGTCGCCAAGGCGCTCGGCGTGCGGCGGGTCATCGCCGTCGACGCGCTGCGCGCCAAGGCCGAGCAGGCGCTCACCCTCGGCGCCGACCTGGCGTACACGCCGGATGAACTGGCGGACACGGGAGTTCGAGCACGCTACGTGATCGAGTGTGCGGGCAATCCGCGCGCCTTCGAGACCGCGTTCGCCGCGACGGCAGTCGGCGGCACCACCATCACCGTGGGACTACCCGGTCCGGAGGCCACCGCGGCGATCTCGCCGCTGACCCTGACCGCCGAGGCGCGGACGGTCGTCGGCAGTTATCTGGGGTCGGCGCTGCCGTCCCGCGACATTCCACGCTATGTGCGCATGTGGCGCGATGGGGTGCTGCCCGTAGAGCAGCTGATCTCGGATCGGATCACCCTGTCGCGGATCAACGAGGCGATGGATCGGCTGGCCGAGGGACACGCGATCCGGCAGATCATCACCTTCGACGGCGCGGAGACGGACTGATGACAACCCTGCTGGACCTGCCAAGCGGCCACTACATCGGCGGCGAGTGGACCGGGGATCGAGCGACGCTCACCGTGGAGAACCCCGCCACCGGCGCGATCCTCGCCCGGGTGGCGGACGCCGACGCCGAAATCGGACGTAGCGCGCTCGCGGCCGCCGTTGCCGCCCAGGAACATTGGGCACAGACGAGCCCCCGGGCCCGCGCGGATCTGCTCATGAACGTCTTCGACCTGCTGCACGAGCGCGCCGGTCAGTTCGCGGCGCTGATCACCGCGGAAATGGGCAAGCCGTTCGCCGAAGCCCGCGGCGAAGTCGCCTACGGCGCCGAGTTCTTCCGCTGGTTCGCCGAGGAGAGCGTGCGGTCCGGCGGGGCCTATCGCGTCGCACCGTCGGGAACCCGGCGCATCGTCACCATGAAGCAACCGGTCGGTCCCGTCCTGGCCATCACCCCGTGGAACTTCCCGCTGGCGATGGGCGCGCGCAAGATCGCTCCCGCCCTCGCCGCGGGCTGCACCGTCGTGGTGAAGCCCGCCCCGCAGACGCCGCTGACCACCCTCGCCTTGATGGCGCTGCTGGACGAGGCGGGAGTGCCCGCGGGCGTGGTGAATTGCGTGACGACCTCGGATGCCGCGGGCGTGTGCGGGCCGCTGATCGCCGACCCCGGGTTGCGGAAACTGACCTTCACCGGTTCCACGGCGGTCGGCCGGACACTGCTCGCCCAGGCGTCCCAGCGCGTCCTGCGCACCTCGATGGAGTTGGGCGGCAACGCCCCGTTCGTCGTGCTCGCCAGTGCCGATCTCGACAAGGCGGTGGCAGGCGCGGTCGAGGCCAAGATGCGTAACTCCGGCGAAGCCTGTACCGCCGCAAACCGTTTCCTGGTCCACTACTCCCTGGCCGACGAGTTCGCCGACCGGCTCACCGCGCAGCTCTCGGCATTGCGGGTCGGCGACGGCATGGCGCCCGGCACCCAGGTCGGCCCGCTCATCGACGCGAACGCCGTGGCCTCCGTCGAGAAGCTTGTCGACGAGGCCGTGCAGCGCGGGGCCCGAGTACGCACCGGCGGTCACCGCCGGCCCGGCCCCGGCTACTTCTTCGAACCGACGGTGCTGACCGATGTGCCCGCGGACGCTCGCATCCTGCACTCGGAGATCTTCGGCCCCGTCGCACCCATTCGCAGCTTCACCACCACGGCCGCTGCTCTGGCCGAGGCCAATGCCACCACGGCCGGGCTCATCGGCTACGTCTACGGCGAAAACCTGGGCGAGACACTCACTTTCGCCGAAAACCTACACACCGGCATGGTCGGCGTGAACGCGGGCATAGTCTCCGACCCCGCCGCGCCGTTCGGCGGCGTCAAGGAGTCCGGGCTCGGCCGCGAGGGTGGCCGGGAGGGACTCGACGAATATCTCGAGACCAAATATCTCGGTCTCGCACTCTGAACCGGAGGCTGTTTCCCCACAGCTGGTCGAACTCTGAAGCTAGACAGGAGAATCAAGAATGCTCGGTGCCGAAAGCGACCCGAACAAACAGAATCGGCCGGGGGCTAAGCTGTCCCGGCGTGGCGTGCTGGGGGTGGGCGCCGCAGCTTTGGCGGCCGCCGGCACCGGCGTCGCGGTCACCGGGTGCGGTAGTGACGAAGAGGTGAACCCCTCTGCTACCCAAACAGACCCGACCGATCGGATCGTGGCCGCGAACAAGAAGGTCGCCGAGAGCATGCCGTTCGGCGACACCGCCGACTTCGCGGACGCCGATCGCGGGTTCATCGCGGCACTGGAGCCGGGTGTGGTGCGCACTGCCGAGGGAAAAGTGGTGTGGGACAACGATTCCTACAACTTTCTGCACGGCACCTGTCCGGCCTCGGCCAACCCGAGCCTGTGGCGGCAGTCCCAGCTGACGGTCAAGCAGGGGCTCTACGAGATCGCTCCCGGCTTCTACCAGGTGCGCGGCCTGGACCTGTCGAACATGACCATCATCGAGGGCGACACCGGTGTGATCGTCATCGATCCGCTGATCTCCACCGAGACCGCGGCCGCCGGGCTGGCGCTGTACCGCGCCCATCGCGGGAATCGCCCGGTCACCGGGTTGATCTACTCGCATTCGCACGTGGACCATTTCGGTGGCGCGCTCGGCGTCACCACGCGCGAGGACGTGGCGGCAGGGCGCTGCCCGGTGCTGGCTCCAGCCGGGTTCCTCGAGCACGCGGTGGCGGAGAACATCTACACCGGAACCGCGATGGCGCGCCGGGCCGCCTACATGTACGGCGCGGCCCTGCCACGCGGCGAGAAGGGGCAGATCGGCGCGGGGTTGGGGCAGACCACGTCGCTGGGCACCGTCACGCTGATCGCACCCACCAAAGACATCACCGCCACCGGCCAGCAGGAAGTGGTCGACGGCGTGCGGATGGTGTTCCAGATGACTCCGGGCACCGAGGCCCCGGCCGAGCTGAACTTCTATTTCCCCGACCGCCGGATCCTGTGTATGGCCGAAAACGCCACGCACACTTTGCACAACCTGCTGACCCTGCGTGGCGCGCTGGTGCGCGACCCGCACGTCTGGTCGAAGTACCTGACCGAGTCGATCAATCTGTATGCCCGCCAATCGGATCTGGTGTTCTCCTCCCATCACTGGCCGGTGTGGGGCACCGACAAGATCGTGGAATTCCTGTCGCTGCAACGGGATCTGTACGGCTACCTCAACGACCAGACGCTGCGGCTGCTGAACCAGGGCTACGTCGGCAGCGAGATCGCCGAGATGCTGCGGATGCCGCCCGCGATCGAGCGATCATGGTCCACGCACGGCTATTACGGGTCGGTCAGTCACAACGTGAAGGCCATCTATCAGCGGTACATGGGCTGGTTCGACGGAAATCCGGCGCATCTGTGGGAGCATCCGCCGGTCGAGTCGGCCAAACGGCATGTGGCCGCGATGGGTGGCGCGGCGTCGGTGCTGAAGACCGCCCAAAAGGCCTACGACGAAGGCGATTTCCGCTGGGTCGTCCAGCTGGTCAACTATGTCATCTTCGCCGAGCCGGGCCACACGAAGGCAAAGCATTTGCAGGCCAGCGCTTTCGAGCAACTCGGTTACGGTTCCGAGAACGCCACCTGGCGCAATTTCTATCTCTCCGGCGCGCACGAGCTGCGCAACGGTTCCTTCGGCACACCGACGGCGGCGAACTCGACGGGCCTGCTCGCCGCCCTGACCGTGGAGCAAGCCTTCGACGCCCTCTCCCTGAACGTCGACGGCCCGAAGGCCTGGGACACCAAGGTGACCACCGACTGGCGCTTCCGCGACGACCGCGACCGGGTGCACCGGGCCGAACTTCGCAACGGCGTGCTCGTCCACTACGACCGCTGGCCCGACGACGGCCTGCCCGCCCCCGACGCCACCCTCACCCTCACCCGGGGCGCGTTCCTGCGGAACATGCTCGCGGGCGGCGACATGCAGCAGGCCATCGCCAAGGGCGACGTTCTCGTCGACGGCAATATCGCGGTCCTGGCCCAATTGAAGGGCCTGTTCTCCAAGCCCGACCCCGGCTTCGCGATAGTCACCCCTTGACCCTGACGCTACGTCAGGGTTGGAGCCTGGTCGCATGACGAACAACATCACATTCGCGCCGCCGATCGGCGGATTCCAGGAGATCGACGGCCGCCGCGTTTTCGTGCATCGGTCGGGCAGTGGCGGACCCGCCGTCGTATTCCTGCCGGGGGCGAGTGCGGTGGGGTTGGACTACTTCGGTGTCCAGCAGCAGGTTTCGCAGTTCACCACCGCCGTGGTGTACGACCGCGGCGGCAGCGGATTCAGCGATCCGCTGCCGGCGCCGCGCACCGCCGCCGCGGTCGCCACGCAGCTGCGCGAGCTCTTGCGCGCCGAAAATATCCCCGCCCCCTACGTGCTCGCGGCGCACTCCCTCGGCGGCCTTTTCGCGCACCGGTTCGCACAGCTGTACCCGCGGGACGTGGCGGGACTGGTGTGGTTGGACGCGCTGCACCACGACTGGGACGACTTCATGCCGCCCGAGGCGAGCCTGGCCGCCGCCGAACAGCAGGCCCCTGATCTGGCCCAGCTTCAGCAAATGGACCCGGAGCTGCGGGCGACGCATGCCGAGCTGCTCGCCGCCTACCCCGAGCACATACGGCAACCGCTGCTCGAGGCCAAGCTGAGTGACGCATGGCTCCGAGCCGGTATCGCCGAGCGCGGCGGTTTGGTCGAACTCGCCGCCGAACTGCGGGCCGGGCCGGGACTTCCCGACGTCCCGCTGGTCGCTCTCACCGTGGCGCAAGGTCCGCAGGAGCCGAAGGCGAGATTGGACGCGGCCGTGGTGAACGGGGTCGCGCGCGGCGAGCAACGCTTCATCGCCGACACCTACCACCACCGGCTCTGTTTCGATCGCCCCGACGCCGTGGTCCGAGCGATCCGCGATGTCATCGCCGAGGTGGGCCGCCCCTAGACTCGGCACCAGGAGGTGAACGGTGCTGACGATCAGCCAACTGGCGGCCACCGCCGGCGTGACTGTCCGCACCGTTCGCCACTACCACCAGGTCGGCCTGTTCCCCGAACCCGAGCGCGATGCCTCCGGCTACCGTCGCTACACCGCCCAGGCGGCGGTAGACCTCATCCGGATCCGAACTCTCGCCGACGCCGGTGTTCCGCTTGCCCGGATCGACGCCCTGCTGCAAGCCCGGCCCGCCGAGTTCGCCGCGGCCATCACCGCCATCGACGCCGAACTACAGCGCAAGGTCGACCAGCTCACCGCGCACCGACGCCGCATCGCCCAACTGGAAAGTGGCGAAAGACTGGTCCTGCCACCCGAGGTCATCGCCATCCTGAACCGGATGCGCGGCCTCGGTATCAGCGAACAGCGGGTTCTGCTCGAGCGGGACGCCTGGATCCTGGGCCAGACCCTGAACCCGGACTCCCTGCCGCGGCGGATCCGCGACAAGAACGCGAGCCTCGACGACCCCGAGCTGATCCGCCTGATGCTGGCCTGCGACGCGGCGGTCGACTGGCATCCGCACGACCCGCGCCTGGACCAGCTCATCGATGACCTGGACGCCTGGGAGATCCAGCACCGCGACCCCGCCGAAAGCGCGGATCAAAAACTCGTCGTCTCCCGAATCTCCGAAGCGTCCCCGGCCTGGCAGCGCATCCTCGACGCCCTCACCCACCGCGCCAACCAGCGCCGGACCGCCAGACGCGACAGCTGAACCCAGCCCCCTCGGAACATCTTCGGCGCCAACGCAACCCCGACTTTGTCTTGGTACAGAACAAACTTCGTCCGAATTCTTCGAAAGTCGGGACAGCGTGCGGTAAAAGGCGTTGAATCGCGGTATCCGTAGGAAAGAAGGACCCGATGCGGATCGCGGCTCGACCCGAAAACACTCACCAGGTACGGCTTTTGCGGCTGCTGCGCGATCGCGGGCCGCAGTCCCGGTCGGACCTCGGACATCCGATGGAGCTCTCGCGCTCCAAACTCGCGGTAGAGCTCGATCGGCTGGCCGAGCTCGGCCTGGTCGAGGCGGGCGGGCTCGCGGCCTCCAGCGGCGGGCGGCGATCGGCCATCGCCCGGCTGGCCTCGGGGCTCCGGTTTGCCGCGGTGGACATCGGCGCCACCTCCATCGATGTAGCGGTCACCGACGGCGAATTACGGCTTCTCGGAAAGCTTTCCGAGTCATGCGATATCCGGCAGGGCCCGGCCGCGGTGCTGGAGCGGGTGCTCGATCTCCTCGGCAAGTTGCGCGAAGAACACGCGCCGGGCGCTCGACTGCACGGCGCGGGGATCGGCGTGCCCGGCCCGGTCAGCTTCCGCGACGGAATGTCGGTGTCGCCGCCGATCATGCCCGGCTGGCATCGGTTTCCGGTGCGTGAGGTCCTCGCGCAGGAACTCGGTTGCCCGGTGCTGGTCGACAACGACGTCAACATCCTGGCGCTGGGCGAAATACACTCCGGCTCAGCGCCTTCCGTCGAGGACTTCCTGCTGGTCAAGATCGGCACTGGCGTCGGCTGCGGGATCGTGGTCGGCGGCGACATCTATCGCGGTGTCTCCGGCAGCGCGGGGGACATCGGGCATATCCGGATCAGCGATGACGGTCCGGTGTGCGCCTGCGGCAACACCGGATGCCTCGAGGCCTACGCGGGCGGCGCGGCCCTGGCCAGGGAGGCGATGGTGCACGCGCGGTCCGGGCGTTCGGCGTTCCTCGCCGAACGGCTGGCGGCGGCGGGAACGCTGACCGCGGTCGATGTCGCCGATGCCGCCGCTGCGGGAGATCCGTTGGCAGTGAGCATGATTCGCGACGCGGGCGCACATCTCGGCACAGTGCTGGCCGGACTGGTCAGCTTCTTCAACCCCGGGCTGGTGGTGATCGCCGGAGGTGTCACCGGCTTCGGGCATCCGCTGCTCGCCGAGATCCGCAGTGTGGTCTACCGGCGGTCCCTGCCACTGGCCACCGGCAATCTGCCGATCGTGCTGTCCGAGCTCGCCGGAGTCGGCGGTTTGATCGGCGCGGCCCGGCTCATCAGCGATCACGTTTTCAGCGTCGCCTGACCGGCGGCGTCGGCAAGGAGGCCGACCATGGCTCCAACAATCCAGGACGCCGTGCTCACCATGCAGGGAATCGTCAAGGAATTCCCGGGCGTACGCGCACTCGACCACGTCGACCTCGAGGTGCGAGCGGGGGAGGTGCATTGCCTGCTCGGGCAGAACGGCGCCGGCAAATCGACGCTGATCAAAGTGCTCTCGGGCGCACATCAGCCGGATGCGGGTGAAATGCGTTGGCGCGGTGCCCCGGTGCGACTATCGGGTCCGGCGGACGCCACCAGGCTGGGCATCGCGACGATCTATCAGGAACTGGATTTGTGCGATGGGTTGAGCATCGCCGAGAACATCTTTCTCGGGCACGAGCACGCACGCGCCGGATTCACCCGCCGTGCCCCGGCCGCCCGCGCGACCACCGAATTGCTCGGCCGCCTGGGCCATTCCGAATTGCGGCCCGAGACGATCGTCGCGACCCTGCCTGCCGCGGCCAAGCAGGTGGTCAGCATCGCGCGGGCGCTGTCCTACGACGCGCGCCTGATCGTGATGGATGAACCCTCCGCGGCGCTGGGCAACGACGAGGTCGGCAACCTGTTCCGGATCATCGCCCAGCTGCGCGCGGAAGACGTTGCGGTGGTTTATATTTCGCACCGCCTGGAGGAGATCCGGACGATCGGCGACCGGATCACCGTGCTCAAAGACGGCCGCACAGTCGCCGCCGGTCTGCCCGCGAGCACCACCAGCACACAGCACGTGGTGTCGCTGATGACCGGGAACCGTGATCCCCAAGAGGCCGCGGCACGGTCACCGCGCACCGGCACCCCGGAAGTACTGCGCGTCGCGGGACTCGGCCTCAGCGGCCGATTCCACGATGTGTCGTTCACCGTGCACGCCGGGGAGATCGTCGGCCTGGCCGGACTCGTCGGCGCGGGCCGGTCCGAAATCCTGGAGTCGATCTATGGCGCGCGCCGGCCATCGGCGGGCCAGGTCCTGGTCGACGGCCGCCGACTCCGACCGGGCAGTACCCGCGCCGCGGTGTCCGCCGGGCTGGGACTCGCCCCGGAGGAACGCAAATCGCAGGCCCTGTTCCTCCTGCAATCGGTGGGCCGCAACATCTCCGCCGCCGCGCTCCCGCGCTACTCCCGCTTCGGCTGGTTCGATCGCCGTCGCGAACGCGCCGACACCCGCGCTGCGAGCACCCGCGTCGGAGTTCGCCCGGCCGACCCCATGCACCCGGTGCGGGAACTTTCCGGCGGCAATCAGCAGAAGGCGATCCTGGCCCGCTGGCTGCTCGACGACACCCGCGTGCTGTTGCTGGACGAACCGACCCGCGGCGTCGATGTCGGCGCCCGCGCCGAGGTGTACGCCCAGATCCGCAGGCTGGCCGAGCTGGGCGTCGCGGTGCTGCTGGTCTCCAGCGACCTGCCGGAACTGCTCGCCCTCTCGGACCGGGTGCTGGTGCTGCGCGACGGCGCGGTGATCCACACCGCGCCCGCGGCCGACCTCACCGAACACGACGTCATCGCGATGATCATGGAAGGGAGCGCGCTGTGAGCGAGCTTCAGGCGAAAGTGGTTGCCCCACCGGGTGATCGACCCCCGGCCGCCACTCCGCGCAAGGCACACAGGGAGATTCGCAAACACGCGACCTTGGTACTCGCGCTGCTGGCGCTGGTGCTGGTCGGCGCGCTGACCAAGGGTGAAGACTTCCTCAGCACCAGCAATCTGATCACCATCCTGACCCTGGCGTCGGTGATCGGCGTGGTCACCGTCGGGATGACGTTCGTGATCATCGGCGGGGGCATCGACCTGTCGGTGGGTGCCATCATCGCGCTGGCCTCGGTGTGGTGCACAACCACCGCGACGCAGTCCTATGGCGTGGCCGGAATGGTGTTCTGCGCCTTGGCGGTCGGTGCGGCCTGTGGACTGTTGAACGGGGCGCTCATCGCTTACGGCAAGCTCGTGCCGTTCATCGTCACGCTGGCGTTGATGGTGGCTGCGCGCGGGCTGGCCGAGGAACTCTCGGGCCGGCAGTCACAGCTGGTCACCACCGACCTGCTGGCGTTGGCGCAGGAGCGCGTGCTGGGCATTCCCCTGATGGTCTATCTGTTCCTCGTCGTGGTCGCGATCGGGTGGATCCTGCTGGAGCGCACCACTTTCGGCCGGCGCAGCTTCGCGGTCGGCGGCAATCCGGAGGCGGCCCGGCTGGCCGGTATCGACGTGCGGCGGCACACCCTGCTGCTCTACGTGCTCTCCGGACTGTGCTGCGGTATCGCCGCGATCATGCTCACCGCACAGACGACCACCGGGTCCAGCACCAACGGCCAGCTCTACGAACTGGACGCGATCGCCGCGGTGGTCATCGGCGGCACGCTGCTCAGCGGCGGTTTCGGCACCATCACCGGGTCGATCCTCGGGGTGCTGGTCTTCACCGTCATCGAGGACCTGTTCATCCTCAACAACCTGGCACAACCCATCCAGGCGATCGGCAAGGGCGCGATCATCGTCGCCGTCCTGCTGTTCCAGCGCTTCGGCCGCGCGCGGGCCGTCCCGACTCTCACCTGAGAACCGTTAAAACACAAAGGAATACCCATGAGCACCACCAACATCCCCTCCCGTCGCGGCGTCCTGCTCGGCGGTCTGGCCGCCGGCGCGGGCCTGCTCGCGGCGGCCTGCACCTCCAACGACAGCACCTCCAACACTCAGGTTGCGGGAACTACCGGCGAGAACGCCGCCGCCGGAAAGGAGGTACGCATCGGGTTCTCGGCGCCCGCAGCCGATCACGGCTGGACCGCGGCCATCACCCGAAACGCCCGAGCGCAGGCCAGCGGGCTCAGCGATGTGAAGCTCGAGCTCACCGAGGGCACCAACGATGTCGCCCGCCAGATCGAGCAGGTGCAGACGTTGATCAATCAGAAGGTCGATGTCCTGGTGATCTTGCCGTTCGATGGCAACGCCCTTACCGCTGTCGCGAAAAGCGCTATGTCAGCGGGGATTCCGGTGGTCAATCTGGACCGGGTGTTTGCCTCGGCGCTGGCCTACCGCACCTGGATCGGCGGCGACAACTACGGCATGGGCATCAATGCGGGCAATTTCATCATCGCCAAGATGCGGGAGAAGAACATCGCCAATCCGGTGATCGTGGAGATCGCCGGAATCGACAACCTGCAGCTCACCCAGGAACGTAGCCAGGGCTTCAAGGACGCGCTCGCCACCGCCGGATTCCGGGTCGAGGCAAGGCAATCCACCGATTTCACGGCTGCGGGCGGGCAGCAGGTGGCGAGCCAGATGCTGCAGGCGGTGAAAAGGATCGACGCGATGTGGAATCACGACGACGATCAAGGCATCGGCGTGCTCGCCGCCATCCGGCAGGCCAACCGCGCCGGTGAATTCGTGATGGTCGGCGGCGCCGGCTCGACCCAGGCCATGAACGAGATCAAAGGTGGGAACTCGCCATTGCAGGCCACCGTGCTCTACAGCCCGGCCATGGCCTCCTCCGCCGTCACGCTCGCCCGGCTGCTGGGGCAGCGGAAAGCACTCGGTGATCTCGCCGAACACGATGTGCCCGCGAAGATTACGACCTTCTCCGCGGTGGTGACCAAAGACAACGTGGATCAGTACCTGGCCAACGGCTTCTGAGGAGCCCGATGACATCGACACACCGCCCGCGGATCGGTATCGGCCTGGTCGGCCATGCTTTCATGGGCCGCGCCCATTCGCACGCCTGGCGCAGCGTGGACGCGATCTTCGAATTGCCTTGGCAGCCCGTACTTTCGGTACTCGCGGGCCGGGATGCCGAGCGGGCGGGCGCGGCGGCCGCCCGGCTCGGCTGGGGGAGTGCGGTGAGCGACTGGAAACTCCTGCTCACACGAGACGATGTCGATCTCATCGATATCTGCACCCCTGGCGACAGTCATGCCGAAATCGCCATTGCCGCACTGGAAGCCGGAAAACACGTGCTGTGCGAGAAGCCCCTCGCCAATACCGTGGCCGAGGCGGAATCGATGGCCGCGGCGGCGGAGCGGGCCGCCCGCCAGGGGGTGCGGTCCATGGTCGGCTTCAGCTACCGGCGAGTGCCGGCGCTGGCGTTGGCCCGAAACCTGGTGGCACAGGGGCGAATCGGCACGATCCGGCATGTGCGGGCGCAGTATCTCCAAGACTGGCTCGCCGATCCGCAAACGCCGCTGAGCTGGCGACTGGACCGGCAGCGCGCCGGATCCGGTGCGCTCGGGGATATCGGCGCGCACATCATCGACGCCACCCAGTTCGTCACCGGGGAAGCGCTGACCGGGGTGTCGGCCATGCTGGACACCTTCGTCACCGAACGCCCGCTCCCGGACGGGCCGGGCAGCGGGCCCGTCACCGTCGACGACGCCGCCCTGTTCCTCGGGCGGCTCTCCGGCGGCGGGCTGGCCTCCTTCGAGGCCAGCCGGGTCGCGGCGGGCCGCAAGAACTCATTACGCCTGGAGCTCAACGGAACTCGCGGCTCGCTGGCCTTCGACCTGGAGGCGATGAACGAGCTGTGGTTCCACGACCACACCGAGGAGCCCGAGACCGCCGGCTTCCGGCGCATCCTGGTCACCGAACCGCAGCACCCCTACGCCGGCGCCTGGTGGCCGCCCGGACATGGCCTCGGCTACGACCACACCTTCGCCAATCAGGTCGCCGACCTCGTCATCGCGATCGCGGCCGGCAAGGATCCCGAACCCACCTTCGCCGACGGGCTCGCCGTGCAGCGCGTGCTCGCGGCAGTCGAGGCGAGCGCGGCCGAGCAGGGCCGCTGGACCGCCATCGGAGGAGCACAATCATGAGACCGATCACGCTGTTCACCGGCCAATGGGCGGACCTGCCCTTCGAGCAGGTGTGCGCCCTGGCCGCCGACTGGGGCTACGATGGACTCGAAATCGCCTGTTCCGGCGACCATTTCGAAGTCGACAAGGCGCTGTTTGACCCGAATTACGTGGCAGCCAAACGCAAAACCCTGGAACGCCACGGCCTCCAGGTTTTCGCCATCTCCAATCACCTGGTCGGCCAGGCGATCTGCGACCACCCGATCGACGAGCGCCACCGCGCCATCATCCCGGCCCGCATCTGGGGCGACGGCGAACCCGAAGGCGTCCGTCGCCGCGCCGCCGCCGAAATGGCCGACACCGCCCGGGCGGCCGCCGCTCTCGGCGTCCGCACCGTCGTCGGTTTCACCGGCTCGAGCATCTGGCACACGGTCGCGATGTTCCCGCCGGTCCCACCGGAAACCATCGACCGCGGCTACCAGGATTTCGCCGACCGCTGGAACCCCATCCTCGACGTCTTCGACACCGAAGGCATCCGCTTCGCCCACGAGGTGCACCCCAGCGAAATCGCCTACGACTACTGGACCACCGTGCGCGCCCTGGCCGCCGTCGACCACCGCCCGGCCTTCGGCTTGAACTGGGACCCTTCACATTTCATCTGGCAGGACCTAGACCCGGTCGCCTTCATCCTCGACTTCGCCGACCGCATCTACCACGTCGACTGCAAGGACACCAAGCTCCGCTGCACCGACGGCCGCCGCGGCCGCCTCTCCTCCCACCTCCCGTGGGCCGACTTCCGCCGCGGCTGGGACTTCGTCTCCACCGGCCGCGGCGACGTCCCCTGGGAAGACTGCTTCCGCGCCCTCAACGCCATCGGCTACACCGGCCCCATCTCGATCGAATGGGAGGACGCCGGCATGGACCGCACGATAGGAGCCCCCGAAGCCCTGTCCTTCATCCGCCGCTACAACGCGATCACACCCCCGGCGGCCGCCTTCGACGCGGCCTTCGACAACCAGCGCTAGGCCCGTCAGGGCAATCCGCGTCAGCCTGTCGCGATCGCGAGGACTCCAACCAGCGCCGCCCCGACGCCGACCTGTTGCGGGCGACCGAGCTTCTCGTTCAAGAAGATTCGAGCCAGCGCGATGGTGACGAGGGTGTGCAAGGCCCCCAGTACGGCGACGACGCCGACCATGCCGAGGGTCGAGGCGGTCGCGTAGAGGGCATCGGCGGCCACGATCAGCACGCCGATGAGCGCGATCGCGGGGATATCCTTGGGCGGCAACGTGACTCGCTGCCGTCCGACGAGAACGACAGCACCGATCAGTCCGACGGCGGTGAGCCGTGCGGTCAGCAGCGCCCATCCGATATCACCCGTGCTCGCGGTGTCCATGGCCAAGAAAAAGGTGCCGAAGCCGGCCGCGGCGAGCAGGCCGAAGCCGATGCTCGGCAACACCTGACCGCCCTTACCGCCCTGATCGGACTGATACGAAGCAACCATCAAACCGATGAGAGCCACAGCGAGCCCGGCCAATTGAAGTACTCCCGGCACCTCGCCGAGCAACAACCCGGCCAGCAGGGGCACCACCGGCGCAGTCGACGCGACCGCCGCGACAATGCTGATGCTGCCGACCGCCAACCCGCGATACAGCGCGGCAACCGCAGCAGTTTCCGCAAGCCCCGCCAAGGCGGCATAGCCGAGCGAGGCAGGTTCCGGCAGACCGCCACCGCGGACCAGCGCAAAGACCGTCACCAGCACCAGCGCGGTGGACTGCGAGATCAGCAGCACTGAAAGCAGCGGGAGCGTACGACTTTTCAACCCCCCGAGGAAGTCCGAGGTACCCCAGCCGAACGCCGCACCGAGGGCGAGCACGATCGCGATCATGAAACAGCTTTCCTTCTCTGAACTCTCGGCGTCAGGCTGTCAGCCCAATTCCATTACATGTAACGCAAACCTAGTCGCATATTGGTTACATGTAAACAAGATTCACGGAACTTGCCTCAGCCTGCGTTGCCGGTCGCTGGAGCGACCTCGGGGCATCGGAATGTTGCCGCTCGCACGCGCGAATCCGGCGGGGACGGACAGCCTGGATGTTTGAGCGCAGCGCGACACGGGAAACGATGTACCTGCGGTCGGAACCGCAGGTACATCCGGTGAAGCGCCCCCGGCAGGAATCGAACCTGCGACCTAGGGATTAGAAGGCCCTTGCTCTATCCAACTGAGCTACGGAGGCAGTTGATGGGGTTCCACCTTGGCCGACATTGGCCCTTGCTGTCCAGCACGGCAAGTATAGCGACCGTCCAGATCGCTACTTGTTAGCGACGGAAACATTTTTGTCGTGTCGGGCCGGGCCGGCCCAGGAACAGGTTATCGGCCCAAACCCGGCCGGGCTACGTATTAAGTGTCCAACTACGCTCAGTCGTATGTCGTCACCGCTGGACCCGCACGCCGAAGCAGAGGTATCGGACGCCGCGGGGACGGGTTCATCGGGGGCGTTCGCCGTGGTCACCGCGATTTCGATCGCTGTCGCGGCCGTGGTCGCGGCGCTGGTCGTGGGGCTTTCGGCGGCGCAGGCGCTGAGTCTGCTGGGCATACCTGATCCCGGTCCACTGACCACTTACGGCCTGCCCGCGATCCGGGCGCTCAATGATCTGCTCGCGGCGCTGACGGTGGGCTCGCTGATGTTCGCGGCGTTCCTGGTACCGCCGCAATCCAACGGGCTACTCGACGTCGCCGGCTACCGGGCGTTGCGGCGCGCCTCCAACTTCGCGGTGATGTGGGCTTGCTGTGCGGCGCTGCTGGTCCCGCTGACGGTGTCGGACACGACCGGCCAGCACGTCGGGAAGGTCTGGCGGCCCGAGCAGCTCTGGCGCGCGATCGATCTGGTGGACCTGGCGCAGGCGTGGCGGACCACGGTCGTGCTCGCACTGATCGTCGCGGTCGGCTGCCGGCTCGCGCTGCGGTGGGGCTGGGCGCCGGTGCTGTTCGGCGGAGCCATCGTGACGATGATGCCGCTGGCGTTGACCGGGCACTCGTCATCCGGCGGCTCGCACGATCTGGCGACCAACAGCCTGATCCTGCACCTGATCTCATCCGCGGTATGGGTCGGCGGACTGTTCGCGGTGCTCGCCTACGCGATGCGCGGCGGCGCACACACGGCGCTCGCGGCCCGACGGTTCTCGCTCACCGCGACGGTCGCGTTCGTCGTCATCGCGGCCAGCGGGGTCCTGAATTCGGTGGTCCGGGTGTCCTGGTCGGAGCTGTTCAGCACCACCTACGGCCAGCTGATCGTCGCGAAGGCGGCGGCGCTGATCGTGCTCGGCGTGTTCGGCTACATGCAGCGCCGTGCGGCCCTGCCTGCACTGGCCGCGGACCCGAGCGATCGGGGTGCGCTGATCCGCTTCGGCGGCGTCGAAGCGTTGATCTTCGCCGCCACCATGGGCCTCGCCGTGGGCCTCGGCCGCACCCCGCCGCCCGCACCGACAACCTCGCCGACACCTGCGGAAGTCGAGATCGGCTACAACCTGGCCGGCCCGCCGACTCTGACAAGGCTGCTGTTCGACTGGCGCTTCGACCTGATCTTCGGCACGCTGGCCATCGTGGCGGCGGTGTTGTATCTGATCGGGGTGCGCCGCCTGCGCTCGCGCGGCGACTCCTGGCCGGTCGGCCGGACCATCGCCTGGCTGTCCGGCTGCGCGGTCCTGCTGTTGGCCACGTCCTCGGGCGTGGGCCGCTATTCGCCCGCGATGTTCAGCGTGCACATGGGCCAGCACATGGCGTTGTCCATGCTCGCCCCCATTCTTTTCGCGCTCGGCGGCGCGGTCACCCTGGCGCTGCGGACGTTGCCCGCGGCCGGGAAGACCGGTGCGCCGGGGCCGCGCGAATGGATCCTGGCGGCGGTGCACAATCCGGTGTCGCGGTTCCTGACCCACCCGATCGTCGCGTCGGTGATCTTCGTCGGCGGCTTCTACGCGCTGTACCTGGGCGGCATCTACGACTCGGTGGTCGACTCGCATGCCGCGCACCTGATGATGAACCTGCACTTCCTGCTCAGCGGCTATCTCTTCTACTGGGTGGTGATCGGCATCGATCCGAAGCCGCGCCAGGTGCAACCGCTGACCAAGCTGGGCATGGTGTTCGGCTCGCTGCCCTTCCATGCCTTCTTCGGTGTCGCGCTGATGAGCATGACCACGGTGCTGGGCGGCTGGTTCTTCCGCGGTCTCGGCCTCGGCTGGAATGCCGACCTGCTCGACGACCAGCGCACCGGCGGCAGCTTCGCGTGGGCCAGCGGCGAGGTGCCGCTCGTCGTGGTGATGCTGGCGCTGCTGATCCAGTGGTCGCGCAGCGACGCGCGACTGGCGAAGCGCACCGACCGAGCGGCCGACCGCGACCACGACGCCGAGCTGGCCGCGCACAACGCGATGTTCGCCGAGCTGAACAAGCGTGATCGCGGAGTGCGCGAATGACATGTGAGCCGGCGGGGAGATACCGCCGGGCAACGGAGCGTTCGTGACCGACCGGGGGCTGTTCGAGGATTGTCTGGGGGAGGACAGGGTTGCGGGGCGGGTGTATCGGTCGGATGTGCGGGCGGCGCGGAAACGGCTGGCGGGTCGGGTGCGTAAGACGCCGGTGTTCCACACCTCGGTGCCGGGTCCGAACGGACCGGTGCCGGTCACACTGAAGCTCGAATACCTGCAGCACGGTGGCACTTTCAAGGTGCGCGGCAGTTTGAACGCGCTGCTGGAGTCGGGGAGGTCGGCCGATCATGTAGTCATCGCCTCCGGCGGCAACGCGGGTATCGCCGCCGCGCTGGCCGCCGCCCAGCTGGGCAAGGGCTGCACGGTGGTGGTGCCGGAGTCGGCGCCGCACACCAAGGTCGCCGCGATGTGGTCTTACGGGGCCGAAGTGCTGTGGCACGGCACGACTTACGCCGAGGCGCACCGGTACGCCCAGGAACTGGCCGTGGAACGGCGGGCCATGCAGCTGCATGCCTACGACCTGCCCGCGGTGGTCGCCGGGGCGGGGGTGATCGGGCTCGAACTCGAAGAGCAGGTGCGTGGACGGCCGCCGGTGCTGGCCGCGGTCGGCGGTGGCGGGTTGATCGCCGGGGTCGCGGCCGCGCTGGGGCGCAGGCAGCCGGTGATCGGGATCGAACCCGAGGGTGTGCCTGCACTGCACGCGGCGTTGCGCGCGAACCGTCCGGTGGAGGTGCGGGCGGCCGGTCGAGGTTCGGAAGTGCTGGGCGCCACCAGGATCGGCGATATCGCGCTCGATGTGGCCCGCCGCTATGACGTGCGGTCGCTGCTGGTCACCGACGATGCCATCGTCACCGCCCGCGACTATCTGTGGCGTGAGTTCCGCATCGTCGTCGAATTCTCGGGTGCGACGGCATTCGCCGCCATCCAGAGCGGCGCCTATGTGCCGGCCCGGGGTGAGCGGCCGGTGGTCGTGCTCTGCGGCGCCAATACCGATCTCGACATCGGCTGAGCATCGTAGTCCGCCGCTTCGGCAAGACGATTCGAAGCTGAGCGCGAAAGCCCTGGTCACGGCATGTGAAGGGGTGGGTGTCCACAGTCGGGAAAGTTGTCCCCAAATTCGATTTCGGCGATCCGTTCCGGGCTCGCGGCGCGCACGCTGGAGGAGTCCTCGCAGCGGGGAGCAAGCACCCGGGGCGTCTGCTCAGGTCCGAAATCCGAAGGGGCGTAACCATGTACGAGCCACTGACGACCATCGTCGGCAATGTCGTCACCACTCCGGTGCGGCGCCAGCTGCCCACCGGGGAGCCGATGGTGACCTTCCGCCTGGGCAGCACCTCGCGGCGGCGCGACGCCTCCGGGGAGTGGGTCGACAGCGGGACGATGTTCCTCACCATCACCTGCTGGCGCCGGCTCGCCCTCGGCGTCGACGGCTCGCTGCACCGCGGCGACCCGGTGGTCGTGCACGGCCACCTGCGCACCGTCGAATTCCGCGCCAAGGACGGCACCGACCGCCGCGAGCTGGAACTACGGGCCTACACCGTCGGGCCCGATCTCTCCCGCTGCGCCGCGGCCATCACCCGCAACTCCGACTACGGGTCCGGCTCCGGGCCCGCGAGCCTGATGCGGAATACTTGTCAGGGATCGAGCGCTGAAGAACGCGCACGTGTCGGCGAGAACCAGGGGGATGCGACGACCGTGCAGAGCGACTCCTCCTCCGACCGCGCCGAAACACAGCCGGTCGACGCCTGATCCACGGCACCCTCGACTTCGCTCCACCGACCCCTAGACCGATAGGCTTGCGTATATGGCTGAGTTCATTTACACGATGAAGAAAGTTCGTAAGGCGCACGGCGACAAAGTCGTGCTCGATGATGTCTTCTTGAACTTCCTTCCCGGCGCCAAGATCGGCGTCGTCGGCCCGAACGGCGCCGGTAAATCCAGCGTGCTCAAGATCATGGCCGGAGTGGACCAGCCGAACAACGGCGAAGCCTTCCTCGCGCCCGGCGCCACGGTCGGCATCCTGATGCAGGAACCGCATCTGAACGAGGAGAAGACCGTTCGGGGCAACGTCGAGGAGGGCCTCGGCGAGGTCAAGGTGAAGCTGGACCGCTTCAACGAAATCGCCGAGCTCATGGCCACCGACTACTCCGACGAGCTCATGGACGAGATGGGCAAGCTCCAGGAGTACCTGGATCACGCCGACGCCTGGGACGTCGACTCTCAGCTCGAGCAGGCCATGGACGCGCTGCGCTGCCCGCCGCCGGACGAGCCGGTCACCAACCTCTCCGGTGGTGAGCGCCGCCGCGTCGCGTTGTGCAAGCTGCTGCTGAGCAAGCCCGATCTGCTGCTGCTCGACGAGCCGACCAACCACCTCGACGCCGAGAGCGTGCTCTGGCTCGAACAGCACCTGGCCGCCTACCCGGGCGCCGTCCTGGCCGTCACCCACGACCGGTACTTCCTCGACAACGTCGCCCAGTGGATCCTCGAACTCGACCGCGGCAAGGCCATCGGCTACGAGGGCAACTACTCCACCTACCTGGAGAAGAAGGCCGAGCGGCTCGCGGTCCAGGGCAAGAAGGACCAGAAGCTGCAGAAGCGCTTGAAGGACGAGCTGGCCTGGGTCCGCTCCGGCGCCAAGGCTCGTCAGGCCAAGAACAAGGCCCGTCTCGATCGGTACGAGGAGATGGCGGCCGAGGCCGACAAGCACAGGAAGCTGGACTTCGAGGAGATCCAGATTCCGCACGGTCCGCGCCTGGGTAGCGTCGTGGTCGATGTCAAGAACCTGGACAAGGGCTTCGGCGATCGCCAGCTGATCAAGGATCTGTCGTTCACCTTGCCGCGCAACGGCATTGTCGGCGTCATCGGCCCGAACGGTGTCGGTAAGACCACGCTGTTCAAGACCATCGTCGGGCTGGAAGCACCGGACAGCGGCGAGGTGAAGGTCGGCGAGACGGTCAAGCTGAGCTACGTCGACCAGAACCGCGCGGGCATCGACCCGAAGAAGAACGTCTGGCAGGTCGTCTCCGAAGGACTCGACTTCATCCAGGTCGGTAACCAGGAGATGCCGTCACGCGCGTACGTCAGCGCGTTCGGCTTCAAGGGCCCGGATCAGCAGAAGCCGGCCGGCGTGCTCTCCGGTGGTGAGCGCAACCGACTGAACCTGGCGCTGACCCTCAAGCAGGGCGGCAACCTGATCCTGCTCGACGAGCCGACCAACGACCTCGACGTGGAAACTCTCGGTTCGCTGGAGAACGCGCTCGAGCAGTTCCCCGGTTGCGCCGTGGTCATCTCGCACGACCGCTGGTTCCTGGACCGCACCTGCACCCATATCCTCGCGTGGGAGGGTGATTCGGACAATGACGCCAAATGGTTCTGGTTCGAGGGCAACTTCGAGGCGTACGAGGCGAACAAGATCGAGCGTCTGGGCCTGGAAGCGGCTCGCCCGCATCGGGTTACGCACCGCAAGCTGACCCGCGACTGACCCGGGCCGAATCCCGATCCACGCCGAGCGGCGGGGCGAGCGCAGCGGCGCATCGCCCCGCCGCTCGGCGTAGGTGGCCCGAACATGCTGTCGAAAGCGCGTTTTTCGCCGAAGGTGTCACAAAAGCGCCATCTTGCCGAAGGACCTGCGGCGGCAACCGGCCCGAAGCCGGGTCCGCCGAAGGAAATTTCGTCCACCTGGACAGTGGCGCAACTCTCGCTAGGGTGGTGACCGTGCATGCGCAGGCGCAGTCCAGGCTGAGTTCACCCACCCCGTCGGCTGTCGCCTCCTGCCGTCCCCGTGGGGTCATACCTACTGCGAACGCGTCTACGTGAGGGTGTCGGTCCGATCGGTGCTGTGCCAGCGTTTTTGACGATGGCAATTCGGCGGCTACCACTATGGCAGTGGTGAACACCCTGTGTTTAGAAGGGATTTCACCCCCGCGCGTGTATCGCACAGCTACTCTCGGACCGGCGTCACTTTGTTGCGGAACCGAATCCGAGGAGTTGGCGAAAAATTATGACGGTCTCGTCCGAATTGTCCAATGGCGGGCGCCATCTGGAGCGAGCAGACAACGCGGCATGGTCCGCGAGTTTGCCGGAATCGCTGCGGGACGCGCTCGGGACACTCGAGGAGGCGTACTTCCGCCACGTCGACGCGGGCGATGTGGACTGTGCGATCACCGGAATCACCCAAATCTTCCGGCGGCACCTGGAATTGGCGATGACCCGCCCGAAGGGTCGCGCGCTGGTCCGCGTGTACCACCCGGACGATGCGTCCGGGCTGGGCGCGGCGGTTCAGCTGGTGACCGACGACATGGCCCTGCTCGTGGAGTCCATCACCTCGTCGCTGAGCCGGATGGGTGTCAGCGTCAGCGAGGTCATCCACCCGATCTTCGAGGTCGAACGCGACGAGAACGGCCGCTTGACCAAGGCCGTCCCGCACGAGGTCGACCGCAACGGCGGAGTCCTGCGCGAATCCTGGATGCACCTGCAACTGCACCCCTCCACCAGCCGTGAACTGCTGGACCGGATCGAGCAAGCGATGCCCGATGTCGTCGCGGACGTGCGCCAGGTCATCGGCGACACCGACGCCATCCAGGCGGTGCAGAGCAAACTGGCCGACGACCTGAAGCAGGCCGCCAAAGCCGGCGACGCACCGTTTTCCGCGGGCGATCTGATCGACACGGCGGAGCTGCTGCGCTGGCTGGCCAGCGGCAATTTCACCGTCCTCGGTTTCGCCCAGTATCGCCTCGACACCACCGAAGAGGGCCTGACCACGTCGAATCCGATGCCTGGCACCTGCCTGGGCGTGCTGCGCCCGGACGTCGGCACCGACTTCCGCGTCCCGATCAACGGCGGCGACCGCCCGCTGCTCATGCTCACCCAGGGCCTGGTCCCGGCCACCGTGCATCGCTCGGTGTACCCGTACTTCGTCGGCGTCGCCGACTGGGACGAGCACGGCAACATCGTCGGTGAGCACCTGTTCATCGGCGTCTTCACCGTCACCGCGGTGCACGAGAACGTGCTCGACATCCCGGTGATCGAACGCCGGGTGCGCGCGGTCATCGAGGAGAGCGGCTTCGACCTGGATTCGTTCTCCGGTCAGGCCATGCTCGAGGTCATCCAGTCGTTCCCGCGCACCGAATTGTTCTCCTCCGATATCGAAACCATGCGCAAGACCGCGGTGGCGGTGCTGAACGTCAGCCTGCGCCGCCAGGTGCGGCTGTTCATGCGCGAGGACAGCTACGGCCGCTTCGTCGCCTGCCTGGTCTATCTGCCGCGCGACCGCTACACCACCCGGGTGCGCCTGGAAATGCAGGAGATCCTGGTCCGCGAACTCGGCGGCGTCTCCATCGACTACTCGGCGCGGGTCAGCGAAAGCGAGCTCGCCAGTGTGTATTTCACGGTCCGGATGCCGGACGCGGATTCCGTCGCGCCCCGCGAAGCCCGCACCCTGGCCGACACCTCCGAACCCAACCGGTTACGCATCCAGCGGCTGCTCGCCGAGGCCAGCCACACCTGGGACGATCACCTCAACGACGAGGTCAGCACCTCCACCGTGCTGGATCCCGGTGTGGTGCAACGCTATGCGGCCGCCTTCCCCGAGGGCTACAAGCAGGATTTCGGCCCCCGGCACGCACTTGGCGACATCGTCCGGCTGGAACGTCTGGCGGAGGGCCGGATCGATCAGCACCTGTACCGCAAGCAGGGTTCGGAACCCGGCTCGTGGCGGTTCAGCCTTTACATCGGCGGCAGCGGCATTTCGCTGAGCCAGGTGCTGCCGGTACTGCAGAGCCTCGGCGTCGAGGTGGTCGACGAGCGCCCGTATCAGATCCTCTTCGACCTGCCCGGCGGCCAGACCAGCGAACGCTGGATCTACGACTTCGGCCTGCTCGCCCGGCCGGAGCTGCTGCGCAGTTCGCTGGACCGCGACCTGGACGCCGAGCTGCTGGAGGCCTCGGCCCGCGCCGATGCGCTCGAAGCCGAAGTGCGCGGTCTGCGTGAACGTTTCACCGATGCGTTCGAAGCGGTCTGGTACGACCGCGCCGAGGCCGACGGCCTGAACGAACTGGTGCTGCGAGCCCGGCTGCCCTGGCGCGCGGTGTCGATCTTGCGCACCTACGCGAAATACCTGCAGCAGGCCGGTTTCCCGTACAGCCAGGCCAATATCTCCCGCGTCCTGCTCACCTACCCGGATGTGGCGCGGCTGTTCGTCGACCTGTTCGCGGCCCGCTTCGATCCCGACACTGTCGACGAGGACGACGCCCAGCAGCTGGAAGCCCAGCTGCGCGGCCGCATCGATGACGTGGTCAGCCTCGACGCCGACCGCATCCTGCGCGCCATCCTCGGCCTGATCAAGGCCACGTTGCGCACCAACTACTACGTCACCGATGTCGACGGCACACCGCGCGACTTCCTCTCGATCAAGGTCGAGCCGCAGCTGATCGCCGAATTGCCCAAGCCCAAACCGCAATTCGAGATCTTCGTGTACTCGCCGCGGATCGAGGGCGTGCACCTGCGCTTCGGTCCGGTGGCGCGCGGCGGGCTGCGCTGGTCCGACCGGCTGGAGGATTTCCGCACCGAGATCCTGGGCCTGGTGAAGGCGCAGGCGGTGAAGAACGCGGTCATCGTGCCGGTCGGCGCCAAGGGCGGTTTCGTGGTGAAGCAGCCGCCCGCGGCCACCGGCGATCCCGGCGTGGACCGGCAGGCGCTGGGCGCGGAAGGTGTTGCCTGCTACCGGACTTTCATCTCCGGCCTGCTCGACATCACCGACAACGTCGACCGCGCCACCGGCGAAGTGCGCCCGCCCGCGCGGGTGATCCGCCGCGACGGCGACGACACCTACCTGGTGGTGGCCGCAGACAAGGGCACCGCCACGTTCTCCGATATCGCCAATGATGTGGCCCAGAGCTACGGTTTCTGGCTCGGCGACGCGTTCGCCTCCGGCGGGTCCGCGGGCTACGACCACAAGGCGATGGGCATCACCGCCAAGGGCGCGTGGGAGAGCGTGAAGCGGCACTTCCGCGAGATGGATATCGACACGCAGACACAGGATTTCACCGTGGTCGGCGTCGGCGATATGAGCGGCGACGTGTTCGGCAACGGCATGCTGTTGTCCGAGCACATCCGACTGGTCGCGGCGTTCGACCATCGGCACATCTTCCTCGATCCGAATCCGGACGCGGCCACTTCGTACGCCGAGCGGCAGCGCATGTTCGAACTGCCGCGCTCCTCGTGGGCCGACTACGACACCGCGCTGATCAGCGCGGGCGGCGGCGTGTGGGATCGCACCGTGAAGGCGGTGCCGATCAGCCCGCAGGCACGAAAGGCCTTGGGGCTCAGCGACGATGTGGTCTCGCTGTCACCGCCGGACCTGGTGCGCGCGATCCTGCTCGCGCCGGTCGGGCTGCTCTGGAACGGTGGTATCGGCACCTACATCAAGGCCAGCACCGAGTCGAACGCCGAAGTCGGTGACAAGTCCAATGATCCGGTGCGCGTCAACGGAAACCAGTTGCGCGTCAAGGTGATCGGCGAGGGCGGCAACCTCGGCGCCACCGCCCTGGGCCGTATCGAGTTCTGCCGCGGCGGCGGCAAGATGAACACCGATGCGCTGGACAACTCGGCCGGTGTGGACTGCTCCGACCACGAGGTCAATATCAAGGTCCTGCTGGACAGCGTGGTCAGCGGCGGCCTGCTGCCCGAACCTGAGCGCAATCCGCTGCTCGCCTCCATGACCGACGATGTGGCCCGGATGGTGTTGCAGGACAACGTCTCCCAGAACTTCCTGATGGGCATCTCGCGCTTCAACGCGGCCCGCATGCTGAATGTGCACATGCGGCTCGTCGAGGATCTGGAAGAGCGGCGCGGCTTGGATCGCGAACTCGAGGCGCTGCCCAGCGAGGTGGAGATGAAGCGCCGCCTCGAGGAAGGCTCCGGGCTGGCCTCGCCGGAGCTCGCGAATCTCATGGCGCACGTGAAGCTTTCGCTGAAAGCCGACCTGCTCGACTCGGACCTGCCGGACATGCAGCACTTCGCCACCCGGCTGCCCGACTACTTCCCGGAACCGCTGCGCGTCCGCTTCGGCGCCGCCATCAAGAAGCATCCGCTGCGCCGGGAAATCCTCACCACCATGATCGTCAACGAGATGGTCGACTACGGCGGCATCACCTACGCACACCGGCTCAACGAGGAAATCGGGGCCAGCACAACCGATTCCGTGCGCGCCTTCGCCGCCGCCAGCGAGATCTTCGGCCTGCACGACACCTGGGCGCGGATCCGCGGGTCCGACACCTCCATCGGCGTTCGCGACGAACTCGAGCTGGAAACCAAGAAGACCTTGGACCGGGCTTCCCGCTGGCTGCTGAGCAACCGCCCGCAGCCCATCGCGGTCGGCGCCGAGATCAACCGCTACAGCCGCGGCGTCCGCGAACTGGCGCCGAAGGTTCAGGGCTGGCTGCGTGGACATCACGTCGCCATGCTCACCGACCAGTCCGCCGAGCTCGTCAAACGGGGCGCGCCCAAGGACCTCACCACCGAGGTCTTCGGGCTGCTCAACCTGTTCCCGCTGCTCGATGTCATCGATATCGCCGACATCACCGACCGCAGCGGCGACGAGGTCGGATCGCTGTACTACGCGCTCAACGAGCATCTCAAGATCGACTGGCTGCTCCAGGCCGTCAGTCATCTCGAGCGTGGCGACCGCTGGCACGCCCTGGCTCGCCTCGCCCTCCGCGACGACATGTACGGCTCGCTGCGGTCGCTCACCCTCGACGTGCTCTCCGCCGGTGACCCGGAGGAAACCGCCGACGAGAAGATCGCCTACTGGGAATCCAAGAACCAGTCCCGCCTCGGCCGCGCCCGCGCCGCCCTGTCGGAACTGTTCGAATCCGGCACCCACGACCTCGCCACCCTGTCGGTGGCGGCGCGGCAGGTCCGCAGCATGGTCAGCGGCGTCGGTGCGCAGTCGGAGGTCCCGCGCTGAACTGAACGTCGGTGGGCGCCGGCACCTTTCAGTGCCGGTGCCCACCGACGTAAAGCATTGCCTTGTGGCAGCGCTACCTGCGAACGAGGCTGGATCGACTGGCCGCCGCGATCAACACCGCGGCGCAGACGATCTGCAGAGCCCACTGGGCCCAGTCGATGCCGCTGGTGGAATCGAGCCCGAAAATCAGCGCGACGATCCCGCCGATGAAGGCGCCGAGTGTGCCCAGCGCCCAGGTCTTGAAGAACGAAATATTCTGCTTCCCAGGCAAAACCAGCCTGGCTAAGGCGCCGACGAGCGGCCCGATAAGAATGGCGAACAACAGCATCCCGAAAATCCGCATGGGGAGCCTTTCTCGAACCCTGCGCGAAAACCGCTCCGCCAGTGTATGACTCCGGGCCTTCAGTCGATACGGCTGTGTAGCAACGGTTTCAACTCGGATTCGTGAATTGTGCTGGCGCCCAACACCGGTATGCGACGCAGCGCGAGCGACAGGACGCCCGCCACGGTTACCAACGCCGCCGTCAGTGCTACGACGCCAGGCCAGTCCGCGCTGGTCCAAGCGTGCGCGCCGAGGCTGCCGAACACCGACGAACCGACGTAGTAGGCAAACAGATAGAACGATGCGGCTTGACTGGTACTGGCTCCGGAAGCGTGCGCGCGAGCTGCCACCCAGCCGCTGGCCAATCCGTGTGTGACGAAGAAGCCGACGGTGAGTACGGCGACCCCCGCGACGACGACCGGCAGCCACCCCGACAGGGTGAGCCCCACTCCGGCGAGCGCGAGCGCGCTGCCGACCGGCATGATCGCTCGCCGGCCCAGGCGGTCCGCGAGGCGGCCGGACACCGTGGAGCTGATCGTGCCGAGCGGATAGACGAGATAGACCAGGCTCACCACACCGACTCCGAGATGGAAAGGCGAACTGGTGAGCCGGAATCCGAGCGCATTGAAAACCGCGACCAAAGCTCCTACCGAACAGGCGCCGATCACGTACAACGCGAGCAGCGCTCGGTCGGACAGCGCACCGCGGGCCATCGCCAGAATGTTTCGTGGCCGAGCCGGGCGCGCGACGAAGTTCCGGGAGGCGGGCAGGGTGAGCGCGACGATCACCGCACAGATCAACGCGACTCCAGCGGCGGCCACCAGCGCCCACCGCCAACCGGCTGCCTCGGCGATCGGCGCGGTTACGAGTCGCCCCGCCATGCCGCCGAGCGCGGTCCCACCGATGTAGAGGCCCGCCGCGCGGGCGTGCGTGGACGGGTGCAGTTCCTCACGCAGATACGCCGTCGCCACAGCGGGCAGGCCGGCGAGGGCGATTCCGCCCAGCAGCCGCAACGCCAGCAAGGCATCCCAGCTGGGCGCGAACGCACACGCCAGCGCGATCACGGCCGAGGAGATCAGCGAGAAGTGGATGAGCCGCGTGCGGCCCACCGCCTCGGACAGCGGCCCGAAGACCAGCAGTGCGAGGGCCAGCGCGGCGGTCGTCACCGACATGACCAGCGTGCTCTGCGCGGGGGAGATACCGAACGCGTCCACGAACTCCGGCAGCAGCGCCTGGGTGTCGTAGAGCAGCACGAATGTCGCCATCCCGGCGGCGAACAGCGCCACCAGCACCCGGCGATATCCCGGACTGCCGGGCAGATATCCCATCTCGATCTGCCGGATCTCCGGCTCGACAACTGCGGTCACCCGACGATCCTGGGCCTGCCACCCTCATACGTCCAATGTCGGATTTATCGCATCTCGATGCGCGAAACGTATGATGCTGCCTGTGCTGCTGCGCGACCTCGACTGGCTGGTGGCCCTCGCCGACCACCAGCACCTCACCGACACCGCCGCGATCCTCGGCGTCAGCCAGCCCACCCTCTCCCGCGCCCTGGCTCGTATCGAAGCCGAACTCGGCACCCGCCTGTTCGAACGCGTTCCGTCCGGCGTCCGCTTGAACCCGAACGGCGAACTCGTCGTCGCCACCGCCCGCGACCTGATCGGCCGCTACGACCAACTCACCGTCGAACTGGCCGCCCGCCTGAACCCCGACAGCGGCGTAGTCCGCCTGGCCTTCCTCGATTCGATGGCCACCTCGCTGGTCCCGCAACTCCTGCGCGGCTTCCACGAACACGCCCCCGGCGTCCGAGTCCTACTCAGCCAGGAACCCCACCACCACATTCGCAACGACCTGCAGTCGGGCGCCGTCGAACTGGCGGTCACCTCCTGGCAGGAGCCAGGCAACTTCGGCTGGCTTCCACTCCAACGCGAACGCCTGGTCCTCGTCGTCCCCCCGGCCCACCCCCTCCGATCCCGCAAACGAATCACCCTCGCCGCTTTGTCCAACGACGAATTCGTCACCACCCCGGTAGGTTTCGGCTACCGCACCCTCATCGACGCCCTCTTCGCCGAAGCCGGAGTAATCCCACGGATCTCCTTCGAAAGCGCCGACCTCGCCACCATCGAAGGCCTCGTAGCCGCCGGCCTGGGCGTCGCCATCCTCCCCGAACAATTCGCCGGCGCCTCCGGCACCATCGGCCTCCCCCTGACCACCCCCGCCGCCCGCCGCACCATCGGCCTCACCTGGCGCACCGACCACCCCCTACCCCCACCCGCCGCCCGCTTCCACCACTTCCTCGAATCCACCTGGCCCAAGCCCTAACCCAAGACCGTGATCGGTGGGGCCGAGGGGCGGTAGCCTCGGCTGGTGCGGAAGGGCTTGCCCGGGCGGGTGATCTTTCTCAACGGGACGTCGAGTTCTGGGAAGACGACGTTGGCGCGGGCGATCCAGGATGAGAGCGAGAGTCCGTTTCTGCACTGGGGGATCGACACGCTCTTCGCGATGGTGCCGCCGAAATGGGGTGGGGGACTGGACGGTCCGCTCAGTCGCGATGGATTCTGGTATGACCGGGCCGAGCATGATGTGGATGGGCATCCGCTGGTGGTGGTTCGGTATGGGTCGTCGGGTTTGCGGATGTTGCGTTCGGGCTGTGCGGCGGCTGCCGCGTTCGCGCATGGTGGGAACGACGTCGTTGTCGACGAGATGCTGCTCAGTCCGGAACTGATGCCGTTGTGGATGTCGGCGCTGTCTGGCCTCGATGCGCTGGTTGTGGCTGTGAGGTGTCCGCTGGAAGTGGCCGAGCAGCGGGAGGTCGCGCGGGGCAATGAGCGGGGGCTGGCTCGTGGTCACCTGCGGACTGTTCATCGGCACGATGTGCGCTATGACCTGAGTGTCGATACCAGCACGGCAACGCCTGCTGAACTTGCCAGAACCGTGCTCCGGCGGGTTTGAGGCGCGCCGTCGCAACGCCCCTGTCCTGCCCGCGGCGGCAGACATTGCAATACTGGGTGCCGAGATCGATCTGCGGCCCGGAGACTTACCAGGGCCGGGGAGTCGGAATGTTCGAAGTCCAACGATCTCGCCGGATCGCCTAGGGCAGCGTGGCAGGGCGAGTGCGGCGGGCAACCAATCGGAGGTACCACGTTGACGAGTTCGGTGAACGGGAATGGGCAGCAGCCCGGTGCGGTGGCCTTGCTACCCAAGCGGTTCCACGCCAAGGTGGAGGTTCGTTGGTCGGATATGGACGCGTTCCAGCACGTCAACCACGCCCGCATGGTGACATTGCTGGAGGAGGCGCGGATTCCGTGGCTGTTCGACGACGGGCGCCCCACCGTCGCATTGCGTGAGGGTTGTGTACTGGCCGACCTGCACGTGAAGTATCGGGGCCAGTTGCGCCACGAGGACACTCCGCTCGATGTCGCCATGTGGATCGAGCAGCTGCGCGCCGTGGATTTCACCGTCGGCTACGAGGTGCGGGCCGCGGGTGCGGCGCCGGATTCGCCGCCCGCGGTGATCGCCTCCACGCAGCTCGCGGCGTTCGATATCCAAACGCAGCGGCTGCGCCGGCTCACCGAGGGTGAGCGCGAATACCTCAGCGAGTGGATGTAATCCGCCGTCGAAGTTCGGTCCGGTACGGCAGAGTTGTTGTGAGGGTATGGATTTCGTGAGGGCAGGGATTCGGTGAAAGCAGAGCAGCGCGTGCTGTACGTGTCCGATCCGGCCGAACGGGAAAATCTGGCCACCTTCCTGAGCCGAGCGGTCCGCTTGGACCCAGCCGCCGTGGTCCGCCTGCGCCGCCGCGATGCGACTCTCGTATCCGCTTGGGTCGCAACCGGTTTCGAAACCCTCGCGGTGCGCACGGTAGTCGCCGAACTCGGCGTCGACGATGTCACCGTGGGCGCCGACCTGGTACTGGCCGGCCTTCCCTCCGGCAGCCCGATCGACCTCGGCTACTCCATGGACTCGGCCTGGCGCGGCGCCCTCCCACCCACCGACGGCTTCGCCCACGTCGACGACGTCCCCGCCCGCACCCTCGTCGAACTCGCCGAACGCGGCGCGGAACTCGCCAAAGAACACGGCAGCTCACACGGCCCACCGGCCGCCCTCCTCGACCAGACCGTACTCACAGTCTCCGCTCCAGGACTCGAAGTCGAAGTCCCCATGCGCGTCGTCTTCGCCCTCACCGCAATGGATTTCATCCCCCACTCCGGCGAAAAAGCCGAATCCCGCCGCATCCCACCCACCGAAATCGTCCGAGTCCGCGCCACCCCCACCTGGCTGCGCATCGACGCCCGCTACGGCTCCGTCGCCCGCCGCCGCGCCGGCGCCATCCCCCTCTTCCCCAACTAACGCCCACACGAGGCAATCGATCCGTGCAAGATCAACAGGCACTGATGGCGGCATCGGCCAAGAGCTCCCGCCACTGGTGCCTGATGATCTTGGTTGACCGCCGTCCTTCCGTCAGGAAACCCGGGGCTTGCACTCCCGCGATGGTGGTGCTGTGGAAATTCAAGATCACCAGGCATCAGTGGCGGCGTCGGCCGAGAGCTCCCGCCGCTGGTGCCTGTTGATCTTGGTTGACCGCCGTCCTTCCGTCAGGAAACCCGGGGCGTGCACTCCCGCGATGGTGGTGCTGTGGAAATTCAAGATCACCAGGCATCAGCGGCGGCATCGGCCGAGAGCTCCCGCCGCTGGTGCCTGATGATCTTGGTCGACGGCCCTCCTTTCGTCAGGGAACCGAAGGCGTGCAACCCCTGTGACGGTGGTGCTGTGGGAGTTCAAGATCATCAGGCACTGATGGCGGCATTGGCCGAGAGGCTCCCGCCATCAGTGCCTGATGATCTTGGCGGCGGAGTGTCGGGAGACCTTGAGGGCGCGTGACCTGGTGTGGTGCGGTGTTTGTTCAAGGCTTTACGTGGTGGCGGGAGTATCGGGAAGGGTTGGCGTGGGCTGGACCGGCGTCCGGCACCGTTGATGTAGTGCCAGGGCATATTCAAGATCACCAGGCCCTGGTGGCGGCATAGGTCGAGAGCGTCCGCCACCAGTGCCTGATGATCTTGGTAATTGTGAGATGCCCGCAATGTGCGGTTCGGCTGGGCTGGCACACCGTTGCACTGGATGCCCGCCGAACCTATTGCCTCATATGTCAGGAGCACTACACGCTGCCCAGCGCATGGGATTTCGCTGACGAACGCCTCGTACTGCTGGGCGCGGTCGACGACCCGGACAGGGTCACGCTGTGGCTCAGCGACTGGGCGCCGGTGCCTGCGATGGTGTGACCTTGCGGCGGTGGGGCTTGAAGGCCGCCAGCGTCAGGGGCGGGAGTGAGTGTCCCGTCGCTAGTGCCTGTTGATATTTGCTGCTGGCTGTCAGGAGACGCCGAGGGCGCGCAGTCCTGCGGTGGTTGCGGCTGCGGCGAGGATTACCAGGAGGAGTGGGCAGCGGCGCCAGGCGAGTATGCCGGCGACGAGGACGCCTGCGGGGAGGGCGGTGCTGAGGTGGCCTTCCGTGAAGGGGAGGGTCTCGATGGCGACCAGTGCGGCGAGGAGGACCGTTGCCCCGACTTCGAGGAGTCGCTTTGCGCGGGCGGGGAATTGGATCCGGCTGCGCAGGGCAGGACCGGCCCAGCGGAAGGCGTAAGTGCCGAGGGCGAGGGCGATGATTCCGGCGGCCAGCATCATCTTGTCGCTCCCGAAAGCTGTTTCGGCGCAGAGTCCCTTGCGGGCTCGCAGCATGGCGCCGCGGCCTCCAGTGCAGTACCGGTCTCGTCAGCGGGTTCCGCTGCTGCGCAGGTCTTGTCTGCGCGATCGTTCGCCACCGCAGTGGCCGCGAGCCGGGCCCGGTCCCTGCCGCCGTTACTTTCGGCCTCATCTTTGTCCGCACCCCGCGTCTGGAATGCCGCCCACAGCACACCCGAAAGCGCCACCAGCACGGGCATTCCCGCGGGCAGGAACGGCGCGGTCACCATTGCGATCGCGACACCCACGCACACCGACCCCAAGGTTGTCCGGTCGCGTAGCGCGGGCACCACCAGCGCCAGCAGGACCGCAGGGAAGACCGCATCGAGCCCGAGCGCCGACGTATCGGGCACCACGGAGCCGATCAGAGCGCCCATCACCGCACCGCCGGGCCAGGCCAGCAGCACGCCGAGCCCGCACACCCAGTAGACGACCCGCTTGCGTGCCGTGTCGGACTCGGCCAGCGCCATCGCGACGGATTCGTCGTTCATCACGTGCACGCCGAGCGCGCGCCGCCAGCCCGTGCCGACCACGTCATCGGGCACCGACAGCCCGTACGGGAGATGGCGCGCGTTGACGACCAGCCCGGCCAGCACGGCCGCGATCGGGCTCCCGCCACCGGCGATGATGCCGATGAACAGGAACTCCGCGCCGCCCGCGAGCACGGCGAAGCTCAGCACCACCGGCAGCCAGATCGGGAAACCCGAGCTGATCGCGGTGGCGCCGTAGGTCAATCCGATGACCCAGACCGCTAACAGGACGGCCGCGATACCGGAGGCCGTGTCCCGGCCGAGTGTTCGCCATATCGAACGCATGTTGTTTATGGTGAACGCTAGCCCCCGCGTTAGTCAACACGGCTCCGCGCGCCGACTCCGAATCCGGGCGTTTCCCGCACCCAGGAGACGGCAGCTTGCGGCGCGGACCGGATGGGTAAACTCAGCGTTCCGACAGGAACGGGAGCTGGGATGGTGCAGGACGAACCGATGACGGCGTCACCACAGGCGGTGATCGCCGAGTCGCTGCGCCGGGAGCGCGCCCGCGCCGGGCTCTCGCTCACCGAGGTGGCGAACCGCGCGGGCATCGCGAAATCCACACTGTCGCAACTGGAATCGGGCAGCGGCAACCCGAGCATCGAAACCCTGTGGGCCCTGTGTGTGGCCCTGAACATGCCGTTCTCTCGGCTGCTCGACCCGCCCCGCCCCAACGTGCACGTCATCCGCGCGGGGGAGGGCCCGCGGCTGGCCGCCGAGCACGCCGACTACAGCGCGACCCTGCTCGCGGTCAGCCCGCCGAACAGCCGGCGCGACCTGTTCCGGATCACCGCCGAACCAGGCCACGCCCGCGTCTCCGATCCGCACATGCCCGGCTGCACCGAGCACGTTCTGCTCGCCAGCGGACGCGCACTCGTCGGCCCGGTCGACGCACCCGTGGAACTCGGTCCGGGCGACTACATCTGCTACCCGGGCGACGCCGCGCACGTCTTCGAGGCTCTCGAAGCGGGCACCTGGGCGACCCTCGTCAACGAGTACACGTCGTAGCAGGCCTGCACCCCGTCGTTACCGACCGCGAGATTCGCGCTGGCGGGGCGCTCGTCCATCATCGTCATCCTGCGCGGCGAAGGATCTCGGCCCGAACTAGGCGGCCCCTTCACCCAGGTATTGCAACCACACCGGGTCCAACTCGGTCGAGGTAGACAGCAACCGCCAATGCGGCCCCTTCGGGGAGACCAGCGGATGCCGCAGGGTCCACCCGAGTTCGCTCAGCATTTTGTCGGCCTTGCGATGGTTGCAGGGCGCACAGCTGGCGACGCAGTTCTCCCAGGAATGCTCGCCGCCGCGGCTGCGCGGAATGACGTGATCGATGGTCTCGGCTTTCGCGCCGCAGTACCCGCAGCGATACCGGTCGCGATGCATGAGCGCGGCTCTGGTCATCGGCACGCGGGCGCGATAGGGGACGTGTACGTAGTTGCGCAGCCGGATCACCGAGGGCACCGCGACCGCGGACTCGGCGGAATGCACGACCGGACCTTCGGCACTGTGGTGCACGGCATCGGCTTTGTCGCAAATGAGCAGGACGACCGCGCGGCGCGCGGACAGAGCGGTGAGCGGCTCGTAGGTGGCGTTGAGAAGCAACACCCGGCGCTTCAACCAGTTGACGGCCTCGGTGGGAACCGCGGTGAGGTGGTGGCCGTGATGAACCTCACCGGGACGATAGGTGGTAGTACCCGGATGGTGATCGGACAAGATGTGCAGCGGAGTGGCCCCCGACCCACGATTGTGGACGTCGGCGGGCTGGAGTTGTCGGTGCGTCCGGGCCTCGTGTGGGCGGCCGTGCCGTTGTTTCATGTGCGGACCCCGTTCTCGGGAAGGCCGACCGCGTCGGCTTCAAGATCATGTGGTAGTCGGCAGAGACTGACCCCAATATGACCATGGAAACCGGCCGATTGCACGGTGATTTCGCACAATGTTGGGTTAACTGCCGCTGAAGTGCTGCCGTGCCGCTATCCGGGGAGGTCCGCGGGTGCGCGCACTGTCGTGGCGGCGGGCACAATGGACTGCGGCGAACATTGGGAAGCGAGAGGATCTGATGAGTTCCGGAGAACAAGCAGCCACGTCGTTCTACGCGGCGGTCGGCGGGGAGCCGACCTTCCACCGCATCATCGCGGCGTTCTACCGCGAGGTCGCCGCCGACGAGGTCCTGCGCCCGCTCTACCCGGAAGAAGACCTCGGCCCCGCCGAGCGCCGCCTGCGCATGTTCCTGGAGCAGTACTGGGGCGGCCCGCGCACCTACTCCGACGAACGTGGGCATCCGCGTCTGCGCATGCGGCACATGCCGTTCAAGATCGGCCCGGTGGAACGTGACGCCTGGCTGCGCTGCATGCGCATCGGCGTCGCCGAAATCGAGCCGGAGATCCTGGACGACGCGCACCGCAAGCAGTTGCTCGATTACCTGGAGATGGCTGCGAATTCGCTGATCAACAGCGAGTGGTAACCCGCCGCGCCTGAACGCGTTTGTCATAGACATTTGGCACCATGGCTGGTGTGACTGACACACCGGTGGAACGTAGAGCCCAGCCGTGGTGGTGCGCAGCCGTGTTCTACCAGGTGTACCCGCGCTCTTTCGCGGATGCCGACGGTGACGGCGTCGGCGACCTATCCGGGGTCCGCGAGAAACTCGGCTACCTGGAACTCCTCGGCGTCGACGCGCTGTGGATCTGCCCGGTGATGCGCTCACCCATGGCCGACGGCGGCTACGACGTCTCCGATCCGCGCGATATCGATCCGCTCTTCGGCGGTATGGCCGCGATGGACGCCCTGCTCGCGGAGGCCCGTGCCCGCCGGATCAAGGTCACCATGGACCTGGTGCCCAATCACACCAGCAGTGAACATCCTTGGTTCACCGCCGCTTTGGCGGCCGCACCGGGCAGCCCGGAACGCAACCGCTACATCTTCCGGGACGGCCGCGGGCCCGAGGGCGCTGAGCCGCCCAACAATTGGCCGAGCATCTTCGGCGGCCCGGCCTGGACCCGCGTGACGGAAGCCGACGGCAGACCCGGCCAGTGGTACCTGCATATCTTCGCGCCCGAACAACCCGACCTGAACTGGGAAAACCCGGAGGTCGCCGAGGATTTCGAGCAGACCCTGCGGTTCTGGCTGGATCGAGGTGTGGACGGTTTCCGCATCGACGTCGCGCACGGGATGGCCAAACCCGAAGGCCTGCCGGACATGCCCGAGCTCGACACCTCGAGATTGCTGGCCCATGACGCCAACGATCCGCGGTTCAACAATCCCGGCGTGCACGAAATCCACCGCAAGATCCGCAAGGTGCTCGACGAATACCCGCACGCGGTGGCCATCGGCGAGGTGTGGGTGGACGACAACACCCGTTTCGGTGAATACGTGCGCCCTGACGAACTGCACCTGGCCTTCAACTTCCGGCTCGCCGAGACCCGGTTCGAAGCCGACGCGGTCCGGGACGCGATCGAGAATTCCCTCGCGGCTGTCGAGCCCGTAGGCGCGCCGCCCACTTGGACCCTGTCCAATCACGACATCGAACGCGAGGTCACCCGGTATGGCGGTGGCGCCGTGGGAGGGGCGCGGGCCCGGGCGATGATCCTGGTCGAATTGGCCCTGCCCGGCGCGGTTTTCATCTACAACGGCGCCGAACTGGGACTGCCGAATGTCGACGATCTGCCCGACGAGGCGCTGCGCGACCCGATGTGGGAACGCTCCGGGCATACCGAGCGCGGTCGCGACGGCTGCCGGGTACCGATGCCGTGGGAGGGCGCCGCGCCGCCGTTCGGCTTCACCACCGGCGAGCCGTGGCTGCCGATGCCGCCGGAGTGGGCGGCGCTGACCCCGGAGAAGCAGCTCGAGGATCTGGGTTCGACCGTGTCGCTGTATCGGATGGCGATCGAATTGCGCGGTATGCGGAAGGAATTCGCGGGCTCGGAACTCGAGTGGTTCAGCAGCCCGCCCGGCTGCCTGCAGTTCCGGCGCCCGGGCGGCCTGATCTGTGTCCTCAACACCTCCCCGGACCCGATCCCGCTGCCAGCGGGGGAGTTCCTGCTGGCGAGTGTGCCGCTGGAGCTCGGGCACCTGCCCACGAACGCCGCCGCCTGGCTCGTGTAGTTCGACACGATCGCATAACCCCGAGGTGGTAGCTGAACTACTACACGCCATCGGATACCGTTGCCCTCGTGAGCATTCTCGAGACAGTGCTGATCTTCGTCGGCATTCCGCTGGTGATCTACGCCGCGATCGCTGGATTGTCGTATCTCGGTAAGCCACTCGCCGGTGAGAAGCCGGCCCACTTCGACCTCGGTCAGAAGTGGACGCAGCCGCCGGTGCTGTGGAGTGCCACCGACGAGGTGACCGGGCACGGTCACCACACTGAGTCGCATGGCACCCATGCGGCCATCGAATCCACCGGTGTGGAGCTGATCGGAGGTCGGGCAAGTGGCAGGTTCTAAGTGGCCCGCGGTGGTCGAGTCCGATCTACCGCACGGGTACGCCCTCACCAGCAGCGGACGCGTGTCCGGTGTGCACGAGGCGGGTGATGTTTTCTACGAGGCGCCGTTCAGCGATCATGAGCGGCTGCTGATGGACAACGTGCTCACCGAAGCCACCCGCGCCACCAAGGTCCGCTTCAGCGTCTACATCGGCGATCTCGGCGCCGACCCGGCAGCCGGTGCGGACGCGGTCTTCCCGTCGACCCCCGAAGCCGCGCGCTCGGTGCTCATCGCCGTCTCGCCCAATGACAACGCCATCGAGGTGCGCTCCGGCCACGAGGTCGCCGACCGCGCCAACGATCGCGTCTGCCAGCTCGGTGTGACCGCCGCCATGAGCTCGTTCCGCCAGGGCGAGCTGATCGACGGCCTGGTCTCCGCGGTCCGCGTGATGGCCGCCGCCATCGGGCGGTAGATTTCGAAGTTCCGCTTCCGGCGCGCGCACCCAGCAGGGTGGGCGCGCCGCTCGCGTTGCCCGGGAAATATTGGCGTGCGGCACTTTTGGGGCTTGCATGGTGTTCGATTTTCCGGGCACCGTGGGGGCATGAAGATTCTTGTCACGGCTGCCACTGGCAACATCGGGCGCAAGGTCGTCGATCATCTACTCGCGGCGGGCGCCGAGGACGTGCGGGCGCTGTCCAACCATCCGGAGCGGGCCGCGTTCCCGGCCGAGGTCGAGGTAGCCCGCGGCTATCTGGGCAAGGTGTCCTCGCTCGCCGGCGCATTCGAGGGCGTGGACCGCATGTACCTCGCTCCGGTGCTGGAGACCGTCGACGAGGTCGTCGCGCTGGCGCGCAAGGCCGGCGTCCGCCATATCGTCGACCTGTCCGGTGATGCGAGCACCGACTGGCAGCCGATCGCGCGGGCGGTCGAGCAGTCCGGGCTCGATTGGACCCACCTGTATGCCGGTGAGTTCAGCGAGAACGCGACCATCTGGTGCGATCAGATCCGGGCTTCCGACGAAGTGCGCGATCCGTTTCCCGAGGCCGCGAATGCGCCGATCACCATGGACGACATCGCTCGCGTCGCGGCGAAGGTGCTGCTGTCCGACGGGCATGTCGGCAAGACCTACGACCTCACCGGACCCGAGACCCTCACTCGCGCCGAGAAGATCCACCAGATCGGCGTGGCGATCGGCCGAGATCTCACCACCGTGAAAGTCGCGCGCGACGAAGCGATCCGGATTCTGGAACCGGCGATGGGCGAGTACGCCGAGTGGTACGTCGACGGCATCGCAAGCATGGTCGAACACCCACAGCAGGCCACCACAACGGTCGCGGACCTCACCGGCTCGGCCACCACCTTCGCGCAGTGGGCAACGGTCAACGCCGACCAATTCCGCTGAAACGCGCGTCGGTCCGCGGCCGGATCGTGTTCTAGGCAAGTGGCCCGTATCCGGAGATACGGGCCACTTCCACGCATTCCTAGCTCGCGTCGAAAGCCCTGGCGCGCAGGGAGCGTTCGATGCCCGCCTTGCCTTCGGTCACCAGGCGGCGCAGGGCCGGCGGATGGTTGTCGGCGAGGAACTTGTCGGCCTTGGCGACGGCGTCCTGGCTGATATCCCAGGACGGGTAGAGCCCGACCACGACGGTCTGGGCGACCTCGCTGGAGCGACGCTCCCAGACACCGGGGACGTCGGAGAAGTAGCGGTCGGTGTAGGCGTGCAGCAGCTCGCCCTGACCGGCCGGGGCGAAGCCGCCGACGATGGAACGGGCGGTGATGTTGGGCAGCGAATCGTCGCCCATCACCTTGTTCCAGGCCCGCTCCTTGATCTCGGGCAGCGGCCGGGCAGTGGCTGCGGTTGCGGCCTGGCGCTTGCCCGCCGCCGTCGGGTCCCGCTCCAATTCCGCGTCGATGAACGGGGTTTCGAGGCCCTCGGCATCGATCTTGCCAGCGGCGGCGAGTGCGGTGACCAGACGCCAGCGCAGGTCGGTGTCGACGGTCAGGCCGGCCAGACCCGCTTCGGCCGGATCGCTGTCGATCAGCGCTCGCAGCACCTCGGTGTGCCGATCCGCCAGCTTGGCGCCGGTGAGCGCGTTGACGAAGGCGAGCTGATGATCCGAGCCCGCCTCGGCCGCGCGCGCCAATTCCAGGAGCCGGTCGGCGAATTCGGGCCAGCCGGTGGCGGCCGCCCAGGACGGGTCGGCGTAGCTGCCGATGGAGGTGTGGGCCTGCATCAGAAGGCGTTGCACCACACCGATTTCCGTCTCCGCGCCGACGCCGCGCTGTACCAGCGCGACGAAATCACGGGCCCGCATCTCGGCCTGACGGGTCATCTCCCACGCGGCCGACCAGGCCAGGGTGCGGGGGAGCGGTTCGGCGATATCACCAATCCGGTTGACCAGCACGTCCAGCGAATCGGGATCCAGGCGCACCGAGCAGTAGGTCAGGTCGTCGTCGTTGACCAGCACAAACTTGCCGCTCGGCACGCCCACCAGCTCGGGCACGTCGGTGCGTTCGGCGGCCAGCAGATCCAGCTCGACCCGCTTGGTACGGACCAGCTTTCCGTTTTCATCGTCGTAGATGCCGACGGCCAGACGATGCACGCGGCGTTCACCCGCACCCGGGGCCGCGCCTTCCTGGACAACCGCGAACGAGGTGAAGTTGCCGTCCGCGTCGACCTGGAAGTCGGTCCGCAGGATGTTCAGGCCGGTGGTCTTGAGCCACTGCGCGCCCCAATCCGACAGGTCACGCCCGGAGGACTCCTCCAGCGCCGACAGCAGATCGTCGAAAGTGGCGTTGCCGTAGGCATGTTCGGCGAAGTACGCGCGCAGGCCCGCCAGGAACGGCTCCAGGCCGACGTAGGCGACCAGCTGCTTGAGCACCGAAGCGCCCTTGGCGTAGGTGATTCCGTCGAAGTTCACCTCGACCGCGTGCAGGTCGGGGATGTCCGCGGCGATCGGATGTGTCGAGGGCAGCTGATCCTGCCGGTACGCCCAGGACTTCTCGACGTTCGCGAAAGTCGTCCAGGCGCTCTTGTATTCGGTGGCCTCCGACTGGCACAGCACCGAGGCGAAGGTCGCGAACGACTCGTTCAGCCACAGGTCGTCCCACCACCTCATGGTGACCAGGTCGCCGAACCACATGTGCGCCATCTCGTGCAGCACGGTTTCGGCGCGGCGCTCGTAGGACGCGCGCGTCACCTTGGAACGGAAGACGTAATCCTCCAGGAAGGTGACCGCGCCCGCGTTCTCCATCGCGCCCGCGTTGAATTCCGGCACGAAGAGCTGATCGTACTTGCCGAAGGCGTACGGGACGCCGAAGTTCTTGTGGTAGAAGCCGAATCCCTGCTTGGTCTCGGTGAACAGGCGCTCTTCGTCCATGTGCTCGGCCAGCGACGCGCGGCAGTAGATGCCGAGCGGGATGGTGCCGTGCTCGTCGGTGTATTCGTCGGTCCACTCGGCGTACGGGCCGGCGATGAGCGCGACGATGTAGGTGCTCATCCGCGGAGTGGTCTTGAACACGTGCTTGCCCGGATCGGCGAGCAGGGTGTCCACGGGCGCGCCGTTGGAGATGACCTTCCAGTCCGACGGAGCGGTCACGCTGATGTCGAAGGTGGCCTTCAGGTCCGGCTGGTCGAAGCAGGCGAACATGCGCTTGGCGTCGGCGGTCTCGAACTGGCTGTACAGATACACGGCGTCGTCGGTGGGGTCGACGAAGCGGTGCAGGCCCTCACCGGTGTTGGAGAACTCACAGTCGGCCTCGACCACCAGCTCGTTGCGTTCGGCCAGGCCGGTCAGGGCGATGCCCTTTTCCTCGTCGTAGGCCGACACGTCGACCGGGGTGCCGTTGAGCACGGCCGAGCGCACCCCGCGCGCCACGATGTCGATGTAGGTGCTCGCACCGGCCTGCGCGGTGAAAGTGGCTGTGGTGCGGGAGAAGAAGGTCTGCTCGCCCGGTTTACCCGCCCCGTCGGTCAGGTCGAGTTCGATGCGGTAGTTCTCGACTTGCACGGTCGAGGCGCGTTCGATCGCCTGTTCACGTGTGAGGTTGGGTGCGGTCATGAGGCTCCTTCGGTGTCGAAGAACGGGCACGGCGGAAGTTTCTGCTCACCACCCTAATCCTCCGGACCGCCGCGATCCGATGGGTTTTGGGGCGGCGGTATTGTGCTGCTCAGATCCGCTACCCAGGACTTGGAGGCTCGACGTTGAAGCATGTGCACGCCGGTAAGGTGCGCGACCTGTACGAGGACGGCGAGACCTTGCTGCTCGTGGCCTCGGATCGGATCTCGGTCTACGACGTCACACTGCCCACCCCGATCCCCGACAAGGGCGCGCTGCTGACCCAGCTGTCGAACTGGTGGTTCGAGTTCTTCGCCGACGTCCCCAACCATGTGTTGTCGACCACCGACGTGCCCGCCGAGTTCGTCGGTCGCGCGGTCCGGGTGAAGCCGATGAAAATGGTCATGGTGGAGTGCGTCGCCCGCGGCTACCTCACCGGCGGCGGTCTGAAGGAGTACCAGGCCACGGGCACGGTCTCCGGCATCGCGCTGCCGCCCGGCCTGCGCGACGGCGACAAACTCCCCGAGCCCCTCTTCACCCCCAGCACCAAGGCGACCGAAGGCCACGACGAGGCCATCAGCTTCGAAGATGTGGTGCACCAGGAGGGTCGCGAGGTCGCCGAAAAACTCCGCGACCTGACCCTCGACATCTACACGCGCGGCGCCGAGCACGCGGCCTCGCGTGGCGTCATCGTCGCCGACACCAAGGTCGAATTCGGCTGGGACGGTGAGGTTCTCACCCTCGGTGACGAGGTCCTCACCTCCGATTCGTCGCGCTTCTGGCCTGCGGACCAGTGGGAGCCCGGCCACGCGCAGCCGTCCTTCGACAAGCAGTTCGTCCGCGACTGGTCCACTTCCACCGGCTGGGACAAGGAGCCCCCCGGCCCGGAAATCCCCGCCGACATCGTCGCGGCCACCCGCCGCAAGTACGTCGAGGCCTACGAACTCATCACCGGCCGCACCTGGGCCTAACCGAGCCGCTCGGCCAGCCGCTCCACATAGGGCTGCTGGCCTTTGGTCAACTTCTCCCGGGCGGTTTCCAGCGGGAACCACTCCGCGCGATCGATCTCCGGGAACTCGGCCAGCTTGCCCGACCGCGGCGGCCACTCCATCTGGAAGGTTCCCGGCACGATCGTGCCGGGGTCGAGATCGGCTTCGATCGCCCACGCGACGACGGTTTTCCGCTTGCTGCCGCTGCCGTAGGCGACCGCTCCGAGCTCCACCCACGCACCCTCGGGTACCGGAACGCCGAGCTCTTCGGTGAACTCCCGCCGCGCCGCGGCCTGCGCGTCCTCCTCGTCGGGCAGATACTCACCCTTCGGAATCGACCACGCCCCAAGGTCTTTGCGCGCCCAGAACGGTCCCCCCATATGCCCGAGCAACACCTCGACCGCACCCTTGGAAGTCCGCCGGAACAACAGCACGCCCGCGCTATAGGTCTCTGCCACGCAGTGCAGTCTGCCCGACCAGCTCGCACCTAGAATTCCGGGATGTCGATACTGGTTGTCCTGCGGGGTAATTCGGGGTCCGGCAAGTCCACCGTCGCGCGTGCGGTGCAGCGCAGGTTCGACCGAAGCGCAGTCGCTGTCGTGCCGCAGGACGTCGTCCGTCGCCAAATCCTCCGCGAGGAGGACAAGCCCGACGGATTGAACGTCGACCTGATCGAGCACATCGCCGGATTCGGCCTCGAACGCGGTCTGATCGTCATCGTCGAGGGGATCCTGCGCGCCTCCCACTACAGCAAGATGCTGCAACGACTCTCTGCCGCAGCTGATCGCAGCCACTTCTACGCCTTCGACCTGTCCTTCGAAGAGACCACCCGACGTCACGCGACCAGACCGCAGGCAACAGAGTTCGGAATCACCGAGATGCGGTCCTGGTACCACGGCTGGGACCCCCTCGACTTCGTGCCGGAAGTTCGTCTCGACGCGTCGTGGACCACGGCACAGGCAATCGACCGGGTCTATTCCGACATCGTCGGGTAGGCGCCCGGGTGGGTGGGCGTGAAATTCCATTGATGTCGGGCTCCGTGAACTGCCTGGTAGAGCTGATTTCGAAGTTTGCTGCAGAAGCGCTACGAAGGAAACAGCCGGTCGGTTCGGGTCGATATGGACATATAGGCGAACCGATGGCGGCCACCTCGCTGGAGCCGCCGGCAAGGTTCAACCGTCCCAGGGGCCCGGCTTGTGAGGAGCCGCTTTATGCAAGCAGTAGCGAGTCTTCTGGTGCTCCTGTGGTTCACGATGGTCGTGATCGCCATCATTGGTCTGATGCGAGGGCGCCTCGACTGGGCTGGTCTCCGCAACCGTAAGCAGTCCGGTTGGCTGCTCGCCGCATCGTTCATCGTCATGCTTCTGATCGGCCTCATCGAGCCCGAGCGACACGCAGGTGACAACCCAACGCCGACGCCGAGCACCACGACAACATTTGCCACCGATACGAAACCCACGGCGTCGCCAACGACCACGACTGCGGAGATGACCACCGCCACGACTACAACAACGACATTGCCGCTTCAGCAGCCCCTGTCACGAGCCCCCTTCGCTCCAGCCCCAGCGCCGGGCCCCTCATCCCCCAGCGTCTACTACTCCAACTGCACCGAGGCTCGCGCCGCGGGCGCAGCGCCCTTGCTGCGCGGCGCCCCTGGCTACAGATCCGAACTGGACCGCGACAACGATGGCGTCGCATGCGAGGTCTGAGGGGCTGGGAGATTTGCCGACAAGGGTGTGCAACCTACGTGCTACAGAAGACCTAGCAACAACGGCCGAAATCGGGCACTGGCGGCACGGCGTCCAAGTCTCAAACGGGCTGTACGGCCCTCGACTCAGGCCGAAGCCTCCGAAACTTTGTCGGGGTGACAGGATTTGAACCTGCGACCCTCCGCTCCCAAAGCGGATGCGCTACCAAGCTGCGCTACACCCCGTGAGCCACGGCCCTGGTACAGCGCCGTGGACGAATGATCCCCCTGTGAAGAGCGGGTGACGGGAATCGAACCCGCGCTATCTGCTTGGAAGGCAGAAGTTCTACCACTGAACTACACCCGCAAGGCATACGACATCGATGGGATCGCCAGATGTCGTGTGCGCAACGACTGTACCGAATGTCACCGCGGAAATGCCAATCGCCGCGGTCGGGGTGTCCCCGTGCTGGTTCCGGCACACTCTCGGCGTGTCTTCCCGCGACTCTCCAGCGAACGAAGATTGGGTGTAACGCTCGGCGGGCTGGAGCGATCACACTTCCGATCGCCATTCGCGAGGCAACGGAAACTCGTTGTAAAACGACGTTTTTCAGTGCCGGGTGGCTTGCTAGGATCCTTTTTGCCGGACGGGGGTATCTGGAAAGGGGGCGGTGAGCGTGCGCCGTGCTTGGTGGACCGAACCGCGTAGCAGTAGAGGTGAGGCCGGCTCCTGCCTGGGCGCACTGCGCCCGGCTATCGATGCCATCCGTGGCGGGTGAGTGCGATGTCCGAATCGCCACCCCCCGTCAAGCAGATGGCCCGCGCGTGGGCGCAGGCCGTCTGCGCCGAACCCGGCTCGCACACCACGATGAAAGACCTGGAACCTGTTCTCATCGACATCGTGAATCGGCTGCTCGATCTGGCCGAATCCGAGCCCTTCCCGATGCTGGATGCCCGCGCGCTGGGCGCCCGCCTGGCCGAACCCCCGTTCGAACGCACCCGGATGCTGGCCCAGGCCAGCCGCTGGCTGCTCGGTTTCCCTGCGGGGCGGCCCGGGTCGCTGGTAGCCACCCGCTGGCCGTTCGTGGCCAGCCAGGCCATCGACAGCTACGCCCAGGCGTTGCAGGAGCGTGCCCTGGCCCAGCAGGAACAGAACATCTCGGCGAAAGTGTCACTGCGCGTACAGGAAATCGCGGCGCTGCAGCACCGCCTGCGGCACGAAGCCACCCACGACGCACTCACCGATCTGGCCAACCGCACCCTGCTGCAGGACCGGGTCCGCCGGATGGCCGCCGACCCGGCCGGCAGCGTCGGCCTGCTCCTGATCGACCTGGACCGCTTCAAGCAGATCAACGACGGCTACGGCCACGCGGTCGGCGACGAGGTCCTGGTGGAGCTGGCGAACCGGCTGCGTGAGGTCTGCCCACCGGACACGGTCATCTGCCGCTACGGTGGCGACGAATTCGTCCTCGCCGTCGACCGGGAGCTCGGCACCCTCGCCGACATCGCCCACCAGATCGTGGCCGCCCTGCGCGACCCGGTCTGGACCTCGGCCGGCCCGGTCCCGGTGTCCGCCAGCGTCGGCACCGCCTACAACCCCCCGGGCACATCCTGCGACTTCACCGATCTACTGCGCCGCGCCGACCGCGCGATGTACTCGGCGAAGACGGCGGGCGGGCGGCGGTTCGCCTTCTCGGAGTCCGACGAGCCGGAAATCGACGCCGCCGTCGCCGGATAGGTATGCACCCGGTTCAGCCGGGCTGACAGGTGGGGCACCAGAACAGGTTTCGTGCGTCCATGACCGCGTGCAGGACCGGGGTCCCGCACACCCGGCACGGTGCGCCCTGCCTGCGGTAGACGTAGGTGCGTGGCCGGTCGGGCGCGTAAGGCGGTTCGCCGTGGTCGTGTTCGGGCCGGACGACGACCATCTTGCCGACCCGCACGCCGACCTTCATCAGCGCGACGAGGTCCGTCCACATCGCCTGCCACTCTTCGGCACTCAGCGAGGTCCCGGGACGGTGCGGTGAAATACCGTGCCGGAACAGCAGTTCCGCTCGGTAGACATTGCCGACACCGGCGAGCACCCGCTGATCCATCAGCAGCGCGCCGATGGGCCTGCGCGACCGGTGAATTCGCTGCCAAGCCCGGTCCGGGTCGGCGCCGCGGCGCAGCGGATCGGGCCCGAGCCGTTCGGTCAGCGCCGTCACCTCCGCATCGGTGTACAGCTCGCAGGCGGTCGGCCCGCGCAGATCGGTTCCGTTCGCGGCCCCGACCATCCGCATCCGGACCTGGCCAACCGGTTCCCCCATGGGCACAGCCGATTCGGTGAACGCCCCGTACAGCCCGAGATGCACATGCACGATCAGCCCGGATTCATACCGATGCAGCAGATGCTTCCCCCACGCCTCAGCCTTGACAAGCACCTGCCCGTCCACCCGCGCCGCCCCCGCCGCGAACTTCCCCTGCGGACTCCACACCCGCACCACATCCCCGCCGAACGCGTTCTGATGCGCCCGAGCCAGCCGATGCAGCGTATGTCCCTCAGGCACAACCGATCCTCTCGATGCCGATGAACGAAAAGCGGGACATCACCGAGGAGAAACGCGCGAAGCGTCCTCGGTCATGTCCCACTTGTCAGAAGCTTGCGCCTGGGGTGATCAGTAGGCGGGTACGGCGGGGGGTTCGCCGGTCTTTTCGTAGTCGGCGAGGATGTCGATGCGGCGCTGGTGCCGTGCTTCGTCGGACCATTCGGCGGACAAGAAGGCGTCGACGATGGCGAGGGCTTCCTCGGTGGAGTGCATGCGGCCGCCGACGCCGATCAGCTGTGCGTTGTTGTGCTGGCGGGCGAGCTGGGCGGTTTCGACGCTCCAGGCAAGCGCGCAGCGAGCGCCGGGCACCTTGTTGGCGGCGATCTGCTCGCCGTTGCCGCTGCCGCCGAACACCAGGCCCAGGCTGCCCGGGTCGGCGACGGTGCGCCGCGCCGCTTCGATGCAGAAGGCGGGGTAGTCGTCGAGGGCGTCGTATTCGAGGGCGCCACAGTCGACAACCTCGTGGCCCGCCTGCTCCAGATGGGCCTTGACGTGATTCTTCAGTTCGAAACCGGCATGGTCGGCACCCAGGTATACGCGCATGGCAGCGATTCTGTCAGGCCGGTCAGCGGCGCCCGCGAGAGGGGATGGGCTGCGCAAAGTGTGGCCCGGGACACAGCGCAGGGAACGGTACGGTCGAAATATGCAGTCGCAGGATCCACCGTCGAATCCGGAACCGTATGCCAAGGAAGGCGAACCGGTTTACGGGCCCCCGGCGTACGGCCCGTACCCGACGGGCGCCTACCCCGCGGCCTACGGTTATGGCGGGCCGCCGATGCCTCCGCAGCAGCAGCCCCGCGGGCTGTCTCCATACGGCAGTCCGGCCCGGCACAGCTGGGAGATCGGCCTGTTGTGCGTGGTGGTGGCGATCACCGCGCTGATCTTTCTCCTAGCCGTGCTGGACACCTTCATCGTGGTGTTCGTGGGCGGCACCGCGGCCTTCGGCATCTATGCGTTCTATCTGCTCGGTGCCCCGCTGCTGCTGTGGTTCGGCCGCGGCAGTCTCTATGCCCGACTGCGGGTCAACGGCGTGAAGATGTCGCCGACCCAGTTCCCCGAGGGCTATCAGATGGTGGTCGAGGCCGCCGCCCGGTTCGGGATGCCGAAGGTCCCCGACGCGTACGTGGTGCTCGGCAACGGTCAGATCAACGCCTTCGCCTCCGGCCACGGCTTCCGGCGTTTCGTCGCCATCAACAGCGACCTGTTCGAAATCGGCGGCGCCGCACGGGAACCCGATGCGCTCGCGTTCATCATCGGCCATGAGGTCGGGCACATCGCGGCCGGGCACACCTCGTACTGGCGCATGCTCGGCATGTATCTGGCGCCGTTCCTGCCGCTGCTGGGCCCGGCACTGCTGCGCTCCCAGGAGTACACCGCCGACAACCACGGCGTCTGCTTCCGCTACTCGGGGACGCCCGCCGCCATGGGCACCCTCGCGGCCGGTAAATACCTCAATACCCTTGTCGCCTATGACGAGATGGCCAACCGGGCGAGCACCGAGAAGGGCTTCTTCGTCTGGGTGTACAACGCCATGTCCAGCCATCCGGTGCTGACCTGGCGCATGTGGGCGCTGCGCGACCGCACCCGGCACGGCAAGCTGTTCATGCGCCCGGAGACCCCGCCGCCGCTGGGCGCCGCGACCCCGTACGGACAGGTTCCGGCGCAACCGCCGAAACCTGTCCCGTAGCAACCTCAGTCGAAGACCGGATCTTCGGTGCGGGTGCGCTTCAATTCGAAGAAGTGCGGGTAGGACGCGAGGGCGACCACACCGTCCCACACCTTCCCGGCGTCCTCGCCACGCGGAATCCGCGACAGCACCGGACCGAAGAACGCGACACCGTTGACGTGGATGGTCGGCGTGCCGACGTCCTTGCCGACCTTGTCCATGCCGGCGTGGTGGCTCTTGCGCAGCGCCTCGTCGTAGTCGGTGCTCTCGGCCGCCTGTGCGAGCGCGGCAGGCAGTCCCACCTCGGCCAGCGCGTCGGCGATGATCGCGTCCAGGGTCTCCTTGGGGGTCGCGCGCTCGTACTCGGCGCGGCGGTCGTGGATGCGGCTGCCCAGCGCGGTGTACAGCGGCGAGAGAACCTTGTCGCCGTGCTCCTGAGCGGCGGCGATGGCGACCCGGACCGGGCCCCAGCCGGTGGCCATCAGTTCCCGGTACTGCTCGGGCAGGTCCTCGCGGTCCTCGTTGAGGACCGACAGGCTCATCACGTGGAAGCGGGCCTCGATGTCGCGGACCTTCTCGACCTCCAGGATCCAGCGCGAGGTGATCCAGCACCACGGGCACAGCGGGTCGAACCAGAAGTCGGCAACATTCTTCTCGGCCGTGTCGGTCACGGGTATGTCCTCTCCATCGGGGGTTCGGCAGCCACGTCTCGGCGCGGCAGGGCCGTTATCGGGAACCAACCATGCGACCCCTCGATTCGTTCCCCGGAACGGCAGATTTCCCGACTCCGCCGCCAGTAGGGTTGGGATCGGAGTCCCGGTTCCCACTCGGCAAGGAGTCCGTCATGAGCCCGGAACGTCATTTCATCGTCGTCGGCGGCGGTCTGGCCGCCGCCAAGCTCGCGGAAGCGTTGCGGGCCAACGACTTCGAGGGTCAGATCACGCTGATCGGCGCCGAAGAGCATCTGCCCTACGAGCGACCACCGCTATCCAAGGACCACCTGTTCGGCAAGAAGGACCTCGCCGACTTCGTCGCGGCGCCGGGGCAGTGGTATCGCGATCATCGCATCGAGGTCCGGCTCGGCACCGAGGTGAAGGCAATCAATCGTGCCGCGAAAACTATTGTACTGCCGGATGATTCGACGCTCTCCTACGACAGGCTGGCGCTGGCCACCGGCTCCACACCGCGCCGGCTCGAGCTGCCCGGCGCGGAGGGGCCGAACGTCCACCAGTTGCGCACCATCGAGGATTCCGACGCGATCCTGCAACTGCTGAGTGGCACCCCGAAGATCGGCAGTCTCGCCATTATCGGGGCCGGGTGGATCGGCCTGGAGGTGGCGGCCGCGGCGCGGTCGGCCGGGGTCGAGGTGACCATCGTCGAGTCCGCGAAGCTGCCGCTACTCGGTGCGCTCGGGCCCGAGATGGGGGAGTTCTTCGCCCGGCTGCACCGGGACAACGGTGTCGACCTGCGCTTCGACGCCGAGGTAGCCGAGATCGACGCGTCGGGCCTTCGGCTGGCCGACGGCGCCACCATTGCCGCGGACGCGGTGCTCATCGCGATCGGCGCCGCGCCGAATGTCGGGTTGGCCGCCGCCGCGGGCCTCGATGTCGACAACGGCGTCCTCGTGGACGCGGGCTTGACCACGAGTGACCCCGATATCGTCGCCGTCGGAGACATCGCCGCACACGATCACCCGCGCCTGCACCGGCGGATCCGCGTCGAGCACTGGGCGAACGCGCTCAATCAGCCCGCCGTCGCGGCCGCCACCATGCTCGGCAAGTCCGCCGAATACGACCGTCTCCCATACTTTTTCACCGACCAGTACGACGTCGGCATGGAGTACACCGGCTACGCGTCACCGGGAGAGTACGAGCGCGTGGTGGTCCGGGGCGATCAGGCCGAGCGTGAGTTCGTGGCCTTTTGGCTCGATTCCCAGCATCGGGTGCTGGCCGGCATGAACGTCAACGTCTGGGATGTCACGGATCGGATCAAGGAGCTGATCAGCTCCGGCGCCCCGGTCGACCCCGCTCGTCTCGCCGACACCTCCCTCGAATTGTGATCTGAATCACACTATCTGGAATGTGTCGGGAACGGTCGTCTGGTTCCGACCTACCCTCGAGAGCGCCGGACGGGCGCGCCGAACGGCGAGGAGCCGAACCATGAAGTACATGCTGCTGAAGACCTACAGCGAAACCGCCTACTGCGACGCCCCGATCGCCGAATGGGCGCCGGAGGACATCATGGCGCACATCGAATTCCAGCGTGCCCTCGGCGAGGAGCTGGCCAAATCCGGCGAGCTCGTCGACGCGCAGGGCCTGGCCGGTCCCGAGGAGGCGCGCATCGTCTGCTCCGACGGACGCTCGGCGCCGGTGGTGACCGACGGTCCCTTTCCGGAGACCAAGGAATTCCTGGCCGGGTACTGGCTGGTGGATGTAGACAGTCCCGAGCGCGCCCTGGAGATCGCGGCGCAGGCTTCGGCCGGCCCCGGCCCCGGCGGCAAGCCGATCGGTGAGTACATCGAGGTGCGCGCGGTGATGAGCGCACCGGCCGCCGAGTGACCAGAGCCGACGAGGATCTGCTGCGCGAGCTGGCGCCGCAGGTCCTCGGCGCGCTGGTGCGCCGCTTCGGCGATTTCGACACCGCCGAGGACGCCTTGCAGGAGGCACTGCTTGCGGCGGCGACGCAGTGGCCCGAAGAGGGGCTCCCGGACAACCCGCGCGGCTGGCTGATTCAGGTGGCGCAACGCCGAATGGCTGATGTCGTGCGCGCCGAGGTAGCCCGGCGCCGCAGGGAGACAACGGTTTTCGATCGCGAGGTCGACGATGCGGAAGCCGTGGACCGAGACGACACCCTGGCCATGTACTTCCTGTGCTGTCATCCGGCACTGTCGGATGCCGCCGCCATCGCACTGACGCTGCGCGCGGTCGGCGGTCTCACCACCGCTGAGATCGCGAACGCTTTCCTGCTGCCGGAAGCGACCATGGCGCAACGGATCACCCGCGCCAAGAAGAAGCTGTCCACCCTCGACCGCCCGTTCGCCCGCCCCGGCGATGCCGAATGGCGCAACCGCCTCGGCCCGGTCCTGCACGTGCTGTACCTGATCTTCACCGAAGGCCACACCACGACCACCGGCGCCGAACTCCAGCGCACCGACCTGTCCAGCGAAGCCATCCGCCTGACCCGCTCGATCCACGCCCTGCTGCCCGAGGACACCGAAGTCGCAGGCTTGCTCGCGCTGATGCTGCTCACCGATGCCCGCCGCGCCGCCCGCACCGGCGCGCACGGCGAACTCATCCCGCTCGCGGAGCAGGACCGCGCCCGGTGGGACCGCCGCTTGATCGCCGAAGGCGTACGGCTCACGACAAGCACTCTCTCCCAGGGCCTTTCGGGCCCCTATCAGATCCAGGCCGCGATCGCCGCCGTCCACGCCAAGGCGTTGAGCGCCGACGGCACGGACTGGAAACAAATCCTGGCGCTGTACAACGTCTTCGAGCGCCTGGCCCCGAATCCGATGGTCACCCTGAACCGTGCGGTCGCCCTCGCCATGGTCGAAGGTCCCTCCGCCGGACTGGCTTTGACGGAAACCATCGAAGACCAGCTCTCCACCAACCACCGCCTCGCCGCCGTCCGCGGGCACCTGCATGAAATGGCAGGCGATCACACCGCCGCCATCGCCGCCTACCTGGCGTCCGCGGCCCGCACGACCAGCACCCCCGAACGCGACTACCTCACCCTGCGTGCAGCCCAATTGCGCTCTATTGCACGCACTTCCAACTAGTCGGTGTGTCGCGCGAAGAGAATTTCCGCCGCGATCACCCCTGTCTCATTCTGGAACGTGTTCTACTTACGGGGATATTCGTAAGCACCCAGGGGGTTTCGAGGCATGAGTGTGGCGCGCGGCCCGCTGGCGGGCATCCGGATCATCGAGCTGGCGAGTATCGGCCCCGGCCCGCACGCGGGCATGATGCTGGCCGATCTGGGCGCGGACGTGGTGCGGGTGCAGCGCGCGCAGGATCGCACGGCGGCGGCGGTGCAGCTGCGCGGCCGGACCATCGTCGAGGCCGACCTCAAGAAACCGGGCGATGTCGCCACGGTGCTCGACCTCATCGAACGAGCCGATGTGCTGATCGAGGGATTCCGGCCCGGCGTGGTCGAACGTCTCGGCGTCGGTCCGGAGGAGGCGTTGCGCCGCAACCCGCAGCTCGTCTACGGGCGTATGACCGGCTGGGGTCAGGACGGCCCGCGTGCCCAGCAGGCCGGTCATGACATCAATTACATCGGCCTCACCGGTGCGCTGAATGCCATCGGCCGCAAGGGTGATCGCCCGCTGCCGCCGATCAATCTGCTCGGCGACTACGGTGGCGGCTCGGTCTTCCTGGTGCTCGGCATCCTCGCGGCGCTGCTGGAACGGGAGCGCTCGGGCCAGGGGCAGGTGGTGGACGCCGCCATGGTCGACGGCGTCATGACGCTCTCGCACGTCTTCTGGTCGATGAGCCAGGTCGGCATGTGGTCCGCTGAGCGCGGCACCAACCTACTCGACACCGGAATGGCTTGGTACGACACGTATTCCACCGCCGACGGCAAACACATGGCGGTTGGTGCGTACGAACCGCAGTTCTACGCCGAACTGCTGCGGGTGCTGGAGCTCGACCCGGAATCCCTGCCGCCACAACGGGATCAGGGCAGCCAGGAGGTCCTGCGCAAAGTCTTCACCGAGAAGTTCGCGTCCAAGACCCAGCAGGAATGGACCGAGCTCTTCGACGGCGTCGACGCTTGCGTCACCCCGGTGCTCACCTTCGCCGAGGCTGCCGACGACGCACACCTGAACGCCCGCAACGCCGTGGTCGAGGTCGATGGCGTCCGTCAGCCCGCCCCCGCGCCCCGTTTCTCGCGCACCCCGCCGCCGGACCCCGCGCCCGCACCGGAGGTCGCGACTCCGATCGGGGAGATCTGGCGCTAGCCGGCGGCCGTTGCGAAGGCCGAGTGACGCGGGTTACAGTCACCGTTAGCAAGCCGCTTGCAATTGTTACCACCCGGCTTACCGGCGTATCCGCAGACAAAGGAGTCTGACCATGCCCGCTGCGCGCACCGACGACGCCTCGGACGGACTGTCCCGTCCGGCGCACATGCTGATCGACGACCGGTTCACCCCGGTCGCCGCGAAGTTCTTCTCGATGTTCCGGCGCAAGGGTCAGGGCGGCGGAGCGCTCGCGGTCTACCTGCACGGCGAACCTGTGCTCGACGTCTGGGCGGGCTGGGCGGCTGCCGATCGGCGCTGGACGGCCGACACCATGGCGCTGTCCTACTCCACCGGTAAGGGTGTCGCCGCGACTGTCGCGAACCGCCTGATCGATCGCGGCGTGCTGGAACTCGACGCACCGGTCGCCACCTACTGGCCGGACTTCGCCGCGCAAGGCAAGGGCGACATCACCATCGGCGACGTGCTGAACCACCGCGCCGGTCTGCAGCGAATCCGGGACCTGCTGCCCGACCCCGACGATCTACTCGACCACGACAAGGTGGCCGCCGCGATCGCCGTGTCCGAACCGGATCCGATGCGACTGCGGGCCTCCGGCTACCACGGCCTGACCTTCGGCACCCTGGTCGCCGAAATTGCGCAGCGCGCCACCGGCCGCACCTTCCCCGAGATCGTCCGCGCCGAACTCGGAGAAACGCTGGGCGACAACGACTTCTGGTACGGCGTACCACAGCATCAGCGCCATCGCCTCGCCACACTCGGACCGCGCCTCGGCGTGGCCCGGGTGCCATTCGACTCGCTCATCGCGCCGTTCTCGGCGCTCCGGCTGGTGCGGTCGGCGCGCAGTGCGGTCTATGACGGCTGGGCCGACCTGTCGCTGGGTACGCGGCCCTATGACGCGATGATGCCCGGCTGGAACGGCGTCTTCACCGCCCGGGCGCTGGCCGCGATGTACGGCGCGATCGCCAATGACGGACTGGTGGGGCACCGTCGACTGTTCCGCCCGGAAACCGTGCGGCAGATCGCGCAGATGCCCGCCAACGGTCGCTACGACTATGTCCTGGGCGCCGCGCCGCATTTCGCCCGCGGATATCACCGGGCCATCGTCGGGACGCGCCTCCGTCGAGATGCGCTGGGGCACTTCGGAATCGGTGGATCCGGTGGCATCGCTTTCCCACGCCGCGGTCTCGCGGTCGGCTTCGTCACCAACCATCTCGGCAACCACGCCATGTCCCTCGGTGACGCCCGCCTGCCCTTCCTGGCGGCAATGTCCGAGCGCGCCGCCGTCGGGGCCCTGACTACCGCACCCTCGGCCCTGCCGCACGAGCAGGCCAGCTGAACCAGCCCGCGTTGCACACCTCTCACGGTCGTGCACCGGACAGCTAACTGAACGGCGTGCGAGGTGTCGAGCGGCTGCGCGAAGCAGCGCCGCGCAACGGCGGTGACCGAATACAACCGTCGCGCTGCGTGATTGGATATTGCTACCACCGAGTGGGTTCGCACGTTGCGTTATAGCCCACGCTGATAGGCTGCCGGGGCTCGATGACAGTGGTGCAGGCCTAGATCGAGGGGGCAAACCTGGTGCGATCGGACGAGGGGCACGGGTTGTTCGACGCGGCCGCGAGCGGTGGGTTCCGGATGCCGGTGGATACCGCGCGACGGCTCGGGGCCGCCTGCGACGCGCTCCTGGACGGACTGCGGCGCGCCCGCGCAGACAGCGCGGAACTTATTGAGGTGCAAGGATTTCCGGAGCTAACCTCCGGCCATGCGCTGGCTCGGGGGTTCGGGGCGAAGGGGCAGGAGCACCTCGCGGCGCTCGCTGGTTTCGAAGCGGCTGCGCTGCGCCTGAAAGCCGGGTATCTGGCCGCCGGGCGGCTGATCGAAGCAGCCGATGCCGCGAATCAGGCGGCGCTGTGGGCGGCCACCGGGCAACTGGAGGGCACACGATGACCGGCAACGGTCCGGGTGCGGCGGGGACCGATCCGGCTTATGTTCCCGATCGTGAATCCTTCGACGCCTACACCCACCAGGAGATCTGGGACCAGGTGCACGAGGCGCTGGACCCGGCCGCCCTGGGCCGCACGGCCGACGGCTGGCGAGCGGCGGCCCAGACGCTGGCCGAGTCGTTCGAAACCTTCGCTGCCGCGGTGCGCCGCGAATTCGGCGACTGGGATGGAAAAGCCGCCGCGGCGGCGCGCGAGTCCACCGAGACGTTCATCCAGGCCGGCGCCGAAGCCCAGCAGGTCTGTGCCGAGGTGCAGCGCCTGATGGAAGCGAATTCCGCTGCCGCGCAGAAGGTGCGCGACGCCATCCCGAAGCTTCCGGAACCCTATGTGCCGCATGCGGATCCGGTGGTGGAGGTGGTGGAGGGCGGACCGCGGAAGATGGCCCACGATATCGCCGCCGCCGACGCGCTCGCCGACGCGCAGGACGCGCTGACCTTTCTCTACAACTCGACACTGGTGGCCTCCGGCGACGCGGTGCCCGCCTTCGGCGACGGTGGAAGAGAGTGCGCCCCGTGAGGTGGGAATTCAGCCCGGACGAGTTCACCTATGTGTGGTCGGTGGAGACCGGCCTGGATCGGCGGCCGTATCCGATCAACATGGCGCACCGCGGCACCGTGCGCAGCGAAAACGACTGGGACAAACTGAAACTCGCCGAGCGGTTCCGGCGCAACGCCGACCCGGACCTGACCGGGGCGCTCGCCCTGTGCGCCCGCTCCGACGCCACCACCATCACGGTCTCCGGTGACCGCTTCACCCCGGACGGGCAGTCCGAGGAGACCATCCTCGCCTTCGGCGCCACCCACCTGGTCTGGGGCACGGTGCTGATAGCGGGCCCGTGCGATGTCACCGTCATCGCCTGCCATGCCCGGAATGTCCCGCACCACTTGGTGACTGCTATCGGCACCGCACCTTCGGGTCGGCTGGCCACCATGCGCGAACCGCGTGAAGCCGTGCTCTACGACGATCCGCAGCACTGGCAGCACACCGAAATCGCCCGTCGCGCCGCGACTTTGCGCCGGACCCTGCACAGACCCATCGACGCGCGCGGCTTCATCACCGTCACCGTCGCGCCCGAGAACCCCATGTCCCCGCCCACCCGCCACCGCACCTGGCTCGACTTCACCGGTGACGGCCGCTATCTGCTTACTACCAGTACCGACCTCACCCTGGCGCCGGTCACCGACCAGGCCCTGGCCGCCCAGCTCAAACGCCTCGCGGCGATCGGCTGAGATTCACACCGGCACTGCCTCGACAGCCAGGAACTCCGCCAGGTGTTCGGCTGCCCTGCGGTCGAATTCGTCGTAGTGGGCGACTCGCTCGGCCCCGCCGACGGCGTCGCCGATGGACAGGTTGCCCTCGGCGTCGAGGCGCTGCGGGCGGTCCTCCGCATCCGGGAGCAGCCCGACCCGGGAGTGTGCGAACCCGCAGTAGTAGGCGATGCCCGTGCTGAGGTTGGCCTCCAGGGTCGCTTGCATGTCCGGCAGGAAGGCGTCGTCGCCCGCGATGCCCGCGAGTCCGAGCCACAGCATGCGCTTGCCCGCCAGGCGCGGTTTGCTACGGCCGTAGGCGAATCCATAGTTCCAGACTCGGTCGATCCAGCCCTTCATAATGGCGGGCACGCTCTGCCAGTACACCGGGAAGACCGCGACGACGATATCGGCGTCCAGGATCCGCTGCATATGCGCCTGCGTCTCAGCGGAATACGGCTTTTCGCGATTTCCGAATTCGGGCTGGTCTTCGAAGTTCATGCGCGGATCGAAGCCCTCGGCATGCAGATCCAGATAGTCGACGGCATAGCCCGCCGATTCGAGCCGCTGGGTGGTGCGACGGGCCGTGTGCGCGGTAAGCGAGTCGGAGCGGTGGTGCGCGACGACGACGAGGGCGGTGCGCTGAGCAGTGTTCTGCACGGGATTTCTCCTGATCTCCTGGGTCGATCTCGATTGCGTGGTCTCCAGTAGACCCCGCATCGTGTGGACGATCCATAGGAGAAACACTTCGATGGATAGGAGTTCGTCTACGATTGTGGCATGGATCCGGTTAGCGCACTTCTGAGCGGCATTCGAGCCGAAGGCTCGGTAGTCAGTAACGCGCGCCTGGAGGCGCCGTGGACCATCCGCTTCGCCGACCGCGCGCCGCTGACCATGATCTGTGTACTGCACGGCGGCGGGACCTTGATGCTGCCGGACGGCACCCAGATGCGCGTCGGCAAGGGCGACACCGCCGTGGTCCGCGGTGCCGATCCGTTCCACCTCACCGACAACCCGGATTCCCTGAACCGTCCGCACCTCGAATACGAAATCGCCTGCTTCGCTCCCGATCCCGCCTGTACCTCGGAGGAGATCAGCGGAATCCGCTGGGGCGCCGACACTTCGGAGACCACCGCACTGATCGTAGGCGCTTACCGCGCCGCCGGCCGCCGCCACGAACGTCTGCTGCGCGCCCTACCATCGGCACTGGTGATCCAAGAGGACGTCGACACCTGCGACTGGCTGGAGAAAGCCGCCATCGATTCCGCCACCCACGTCGCCGGCTCCCAAGCCCTGATGGACCGCCTCCTGGACTGGGCCCTGGTCTGCACCCTGCGCACCTGGTTCGACCAAGCGGGCCCCGACGCACCCACCTGGTACCGCGGCCTCGCCGACCCCATCCTCGCCCCGGCCCTGAAAGCCATGCACGGCAACCCCTCCCGCCCCTGGTCGGTAGCCACCCTCGCCGCCGAAGCCGGCGTCTCCCGCGCCCTGTTCGCCAAACGCTTCACCGACCTGATGGGCCGCCCACCCCTGTCCTACCTCACCGACTTCCGCATGGACGAAGCCGAAGAACTCCTCGCCGACACCGACCTCACCGTCGCCCAGGTAGCCAAATCCGTCGGCTACGCCGACCCCTTCGGCTTCAGCGCCGCCTTCAAACGCTACCGAGGCATGAGCCCGACGGCCTTCCGCGCCGCCGCGTAGTCCGCAGCGGCGTGGAAGGCGGTCGCGCGGCTACAGGCGTGGGTCGACCGGTTCGGATTCCAGGGCGAGGACCGCGAAGACGGCCTCGTGGACGCGCCAGAGGGGTTCGCCTGCTACGAAGCGGTCCAGGGATTCCAAACCGAGGGCGTACTCGCGCAATGCCATCGAGCGTTTGCGGCCGAGGCCGCGGGTGCGGAGGCGGCTGAGGTTGGCGTCGTGGAGGTACTCCGGGCCGTAGATGATCCGGAGGTATTCCCGGCCACGGCATTTCACGCCTGGCTGGACCAGTCGACCGGTGTGCGCTGGATCGCGCGCGGCGGAGGCTGCGCCGTCGGTGCCCGGCTCGTCGGTCTCGGCGTTCGCCGCAGGGGCGGACTTCTTGCGCGGTGCGCCACGCACAAGCGAGTCGAACGGCTTGACGACCATGCCTTCGCCTCCGGCCTCGGTCAGCTCCGTCCACCAGGCTGTGGCCGCGACTTCGCCGTCCGGCTCGGTCAGGTCGACGATCATTCGGCCGGTCGCCGTGAACAGTTCGCTGTCCGCAGCGACCAGACGGTCGATGTGGGTCAGGTGCCAATTGTGGTCGCGGGTGGCGTAGTTGGCACCCTCGGCCGCCAGGAGTTGGAACGGGGCGAGGCGGATGCCGTCGAGGCCGTCGACCGGCCAGCAGTAGCGGCCGTACGCGGTCGTGAAGGCCGTCGCGTCGGTGCGGCGGGCTTCGGTGCGCGACGCGAGGTCCGCGACATCGAGGCCGCGTTCGGTGGCGGCCGCGAGGACCGCGGACGCTGTGCCGAGCGACGCTCGTGCCGCCGCACCGACTGCCGCGTACTGGCTGCGAAGTAGTCCGACCGCCTTTGCCGACCACGGCATCAGTTCGGCGTCCAGGATCAGCCAGTCGCTGTTCAGTTCCTCGAACAGGCCCGCTGATTCAGCCGCCGCCCGCACGCGGGCGAGCAGCGCTTCGGACTGTGCGGCGTTGTCGAAGAACGGCCGGCCGGTGCGGGTGTAGATGACGCCGGTGCGGCCGTCTTCGACGCCGAAGCGGTTGCGGGCGGCCTCGGCCGAGCGGGTGAGCACGACGATGGCACGCGAGCCCATGTGCTTCTCTTCGCACAGCACGCGGTCGACGCCCTCGGAGCGGTAGTAGGCGAAGGCTTCAGCCGGATGCTCGAGGTAGCCGTCCAGCGACGAGGTCGCACACGGCGACATGGTCGGCGGGAGGTAGACCAGCCAGCGCGGGTCCAGGGCGAAACGGCTCATGACTTCCAGTGCGGCGCTCGCGTTTTCCTCCTGGACGCCGACGCGGCCGTGCTGGCGGGTTTCCACCACGCGGCGGCCGACGACGTCGTCGAGATCGAGGACGCCCGGGTCGCGGTGCACCACCCCGGCCGGGGTGGCGATGGTCGTGGCTTCCAGCGGGCGTACCGGCGCGTACCAAACCTGTTCCGCCGGAACGGAAACCGGTTCGCGTTCCGGATAACGCAGAGCCGACAGCCGGCCGCCGAAGACCACGCCGGTGTCCAGGCACAGGGTGTTGTTGACCCAGTGCAGTTCGGCCATCGGCGTGTGACCATAGAGGACCGTGGCGCGGCCGCGATAGTCCTCGGCCCACGGGTAGCGCACCGGGAGCCCGAATTCGTCGGTCTCGCCGGTGGATTCGCCGTACATGCAGAACGAGCGGACCCGCCCGGAGGCGCGGCCGTGGTACTCCTCTTTCAGGCCCGCGTGCGCGACGACGAGGTTGCCGCCGTCGAGGACGTAGTGGCTGATCAGGCCGCGGCAGAAGTCCAGGGCCGCCTTGCGGAAGTCCTCGTCCTCGGCGTCGAGCTGGGCCAGGGATTCGGCCAGGCCGTGGGCCGGGTTGACCTTCTTGCCGCTGAGCGCGCGCACCAGCTTGTACTCGTGGTTGCCGGTGACGCACAGCGCGGTGCCCGCGGCGACCATGCCCATCACCAGGCGCAGCACACCCGGGGTGTCCGGGCCGCGGTCGACCAGGTCGCCGACGAACACGGCGGTACGCCCGGCCGGGTGCCGGGCGTTGACGGCCCGGCCCGCCTCGTCGTGTTCCAGTTCGTAGCCGAGGACACCGAGCAAGGTTTCCAGTTCGGAGCGGCAGCCGTGCACGTCGCCGATGACATCGAACGGCCCGGTGAGTTCGCGCTTGTCGTTCCACGCCTTCTCGTCGGCAATGGTCGCGGCATCGATTTCCTCGACCCCGCGCAGCACATAGACCTTCCGGAAGCCCTCGCGTTCCAGGCCGCGCAGGCCGCGCCGCAGTTCGCGCTGCTGCCGGGACACGACGTGCGCACCGAGGTGGGCGCGGTCGGCGCGGGCCGTATTGCGTTCCAGGCAAACCGAATCCGGCACATCGAGCACGATCGCCACCGGCAGCACATCGTGCGCCCGGGCGACCGCGACCAGTTCCTGCCGGGCCTTGGGCTGCACGTTGGTGGCGTCGACGACGGTGCGCAGTCCGCGCCGCAACCGCACGCCCGCGATGTGGTGCAGCAACGCGAACGCGTCCGGTGTCGCCGACTGATCGTTCTCGTCGTCGCTGACGATGCCGCGGCAGGCATCCGAAGACACGACCGCGGTGGCGCGGAAGTGTTTGCGCGCGAACGTGGATTTGCCCGAACCGGTACTGCCGATGAGCACGACGAGCGAAAGCTCCGGGATTGACAGCTCGGTCATCACGCGGCCCCTTTCTCGTCGTTGCAGGTGAGCTTGGTGAAGACCGCCATTTGTGTGGGCGGCCCGAATTCCGGATCGGGAGTACCGATCGGGACGTAGCGCACGGCATAGCCGTACCGGGCGGCGACGCCGTCGGCCCAGGCCGCGAATTCCGCACGCGTCCACTCGAACCGGTGATCGTCGTGCCGGAACTCGCCTGCCGCCAGACCCTCGAACCGGACGTTGATCTCCGAGTTCGGAGTGGTTATCAGCACGGAATCCGGTGCGGCGGAACCGAATACCGCGTGTTCGAGCGCCCCGAGCCGCGGCGGATCGACATGCTCGATCACCTCCATCAGCACCGCGGCGTCATAGCCGCGCAGGCGCGTGTCGGTATAGGTGAGTGCACCCTGAAGCAGCGTCAGCCGTTGCGCCATCCGCTCCGGCATGCGCTCCAAACGCAGCCGCCGCTTGGCGATATTGAGCGCGCGCATGGACACATCGACACCGACGATCTCGGTGAACATCCGGTCGGACAACAGTTCTCGCAGCAACACGCCTTCACCGCAGCCGAGATCGAGTACGCGGTGCGCACCGGCTTCGTACAGAGCTGCACGCACCGCAGCCCGCCGCGCCACTGCCAATGATGGTGTGCGCGGCTCGGCTTCGGGCGTTGCGAGATCCTTCGCTTCGTTCGGGCTGACCTCTTGCCCAGCATCGGATTCGTCGTTGTCCTCCACCGCGTCCAACTGCTCCGGATCGACATCGTCTACCTCAGCGAGCCGAGCCAGCGCGGTCCGCACCAGCGATTGCCGCCGCGCCAGATACCGCCGCGTGATCCACGCCCGCTCCGGATGCTCGGCCAACCACCCCGCAGCCGTCCGGATCAACTTGTCGACCTCGTCCGCGGCCAGCCAGTAGTGCTTCGCCCCGTCCAGTACCGGCAACAGCACATACAGGTGTGACAGCGCGTCCGCCAGTCGCATCGTCCCGGTGAGAACAACATGCAGGTAGTGAGATTCACCCCACTCCGGGAACGCCGGGTCCAACGGCAGGGGAGTGGCGGAGACTTCCCAGCCGAGCGGCGCGAACACCTTCTCGGCCGCCTCCGGCCCACCCTTGCACGGCACCGCCGGCAACTCGATGCGCAGCGGCAGCGCCGTCTGTGCCAGTTCCGGCCGCAGCTCGCACCGGCCGCGCAACGCGGTCCGGAACACCGACCCGAGCGCCACCGACAACAGCGACGACGCCGCATACGGCCGATCGTTCACGTACTGCCCGAGACTGAAATCCGGCGTATTGCGAGAGCGACCGCGCACCAACCGGATCGGGTCCACCTCGAGCAGCAGCGCCGCAGTGCAGCGCTGCTCGCTCGCCTCCGGATACAGCACGTGCGCGGTCCCGTAGGACTGCTCGAACGCCTGCACCCGCCCGGGGTTCTTGTGCAGCAAGAACCCCAGATCGGACGCGGGCCAAGCCGCGCCCTCGGGCGGTGTGCAGGTGATCGTCAAAAGCATGCAGCGATCGTCGCTCACCTGTGCGAACGTCGCAAGGGAGTTTCCGCAGGTAACTCAGCGGCTGGGGTCGGGCCACTGCCATTTCGCGACGACGGGTATGTCCTCGCCGTGTTCGCGGGTCCAGGCGCGCGCGTTCCAGCGCGCGTCCACCATTTCTTGCCGCAGCCCGGCCGCCTTCTCCCGCAGCCCGGGCACGCGATCGATGACATCCATCACCAGGTGGTATCGATCCATGTCGTTGAGCATCACCATGTCGAAAGGCGTTGTGGTGGTGCCCTTTTCCTTGTAGCCGCGAACATGGATCTCGGCGTGGTTGGTGCGCTTGTAGGTGAGCCGGTGGATCAGCCACGGATACCCGTGGAAGGCGAAGATCACCGGCCGGTCCCGGGTGAAGAGTGTGTCGAACTCCCGGTCGGGCAGCCCGTGCGGATGTTCCTGCTCGGGCAGCAACCGCATCAGGTCGACCACGTTGACCACCCGAATCCGCAACTCCCGCATGCGGTCTCGCAGGATCGCGGCGGCGGCCAGGGTCTCCAGGGTCGGCACGTCACCCGCGCAGGCGAGCACCACGTCCGGCGTGCGGCCGAGGGTGTCGTTGTGTCCCGCCCAGTCCCAGATCCCGGCCCCGCGCGCGCAGTGCACGGCGGCGTCGGACACCGAAAGCCAGTCCGCCTGTGGCTGTTTCCCGGCCACCACAACATTCACGTAGTGCTTGGACCGCAGGCAGTGGTTGTACACCGACAGCAGCGTGTTCGCGTCCGGCGGCAGATACACCCGCACGATCTCGGGTTTCTTGTTCAGCACCACGTCGAGGAACCCGGGATCCTGATGGGTGAACCCGTTGTGGTCCTGCCGCCAAACATGGGACGAGAGCAGATAATTCAAACTCGCGATGGGCCGCCGCCACGGCACCTGCGCGCTGGCATCGAGCCACTTGGCGTGCTGATTGAACATGGCGTCGACGATGTGGATGAACGCCTCGTAGCAGGTGAACACGCCATGCCGGCCGGTGAGCAGATACCCCTCCAGCAGACCCTGGCACATGTGCTCGGAGAGCACCTCGATCACCCGGCCGGTGCGATCCAATTTCGAGTCGTACTCACCGATTTCGGCCTGCCAGTCCCGCCCGGTTACCTCCAGGATGTCCTGCAACCGGTTGCTCGCCAGCTCGTCCGGTGCGAAGGTCAGGAAGTTGTCCGGGTTGGCCGCGGTGACATCGCGCAGCCAGGTCCCGAGCACCTGGGTCGCCTCGTGCTGGCCGGCGCCGGGCGCATCGACCGGCACCCCGTAGTCGCGCCAGTCCGGCAGCCGCAGATCACGAACCAGCATGCCGCCGTTGGCAACCGGGTTCGCACTCATGCGCCGATCGCCGCCCGGCACCAGATCGATCAACTCCGACACCGGCCGACCGGCCTCGTCGAACAGTTCCTCCGGGCGATAGGCCCGCAACCATTGTTCGAGCACCGCGCGATGGGCGTCGTCGGTGCGCGCGGCCGGTAGCGGCACCTGGTGCGCGCGGTAAGTCCCCTCGACCTGATCCCCGTCCACCTTGGGCGGGCAGGTCCATCCCTTCGGCGTGCGCAATACGATCATCGGCCAGCTCGGCCGGACTCCGTCGGTCCCGCCGCGCGCGGCGCGCTGGATCTGCCCGACCCGCTCCAGACAGGTATCGACCGCGGTCGCCATCGCCTGATGCACCGCCGCCGGATCGTTGCCCGCGACGATGAGCGGGTCATAGCCGTATCCGCGCAGCAGCGAAATCAGCTCTGCTTCCGGAATGCGCGCGAGGATCGTCGGATTGGCGATCTTGTACTCGTTCAGCGCGAGCACCGGCAGCACCGCGCCGTCCCGCGCGGGATTGAGGAACTTGTTGGCATGCCAGCTGGTGGCCAGCGGCCCGGTCTCGGCCTCACCGTCGCCGACCACGCAGAACACGGTCAGATCCGGATTGTCCAGGGCCGCGCCGAAGGCGTGCAGCAGTGAATAGCCGAGCTCGCCGCCCTCGTGGAAGGAGCCCGGCGTCTCCGGCGCGGAATGACTCGGGACCCCGCCCGGAAACGAGAACTGCGCGAACAGCGCGCGCATCCCGGCCCCGTCCCGGGGAATATGGCTGTACAGCTCGGAATAGGTGCCCTCCAGCCAGGCGCATGCGTTCGGCCCCGGCCCGCCGTGCCCCGGCCCCGCGACGAACGCCGCGTTCAGCCCGCGTTGCCGGATCGCCCGATTGGCGTGCACCCAGACCAGATTCAACCCGGGAACGGTGCCGAAATGCCCGAGCAGTCGCGGCTTGATGTGCTCGGCCGCCAGCGGTTCCCGCAACAGCGGATTGCTCATCAGATAGATCTGGCCGACCGCCAGATAATTCGCGGCGCGCCACCACGCGTCGATCGAGGTCAGTTCGTCCCGGCCGAGCGGCCCCGGTGTGTCGCCGAGGTGGTACGGGGTGGGCGCGACGGTGTCCCCGCTGGTGCCGCCCACATTGTCGGCCGAGGTGTCATCCTCGGCGCCGGTGGTCTGGGTCATCCCCGACTCCTCACGCTCGGTGTTGTCCAGCCGTCTTGCGTGCAGTACCCATTCTGCGTGAGGTATCGCCGGACCGAGGCCGGATGGGCAACCGACCGACCGGTGCAATACTCTCCGCCGCATGCGAACTCTCGGCAGGATCATCGGAATCGGCGCTGTCGCCGTGGCCGCGCTCACGCTGACCGCCTGCGGCTCGGACGACACCGCCGCGGCCACCGACTCCTCGGCGCAGTCCACCTTCGGCAAGCTGCCCGCGCAGAACACCGGCGCCGAGTGCACCGCCGACGACATCGAGGTGGTCGGCGGCTACGGCGCGACGCCCAAGATCAGCATTCCGGACACCTGCACCCCGCCGACCAAGCTCATCGTCAAGGACCTGGTCGCCGGCAGCGGCCCCGCCGCCGTCGCGGGCGACCCGCTCACCATGAACTATTCACTGGTCACCTGGTCGAACAAGCAGAAGCTGGACAGCTCCTTCGACCGCGGCAAGCCCTTCACCCTCACCCTCGGCGGCGGCCAGGTCATCAAGGGCTGGGACCAGGGCCTGGTCGGTGTGCAGCAGGGCGCGCGCCGGCTGCTGATCGTGCCGCCGAACCTCGGCTACGGCAAGGGCGGCAACGGCGTCCAGCCGAACGAGACGCTGGTCTTCGTCACCGACGCCGTGAAGATCGGCAAGTAGTATCTTCGGGTCGCTGCGCAGGCTGCGCTCCTAGCGACCGCGGGGGCGGGAAGACCCCGTCGGCGTCGTTCAACTACCCTGGTCGGGATGCGTAGACCAGGGCACGTGGGCGACCAACCAGTCCGCCCCCTGATCAGCACGTAGCGTCGCTTCGCCCGTCCCTTCCGCAAATCGGGGCAGGCTTTGTCGTGCACACCGAACCGAACAACGAACAAGGAGCATGTCCGTGAAGAGCACCGTCGAGCAGCTGAGCCCGACCCGGGTCCGGATCAATGTCGAGGTGCCCTTCGAGGAGCTGAAGCCCGACTTCGACAAGGCATACAAGGAGCTGGCCAAGCAGGTCCGCATCCCCGGCTTCCGTCCCGGCAAGGCCCCGGCCAAGCTGATCGAGACCCGCGTCGGCCGCGGCGCCGTGCTGGAGCAGGTCGTCAACGACGTGCTGCCCGCCCGCTACAGCGAGGCCGTCACCGCCGCCGAGATCAAGGTCATCGGCCAGCCGGAGATCGAGATCACCAAGATCGAAGACGGCCAGGAGCTGGCCTTCACCGCCGAGGTCGACGTGCGCCCGGAGATCACCCTCCCGGCCTACGACGACCTCGAGGTCACCGTCGACGCGTTCACCATCGAGGATGCCGACATCGAGGAGCAGCTGCAGTCGCTGCGCCAGCGCTTCGGCACCCTGACCGCCGTCGAGCGCGCGGTCCAGGACGGCGACTTCGTCTCCATCGACTTGTCCGCCACGGTCGACGGCGAAGAGGTGGCCGACGCCTCCACCACCGGCCTGTCCCACGAGGTCGGCTCCGGCCAGCTCATCGAGGGCCTGGACGAGGCCCTCATCGGCCTGTCCGCCGGCGAGACCGGTGAGTTCACCTCCAAGCTGGTCGCCGGCGAGCACACCGGCAAGGACGCCGTCATCAAGGTCACCGTGCAGTCGGTCAAGGAGCGCGAGCTGCCCGAGGCCGACGACGAATTCGCCCAGCTGGCTTCGGAATTCGACACCCTGGACGAGCTGAAGGACGACCTGAAGGGCCGCGTCGAGCGGGTCAAGAAGGTCACCCAGGCCGGCGAGATCCGCGACAAGGTGCTCGAGGCCCTGCTGGACAAGGTCGAGATCCCGCTGCCCGAGGCCGTGGTCAAGGCCGAGATCGACGCCGTCGAGCACGACGCCGTGCACAGCTTCGACCACGACGAGGCCAAGCTGGCCGAGGCGCTCGAGGAGCAGGGCTCCTCCCTCGAGGAGTTCAAGAAGGACACCAAGGAATCGGCCGAGAAGTCGGTGAAGACCCAGCTGCTGCTGGACGCCATCGCCGAGGCCGAGGGCACCCAGGTCGGCCAGGAGGAGCTCACCGAGCGCATCCTGTTCCAGTCCCAGCGCTACGGCCTGTCGCCCGAGCAGTTCATCCAGCAGGTGCAGCAGGCGGGCCAGCTCGGCGCGATCTTCGCCGACGTGCGCCGCGGCAAGGCCCTCGCCGGTGTCGTCGGCCAGGTCAAGGTGACCGACTCCAACGGCAACGCGGTCGACACCGCCGAGATGTTCGGCGACCCGAATGCGGAGGCCGACGAGGCCGAGGCCGCCGTTTAGTGATTGCGCTCTGAGCGAAGAAGGGGCGGTACCGGATTTCGGTGCCGCCCCGCTTCGTTAGTGTTTGTGACAGCGAACGCTGTGTAGGTTTTCCGTACAAGCAAGCCGGTGCGAAGAGAAGGCAGGTATCCGTGACAAACAACCAGGCAGGGGTCGTCATGACAGCCGCGACTGCTGGTCTCAACCTCAGTGATTCGGTGTACGAGCGCCTGCTGCGTGAGCGCATCATCTTCCTGGGGACGCAGGTCGACGACGATATCGCCAACAAGCTCTGCGCTCAGATCCTGTTGCTCGCGGCGGAGGATTCCAGCAAGGACATCCGGCTCTACATCAACTCCCCGGGTGGCTCGGTCACCGCGGGTATGGCCATCTACGACACCATGCAGTTCGCCGAGTGCGACATCGCCACCTTCGGCATGGGTCTGGCGGCCTCGATGGGGCAGTTCCTGCTCACCGCGGGCACCAAGGGCAAGCGGTACGCACTGCCGCACGCGCGGATCATGATGCACCAGCCCTCGGCCGGTATCGGTGGCTCGGCCGCCGACATCGCGATCATGGCGGAGCAGTTCGCGCACACCAAGCGGGAGCTGAACGAGTTGCAGGCGCTGCACACGGGCAAGTCCGTCGAGCAGGTCACCCTCGACGCCGACCGCGACCGCTGGTTCACGGCGAAGCAGGCCCTCGAGTACGGCTTCATCGATCACGTGATCGGCCACGCGAACCAGGCGAACGGCGTGGGTAACTGAGCCACCGCGAAAACCGCTCACTCACAGAGACTTTGGAGACGAAGATGGCCCTGATCGACCCGCGCGCCGGACTGTCCGGTATCGCACCGGCGAGCCCCCAGGCGCGCTATATCCTGCCTTCGTTCATCGAGCACTCGAGCTTCGGTATGAAGGAGTCCAACCCGTACAACAAACTGTTCGAGGAGCGCATCATCTTCCTCGGCGTGCAGGTGGACGACGCGTCGGCCAACGACGTGATGGCGCAGCTGCTGGTGCTGGAGTCGCTGGATCCCGACCGTGACATCACCATGTACATCAACTCGCCGGGTGGCTCGTTCACCTCGCTGATGGCCATCTACGACACCATGCAGTACGTGCGCGCCGACGTCGCGACCGTCTGCCTGGGCCAGGCCGCCTCGGCCGCCGCCGTGCTGCTGGCCGCCGGTACCCCCGGCAAGCGTGCCTGCCTGCCCAATGCTCGGGTGCTCATCCACCAGCCGTCGCTGGAGGGTGGCATCCAGGGTCAGGTGTCGGACCTGGAGATCCAGGCAGCCGAGATCGAGCGCATGCGGCGTCTGATGGAGACCACCCTGGCCCATCACACCGGCAAGGACGCGGACACCATCCGCAAGGACACCGACCGCGACAAGATCCTTACCGCCCACGACGCCAAGGAATACGGCATCGTGGACACGGTGTTCGACTACCGCAAGCTGAGCGCGCAGAAATAAACGCTCGGAAGTTGCTGTTGGTCAGTTGAATTCGGCCGGGCAGGGTGCCTCGCGGCAGACTGCCCGGCCGGTTTTCGTCGGCGGGTCCTGCTTCTTCGGCGGACGGATCGGCTATTCCGGGCCTATGGTGGGGTGAATCAGCCCTCGTAGCGCGGAACGTGTTACAAAGCAGTGAGAACTCGCACAACCGGGGGCGAGAAACATGCTCGAGTTGTCGACCTCCATCGCACTCACCGGGTACGGTCGAGCTAGGGACCTTTGCTCCCGGTTGACGGCTCGGCTCGACCCGCGGGAAATGCTCGAAGTGTTCGTGATTACACGCGAGTGTGGCGGATAGCTGGCAACCTGGACAGACGGTTGCACGCGGACAAGGAAGTAGGGACCCACGAGATGGCGCGCATCGGAGATGGCGGCGATCTGCTGAAGTGCTCGTTCTGCGGAAAGAGCCAGAAGCAGGTCAAGAAGCTCATTGCGGGACCAGGGGTGTACATCTGCGACGAGTGCATCGACCTGTGCAACGAGATCATCGAGGAAGAGCTGGCCGAGTCGAGTGAGGTCAAACTCGATGAGCTGCCCAAGCCGGCCGAGATCCGGGACTTCCTGGAGAACTACGTCATCGGGCAGGACACTGCCAAGCGCACCCTCGCGGTGGCCGTCTACAACCATTACAAGCGCATCCAGGCCGGCGACAAGAGCCGCGACAGCCGCGGTGAGGTGGTCGAGCTGGCCAAGTCGAACATCCTGATGCTCGGCCCCACCGGCTGCGGTAAGACCTACCTCGCGCAGACGCTGGCCAAGATGCTGAACGTTCCGTTCGCCATCGCCGACGCCACCGCGCTCACCGAAGCCGGATATGTCGGCGAGGATGTCGAGAACATCCTGCTCAAGCTGATCCAGGCCGCCGACTACGACGTCAAGCGCGCCGAGACGGGCATCATCTACATCGACGAGGTCGACAAGATCGCCCGCAAGAGCGAGAACCCCTCGATCACCCGTGATGTCTCCGGCGAGGGCGTGCAGCAGGCGCTGCTGAAGATCCTGGAAGGCACGCAGGCTTCCGTGCCGCCGCAGGGTGGACGCAAGCACCCGCACCAGGAGTTCATCCAGATCGACACCACCAACGTGCTGTTCATCGTGGCGGGCGCGTTCGCGGGCCTGGAGAAGATCGTCTCCGAGCGCACCGGCCATCGCGGCATCGGCTTCGGCTCCGAGGTGCGGTCCAAGGCCGACATCGACACCATCGACCACTTCGCCGAGGTGATGCCGGAAGATCTGATCAAGTTCGGCTTGATCCCCGAGTTCATCGGCCGCCTCCCGGTCGTCGCCTCGGTGACCAACCTGGACAAGGAATCCTTGGTCAAGATCCTCTCCGAGCCGAAGAACGCCCTCGTGAAGCAGTACATCCGCCTGTTCGAAATGGACGGTGTGGACCTGGAATTCACCGAGGACGCACTGGAGGCAATCGCCGATCAGGCCATCCTGCGTGGCACCGGCGCGCGCGGTCTGCGCGCCATCATGGAGGAAGTCCTGCTGCCGGTGATGTACGACATCCCCAGCCGCGACGACGTCGCCAAGGTGGTCGTGAACGCCGATACGGTCACCGAGAACGTGCTGCCCACCATCGTCCCGCGCAAGGCGCAGCGCACCGAGCGCCGCGAGAAGTCGGCCTAGGGGCTGCACTTCGATCGTGGCTCATGCTCATGGAGAGCATGAGCCACTTCGCGTTTCGCGTGGCTTTTGGGGCCGAGCCCCGCTAACGTTTGTGTGACAAAGTTGTGATCTCGAGGTGTACAGACCTGTCTGTTGGGGTACACCTGAAACAGGGTTGAGCAGCCAGCCCAGTCTTGAGCCACATTGCTCGCGGCGAAAAATTCTCGCCGGCAACGGTTTCATGTTGCCGTGCGCGCAAGGACCGGGGTTTTCATGTCCACCGTCATTGCCACCCAAATCACTGCCACGCCGACTAAGCGCCGTTCTGCCACGCCGAAGCCGCCACATCCCGCGGACCGGCTCAGGGTCTCCGTCACACAGCCCAGCAAATCCGTCACCCTGTGCGCTGTCGCAGGTGAGGTCGATCAGTTCACGGCCGAAGACTTCCGTCGGGAAGTCGTCGGTTGCCTGAATACCGCCGCACCCATTGTGGTCGTCGATCTAGCGAAGGTGACGTTCTTCGGCGTCGCCGGACTGCGGGTCCTGCTGGAGGCGCGCGACTGGGCCGGGCACACCCAGCGCACCCTGCGCCTGGTCACCGGCCCGCGCTGCGTCGACCGACTGCTGGAAGTCGCTTCGAGCACAGCCGCTTTCGAGATTGTTCCCGATCTGGCGACGGCGGTACGCGACGTCGCCTAGCTGCCTACAGCGGCGGGCGGATCGGGCCTCTAGACCCGGGGCTCGATCCATCCGCCGCAGCATTACCTCAGCGCCCCCGACCACATCAGTTGGGGGCGCTACTCATGTCTTCCTGGCTCCAGTACGCGCGCATGCGGATGATCTTGCCCGCGTCGTCGAACTCCATCACGTCGATGGGGGAGAGCGTGAACTTCTGGTCGCCGAACTTGGTGACGAGAGTGAACATGAAGGCCGCGTGATTGCCGGCGATCCGGACCGACTCGGCGTGCAGTTCGGCTTCCCGGTCCAGGTTGGCGATCACCTCGTAGAACTCACGGATCGCGTCGTGGCCCTGCCTGGGCTCGGTGCCGATGGGGTCTTCCACCGTCGCATCTGGGGCGTAGAGCTGCACAATGTCTTCGGTCGGACCGGAACCGACCAACTTGACGTACTGCTCGACCACATCGCGGATCTGCTGTGTCATGGAAACCCCTAGCGAATTGGAACGTGTTTCAATTCGGAGGATAACAGTCGGCGATTCCCTCGAGCGGGTGGATCTCACCAGGCGGGTCGCCCGGGCGGGATGCGGCGCCGACGACCCGAATTTCCTGGCTTTGTGGCAGTTGTTGTCGGCTGCTGCGGACCGGTGACGACCGTTGCGTCGCGCCCGGGTCGGGGAGCGCCATTGCTCCCCCTGGTTCGCCGTTGAACCTTTGTCCTGTGCAGGTCTCTCTGCACATTCTGTCGGCCTTTCCAGGCCCGCCGTTACGGCCGTTCGGGGCCGTTGCGGATGGTGCCGTACTCGGGCGTAACCGCCTCGGGAAAGTGCTGATAGCCGCGACAAGGCGCTCCTCGTGCGGGGTGAGCGTCGTGGCGATATCGCCTTGCCGCAGTTCGGTTCCCGACCGGTCGGCATCCTTAAGTGTCGGCAGCGCAACACCTTTCGGCGGATCGTTGCGGCCAGGGCGGACCGGCTCGACCGGATCACGGTGTGGCGACCAGTAACTCGCGATGATCCCGTATGTGTGCGCCGGGCGGACCACCCGTCCGCGGGTGAATCCGCCACTGGTATCTTCCTCCGGACCGCCGGGCGCCTGATAGGCACCGTCGATGGTGCCGAACCGGGCGTGTGAAAGCTGTATGTTCCTTATTCCTTTCGTCCGTTTCGCCCGTTATGTGCGGGCGGTGCACCAGTTCTGACGCTGCGACACCAGAAAACTCATCGCTACCTTTACGCGGTGTGTCGCGGTGGAACACCCAGGTACGTGCTGTTTACTCGGTCCGGTCAACCAGACGTTCGATCCAGATGTTCGAGTGACGAGTGAAAGCGGAGGAGTTATGGCACTGCCCACGATGACCGCCGAGCAGCGCACCGAGGCGTTGGCCAAAGCTGCCGCGGTGCGCAAGGCGCGCTCCGAACTGATCGGCAAGGTGAAGGCGGGCAAGGTCTCGGTCGCCGAACTGCTGAAGAAGGCAGAGACCGATGATCTGGTGAAGAAGACGAAGGTAGCGGCCGTGATCAAGGCGCTTCCTGGTGTCGGACCGGTCAAGGCCGCCAAGCTGATGGACCAGGCCGAGATCCCGGAGGACCGCCGCATCGGTGGGCTGGGCGCCCGCCAGCGGGCTGCCCTGCTGGACGCGCTCGAGGCCTGAGTTCCAACAGGTTTCGGCACGTCGTAGTCTGCAGGGCATGGAACGAACGCTCACATCCGTTGCTTGGTTGTGTGTCGAGGATGGCAGGTTGCTCGCGGTCCGTACGCAGGGCCGCGACGCCTTCTATCTCCCCGGCGGCAAACCCGAGCCGGGGGAAACCCTGACGCGAGCGCTCGTCCGTGAAGTCCGCGAGGAAGTGGGCGTGGAGATCGCCGAACACGCCATCACGCCCGAGGTGACCATTACGGCTCCGGCCCACGGTCGCCCCGGCACCCTCGTCGAAATGCACTGTTTCCGCGCACCGGGGCAAGGCGTTCCCGCCCCGGCCGCGGAAATCGCCGAAATGGCTTGGCTCGGACCGGAAGACGGCCATCTCTGCGCTCCGGCCGTGGTGCGGGCGCTACGTCATCTCACCACGGTTCGAGGCTGGGACTGGCCCTGAACCCGCAGACCTGTGCACGCCCCGCAGCGCTTCCAGAGGCTGGGGGGCGTTCGCAGTTTCAGCGCTTTCTGGCGCGGGGGAAGCGGAATTCGATCGGGTCCGGATCGGGGACGTGCGGCCCGCGCGGAGGTACCAGCAGGCAGGCCAGGCCGAGGCCCAGCAGCGCGGTGACGCTGATCAGGCTCAACGTGTAGCTGAAGGCGCCGATATCGGCCGGTTTGTGGGCCACGTGATAGATCAGGTGCGGAACCGAGAACACCAGCCAGCCCAGACCCGCGGCCTGCGCCAGGGTGGGCCCGCCGCGCCACAGCGCGAAGGCCGAGATAGCGCCCATGCCGAGGAAGAATCCGCCGACGTCGCCGGCCAGGTGATGGTTGAACGGGCCGTCCACCGCGACCCACTGCATCCCGAACCCGGGGAAGCTGGTGTACCAGGAACGCGGGGCGAAGACCGCCCACAGGCCGGTCACCAGGCCCATGGCGGCCAGGATGCCCAGCATGATGCGTACGGCCAGCCAGCGGCGGCGATGCTGTTCGAATTGCATCCGGACCCGCACCCCGCCGGATTTGCCTTCTACCCTGATCCGCATCGGTCACTCCATTCCCTGCCGAGGAGATCGGTGTTGTCACCGTAAACCTGCGACACAGGTACCTGCAATAGGCGTCGAGCGGCTAGCCCTGGATTCCGGAGATGCGGTGCGCGCCGGTGTAGATGTTCATGGTTTCTCCGCGCAGGAATCCGACCAGGGTGAGGCCGGAGTCGGCCGCGAGGTCGACGGCCAGTGAACTGGGGGCGGAGACGGCGCCGAGCATGGGGATGCCCGCCTGAACGGCCTTCTGCACCAGTTCGAAGGACGCGCGGCCGCTGACGATCAGGAGGAGATCGTGTGCGGGGATACGGTTTTCGCGCAGTGCCCAGCCGAGGACCTTGTCGACGGCGTTGTGCCGGCCGATGTCCTCACGGACGGCCAGCAGGGTGCCGTCGGTAGTGAACAGTCCCGCGGCGTGCAGGCCGCCGGTGGCGTCGAATACGGCCTGCTGTGTCCGCAGGGTGTCCGGCATGGTCGCGAGCGCGGCGGTGTCGACGGTGAGACCGTCCGTGGGGATCGGGTATCTGGTGCGCGCCCGGACGTCGTCGAGTGCCGTTTTGCCGCAGAGTCCGCACGCGCTGGTGGTCAGGAAGCCGCGCGGCTGAATCGGTGTCGGAGTGCGCAGTTGGATGTCGAGGACGTTGTAGGTGTTCTGGCCGTTCTCGTCGGTGCCCGAGCAGTAGCGCGCACTGACGATGTCGTCGGCGGTGGCGATGATGTTCTCGCTCAACAGGAATCCGTGCACCAGATCGATATCGCTGCCCGGGGTACGCATGGTGACCGTCAAAGACTGTCCGCCGAGCCGGATTTCGAGCGGTTCCTCGACCGCGAGGGTGTCGGGGCGTTTGATCTCGCCAGTGGCGGTGACCCGCAGGGTAGGACGACGAGCGGTCACTCGCGTCACGACGAGGCACCGACGTGCACGTGCGGCTCCAGCCGAATCGTGACCGCCTTGGAGACCGGCGTATTCGACCGTGCCGCAACGTGATCGAGCGGGATCAGCGGATTGGTCTCGGGGTAGTAGGCGGCGGCGTTGCCGCGCGGGGTCGGGTAGGCGACGAGGCGGAAGCCGGTGACGCGGCGCTCGGATCCGTCCTTCCACTCCGAGACCACATCCACCAGATCGCCGTCCGCGAAACCGAATTCGGTGATGTCGTCGAGGTGCATGAGGACTACGCGGCGGCCGCCGTGCACGCCGCGGTAGCGGTCGTCGAGGCCGTAGATGGTGGTGTTGTACTGGTCGTGGCTGCGCAGGGTCTGCAGGATCAGCTTGCCCGGCGGCACCTCGAGCCAGTGCAGGTCGTTCACCGCGAAGTTGGCTTTGCCGGTGGCGGTACGGAATTCACGGGCATCCCGCGGCGGGTGCGGCAGTACGAAGCCGTTGCGTTCACGGACGCGGCGGTTGTAGTCGGCGCAGCCGGGGACGACGTGGGCGATGGCGTCGCGGATCTTGTCGTAGTCGCGGCGGTAGTGGTCCCAGGGGACCGGATGGTCCGGCCCGAACAGTTCGAGCGCGAGTTCGCACACGATGCCGACCTCGCTGCGTAAGTGCTCGCTGACCGGGTGTAATCGACCGGTGGAAAGATGCACCATCGACATCGAATCCTCCACCGACACCTGCTGTTTCACGCCGTCGCGGACATCGGCGTCGGTGCGACCCAGGGTGGGCAGGATGAGCGCGGTGCGGCCGTGCACGACGTGACTGCGGTTCAGTTTGGTCGACACCTGCACGGTGAGGCCGCAGCCGCGCAACGCGGCCTCGGTCACCGCGGTGTCGGGGGTGGCGGAGACGAAATTGCCGCCCATGCCGAAGAACACCTTCGCGCGGCCCTCGCGCATGGCACGGATCGCGTTGACGGTGTCGAAGCCGTGGGCGCGCGGGCTGGTGATGCCGAACTCACGGTCCAGGGCATCGAGGAAGGTGTCGGGCACCTTCTCCCAGATGCCCATGGTGCGGTCGCCCTGCACATTCGAATGGCCGCGCACGGGGCAGACGCCCGCGCCCGGCTTGCCGATCATGCCGCGCAGGAGCAGCAGATTGGTGGCTTCCTCGATGGTGGCGACGCCGTGCACCTGCTGGGTCAGGCCCATCGCCCAGCAGATGATGATCCGCTCGGAGTGCGCGAGCAGTGCCGCGGTGCGGTCGAGATCGGCTCGGGTGAGCCCGGTCGCCTGCAGTACGGTGTCGAGATCGACTGCGCGGGCGTGGTTTTCGTAGGCGTCGAAACCGGCGCAGTGCGCGTCGACGAACGGGCGATCGACCACGGTGCCCGGGGCTCGGTCCTCCGCTTCGAACAGCAGCCGGGCCAGCCCTTGGAACAGCGCCATGTCGCCGCCGAGCCGGATCTGTAAGAAGTCGTCGGCGATCGCGACGCCGCTGGTCACACCCTTGACGGTTTGCGGATCGCGGAAGCCCAGCAGGCCGGCCTCCGGCAGTGGGTTGACCGCGATCACCTTGGCGCCGTTGGCTTTCGCACCGGCCAGCGCGCTGAGCATGCGGGGGTGGTTGGTGCCCGGGTTCTGGCCCGCCACGATGATCAGATCGGCCTTGCCGAAATCGTCGATCGACACCGAACCCTTGCCGATGCCGATGGAACTGATCAGCGCCGCACCCGAGGACTCGTGGCACATGTTCGAGCAATCCGGCAGGTTGTTGGTGCCGAAACTGCGGACCAGTAGCTGGTAGAGGAACGCCGTCTCGTTGGCGGTGCGCCCGGAGGTGTAGAACACCGCCTCGTCGGGAGAAGCCAAGGCGCGCAACTCATCCGCGATCAGCCGGTAGGCATCCGCCCAGGCAATCGGTTCGTAGTGGGTGGCGCCGGGGCGCAGCACCATCGGGTGCGTGAGCCGCCCCTGCTGTCCCAGCCAATATCCGGACTTGCTTTCCAGATCATCGATCGAATGGGTGGCGAAGAACTCCGGGGTGACCGTGCGCAGCGTCGCTTCCTCCGCCACCGCCTTCGCGCCGTTCTCGCAGAACTCGGCGGGGCGGCGATGCCCGGACGGCTCCGGCCACGCGCAACCGGGACAGTCGAACCCGTGCACCTGATTGACGCGGGCGAGCGTCCGGGCCGTGCGGAGCACCCCCATCTCCTCGACCGACCGCTTCAGCGAGACGGCCACGGCGGTGAGACCGGCCGCCTGCTGCTTGGGCGCGGTGACGCTCAGAGCCGACTCGTCGATGTCCTGTCTGGGACTGCTGCGGTGCATGGTCGGTATTGTCCTCTCTCGCCTGGCGATTCGCCAGCAACCCCCGGTCAGCGCCGCTTTTGCAAGATCTTCGGCACCGCGGAGCGGCGTTCACCAGGTCGATAGGTCACCACGCGCTCGCCGATGCGGATGCTCCAGCCCGGCGGGAGCTCGGTTGCCGAGGTACCGATGCGCGTCCACTTCTCGGCACCCGGTGCGGCGATGAAAGTGCCCGCGGGAGTGGAGGCGTCGCGCACGAAGACCTTGCCGCGCTCCGGGGTGACGTAGGCGTGCACCCGGGACACGTGCCGGTCGCGCGGGACCTGGAGCGGGGCAGCGGCGGCGGTGCGGACCGAGTCGTCGGCCGACGGGCTGCGGCCGATGACGTAGGCGCGATCCAACGGGAAAACCGTGTCCTCGAAGACGAGCGCACCGGTGTGCGAGCCGCGGGAATCCGGCGGCGTAGCGGGCGGACGCGGGCCCTCCGGGGTCGGATCCTTTTGCAGCACAACAGGGTCCGAATCCGGGACCTGAGACCAGGCCTGCGGCATGGCCTCGGTGCTGGCCGGCTCGGCGCGGCCACCCGTGGCTTTGGCGGTGGGTCCTTCGGAGCCGGCGACGTCGGTCACGCGGCGAGGTTGCGCGGGTTTGCCGCCGGAGGGTGAGCGACCTGCGCCGGAGGTTTCTACCCGGCCGGATCCGGCGGCCGGGGAACGATTGGGGCCCGAGGTTTCCGTGCGGTTGGCCTCGGTGGCAGGGGAACGGCCGGGGCCGGAGATTTCCGTGCGGTTCGCGGCGGTGGCCGGTGCGCGGCCTGGTCCCGAGGTCTCCGTGGGGTTCCCCGCGGTGGTTGCAGAGCGGCCTTGCCCGGAGGCTTCCGACTGGCCCGGTCCGGTGGCGCGTGGCTGGCCGGAGGTTTCCGAGCGATCCGGCACGGTGGGTTCATCGAGGGCGTCGAAGCCCGCGGGCATGGTCTGCGCGGGCTCGGCGGCCTGTGGTTTCGCGACGGTCCGCTGGGGCGGCCGTTTCCCCGCCCGCCGGAGCCCGACGCGTAGCTCGAAACCACCGCCCGGCACGATCCCGTCACGCAGATTCGATCGCGGGTGCACCGGCATTTCGATATTGCCGGCGACGCTGATCCGGCGCACCGGCTCGCGCACGATCTCGTCGACCCAGGTGAAAGCGCGGGCCCCGGATAGTCGCCGGGTTCCCTCGGCGCCTTGGATTTCGGCGATCAACGGACCGCGCAACAGGATCACGGTGCCATCGGAAGTCGGTGCGACCAGTCCGAACGGCGGCGGCTCCGAACCGCCGACGAAGATGACGGCGGCCAGCCGCTGCACTATCGCCGCGCCGGGATGGTCCCCGTTGGCAACGGCTTCGATAGCGCCGAGAATCCGTTCGGTAGCGGCGGTTTCGCCACCCAGATAGATGACGACTTCGCCGAAGCGTGCGATGAGACCTTCGCCCGGCGCGATCCCTACGGTCGACGGGTTCTTGACCACCCGCGCCTCCTTCCGAGCACCTGCCTGCGGCTCGCTGATGCGCGGGCCGCTGTATGAGCGGCGGATTCGGTGGCCACACTCGCTCATACCGGCGTCCAGCATAGGTCGTCCGGGCGGGCGGGATCCGGGTCGCGGATCGCCGCAGGGGGAGCCCGAACCGGTTCGCGCCCACCCCGTGTGGTGCGGATTCAGCGGCGCGGCGGCGCGTGCAGGCCGACGCGTCCGGCGCTGCCTGCGGTGATGAGGATCATTGGGTCGCGGCGAACGCATCGCGGTGCTCTTGCACCCACTGGGCGAACGGGCGGGCGGGGTGACCGGTGATCACTTCCACGGCATCGGAAAGGGGGGTGGGCACGCCGTCGCAGCGGGCCCAGTAGTCGAGTAGACCGGTGGCAAAGTGCGCGGGCATGAAGTCGGCCACTTCCGCGCGCCAAGCCTCTGGGGTGACGTGCGCGATCTCGACCGGGCGGTCGATGATCGTGCCGATCAGTTCCAGCTGTTCGGTGAATGTGAGGGTTTGCGGGCCGGTCAGCGTGTGGCCGCGGCCGCGGTGATCCGGCCGGGTCAGCAGAGCGTGCGCGACAGCGGCGATGTCGCGTTCGTGGATCGGGTCGGCGTAGGCATTCGGATAGGGCAGGTTGACCGGCCGTCCGGCGCGGATCGACCAGGCCCAGCCGCGGGCATTGCCCGCGAAGGCGCCGGGGCGGAGCACGGTGACGGTCATCGGGGCGTCGGCGAGGCCGAGTTCGGCGTCGAGGTGCGCTTTCGCGACCGGGTTGGTGGTGGCATCGGGGTCCAGCGTGGCGGACGAGGACAGCAGCACGATGTGATCGACACCGGCTTCGGTTGCGGCTGTGACGAATTCGGAGATGTGCGTTGCGTTGGCGTAAAGGAAGACCGAGCTGACGTCATCGAGGGCGGCGGCGAAGGTGCTTGGATCTTTGAGATCGCAGACGGCAGCCGGTGGGTCGAGCTCGTCGGGACGGGCGGAGCCGATGCGGACGGCGTGGCCGTCGTCGATCAGCAGGGAACGCAGCTCGGTGGCGACCGTACCGCGGCCTCCGGTGATGAGAATCATGAGAACTCCTGGTGGAGAGGGTGTTTGGGGATTGTGGCCGTTTTCGGCGAAGGGCTTCCGCTGCAGGGTCTCGCGCGGTTGCCTCTTTCGAGAACGAAGGCTTGCCCGCACGCGCAGCCGGTGGAACGGCGCTCGTAACGAACGTTGTTCGACATATTCACGCTAGAGTGCGAACGGTGTTCGTGTCAAACGGCGTTCGTGCGGCGCGTATGCTCACCTCCATGAGTGCCCCCGTCAGCCGCCGTGCCCGTCCGGCGAAAGCGCCGCTCAGCCGCGATGTCATAGTCGAAACCGGCCTGCGGATCCTCGACCGCGAAGGCCTGGCGGCTCTCACCATGCGCCGCGTCGCCCAGGACCTCGACACCGGCGCGGCCTCGCTATACGTCTATGTCGCTAACCGCGACGACCTGATGGCGGCGATGCTGGACCACGTGCTCGGCACTGTCCCGGAGCCGCAGGGCGGCAGTTGGAGGGAACGCCTGGACGTGCTGGTCGAATCGGCGGTGGCCGTGATGAGCAAGCACGAAGGTCTCGCGCTGGTGGCGCTCGGCGCGATACCCACCAGCCCGAACGCCCTCGCGCTGTTCGAACGCCTGCTGAAACTGCTCGACGAAGGCGGCCTGGACCCGCGCACCAGCTCCTGGGCCGTCGACCTGCTGTATCTCTACATCACCGCGCAGGCCGCCGAACAGAGCGCCTACAACGTGAAAGGCGGCACCACGGAAACCAATATCGCCGCCGCCCAGCAGAAACTCGACGAGCTACCCGCCGACCGCTACCCGATGATCGCGGGCCTGCGCGAACACCTGCTCTACAGCGGTGATGCCCGCGAGGGATGGGCGCTGCGCGTGCTGATCAACGGAATACTCGCTACGCCGGCCGAGTAAATCCGTGCCAGGATCTGTGATGCGAAAGATTAGGCAGGCGACCGAGGCCGACCTGCCGGTACTGCAGGACATCGAACGCGCCGCGGGAAAACCGTTCGCGGACATAGGAATGCAGTCCGTCGCCGACGACGACCCGCCATCCCTGTCGACGCTGCGCGAATTCCAGCGCGTCGGCCGCGCCTGGGTCCGCCCCGACGATGCGGACCGCCCGATCGGCTATCTCGTCCTCGGCCTGGTCGACGGCAACGCCCACATCGATCAGGTATCGGTAGACCCCGAATACGTCGGTCAGCGCATCGGCAAAGGCTTGATCGATCACGCCGCCGCATGGTCGAAAAGCGAAGGCCTGCAAGCGATCACGCTCACAACGTTCACCGAGGTCCCGTGGAACGGCCCATATTACGAGCGCCTGGGCTTCCGCTACCTTTTACCCGACCAGGAGACACCGGGCCTCCGCGAACTACGCGCTGCCGAATCTGCACACGGCCTAGACCGCTGGCCCCGGGCCTGCATGCGCGCGGAGCTCGCCGATTGGGTCTTCGACTGATATCAGCTGCGCGCCTCGGCTGAATTGCCGCGCTCGGCAACCGGTTCGCGCAATTCGGCTGCACTGGCTGGACTTGCCGCCCGCCGCCTGCGGGGGAAAAGCTCACCAATTGGGCCCTTGGGCCGACCACGACCTCTGGCCCCGCGCCCTGTATGCGCGCGGAGCTCGGCGATTGGGTCTTCGACTGACATCGGCTGCGCCTGGGGCGAGTTGCCGCGCTCGGCAACCGGTTCGTGCAATTCCGGCGTGCGCAGGTCAGCTGATGGTGGTTATGCAGGCGGAGGATGCGGCGGGGAGGGCGGCGGCGCGGTCTTCGGGGACCAGGCCGATGCGGGTGCGGCGGTCGAGGAGGTCGTCGGGGGTCAGGGCGCCCTCGTGGGTTATGGCGAAGGCGAATTCGGCTGCGGTGACGTCGATTCCGGGGGCGACCGCGGCTTGCATGGCGCGGTTGCCGTCGGTCGCGGCGAGGACGGTCGGTGCTTCGCTGCCGTAGCGTTCGACCAGGAGTTGGGGGGCGGCGATGCGGTCGCGGGCGGCGCCGGATACCGCGCCCACCAAGGGAAGTCGTTTGGTGCGGCATGGGTCGGCGGTGAGGTTTCCCGCGGTGATTGCCGCGTCGACGGCGTCCTCGGCCATTTGGCGGTAGGTGGTGAGTTTGCCGCCGACGACGGTGATGACGCCGTTGGGGGAGTGCAGGACGGCGTGCTTGCGGGAGATGTCGGCGGTGCTGCCGTCGCCGGTTTTCAGCAGGGGGCGCAGGCCGGCGTAGGAGCCGCGGATGTCGTTCCGGGTCAGCGGTTCTCGCAGGGCGGTGTTGATGGTGTCGAGGAGGAAGTCGATCTCGGAGTCGGTGGGCTTCGGTTCGTCGGGGACCGGGCCGGGGGCGTCCTCGTCGGTCAGTCCGAGGTAGACGCGGCCGTGGGCGGCCGGGAACGCGAACACGAAACGGCTGGTGGAGCCGGGAACGGGCACGGTCAGCGACGCGGTGAGCCCGCCGAAGGCTGCGGCGTCGAAGACCAGGTGGGTGCCGCGGCTCGGGCGCAGTTCGATGCTCGGATCGACCTGATCGGCCCACACGCCGGTCGCATTCAGCACGGCGCGTGGCCGGACCTGCAAAGTCTCCCCGCTGAGGGTGTCACGCAGTGTGGCCGAATTACCGGTCACATCAAGGGCTTCCACGCGGGTGAGCACGGTCGCGCCCCGCGCCGCGGCGGTGCGAGCCAACGCGACCACGAGGCGGGCGTCGTCGACGAGCTGCCCGTCCCACGCCTGCAGGCCGCCGCTCAAGCCCTCCCGGCGCACCGTCGGAGCCAACCGCAGCGCCTCGGCGGCCGCGATCCGTCGCGAGCGGGGGAGCAGAGCGGACGGCGTTCCGGCGCTGCGCCGCAACACATCTCCCGCCACGAACCCGGCGCGGATCAACGCGCGCTGGGCAGCACCGATCCCCGGCAGCAGCGGCACTACCTGCGGTATCGAGCGCACCAGATGCGGAGCAGTTGTCCGAAGCAGAATTCCGCGTTCGACAGCACTCTCGTGCGCGATCCCGACCTGCCCACTGGCCAGATACCGCAGCCCGCCGTGCACCAGCTTCGAGCTCCAGCGGCTGGTCCCGAACGCCAGATCGTGCCGCTCCACCAGCACCGTTCGCAGTCCACGGGCCGCCGCATCCAGCGCGGCTCCGGCCCCGGTGACACCGCCGCCGATGACAAGCAGATCGATGTCGCCCGTATCTCCGAGCTCCTGCAGCTCGCGCTCCCGGCGGACGGCATTCAGCGCCGGGTCTCCGTTCCGTGCCGAATTCGCAGTCATCACAGTGCCTTTCCGGTGGACTCGGGGCGGAGATATCCGTCGATGGCGTGGGCCAGTTCGGTGTCGAGCGCGGTACCCGAGAGCAGCGGCTCGACGGTGCCCGCGGATTGCACCGCGGACTGGGAGATCAGCAGGAGCATGGTGGCGAGGTGCTCGGGGTCGCCGGGGCGGATGGAGCCGTCGCGCTGGCCGTCGCGGATGCCGGCGGCGAAGAGGGTGATGAGGCTGCGCTGGTTGCGGCCGAGGCGGCCGAAGACGTAGGTCAGCATGAGGTCGGTGTCGGTGCGAAAGATCTTGCCGAACAGCGGGTTCGAGCGGATCTTGGCGGCGCCGGTGACGATGCCTCGCACGAGCCGGGTGCGGCCGGTGCCCGCGGTGGGCATGGCGGAGGCGAGAATGGTGCGCAGTTCACGCACCAGCAGCTCGGCGACCAGGGCCCCGGTGTCGGGCCAGCGGCGGTAGACGGTGGGCCGGCTGACCCCGGCGCGGCGCGCCACCTCGGTGAGGGTGGTGCGGCGGACGCCGAATTCTTCGACGCAGGCGCGGGCCGCATCGAAGATCGCGAGGTCGATGGCGGACAGCTCGGGTTCGATGTCGTGCTCAGGCATGTGTCTCCTCGTTACTGCTTGACACTCTATGTCAAACTGTAACGCATGGTCGATACGCAATTCAAAAACCCCGGCGGGGCGGCAGAAGCAGCGAGTATGGTGTGGGACGCCTGGGGTATTCCGGCCGGACAGCAGCCACTTTCGGCGCAGATCCGGGGCCTGCTGGCGCAGGTGTTCGGAGTGTCCGGTAGCCCGGTAGCGCGCCGCGATGAGGGCGACGTGCCCCTCCGTGAGTCGGCCCTGACGCCGGCGCAGCGGAGCGGGTTGGTCGCGGTGGTCGGCGCGGCCAATGTGTCGGCCGACCATCACGATCGCCTGTTGCGCGCGGGCGGCAAGAGCACCCCCGATCTGCTGCGACGCCGCGTCGACGGTCCGCAGGACGCCCCCGACGCGGTGGTCTTCCCAGCCGATCACGAGCAGGTCCTCGCGGTCCTGGAGTACTGCGCGAGCCATGAGGTCGCGGTTGTCCCGTTCGGCGGCGGCACCAGCGTGGTCGGCGGCGTCGACCCGGTGCGCGGTCGCTTCGCCACCGTGATCGCCTTGGACTTGCGGCGGCTGGCCGCGGTGTCGGAGATCGATCCGGTGAGCGGCACGGCCACCCTCGGCGCCGGGCTCACCGGCCCGCAGGCGGAGGAACTGCTCGGCGCGCACGGTCTTTCGATCGGACACTTCCCGCAGAGTTTCGAATTCGCCAGCATCGGCGGTTTCGCGGCCACCCGGTCCTCCGGGCAGGCCTCGGCCGGCTACGGCCGCTTCGACGATATGGTCCAGCGGCTGAAAGTCGCTACGCCCATGGGGACTTTGGAGTTGGGCCGCGCCCCGGCCTCGGCCGCCGGACCGGATCTGCGCGAACTGTTCGTCGGCTCCGAGGGCACGCTCGGCGTGATCACGGAGGTAACGCTGCGGGTGCATCCGAAGCCGGAAACCATTGCCTACCAAGCCTGGTCGTTCCCCGACTTCGCCACCGGCGCCGCCGCGCTGCGCACCGTTGTGCAGGCCGGCGCCGCACCGACCGTGCTGCGGTTGTCCGACGAGGCGGAGACCGGCCTGAACCTGGCCCGCTCCGGGGATGTCGGCGGCAACGCCGTCACGGGCTGCCTGGCCATCACCACCTTCGAAGGAACCGAAGCGCACGTCGCGGCACGCTCGGCGGAGGCGCACGCCCTGCTCACCGCGGCGGGTGGGGCCGCGCTGGGCGACAAGCCTGCTCAGGAATGGGAGCACGGCCGCTTCAAGGCCCCGTACATGCGCGATGCCCTGCTCGATGTCGGCGTGCTGTGCGAAACCCTGGAGACCGCGACCACCTGGTCGAACCTGGCCGAGCTCAAGGCGAAGGTGACTGCGGCACTGACGGATTCGCTCACCGCGCAGGGCACCCCGGCGCTGGTCATGTGCCACATCTCGCACACCTACCCGACCGGCGCCTCGCTGTACTTCACCGTCGTCGCCAAACAGCTCGAAGACCCGATTGCCCAGTGGGGCATCGCCAAACAGGCGGCGGGCGACGCGATCATGGCAGCCGGCGGCACCATCACCCACCATCACGCGGTCGGCACCGACCATCGCCAGTGGATCCCGAGCGAAGTCGGCGACCTCGGCGTGCGCGTATTGCGGGCCGTGAAAAAGGAATTGGATCCCGCGGGCATCCTCAATCCTGGAAAACTGATCTGATGACAACGGCGTCACCCCTGTCCTCGGCTCTCGTCGTCACCAATCGGCTCTCCGGGCTGGGCAAAGGTCACGACGTCGCGACCGCCGCCATCGCCCGGCTCGCCGAACGCGGCGTCGAGGTCACCGAGATCCGCGCCCCCTCGGCGGCGGAATCCGTGCGCCTGGTGCGGGATTCACTCTCCGGAGCGATCCGGCCGGACGCGGTCATCTGCGTCGGCGGCGACGGTTTGATGAACGTCATGCTGGAAGCCGTTGCGCAGACCGGTGTTCCGCTCGGCCTGGTGCCCAGCGGCACCGGCAACGACCTGGCCCGGGCCCTCGGCGTCCCCACCGACGACCCGGAGGCCGCCGCGGACGTGGCGGTTGCGGGCCGCACCCGCGTCCTGGATCTCGGCCGCATCGAAGCGCCCGGCGCCGCACCGATGTGGTTCGCGACCATCACCGGCACCGGTTTCGACGCGCGAGTGACCTTGCGCGCCAACGAGATGCGCTGGCCCAAAGGCCCGCTGCGCTACACCTTCGCGGCGGTGGCCGAACTGGCGGGCGGGCTCTCGGTGCCCTACCGGATCGAACTGTCCGGCGTCGCACCCGGCGCCCTCGACAATCCGGCGGGCGACACCGTCATCGAGACCGACGCGGTCATGGTCGCTGTCGGCAACACCCGCACCTACGGCGGCGGCATGCTGATCTGCCCCGACGCTGAACCCGACGACGGTCTGCTCGACATCACCGTCGTCGGTGCGGTGCCGCGACGGGAAATGCTCAAACTGCTCCCGGCCCTGTCGGCGGGCAAGCGCATCGACCACCCGGCGGTCACCCAATATCGGGTCGCGGCAGTCACTTTGACGGCCGCGGGCGCACCGGCGACGGCGGACGGCGAGCCGGCGGGCACGCTCCCGATCACGCTGCGCGCGGTTCCGGCCGCGTTGACGGTGCTGGTGCCCTGACTCCGGTCAGCGGTCGAACGCGACGCGATCGAGGTGATTGATGGTGCCGCGATCGACGAGAACGGCAGAGCTGGACGATCGGACGGGGGACCGCGGCTCGTCGGCGGTCATCCGGTCGGTGAGCCGCGCCCAGCGGCGGCAGTGCAGCGTGAAGAAGAATCCGTTGACCCTGCGCCCGCGCGCGTACTGCCCCGCTCGGGCGACCGTCGGCGGCACGTCGAGCATGATCAGGTGTAGTTCACGGCCGTAGCGCACGGACCAGTGCGCGATCAGGCGCCGCGCCCAGCCGAAGGTGGCGCAGTCGTGGATCACGACCGGCCCGCGCGCGTCCCGCAGCGCCGCCCGGATTCCCGCGTAGTGCGCCACGTGGACCACCGGCCGCCACAGCGGATAGGGGAGCCAGCCGAGCTTGTGCCGCAACCGATTCCGCGTGTGCTGGGAGTCGAGCACGATGGAACCCGCCGGACCCCGCGGCGGCTCTTCCAGCTCCGCGGTCGCACCGAAGAACATCCGCAGCGCCGTGCTCTTGCCCGCTCCGGGGACACCCGCGAAGATCAACGCCGAGGTTGCGGGGTAACGCAATTCGTCGATCGCGGCGCTGCGCAAGTCGTGGATCGCGTCCGGGGTCAGGGCGCGCAAAGACGCGGTTCGGTACCCGGGGTCGGGGTAGTGCGACTCCGTGGAGTGCACCGGTAGAGCGTCGAGCGGGGGGTTCACCCCTCCTAGCGTTCACCAGTCCGCCACGATTCGGCAACCGGGAAAACCCTGATTTTCCACCGGATTTGCCCCGAAGGACACCCGATCAGCGGTCCGACCAGCCGGTTTACTCCGACGGTGTGGACGCCGTCACGACTGCGTTTTGCTCTTCGGCCGGGCCCGCACATGCATGCGTTCACCTTGACTGCCGAACAGACTGAGGATCTCGACCGGCCCGCGTCCGGCGCTGCCGAACCAATGTGGTTGGCGGGTATCGAATTCCGCGGTTTCGCCGGGACCGAGGACGAGATCGTGCTCGGCCAGGATAAGCCGCAGCTGCCCCGACAGCACATAGAGCCACTCATGGCCCTCGTGCACCCGCGGATCCGGCTCGCTGCGATCCGTCGGAATGATCATCTTGTAGGCCTGCAGCGGACCGGGCTGTTTGGTCAGCGGCAGGACCGTGGTGCCGTTGACCTTGCGCACGGTCGGATGCACCCGGGGGTCGGCGATCTTGGGTGCCGCCACCAGCTCGTCCAGCGGCACCTGCAACGCCATCGCGACCGGCAGCAGCAGCTCCAGACTGGCCTTGCGCTGCCCCGACTCCAGGCGCGACAGGGTGCTCTTGGAGATCCCCGTCGTCTCGGCCAGCGCGGTCAGCGTGATGTCACGGTGGGTGCGCAGCGCCTTGAGCCGGGGTCCGATGCCCGCCAGCGTGCCGGCGATTCCAGGCTGATTCTGCATCACTCCAGTGCACACCTATATCCCGAGATCGGCAACCTTTGTTGCCGTTACCGGGACGCTCGGCATTTCCCGAAAATAGCAACGAATGTTGCCGGGACCGCATATCGGCGGCAGCCTGGTTTCCGGAGGTGATCGTCGAATGAACGAAACATATGACGTGGTGATCGTCGGTGGCGGCGCGGCCGGACTGTCGGCGGCTCTGGTGCTGACCAGGTCCCGGCGGCGGGTGGCGGTGGTGCGCGGCGGCCCGCCGCGCAACGCGCCCGCTCAGCACATGCACGGATTCCTGTCCCGGGACGGAATGCCGCCCACCGAGCTGCTGGCGGCCGGCGCCGCGGAGGTGGCCGGGTATGGCGGAGAGCTGCTCGACGATGAGGCGATCGGTGCCGAAACCGTTACCGGCGCTGGCGGATTCGCCATCCGGCTGGCCAGTGGCCGGGTGCTCCGGACCCGCCGCGTGCTGGTCGCCACCGGACTGCGCGACGAACTACCGGAGGTGCCGGGCGTCCGCGAGCGGTGGGGCCTGGACGTACTGCACTGCCCGTACTGCCACGGTTACGAGGTCCGGGATCAGCCGATCGCCGTCCTCGGTGGCACCGACCCGGGCGCCCTGGCCCGGGCCGTGCACGTCGCGCTGCTGGTGCCGCAGTGGTCGGCCGATGTGATCTTGTTCGCGAACGGCCTGGCGCTGTCGGAGGACGACCGCATCCGGCTCGACGCCCGGGGCGTGCGCGTCATCGAGGGCGAGGTGGCGCGCCTGGTCGTGGACGACAAGCTGCGCGGAGTCGAGTTGGCCGACGGCCGCGCGATCCCGCGGGCCGCGATCTTCGTCACTCCGGCCTTCGTTCCCAATGCCGGACTACTGCGGGAACTCGGCTGCGACTTCGACGAGAACGGCTGGGTGATCGCCGACCGCTACGGGCGCACGAGTGTGCCCGGCGTCTCGGCGGCGGGCAACGTCGTCGACCCGAGTGCCCAGGTGATCGTCGCCGCGGGTGCGGGCTCGGCTGCCGCCGGGGTGCTCAACGGCGATCTGGTGGAGGAGGACACCCGGATTCTCGTCGCGGCGAGAATCTGAGAATTACTTATGGATTCGGGGCCGGACCTCGGATCGCCGGTAAGCTCGGTGTCGTAGGCGAAGTCTTCGGTGTCCCTCATCCACCGAAGACTTCGCCTTCTGTATGTCCGCCGAACGCGCCCGGGGGCGGGCGCGGGCAATGTGCTCCCGCGCCGACTACTAGAATGCCTGGGTGACCAGCGCAGCCTCTGATAAGCCGAATCGTGCCGACCTCCTCCCCAAGAGCTGGGACCCCAGCCAGGTAGAGAGCGGGATGTACGAGCGCTGGGTAGCCGCTGGATATTTCGCCGCCGACCCGGCCAGCGGCAAGCCGCCGTACTCCATCGTGCTGCCGCCGCCGAATGTCACCGGCAGCCTGCACATGGGCCACGCTCTCGACCACACGATCATGGACACCCTCTCGCGCCGCAAGCGCATGCAGGGCTATGAGGTGCTGTGGCTGCCGGGCATGGACCACGCGGGCATCGCGACCCAGTCCGTGGTGGAGAAGCAGCTCGCCGTCGACGGCAAGACCAAGGAAGACTTCGGCCGCGAGCTGTTCATCGACAAGGTCTGGGACTGGAAGCGCGAGTCCGGCGGCCAGATCCAGTGGCAGATGCGCCACCTGGGCGACGGCGTGGACTGGAGCCGTGACCGGTTCACGATGGACGAGGGTCTCTCGCGTGCCGTGCAGACCATGTTCAAGCGCCTCTACGACGCGGGCCTGATCTACCGCGCCGAGCGCCTGGTGAACTGGTCGCCGGTGCTCGAGACCGGTATCTCCGATCTCGAGGTCGACTACAAGGACGTCGAGGGCGAGCTCGTCTCGCTGCGGTACGGCTCGCTCAACGACGATGAGCCGCATGTGATCGTCGCCACCACCCGGGTCGAGACCATGCTCGGTGACACCGCGGTGGCGGTGCACCCCGACGACGAGCGCTACCAGGCGCTCATCGGCACCACCATGTACCACCCGATCACCGGCCGTCAGATCCCGATCGTCGCCGACGACTACGTCGACCCCGAATTCGGTTCCGGCGCGGTGAAGATCACCCCCGCGCACGACCCCAACGACTTCGAACTCGGCCTGCGGCACAACCTGCCGATGCCGACGATCATGGACGAGACCGGCAAGATCGCCGGTAGCGGAACCGAATTCGACGGCATGGACCGGTTCGAGGCGCGCGAGAAGATCCGCCTGCGGCTGGAATCCGAGGGCCGTGTGGTCGCGCGCAAGCACCCCTACGTGCACAGCGTCGGCCACTCCGAGCGCTCCGGCGAACCCATCGAACCGCGCCTGTCCATGCAGTGGTGGGTGAAGGTCGAAACCCTCGCCAAGGCCGCCGGTGACGCGGTCCGCAACGGGGACGTGAAGATTCACCCCACCAGCCAGGAACCCCGCTGGTTCGAGTGGGTCGACAACATGCACGACTGGTGCATCTCGCGTCAGCTGTGGTGGGGTCACCGCATCCCGATCTGGTACGGCCCCGAGGGCGAGATCGTCTGCGTCGGTCCGGACGAGCAAGCGCCGGAAGGCTTCGTGCAGGACCACGACGTCCTCGACACCTGGTTCTCCTCGGGCCTCTGGCCGTTCTCCACCATGGGCTGGCCCGAATCCACCCCCGAACTGCAGAAGTTCTATCCCACAAGCGTTCTCGTCACCGGTTACGACATCCTGTTCTTCTGGGTGGCGCGGATGATGATGTTCGGCATGTACGTCTCCGACGACCCGGCCCTGACCGCGGGCAAGGCGGAGAAGCAGGTGCCGTTCCAGGATGTGTTCCTGCACGGCCTGATTCGCGACCAGTTCGGCAAGAAGATGTCCAAGTCGCGCGGCAACGGCATCGACCCGCTGGACTGGATCACCGAATATGGCGCGGACGCAACGCGATTCACTCTGGCCCGCGGTGCGCAGCCGGGCGGTGACCTCTCCGTCGGCACCCCGCACGTGACGGCCTCCCGCAGCTTCATCACCAAGCTGTTCAACGCCACCAAGTTCGCGCTCATGAACGGCGCCGAGCCGGGTGCGCTGCCCGCCCGCGAGACGCTCACCGACGCCGACCGCTGGATCCTCGACCGCCTGGACGAGGTTGTCGCGGAAACGGATTCGACGCTGGACCGCTACGAGTTCAACAAGGCGTTCGAAGGCCTGTACCACTTCGCGTGGGACGAATTGTGTGACTGGTACCTGGAATTGGCCAAGGTGCAGTTCACCGGGTCCGAAGAGCGCGCCGCCAGTACCCGCATTGTGCTCGGCAACGTGCTGGATTCGCTGCTGCGCCTGCTGCATCCGGCGATCCCGTTCGTCACCGAATCGCTGTGGCAGGTGCTCACCGGTGGCGATTCCATCGTGATCGCCGCCTGGCCCACGGTTTCCGGAGTGCCCGCCGACGCGGTGTCCGATCGCCGCATCGCCGATACCCAGCGCCTGATCACCGAGATCCGCCGCTTCCGCAGCGATCAGGGCCTGGCCGACAAGCAGAAGGTGTCGGCCAAGCTGATCGGCTTGGACGTCGCGGACCTGGCCGCACAGCAGGCGTCGGTGGCCAACCTCGCCCGCCTGACCGAACCGGGCGAGGACTTCTCGGCCATCGCGTCGCTGGAGGTCCGCCTCAGCACCGGCACCGTGACCGTCGAACTCGACACCTCCGGCTCCATCGACCTCGACGCCGAACGCCGCCGTCTGGAGAAGGACCTGGGCGCCGCCGAGAAAGAACTGGCGCAGACCACCGCCAAACTCGGCAACGAGGCATTCCTGGCCAAGGCGCCGGAGAACGTCGTCGACAAGATCAAGGGCCGGCGCGACGTCGCCGCCGCCGAGGTCGACCGGATCAAGACCCGCCTGACCGAGCTGGTGGGCAAATGACCGGCGGCGAGGTTTTCGATTTCGACGACGGCGACAACCCGGAACCGGAACGCCAGTTTCCTGCGGGGACCTCCGGCCAGGAGGCCGAGACCCAGCTGAGCGCTGGCCCCTCGCCGGTGGATCTGGCCGAAATGGCGCTGGTGGAAGCCGAACTCGACCAGCGCTGGCCGGAAACCAAGATCGAGCCGTCGCTCACCCGCATCGCGACCCTGATGGATCTGCTCGGCTCGCCGCAGCAGAGCTACCCGGCCATCCACATCGCGGGCACCAACGGCAAGACCTCCGTCACCCGGATGATCGACGCCCTGCTGACGGCGCTGCACCGGCGCACCGGTCGCATCGTCAGCCCGCATCTGCAACTGGCGACCGAGCGGATCAGCATCGACAACGCGCCGATCACCCCGGCCCGGTACGTCGAGATCTTCCGGGAACTCCAGCCCTACATCGAGATGATCGACAAGCAGTCCGCGGATGCGGGCGGCCCCAAGATGAGCAAGTTCGAGGTGCTCACCGGCATGGCCTTCGCGGCCTTCGCCGAAGCCCCGGTCGATGTCGCGGTGGTGGAGACCGGCCTGGGCGGCACCTGGGACGCCACCAATGTGATCGACGGTCAGGTCGCGGTGATCACCCCGATCGGGCTGGACCACACCGACTACCTCGGCCCCGACCTCACCAGCATCGCCGGTGAGAAGGCGGGCATCATCAAGCGCGCCCCGGACGACCTGCTGGTCCCGCGCGACACCGTCGCGGTGATCGCCGAGCAGGAGCCGGAGGCGATGGAGGTGCTGCTGCGCCGTGCCGTCGAGGTCGACGCGGCCGTTGCCCGCGAGGGCGCGGAGTTCCGGGTGCAGGCCCGCCAGATCGCGGTCGGCGGACAGCAACTCGAACTGCAGGGTCTCGGCGGTGTCTACGACGAGATCTTCCTGCCGCTGCACGGCGAGCACCAGGCGCGCAATGCCGCGCTCGCGCTCGCCGCGGTCGAGGCGTTCTTCGGCGCGGGCAAGGACCGGCAGCTCGACATCGACGCGGTACGAGCGGGATTCGCCGGTGTCGCCAGCCCGGGCCGGATGGAACGCATGCGCAGCGCGCCGACCATCTTCATCGACGCCGCGCACAACCCGCACGGCGCCAAGGCGCTCGCCGCCACGCTCACCTCGGAGTTCGACTTCCGCAAGCTGGTCGGCGTCGTCGCGGTGCTCGCGGACAAGGACGCCGCGGGCATCCTGGAAGCGCTGGAGCCGGTGTTCGACGAGATCGTGGTCACCACCAACGGCTCGCCGCGCGCCCTCGACGTCGACAGCCTCGCGAACCTCGCGGTGCAGCGGTTCGGCGACGAACGCGTCGTCACCGCCGACACCCTGCCCGACGCCCTGGAAACCGCCATCGCCCTCGCCGAAGAAGCAGGCGACACGGGGGAGATGGTCTCCGGCGCCGGCGTCGTGGTGACCGGTTCGGTCGTCACCGCGGGCGCGGCCCGCTCCCTGTTCGGAAAAAACCCAGCGTAAAGGTGTTGGCAGTGACTGAAGCTGACGAGAACACGGTGCCCGCCCCCGCGACGGACCCGTGGAAGGGCTTCCGCGGTGTCATGGCGGGCACGCTGATCCTCGAAGCCATCGTGGTGCTGCTGGCCCTGCCCGTGCTGGGCGCGGTTGGCGGCGGGGTGACGTGGATCTCGGGCACCTACTGCGTGGTGCTGGCGCTGCTGATGATCCTCGGCGCGGGCCTGCAGCGCCGGTCCTGGGCACTGCCGTACAACCTGGGATTGCAGGTGCTGGTCCTGCTCGGGGTGTTCTTCCACCCGTCCATCGGCGTCATCGGCGTGGTGTTCGCGGTGGTGTGGGGCTTCATCCTGATCCTGCGCAACGACGTCCGCCGCCGCATGGAAGCGGGTTTGCTGCCGAGCCAGCGCATCCAGCGCTGAACGGCCCCTCTATGCTGTGGCCGTGACTGAACAGACGTTGGTACTCATCAAGCCGGACGGCGTTTCGCGCGGCTTGACCGGTGAGATCCTCGCCCGTATCGAGCGCAAGGGCCTCAAGATCGTGGCGCTCGAGCAGAAGAACGTGTCCGACGAGGTAGCCAAGGCGCATTACGCCGAACACGCCGAGAAGCCGTTTTTCGGCTCGCTGATCGAGTTCATCACGTCCGGCCCGGTGGTCGCGGCCATCCTGGAGGGCCCGCGCGCCATCCCCGCTTTCCGTCAGATCGCCGGCGGCACCGATCCCGTCGAGAAGGCCGTGCCCGGCAGCATCCGCGGCGACTTCGGCCTGGAAACCCAGTACAACCTGGTGCACGGCTCCGATTCCCCCGAATCCGCCAAGCGCGAGATCGCCCTCTGGTTCCCGGCCTTCCCGGCCTGATTCCGCCCGCACGTCGAGTGCGCTGAACGGTCGCCATCGGTGTAATAACACTGCGCCGATGGCGAGCCTGCGGGGGTCGGTGTGGGATACTGGCAGTGGTTGCCACAGGCGCCGACTATTCGCGCAGGTACGCGAATTATCGGAGCCGGGTAACCGGATGACACCGCGGTTCGATGACGATCATCGCTGCCACGGATGTCCACGCCCGGTTGGGGCGGGGGTATTCGCGTCGGCATGCTGGATGGACGCTCACCCCGCGGAGTTCAGCCAACAGCCAGGCGCCGCGTGCACCGTGAGCCCGACCGACGAGAACCGTTGGCGGTAACCGGACACGCGGGGCGAGACCATAAGACCTCGCACCACCGGTGTGAGGTGAACGGACAGTGCCCCCGCGTCGGCCGCGTTACTCCATACCGGGAGGGACGCGCCCGGGGGCCCGAGGAGACTTCGTGGCCGATCAAGAGCCGCTGGAAACAACATCACAGGATGCCGATCAATTGCCGGAGCGAATCCGAGTTCATGCACTTGCCAAACGGCTGGGAGTGACGAGCAAACGCATCCTGGCCAAACTCACCGAGTTGGGTTCCGACGCGCGCAGTGCGCAGTCGAACGTCGACCGGGCCGTCGCGGAGTCCGTGCGCGACGCGCTCGCCGAACCCGAGACCGACACCCCAGCTCCCGACACCAAACCTGAAGCAGCCCCCGTCGAAGCCGCGCCCAGCGCGCAGCCGGCGTCGCTGTTCTCCGCGCCCGAATCGCAGCACGGTGAGCATCACCCGGGCAGTGGCTCCACCGAGCCCGCCCACCAGCCGTCGGTGCAGCTGTTCACCCATCCCGTGCGGGAAGAACCGCACGTCGCCGAGCCGGTGGTATTCGAGGCCGGTGGCGCGGTGGCCATGCCGCTGTTCCTGCCGCCGGACGCTTCGGCGGTCGAGCAGGTGCGCAAGCAGCGCCGGTCGCGTCGTTCCGAGGAGAAGGAACGCCGCGTCGAGGAGCCGCCCGCCGAGGTCGACGAGGTCGAGGACATCAGCGCCGAGGACGAGTCGGACAGCACCGACGAGTCCGGTGACGGGGATCAGCCGCGCCGTCGTCGCCGGGGCCGTCGTGGCCGCGGTCGTGGCCGCGGTGAGCAGCACGGCGAGAACGAGGGCGACGACAACGACTCCGACGACGAGAACACCGCCGCCGAGTCCGCCGACAACACCGACGCCGCCGACAACAGCGACGCCGACAATGACGGCGACGACGATGAGTCGAACAGCGATGGCTCGACCCGTCGCCGCCGGCGTCGGCGCCGCCGCAAGGTCGGTGGCGAGGGCGACGAGAACCCGGCCGCCGAGGACGATCCGCCGAACACCGTCGTGCACGAGCGCGAACCGCGGAACAAGAGCCGCACCCGCGCCGGCAATGTCGACGAGGTGCAGGGCATCTCCGGGTCTACCCGGCTCGAGGCCAAGCGTCAGCGCCGCCGCGACGGCCGCGAAGCCGGTCGCCGTCGTCCGCCGATTCTGACCGAGTCGGAGTTCCTGGCCCGCCGCGAAGCGGTGGACCGGGTGATGGTGGTGCGCGAGAAGGACTTCGCCGGTGTCGGCAGCTCCGAGCATCCGATCACCACCCAGGTCGCCGTCCTCGAAGACGACATCCTGGTCGAGCACTTCGTCACCAACACCGGTTCCGCGTCGATGGTGGGCAATATCTACCTCGGCCGGGTGCAGAACGTGCTGCCCTCCATGGAGGCGGCGTTCATCGACATCGGCCGTGGCCGCAACGGCGTGCTCTACGCCGGTGAGGTGAACTGGGATCTCGCCGGACTCGGTGGCAAGGAACGCAAGATCGAGCAGGCGCTCAAGCCCGGCGATCAGGTGCTGGTGCAGGTGTCTAAGGACCCGGTGGGTCACAAGGGCGCTCGCCTGACCACCCAGATCAGCCTGGCCGGTCGCTTCCTGGTGTACGTGCCGGGCGGCACGTCGACCGGTATCAGCCGCAAGCTGCCCGACACCGAGCGCAAGCGGCTCAAGGAGATCCTGCGCGACATCGTGCCCGCCGACGCCGGCGTCATCATCCGCACCGCGTCCGAGGGCGTGGCCGAGGACGAGCTGGCGCGCGACGTGGAGCGGCTGCAGGCCACCTGGCGCACCATCGAGAAGGCCGCGACCGACAAGAGCGGCGGCACCAAGACCCTGTACGAGGAGCCCGATCTCCTGGTCAAGGTCGTGCGTGACCTGTTCAACGAGGACTTCTCCCGCCTGGTCATCGAGGGCGAACGGTCCTGGACGACGGTGGAGAACTACGTCCGCACCGTCGCCCCGGACATGCTCGACCGCGTGCAGCGGCACGACAACAACGGTGTGGATGTCTTCGAGGCCTTCCGCATCGACGAGCAGCTGGCCAAGGCCCTGGATCGCAAGGTGTGGCTGCCCTCGGGCGGCACCCTGGTCATCGACCGCACCGAGGCGATGACCGTCGTCGACGTCAACACCGGCAAGTTCACCGGTGCCGGCGGCTCCAACCTGGAGGAGACGGTCACCCGCAACAATCTGGAGGCGGCCGAGGAGATCGTGCGCCAGATGCGGCTGCGCGATATCGGCGGCATGATCGTCGTCGACTTCATCGACATGGTCCTCGAATCCAACCGGGATCTGGTGCTGCGCCGGCTCACCGAGGCGCTGGGCCGGGATCGCACCCGCCACCAGGTGTCCGAGGTGACCTCGTTGGGCCTGGTCCAGATGACGCGGAAGAAGCTGGGCACCGGCCTGGTGGAAGCGTTCTCCACGACCTGTGAGCACTGCCACGGTCGCGGCCTCGTGGTGCACAACTATCCGGTGGAGCCGTCGTCTTCCTCGTCCGAGGACAGCGCGGGCCGCAAGGAAGCGGGCGGGCGCCGCCGCCGGGGCCGGGACAAGACCGCGCCTGCCGCGCCGGCTGCTGCCAGCACCGCGCCGGTGGAGGAAGAAGTCGAATCGACCGAGCAGATCGCGGTCCGGCGGGCCCACCCGGTGGCGCTGGCCATGGCCGCGCATCACGATGAGCACGACGAGGCGCAGTCGGACGAAACCGTGCCGGCCACGGGCGAGGACGCGGCGGCCGACCAGCCTGCCGTGGCCGTGCCCGAGGAAGACGCCGCCGACGAGGTGGTGCGGGTCGGCCGGGGACGGCGCCGGGCACGTTCCGAACGGGCTGCTCAGCCAGCCGCCGAGCCGACGCTCGCCGAGGAGATCGCGGCCGACGAGCCCGGTCCGGTGGACGAGGCGCCCGAGCCGGTGGCGAAAGTGACTGTCGCCGAACCGGTCGCGGCGGCCATCGCCGAACCTGAACCGGCCGCCGAGCCCGAGCAGCCTGCTGCCGAGCGTGCGGTTGCCAACGGTGTGCCGGAGGCCCCGGCTACCCGGCCGGCCCGCAGGCGGCGAGTGGCCCGTTCGGCCGCTGCCCCGGCGGCCGACAGTGCGGGCGCGGTGTTCGTGCTGTCCAGCGCGGAGGAGCCCGCAGCACCTGTGGTCGACTTCGCGGCTGAACCGGTTCCTGAGGAGCTGCTGCAGCGCAAGCCGCGGCGGCGGGCGGTCGGACGCCCGGCGGGTCCGCCCGTCGAGGACTGATCGACGGTTGCCAGATGGCTGCGGGACCCGCGAATTGGGTCCCGCACCCTGGGTCTGGTAATCTAACTCGGTCGCTGCCTGGTGATGCGCGTGCAGTCGCGAGACTTGACATACACCGCGCCCCTTGCAGCAACCAGCCAAGAAATTGCGTGCGTCGCACCCTGCGACGTGCACAAGCACGAGTAGACATAATTCGAGTGGAGGAAGCCGACCCGATGGCAACGTACGCGATCGTCAAGACCGGCGGAAAGCAGTACAAGGTCGCGGTCGGTGACCTGGTGAAGGTGGAGAAGATCGAGGGCAAGCCCGGCACCGCCGTGGCGCTGTCCCCGGTTCTCGTCGTCGACGGATCCGACCTGACCACCGACGCGGACAAGCTGGCCAAGGTCTCTGTGGCCGCTGAGGTCGTCGAGCACACCAAGGGCCCGAAGATCCGTATCCACAAGTTCAAGAACAAGACCGGCTACCACAAGCGCCAGGGTCACCGTCAGCCGCTGACGGTCATCAAGGTCACCGGCATCAAGTAAGACATCCCGAGGAGAATCAGCTATGGCACACAAGAAGGGCGCATCCAGCTCCCGGAACGGTCGCGATTCGAACGCCCAGCGCCTCGGCGTCAAGCGGTTCGGCGGCCAGAAGGTCAACGCCGGCGAGATCCTGGTCCGTCAGCGTGGCACCCACTTCCACCCCGGCGTTAACGTCGGTCGTGGCGGCGACGACACCCTGTTCGCCCTCGCGGCGGGCGCGGTCGAGTTCGGCACCAAGCGTGGCCGCAAGACCGTCAACATCGTTACCCCGGAGCCGGTGCAGGCCTGAGCCGCGCCGTTCCAAGCTTTAAAAGCGGGTCAGGGTTAAGCCCTGACCCGCTTTTGCGTTTCCACCCAGCCTGTCCCGTCCGGGACGCTCAGCCAGAAGGAGGATGATTCGGCGTATGTCCAAATTCATCGACCGTGTCGTGCTTCATGTCAGTGCGGGCAAGGGCGGGCACGGGTGTTCCTCCGTCCGCCGGGAGAAGTTCATGCCGCTCGGCGGGCCGGACGGTGGCAATGGTGGCAACGGTGGGGATGTGATCCTCGAGGTCGATCCCAACGTGCACACGCTGCTGGACTTCCACTTCCACCCGCATGCCAAGGCGGGCAACGGCAAGCCCGGTGAGGGCAGCAACAAAGACGGCAAGCGCGGCGAACCGCTGGTGCTGAAGGTGCCCGACGGCACCGTCGTGGTCGGCCGTGATGGTGAGGTACTCGCCGATCTGGTCGGTGCGGGCAACCAGTACATCGCAGCTCGTGGCGGTCGTGGCGGCTTGGGCAACGCGTCGCTTGCCTCCAAGGCGCGCAAGGCTCCCGGTTTCGCGCTGCTGGGCGAGGACGGCGACGAGGGCGATGTGGTCCTCGAGCTGAAATCGCTCGCCGATGTCGGGCTGGTCGGCTTCCCGTCCGCGGGTAAATCCTCGCTCGTGTCGGTGCTGTCGGCGGCCAAGCCGAAGATCGCCGACTATCCGTTCACCACGCTGGTGCCGAACCTCGGCGTGGTCTCCAGCGGTGACACCACCTTCGTCATCGCCGACGTGCCCGGTCTGATTCCGGGTGCCAGCGATGGTCGCGGCCTGGGTCTGGACTTCCTGCGTCATCTGGAACGCTGCGCGGTGCTCGCGCACGTCGTCGACTGCGCGACGCTGGAGCCGGGTCGCGATCCGGTCTCCGATGTCGATGCGCTGGAAGCCGAGCTGGCCGCCTACAAGCCGGAGCTGTCCGCCGACACCGGCCTCGGCGATCTGGCCGACCGGCCGCGGGTGGTCATCCTCAACAAGACCGACGTGCCCGACGCCAAAGAGCTGGCCGAGATGGTCGCCCCCGAATTCACGGCCCGTGGCTGGCCGGTGTTCGAGATCTCCGCGGTGACGCACCAGGGTTTGCGGCCGTTGACCTTCGCGCTCGCCGAGATGGTGCTCCAGTACCGCGAGGCGCATCCGAAGGCGGCGCCGAAGCGTCCGGTGATCCGTCCGATCGCCACCGACGCGACCGGTTTCAGCGTCATCCTCGATCCGGACGAGGAAGGCGGCTTCATCGTGCGCGGCGTACAGCCCGAGCGGTGGGTCAAGCAGACACAGTTCGACAACGACGAGGCCGTGGGCTACCTGGCCGACCGGCTGGCTCGCCTCGGAGTCGAGGAAGCACTGGTCAAGAAGGGCGCCAAGCCGGGCGCGCCGGTCACCATCGGCGATGTCACCTTCGAGTGGGAGCCGGCGATCTCGGCGGGTGTCGATATGGTGCCCACCGGTCGTGGCACCGACCTGCGGCTCGAGCAGGACGACCGGATCAGCGCCGCCGAACGCAAGCACGCCTCGCGGGTGCGGCGTGGCCTGGTGGACGAGGACGGCAACGAAATCAAGCAGGACACCAAGAAGTAGTCGGTTCGCGTTGTAGGAGTTCTGTTGTGACGCAGGTGAATCCGAAGTTCTCGGCAGCTGTCTCACCGGGCGGCCTGAGCGAGGCGCGGCAGGCGATCGCGACCGCGCGCAGTGTCGTGGTGAAGATCGGTTCGTCGGCGCTGACCAGTCTGCAAGGCGGGCTGGACACCGAGCGCCTGGATCGGCTGGCCGACGCGGTGGAGGCCCGCATGCGCGCGGGCTCCGACGTGGTCGTGGTGTCCTCGGGCGCCATCGGCGCGGGTCTCGCGCCGCTCGGATTGGCCAGCCGCCCAAGGGATCTGGCGACCAAGCAGGCAGCGGCCAGTGTCGGCCAGCTGGCGCTGGCGCACGCCTGGGGCACCTCCTTCGCCCGCTACGGCCGCACGGTCGGTCAGGTCCTGCTCGTCGCCGACGACTTCTCCCGCCGGGAACACCACCGCAACGCCCAGCGCACTCTGGATCGGCTGCGCTCGCTCGGCGCGGTCGCGGTGGTGAACGAAAACGACACTGTCGCAACCGAAGAGATCCGTTTCGGTGACAACGACCGGCTGGCCGCCTTGGTCGCGCATCTGGTTGGCGCGGACGCCCTGGTCCTGCTCTCCGATGTCGAAGGTCTCTACGACGGCGACCCGCGCAAGGGCGCCGCGAACTTCATCCCCGAGGTGCGCGGTAGCGCCGACCTCGACGGCGTAATCGCCGGTAGCGGTGGAGCTTTGGGCACCGGCGGCATGGCCTCGAAACTTTCCGCCGCGCGCCTGGCCGCCGACGCCGGTGTCCCGGTCCTCTTGGCCGCGGCGTCCGAAGCGGATGTCGCCCTGACGGCGGGCACCGTGGGCACGGCCTTCGCCGCCCGCCCGGTCCGCCTGTCCGCCCGCAAGTTCTGGGTCCGGCACGCCGCCGACAGCCGCGGCGCGCTGGTCCTGGACGACGGTGCGGTGCAGGCCATAGCCGAACGCCGCCGCTCCCTGCTGGCCGCGGGCATCACAGCTATTCGCGGCCAATTCTCCGGCGGTGACGTCGTCGACCTCATCGCCTCCGATGACCGCGTCGTGGCCCGCGGTGTCGTCGAATACGACAGCACCGAACTATCGACGATGCTCGGCCGCTCCACGACTGATCTCCCAGAAACCATGCGCCGCGCGGTAATTCACGCCGACGACCTGGTCGGTATCTGAGTCGAGTTCAGGGTTTCCGGCTGCGGATATCCCGCATCGGTGCCCGGTCGAGCACCTCGACGTACATGATCCGCTCGTCGACCACATCGAGAGTCAGCATGCCCTGCTCCGGCGACAGGCTGATGGTGCGATGGCCGGGACCATAGGGCTGTCCGGCTGGATGCTCCTCGGTCCGGAAGCTTTGACATTCCTCGGTGTCGCATCCGCACTCGCCTACCAGCCGCAAATCCCATGCGCTGCCAGCGAGTTCGGGCTCTCCCTCCGCCGCCAACAGCGCGGCCAGCTCTGTCACGAGGTCCGGAAAAACCTCGCGGACAAGCGGAACCGCTCCGGTCATGTCTGAGGACATCAGCCGCGATCAGTTCGTCATGGCTAGGGGAAGAGGCCGGGCTGGTTGGCCGTGGGGGTGGGCTGGTTGGGGTCTTCGGGGATGGGACCGGTTACGCCGGGCTGGCCGCCTGGGTCGGGGAGAGTAGGAGGCTGGCCGGCGTCGGGGATCTGATTCGGCGGGCCCGGTTGCGGTTCGGGGGTGGCAGGTGGGGCCTGCTCGGTTGGCGGGGGTGTTTGTTCTGCCGTTGGTGCGGGAGGAGCTGGGGTCGACGGTTCTGGGGGTGGCGCCGGAGTTGGTTCCGGGGTGCTCGGGGGTGGCGCCGGAGTTGGTTCCGGGGTGCTCGGGGGAGGCGCCGGTGCTGGTTCCGGGGTGGTCGGCGCCGGGTCTGGATCCGGCTGCGGAGTGGACGGTGGCGTCGGTTCCGGAGTGGAGGGCGCTGTGGGTTCCGGAGTGGCAGGCGGTGTCGGTTCCGGCGTCGAGGGGGTCGGCTCCGGGGTGGACGGTGCGGGTTCCGGTGTCGGCTCGGGCGTCGACGGGATCTCCGGTGTCGGTTCCGGCGTCGACGGGATTTCCGGTGTCGGCTGCGGGTTGTCCGGTCCCGGCGTTTCCGGGATGGTGTCCGACGGTGGAAGCTGCTGCGGTGGAACGTATTCCGGTTCCGAGGGGGTGACGATGGGCTGATCCTGCATGCCCGGGATCACCGGGGGTTCCGGGAGCGCGGGGACGCCGTTGCCGGCCAGGCCGTAGGCCGGTTTGTAGATCATGTTCATGGCGAGGACGGCCTCTTGGCGGAGGGCCTCCTGGGCCATTTGGGCGCTGATGACGTTGGCCGCTTCGAGGAGTTTGGCGATGGCGCCGACCGGCCCGGTATCGCCGGGCGGGACGACGGCGAGTTTGACGGCTTCCGCGGCGGCGGCGAGGCCGCCGAGGAGGGCGCCGACCTGGCCCATGATGGCGCTGAGTTCGTCGACGGAGGCGGCGAAGCTGCGGGTGCTGGCGTAGGCGGCGTCGGCGGCGGCGCCCTCCCAGGCCATGGAGTTCATGACGCGGTCGGTGCTGGCGCGGGTGAGCGGGAACGAAGTGGCCAGTGTGCCTGCGGCTTCCAGCCAGGTGACCGAGGCGCGCAGGATTTCGGCGGCGTTGATCTGCTGCGTGCCGGCGTAGATCTGCTCGTGGGTCATCGACTCGAAATGTTCCATCGAGGTGATGTAGTTCGGGTCGTTTCCGGTCATGCCCTTACGCTCGCTTCCAGGGCGCGCATGGCGGCGGCGTTGGCGGCGTCGGCCTCTTCGTAGAGCCCGGCGCTGGTCAGGAACGCGGCCTGCATGGCGTAGGCGGCCTCGATGTAGTTGTCGAGTAGTTCGGCGGCGTCACGCGCCTTGGCGCCGAAACCGGCCTGTAGTTCGCGGGCGGAGTCGAAACCGCCGAAACCGTGCAGCTCGGCGATGGCTTCGAGGCGGCGCTTGAGGTGGATCAGGCGATCGGCTTCGTGCTGATACATCTCCGCGCAGCGCCGGGCCGCCGCCGGGTCGAACTTCATGGTGCCGGCTTGGGCCTGCTGCTGGAACGTGGCGATATCGGCTCGGCTGGTCTCGATCGTCATACGCACCCCTGCTAACTCTCGGTCCGACCCAGACTAACCGCAAGCACGGGGTGTTAGCCAAGCAACGACAAGTCAACGTTTTTGGCTGGGAATGCGTTTCTGTAGTTGGCTCGCGAGCTGGTCGGCGGAGGCCGGGACGATGTGCACCGTGGCACCGGCTTTGATGAGGTAGCGCCCGTCGCCCTGCACATCGATCCAGGTGTAGTGGACGGGCGGCGTGGGGTCGGAGCGGTCCAGCCGGGCCTCGATGCGGATATGTCCTTCGGCGGTATGGGGTTTGAGCAGCAGCCTGCGGATCGGGGTCGCCCCGGGTTGCGGCGTGACGGCTTCGGCGTCCCGCACGGCTTCGGCGGCGGCGGCGCGGGAGGGCTCCCGCCCGGCCGGGGCCTTGGGCAGCAACGCCGCGATCCGGGCGCCGAGTTTGTCGCTGCGCCCGATCGAAATGTTCACGCGCCCACCGAAATCCGGTCGCATCCCGGGTTCCTGCACGGCGAGCACCGCACGGTCGTAGACCACGCACGCGAGTAGCCGCAGTTCGCTGCCGGGGGTGTGTGCGCCGCCGATGGCCACGATCCGGGTGTGCGGTGCGGCGAGGATCCGCAGGCACGCGGTCAGGTCGGGATCACTGCCCAGTGGTAATCGCTCCGCGAGTTGTAGCCGCAGCTTGTGCGCCGCGTCCTCGGTGCGCGGCGTTTCCAGGATGCGCAAAGGGTAGGGATGACGATCCAGTTCGGTTTCGCGCCACAGGTGGGCGAACTCGTCCGGAGTGAAGATCCAACCCACGCCTGAATCACTCCTCACAAACCCGCATGACTGCTGGCAGCATAACGGGTGCCCCCGCAGAGATCGCGCGCTAACGTCGCGGGGAATTATCGGATATACCAAAACACAACCCCTCGGTTTCGCTCGGTTGCGTGTGAGCTTCCTCGTTGCACTGGTCGAGTGCCCTACTCCGCCCCGGCTCGCCGGGGTGATGGGAGACGCTGTGCAGGTACTGGGTCCATGGACCGATCAGGCCACGATCACCGCGCTGGCCGGCGGTAAGGCGCGCGGTTTGCACAGCGTGCACAACGGCGGTTTCCGGGTGCCGGAGTGGGTGGTGCTCGGCACCGATGTCTTCGAACGGTTCGCCGCCGAGGCGGGGCTGGACACGGCGGTCGCCGAGTTCGCCGCGTTGGACGATCTGGACAAAGCCTTGGCAGCGGGGGCGGCGCTGCGCGCGGACGTCACCGCGGCCGACCTATCCGAGGCCGTGCGGGAGCTGATTGGGCAGGCGTATGAGCGGCTCGGCTCGGGGTCGATCGCGGTGCGGTCCTCGGTGCTGGCCGAGGACGGCGCGCGCCACTCCTACGCAGGCCAGTTCGATTCATATCTGAATGTCAACGGCCCCGGCGCAGTGCTGGATCGGGTGCGTGATTGCTGGGCGTCGGCGTTCTCTGAACGGTCCATCCGCTACAGCTTCGCCCAGCAGCAACCCCGGGCGGGCGCCGCGGCCGTAGTGCTGCAGCAGCTGGTGGCGGCGCGGGCCAGCGGGGTCGTGTGCAGCGCTAACCCGATCACCGGCGCGCCGGACGAGGTGGTGATCAGCGCGGTCTACGGGCTGGGGGAGGGCCTGGTCTCGGGCGCGGTGGACGCCGATTCGGTGATCGTGGAGAAATCCACCGGGACCGTGCTGGAGACCGTCCTCGGGGACAAGGACCGCAGCTACGCGCCCGCGGCCGAACAGGGTTGCCTGGTCCGCGAGGTCGATCCGGAGGACCGGGAGCGGCCGGTGCTCAGCGCCGCCGAGTTGGCCGAGCTCACCAAGCTGGCGCGCCGCCTCGAAAGCGACCACGGCACGCCGCAGGACATCGAATGGGCGATCGACGACACCGGCATCTGGGTGCTGCAATCGCGGCCGATCACGACCGCGGTGCGCGGCGGTGTGGATGCGCGCTGGGCTGCCGCGGTCATCCAAGGCGCGGGGGAGTCGGTGCCCGAGGGTGAGCTGCGAATCTGGGACAACGCCAACATCATCGAGAGTTTCAGCGGGCTCACCTCGCCGCTGACCTATACGACGGCCGCCGAAATCTACGGCCGGGTGTATGACGGTTACGCGCGGTCGCTGCGAGTGCGCGGCCGGCAACTGCGGCAGGTCGAGCAATGGACTCCGGTGCTGCTCGGCTCTTTTCACGGCCGGGTGTACTACAACCTGCTGCACTGGTATCGGATGGTGGGTATCGCACCGGGATACCGTCTGAACCGGAAGGTGCTGGAGGCGGCGCTCGGCGTCGAGGAACCACTTGCCGACGACATCGCGAACACTCTGCGCCCCTTCACCTTCCGTACTCCGATCGGCCGCATCTGGTCTCGCGCCGCTACTACGGTGCGCTATCTGCGACGGCTGTTCGGGATCGATGACATGGTCGAGCGGTTCCTGACCGACTTCTACCGCGTCTACGACGAGTACGACGCGCGCGACTACACCGGCATGTCCGGTGATCAGGCCTACCGGGCCTACCGCGAGGTGGACCGGGACCTGGTAGCACGCTGGGGGCCGCTGATGGTGCTCGACGCCATCCTGCTGACCTGCACGGGGTCGTTGTTCGTGCTCACCAAGCTGCTCCTGCCGAAAGCGCCGGAATGGCTGGGCCTGACGCTGGTCGGGCCCGGCGCCGATATCGAATCGGCCGAACCCGCGCGGGCGATGACGGCGCTGGCCGAGCGCGTCGGCACCGACCCCACCTTGACCGAACTGGTGAATTCCACTCCGCCGCAGGAGCTTTACGGCAAACTCGCCGAGCATCCCGAGTTCGGAGCCGAGGTCGAGGCCTATCTCGACCGCTACGGCTACCGCAGCCTGGACGAACTGAAACTGGAAACACCGGACCTGCGGGAGGATCCGGCGAGCCTGTTCATCATGCTGCGCAGCACCCTCGCGACGCTGCGGCAGCACGGACGCGCGGGGGTGGACCGCCGGGCCGAGGCCGAGGCCTATCTCGACGCCAACCTGCGCGGTGTGCGCCGCCGGATCTTCGAACGGTTGCGCGGCAAGGTATCCCGCTGCGCCGCCCATCGGGAGCGCGTGCGGTTCTGCCGCACAAGAGCTTTCGGGATGGTCAAGCGCATGATCCGGGCCATGGGCCGGGATCTGGTGGCGCGCGACCTGCTGGACGAGTTCGGTGACGTCTTCTACCTGACCGTGCAGGAACTGCGCGGGTGCTATGACGGCGCCGAACCCGGTGACCTGCGCAAGCTGGTCACCGCGCGAAAAGCGCAGCGCGCCAAGGATGCCGAGCTGGTCGCTCCGTCGCGGTTCGTCACGATCGGCTCGAGTTTCGGCCGGGCCGAACTGGCTGGCCAGGGCTGGGTGCCGGTCACCGAGATTCCGGCCGCGACCGCGGGTACGGTGCTGGCGGGCACCCCGTCGGCAGCCGGCGCCGCCACCGGCAGTGCTGTCGTGGTGGACGAGCCGCGCGATATCGCAGGAGGCATCCTGGTGGCCTATCGCACCGATCCTGGTTGGGTGGCGGCGCTGCCATCGGCGGCGGCGCTGGTGATCGAGCGTGGCAGTCCGCTCACCCACGTGGCGATCGTGGCGCGGGAAATGGGTGTACCGACCGTGGTGCAGGTGAAGGACGTGACGAAAAAGGTGCGCACGGGTATGCGGTTACGGGTCGACGGTTCCGCCGGGACCGTGACCGTGCTACCCGGGGAAGGTACGGCCGATGGAACCTGACAAATCACCGCGGCAAGCGCCGGACTGGGTGCGGAAGCTGTTCGAACAGACCCTGGACATCGTTGCGATTCCAGAGGATTCGGCGGTGCTGCTGGAAGGCTCGCTGGCCGAGGGGTTCGGCAACGCCGGATCGGACGTCGATTTCCTGGTGGTCGTGCCCGGCGCCGAGGAGCTACCCACGCTGCCGGCCGTGCTATTCGTCGAGGGCCGCCGGGTCGAAGTGCGGACCCGGTCGGTGCGGCAGTTACGCGAACAGCTCGAACGGCTGGCGGCCGAACCTGACGAGGACCTGCTCAACCGGTGCCAGCGTTTCCTGCGAGCCATCGAAATCCGGCCCGGCGCAGTGGATCTGAACGAACTGCGCGCGCTGGCGCCGTATTCGCGCTTCGCGAGCCTACTGGCCGAGTGGTGGACGGGCCGAGCGGTACAAGCCCTGCGATACGCGGTCGCGTTGCGGGCGCTGGGTGCTCGCGTGGAAGCGGGCGGCTGGGCGCGCGACGGCCTGCAGCAGGCGATCAAGGGGTGGGCGGCGCAGCGCGGCGAGACCTACCTCGAGACGAAATGGCTGCCGCACCAGCTGGATCGGATGCCGGGCAACGACCTCGTCGACCGGTACCGCGAACTCGCCGACCCGGACACCTGGCTGCTCGAGGACCCCGACCGTGACTTCGGGGACCTGCCCGGCGTGCTGGGCGACGGGCAGGCCCGGGTGCTCGGCGAGCAGGTGACCTGGGAGCAGGTCTGGGAGTTGACCGCGGCGCTCGGCCTCACCGGGGTCACCGACGATCCGCACCAGGTGCTGCTCACGCGACTGCCCAAGGTCACCAACTGGACCATCGGCGAACGCATCCACGTCCTGCGCGAGGACCGCGACGTCTTCGTGCTGTCGGCGCGGGCGGCCCGGGCCTGGCGGTCGGTGGTGTTCCGCCGTTCGATCCGCGACGTGCTCGACAGCGCCCCGCACGACATCCGGGCCGAACTGGCCGAGTTCGTGCGCCTGGGTCTGGTCGGATTGCAGTGGCGCGGTGCGGGAGTCATCGAACCCGTGCTCGCGATGTGCAAGCCGCTGCGGCCGTTGACGCCCGTGCCCGGCGGCCACACACCCGCGCTCGGATTGACCGGCGCCGCCCGCGACGACGAGATCGCCACCCTGTGCCCGCTGCCCGCGTCGCGGTTCACCGCCTGCGGGATGAACGTGGTGTGGTCCAACATCGTGCTGGAGAACGCCCGGGAGGACCTGGCCGGCGCGGTCACCGACGGGCAGGGCGCGGTCGCCGATATCGCCGCCCACCGGTTCATCGCGATGACGGTGCGAATACTGGTGTCCACCTACGGTATTCACCCGCTGCCCGCCGACGTGGCACCGCTGGACACGGTGCGGCGGCTACTGCCCCCGGACACCTTGCGCCGGGCCGATCTGCTCGCCGCGCTGGAATCGGCGCAGCGGGTGCGGTTCTCGCGGATCATCCGGGAGGGCACCGACCCGGAGGCGGGCCTGGCGGTGCTCGACGAGTTCGCCGGCCTGGTCCGGTGGGTGGCTGGTGGGGGCGCCGTCAGCTTTCCGTCTTCCTTCGATTCGCGCGAACAGTGGAGCCGCACCTTGGCAATCAGTTACGAATGGCTGCGCCTGGCCGCCTATCTCGACACCGAGCTACCGCTCGACGAAGCCCGCGACCTGCTGACCACTGGTGGACAGCAGCCGCACCTGCGCTCGGGGGGTGTGGCATGAGTCTGCGAGACACGGTCCTGGTGACCGGCGCCAGCGGATTGGTCGGCGCCGAGGTGGTGGCCCGGCTGGCCGCCGCCGGATTGCCGATAGCCGCACTGCTGCACAAGGATTCGACCATCGTCCGCAACGACGGCACCGTGCTCGAGCCCGGCACCTCGGTGTCCGGCGACATCCGGCTGCCCGGATTCGGTATGCCCGATCGCGATGTCGACGATCTCGCCGAACGGGTCGGGGTCATCGTGCACAGCGCGGCGACAACCGCTTTCAACGCCGCCGCCGCGGACTACGAAGAACTGAACGTCCGCGGCACCGCGCACGCGATCGAACTGGCCCGGGAATGGGATGTGCCGCTGGTGCACATCAGTACCGCGTATGTGTGCGGTAGCCGCGGCGGCACCATCGGCGAGGACGAGCTCGACGCGGGCCAGGCTTTCGCGAACGGCTACGAGGAGAGCAAGTTCCGGGCCGAACAGCTGGTGCGCACGGCCGGGCCGGACCTGAAATGGGCGGTGGTCCGTCCGGGTATCGTCACCGGCGCCTCCGACACCGGCGTGATCCGCGACTACAAGAACCTCTACTCGGTGGTGAAACACATTGTCGAGGGCAAACTCCGGACGCTGCCCGGCCGCTACGACGCGACCCTGGCGCTCGCGCCGATCGACCACGTCGCCGACGTGATCGCCGCGGCGGTACTCGATTTCGAGTCGGCGGCCGGGCGGACCCTGCACGCGGTGGGGCGCGACGCCCTGTCCTTGCGCGAGATCTCCGACGTCTTCGCCGAGTATCCGTCGTTCGAGGTGGCCACGTTCGTTCCGGAGACCACCTTCGCGGAAGCGGAACTCGCGGAGTTCGAACGCAAGAGCTACCGCCGCATCGGGTCCCACTACACCAGCTACTTCCAGCGCCGCCTGGCTTTCGACACCACCCGCGCCGATATCCTGCTCGGCCGGCCGGCCCCTCCCACCGGTAAGGAGTACCTGCGCGTGCTACTGGACTACTGCTTGGAATCCGGATACCTGGGGGCTTTACCCGGGGATGCGCTCGCGCACAACGAGTTCGACGGGTCAGCGCGGTGACCGCGGTGGATCGCGGCGTGCAGCTGCCACTGCGGACCCTGCTGGATCCGCTGACACCGTCGGTGGCGAAGGCCGAGATCTATGCCGAGGACACCTATGTTCAGGAAACCGTCGAGCACTTGGAGCGGCTCGGCATCGACGCGGGCGCGTTCGCGCAGGAGCATTCACTGCTACTGCTCAAGCCGGACGCCATTGCCGCGCGGGCAGTGCAGCCGACCCTGGAATGGCTGAGCCAGAACGGTTTCCAGGTGATCGGGGCGCACCGCTTGGCGGTGAACCGCCATCTGGTGCGGGCGATCTGGTACTTCGCGTGGAATATCGCCTCGGCGGAACGGCGCCGGGTGGCCGACCTGCTCGTGGGCATCTCCGATGCCCTGGTGCTGGTGGTGCGGGGCAGCGCCGGTGAGCTGCCGGTTCCGGTCCGTCTCACCGAAGCCAAAGGGCCCACCGACCCGCGCAAACGGCAACCAGGTCAGTTGCGCTATGTGCTCGGGCGGCACAACTTCCTGTTGAATCTGGTGCACTCTCCCGATGACCCCGCGGATGTGTTGCGGGAGTTTTCGATCTTCTTCGACGAGCAGACGCGGGCGCGGATGCTCACGCCGGTGGAAGACGGTGCCGCGGTGGCGGCCGAGCTCGCGCAGGACATCTACCAGGAGGCGCCGGAACGCAGTTTCGATCGCGCCGACGCGGTGCTGCGGGTACGCCGTGAACTCATGGATAGGGGTGTACCTGTCGCACAAGAACTTTCGGACGCCGACTGTGCGCGGCTGTTGAACGAGGCGTGGGACGCCGGACATGAACTCGACCCGTGGTCGGTGCTCGTGCTCGGCTCCTACGTGCTCCCGATGCGGACCGGCACCGGCCCGCAGACGCTACCGCCGGTGACGGCGCAAACCTGGTTGGAGGGTCGAGCATGACTCAGACTTCAGCCGTGACGGCAACGCATCTACGCACCATTTCCCGGGTGCTGGCGCATCGGTGCGCCGTGTCGGAGGTGTTCGTGACCTCCCTGGATCGGCTCGGCCCGAACGAATTCCAGGCCGGAGCCCAGCTGCCGCGGATGCACGCCTACTACAGCGATCACGCGGGACCGCTGGGTCTGCGCCATGATCCGCTGGTGGTGATGGAGGCGGCGCGGCAAGCGGCGATCGCCTCGACCCACGAATTCTTCGGCGTGCCGCCGGAGATGGCGTTCATCGTGCGGACCTTCAACGGCACGGGCAGCGACACCGATGTGTGGGAAACCTGCACCGCGCCAGCTGATCTCGTGATGAATGTCCGGGTGTCCGCGCAGCATCGGCGGGGCGGAGTACCGCACGGACTGGATCTGGTGCTCGAGATCGCCTGCGACGGTGCGCCGATGATGACGGTCGACGGTTCGTTTTCCTGGACCACCGCGTCGCGCTGGAACGCCATGCGTAGCGCTTTCCGGGACAGCCTGGGGCTGGGCCAATTTCGAGGCAGCGGCGCGCTGTCCGAGCGGGCCCCGGAGGCGCTGGTCGGCCGGGAGAACCGGCGCAATGTGGTGATCGGGCCGCCACGGCTCGAGGGTCGTACCGCCCGGGCCGCCTTGGTCGCCGATCTCGCACACCCGTTCCTGTTCGATCATCAGCTCGACCACATCCCCGGCAGCCTGCTGATCGAGGCCGCGCGGCAAACGGCCTTGACGCTACTGCCAGAGCTGCCCCGATTGCTGAGTGTGGGAAGCACATTCGAGCGGTTCGTCGAACTGGACTGCCCCGCCGAGTGCGTGGCGGAGATTATCGAGTCCGAGGTCGGCCCGACCGTGGTGCGGTGCGTGATCGAGCAGGCCGGCGCAGAGGCCGCGCGGATCGATCTGGAATTCGGTGCGGACGCGGTGGTTTCCGAGCCGGACGGGAAACCCTGATGGAGCTCGAACTGCTGACCACGACCCGGGCTTTCCGGCGGCGCCTGGACCTCACGCGCCCGGTCGCCCGGCAGGAACTGCTGGACTGCCTGGACATAGCGGTGCACGCCCCGAGCGGAACCAACCGCCAGCCCTGGCGGTTCCTCGTCATCGAAGACCCGGCGACCAAAAACGAGGTCGCCGAGTACTACCGAAAGGGCTTCGCCGCTTACCTTTCCGCGCGCACACCGCGACCCGATCAACTGCGCGATCTGGCTTCCGGTCAATACCTGGCCGATCACCTGCATGAGGTTCCGGCGCTGGTCCTGGTCTGCGCGCCGGGCCGCCCACCCGCGTCCCCACTCCAGCTGGCGAGCTTCTACGGCTCCATCTACCCGATGGTCTGGAATCTGCTGCTCGCCTTGCACTCCCGCGGCCTCGGCTCCACCCTGACCACCGCCCACCTCGCCCACGAACGGGAAGTCGCCGAACTGCTGGGCATTCCGTTCGACGACATCTCCCAGGTAGCGCTCCTTCCCGTCGCACACTTGAAACCCGCGTCGGGGCCGCCATCGGGCCCGCGCACCCCGGCGGCCGAGCTCACCCGGTGGGACCGCTGGGACAACGCATGACCGGAACCTCCACCGCGCCAGCGTTGTTCGCTTCCCTGGCGCGGCTGGCGCACTTCACCAAGGTGATGTACAAGCCGCACTACCTGCTCTACGCGATCATCTGGGTGCTGGCGCTGGAGGGCACGGCTGCTGTTGTCGCGCAGCCGGGCACACCTTGGCGGCCCACCGGCGCGACTGTCGTCCGGATCGCGGTCGTCGCCATCACCCTGCTCTACCTCCGCATGCTCGACGAACAGAAGGATCTCGAATACGATCGCCTCCACAACCCCGACCGGCCGCTGGTTACGGGTGCGGTCTCGGCGAGCGAATTACGCTTCGCCATGGCAGTTCTCGCGGCCGTCGCCATCGGTCTGAGCCTGACTCTCTCGCTCCGCTCCGCCCTGCTGATCGCCGCTGTCCTTGCCTACGGGCTGGCGCTGTGGGCGATGGAACGACTCTCGGAATCGCTGCGCACCGGAATCCTGCTGAACCTCGCCGTCACCTACCCGATCCAGCTGCTGGTGATCGCCTACGTCCTCGGTTCCGGGATCGACACCGGAGAGGTCCGCGCGGACTGGCGGATCGCCGCCACTGCTCTCGTCTCCACCGGCGTGTTCCTGAGTTTCGAAGTCGCCCGTAAAACCACTCGTGCGAACCGGCCCGGTGAACTTCTCTATTCGCGGACCCTCGGCCCGATCGGGAGCGCGATCACGGCACTGCTGCTGGCTGCCACTGCGGTCGCCGCCTACCTCACGTTGATCCGCCCGGTCCTTACCGCGCCGGTAGTACTCGAGTGGATTCCCCTGGCCCTCTTGGTGATACCGGCCGCGGCGACCTGGCAGTTCGTGCGTTCGGACCGCACTGAGCATCCGGTGCTCCCAGCCGTCGGTTTCACGCTGGCGCTCTACCTGAGCCTGATAGTGCTGGCGCTCGTGTAGGCCGTCCGCTACTTGGCCAGGCGCAGGACGACGGGGAGGCGGTTCGGTGTGGGGACGAAGTCGCGGGTCTTGGGCTGGACCCGGTGCGCCGGGTCGGGTGTCGCGCGCCGGTTGGCGAAGAGGGCGGCTGTGGCCAGGGTGATGGTCATCAGCGCGAAGGTGTTTCCGGGGCAGTGCCGGGGGCCGATACCGAAGGGGAGGATGGCCTTCTTGTCGATTTCCTCGACGCGGCCGGGGAACCAGCGGTCGGGGTCGAAGGTTTCCGGGGACGGGTAGAAGTGCTCGTTGTGGTGGATCAGGTACGGGCTGTAGACGATCATGGCGCCGTCGGGCAGGGTCGTGCCGCCGAGGGTGACGGGGCCGTCGGCGGTGTGGGTGCTGACCCACGGAGCCCAGTAGCGGAGGGTCTCCAGCAGGACCAGTCGCAGGTAGGGGAGCGACGCGACGTGGTCCGGACGCACCGTCCCGTCGCCGACGAAATCGGCTAGCTCCCGGCGTAATTCGGCTTCGACATCCGGATGGGTCAGCACCTCGTGCCAGACCCAGGCCAGAATGGAGGCGGTGGAACCGACGCCCGCCGCGAGCATGAGCAGCAGTTCGTCGACGATCTCCGCGTCGGTGAGGCGGGCGCCGGTGTCCGGGTCGACATGGTGGACCAGAGCCGAGGCCACATCGGGGAACTCCTGGTCGGTGCGGCGGTATTCGGCCACGACCGCGCCGATTTCGGCACGCAGGCGGGCGGCTTTCGCGGAGAACCTGCGGTTGGCGACGAATCGCAGACGGCGCAACGGCTCGGGCAGTGCCGCGCGCACGATGACCTGCTCCAGCAGCCACGGAACGTTCTGGCGCACTTCCTGTTTGGCGGCGGTGGTGAAATCTGCGGTGAACAGGGTCGAGGAGATGATGTCGAGGACGAGTTCGTGGGCTTCCTCGACCAGATCCACTGTCCGTCCGACGGGCAGACGCTCGGCCCATGTGTTCGCCAGATCCGATGCTGTCACGGCATATTCGTTGATCCGGCGCTGACGCAGCGCGGGCGCGATCATGCGGCGGCGCACCGCGTGCGGTTCTCCGCTGAGCACATTCGAGGCCCCGCGGATCACCTCCTGCATGGTTTCGCGCAGCTCCTCCCGATGGAATTTTCCCGCTGTCCCGAACCCCACCTCGCGGACGAGTTCGGGGGTGGTCAGCACATAGGCGGGGCGCGGTCCGAGATAGACCCGGACGATCGGTCCCAGTGCGGTCAGGGATTTCACGAAGCCCAGGGCATCGCGCAGCACGACCACGCTGTGGCCGAACAGAGGCAGCCGGTGCGGAGCCGTCGGAATGGTCTGGAGCACAGGAGAGTTCGATTCGATCGTCGGATTCGTGCGCGAAGGGTTGTGCAATACGTCTTGATAGACCTCGACGAGGCTGCCGGTCAGCAGCGACTGCCGCACGGAATTCTCTCGAGCCGCCAGAGTTTTGCGCATCAGCATCAGCTTCGCTGGGTCGTCGGCAAGATCGCGCAAGGTCGCCGAGATGGCGGCCACCGAGGGGTCGGGCGTGCATATGCCACCGCCCTCGGGCACGGATTCGGCCAGATCCGGATCGCAGTAGACCACGGGCAGCCCCATCGCGACCGCCTCCAGCAATGCCATCCCTTGTGTGTCGAATCCGGACGACGGGAACAGCAACACATCGTGATCGGCCATCGCCGCCAGGCACTCGGCCTGAGATACGCCGCCGTGCAACCTGACTCGATCTCGTAGGCCGCCGGACTCGATCAATGTTTCGGCGCGCTCCAATAGTTCGCCTGTGCCATACACATCGAGTGTGCAGCGCGGCGCGAGACGGATTGCCTCGATGGCTTCCAGCAAGCGCTTCTCCGGAGACAGCCGGGCACACCAGAGGGCACGCAGCGGGCCGGAAGGTTGTCCGAGGGAGCCGGTTCCGACCGCGTGCGCATTGTCGGGAGGATCGCCGGGCGCGGCGTCCTCGGCCGGAGGAAAGCGCCGTGCCTGCTCGATCAGCTCGTCGTCTACGCCGTTGGAGAGGACCGTGATCGGGAGATCGACGCCGTGTGCCCGCAGCAGCCCTGCGAAGTGCTCGGAGGGCACGATCACCCGGTCGGCGGCGCGCGCCTGCCCGACCATGGTGTGCCAGGCGTGGCGGGCAGCCCGGGACTCGGCCACGCGTGGCATGCCACCGCGATGCGGGACGAACCGCCCGTGCACCGTGCGCAGCAGCAACGCCGACACGTAGGGCACGGGCGAGGTGTGCTCGATGAAGGCGTCGTCGCGGCTGTGGATCGTCTGCACCACCGGGATCCCGTGCCTGCGGCCCGCGTGCAGCCCGGCGATCGCGACACCGTAGGTGGTGTGCAGGTGCACGACATCGATCGGCCCGCGCGCCGCGAACTCCGCGTCGATCGACCGATTGTTGGCCCGAGTCGGCCCGACGACGGCGAATCCGTTCACCCGCAAACCCGCGACCGCCGAAAGAACCACCACACCGGCGTCCGATTCGGTAGATTCCGGCGTGGGCGCGGTGAACACGGTGACCTGATGCCCGAGCTGTTCCAACCCCCGTCGCTGGGCGCGTATCGAGGACTGGATCCCCCCGATCGTCGCGGGATGGAAGTCGCTGAACAGTGCCACGTGCACGGGTTCACCGTACGGACCCCGGAGGGTTCATGAGTCACGATTTGCACAGCTCGCACCGGACCGAGTGGATACGGGGTCGATCATGAGAGTCGCGATCCCGTTGACGGGTACCCGCGGGGACGTCCAGCCAGCCGTCGCGCTCGGGCTGGAGTTGCGCCGGCGCGGGCACGATGTGTTCGTCGGCGCGCCCCCGAACCTGGTCGACTTCGTCACCCGGGCCGGTTTGACCGCGGCGCCGTGCGGCCCCGATGTCCAGCAGCTCTACTCCTCGGAGGAAGGCCAGCGCGCGCTCGCCGCGGGCAGCAGCTTCCGGTTGATGCAGCTGGTCGGCAAGCAGATGGCCGGGTACGCGGCGCGGATGAACCACGAGGTCATCAGCGTGTGCCGGGACGCCGACATCATCGTCTCGACCATGCTCACCGAGGACCGGGCGGCATCGGTGTCCGAGGCGATGGGCGTCCCGATGGTGTCATTGCACGGGTTCCCGTCCCGCATGAACGGCGCTTATCCGTTCCCCGGCGTGCTGCCGCCGACCGCGCGGCCACCGGCCCTGGTCAACCGTGCGACCTGGGTGCTGGCCGAAAATCTGCGGCGCGTGGTCTTCCTGAAGTACCTGAACCAGTTGCGCGCCGAACTCGGCCTGCGGCGATCCTTCGCCAGCCCGGCCGAGATGCTGGCCCGCCGGGGGGTGCCGGAGGTGCAGATCTACGACCCCGCGCTGGTGCCGGGCCTGGCCGAGGAATGGGGCACGAGCCGGCCGCTGGTCGGATTCCTGCCGCTGGAACGGTTCACCCGGGAGGCGATCGGCGAACTCGCCGCCGACCACGGGGAGATCATCGCCTGGATCGGGGAGGGCGAACCGCCGGTGTACTTCGGTTTCGGCAGCATGCCGATCCGCGACACCCGCGCGGTGCTGTCGATCGTCGAGGACGTGTGCACCCGGCTGGGGCGGCGCGGGCTGGTCAGCGCGGGCTGGAGCGATCTGGACCTCGCCGATGCCGAGACCGGTGCGCAGCTCAAGGTTGTCGGACCGCTCGCCCACGACATCGTCTTCCCGCTGTGCGCGGCGGCGGTGCACCACGGCGGCATCGGCACCACCTTCGAAAGCTTGCGGGCGGGTCTGCCGACGGTGGTGTGCTCGGTGTCGTTCGACCAGCCGATGTGGGGTGGGCAGGTGGAGCGCCTCGGTGTGGGCGCGCATCTGTCGTTCCAGAAACTCGACCGTGAGCACCTGACCTCCGCGCTGCGCACCGCCCTTGCCGAGGAAACCCGGCAGCGCACGAAAACCCTTGCCGGTCAGCTCTACTCGCACTCCGACGCCACCTCCCGCACGGCCGACATCGTGGAGTCGACCGCGTGAGCGCCGCCGGACACCGGACGTCACCTCGGGTTCCGTGACCGAACCCGCTGCTGGTCATCCGCAGCGCGGCGAAGGGTCTCCGGTCCGCCAGAGATCTTTCGCCGTGCCCAGGACGGCAGGGCGCGTGTGCGCGGACTCCTACGTGATGTTCGTGCGCAGCGGGCGGCATACGCTGCGTAGTCGCGACACCCTGGTGATCTCGGTGCTCTTGCCGATCTTGATCATGCTGCTGTTCGTATACGTGTTCGGCGGCGCGATCGAGGTCGAAGGGCCGTATCTGGACTATGTCGTTCCGGGAATTGTGCTGCTGTGCACGGGGTTCGGTGCATCGATCACTGCGACGGCCGTAGCGGGGGACATGACTTCGGGTGCGGTGCAACGGTTCCGCACCCTGCCGATGTTCCGGCAGGCGCTGCTGGCCGGGCACGCAGGGGAGGGATTGCTGCGGAATCTGGCGGCCATCACCATCGTGCTGATTGTTGCCACGATTCTCGGATTCCGGCCGCGCGCAGATGTTTTGGGCTGGTTGACGGCGCTGGCGGTGATCGTGCTCTTCGTGCTCGCGGTGACCTGGATCGCCGTCGCACTCGGCTTGCTGGCACGCAGTCCCGAAGCGGCAGGCGGGTTCACCTACGCGATCATGTTCATCCCGTACCTCAGTAGTGCGTTCGTGCCGACCGCCACGATGCCGGGATGGTTGCGCGGGTTCGCCGACCATCAACCCGCCACGGCAGTGGTCGACAGTTTGCGCGCGGAGTGGGGCGGTGCGGGCAACAGCAGCGTGGTCAGCGCCGTCTTATGGTGCTTCGGGTTGGCAGCGATGGGTTATGTCACGGCAGCGGTTCTATATGAACGGCGTTGAGGGGCGTACTACCTGGCGGGCCCTGTCATCCTGCGGGCACTGAAGGGCCTGCCTGCCGCTAGGTGGACTCCGGCCGGCTGGGTGTGCGTTCGGCGGCGGTGGCGAGGTAGTCGCCGAGTTCCCGGCGCAAGGTCACATCCAGCGACCGCGCCAGCGTGCTGTGCACCGCCGCCACCGCCAGCTCGCGCATCTTGGTGAGCATCGTTGTGGTCTGGGCGATTTCGGCGTTGGTGTCCGGCAGCCAGCCCGCGCCGTGCTCGTCCACGATGTGCTGTTTCGCGGCGGTGATCATGATGTGGGTGACGTCGTCGATACGATCGGCGACCTTGGCGTAGATCTCGATCAGCATGCGCAGCTCGATGCCGTACTCGTGCAGTTCGGCGAACGAGGCGAGCAGCTGGGTATCGGTGAAGACCACCGTGTCGCCCTCGAGGCGCACCAGTTTCATCTCGCGCAGCCGTTCGACGAGTTCGTCGGTCTCGGCGCCCAGGATGGTCCCGATGAGCTCGCGCGAGACCTCGAAGGTTTCGTCGGCGCCCCACGGCGCGGTGACCGCGTGCTGCAGGCCGAGCACCTCGGTGAGGTCTTTGCCGGTCTCCCAGCTGGTGATGAAGTCGGCGATGTGCGCGGTGGTGAAACCGCGCTGCAACAGCGCGTCGATCAAGCGCAGGCGTTCCAGATGCGCGTCGCCGTAGAGGCTGGCGCGGCCGTCCTTGCCCAGCGGCGGTGGGAGCAGGCCGCGTTCCTGATAGGCCCGGACATTGCGGGTGGTGGTGCCCGCGGCGCGAGCGAGGTCATCGATTCGGTACTCCGGCATCGATCACACCTCCCTCGCCCACCATGCGTCGCTACCGACGCTCCGACAACCCGATCGCTGACCGACCGAGTCTAACGGTCTGTGCCTTCTGCCAGCGCCTGCGGCACCGGGTGTTCGCGGCCCGGTGTCTCGCATCCGAGCAGCCGAGACTCGCGCCTGCGCTGTCGGCTACTCGGCTGCGACACGGGCCGCGAACACCGGTTGTCACGACACTGCGGCGATCTTCGGGCGCGCCGGCACGGACTCGACCACCTCGTAGTCGTCCAGTTTCAGGGTGCGTAACTGGTTGACGTACTGGGTCGCGAAACCCGGGTACATGGTTGCGTTGAAACCGTCCTCGGTGAGGTACCAGCTGTGGCAGCCCGAATTCCAGGTGGTGGCGGTGAGCCGCCGCTGGATGGCCGCGTTGTAGCGGTCCTGCTTTTCCCGGCGTACGTCGAGCAGGCGCAGGTCGCGGTCCAGGATGGTCTTGATGGCGCCGGACAGGTAATCCAGTTGTGCCTCCATGTACACCAGCGCCGAATTGTGGCCGGGGCCGGAGTTCGGGCCGAAGGTGAAGAACAGATTCGGATACCCCGACACCGCGACGCTCTTGTAGGCGTAGGCGCCTTTGGACCATTCCTGGGCCAGCACCCTGCCATCGCGTCCGACGATCGGGATCGGCGTGCCCGCCTTGGACACATCGAACCCGGTCGCGAACACGATGCAATCCGCCTGGTGCTCAACGCCTTCCGCGGTGCGGATGCCCTTCTCGGAGAGGCGGGCGATCGGCCAGGTGATGAGCTTGCAGTTGTCCTGCTGCAACGCCGGGTAGTAGTCGTCGGTCATCAGCAGCCGCTTGCAGCCCGCCCGGAAATCGGGGGTGAGCTGGCGCCGCAGCCACGGATCCTTGACCTGCCTGCGCAACTGCGCCTTGCCGACCATCTCCACCACGCGAGTCAGCGGGGTGTTCCACACGACGCCGAGTGCTACCGATTCGTGCCCGTAGAACCAGGCCTGGCGGGCCAGCGATTCGGAGGCGGGCACCTGTCGGTAGAGCTGTTTGAGCAGCGGGCTGGTGCGCCGGTTGACGCGCGGCAGCACCCAGCCCGGTGTCCGCTGGAACACCTTCACCGAGGCTGCCTGCTTGACCAGCTCCGGAATGATCTGCACCGCACTGGCTCCGGTGCCGACCACCGCGACCTTCTTGCCGGTGAAGTCGTAGTCGTGATCCCAACGAGCACTGTGGATCTTGTGCCCCTCGTAGTCCTCGATGCCGCGGATGGCCGGGAAGCTGGCGTTGGCCAGCGGACCCGACGCGAGCACCACCGAGCGGGCCCGGACCGGATCCCGTCCTTCGATGTCGATGGTCCAGTGCCCGGCCGACTCGTCGAACTCGATCCCGGCGACCGTATGGCCGAACCGAATCCGTTCGTGCAGACCGTAATCGGCGGCCATCGACTCGATGTAGCCGAGAATCTCGTTGCTGCCCGAGTAGGTGTGCGACCAATCCGGGTTCCGTGCGAAACTGTAGGAGTACAGCCGCGACGGAATGTCGCACGCCGCACCGGGATAGGTGTTGTCGCGCCAGGTCCCGCCGATCTTCGTGCCACGCTCGAACAGTGTGAAATCGTGGATGCCCTTTTGCCGCAACCGGATCGCGGCCCCGATACCCGCGAATCCCGCACCGATGATGGCAACGTCGATGGTCTTCATGCCGCGGGCTCGTAGGTGATTTCCTTCGACCACGTCGGGTCCTTTCGCAACAGTACCTTCGGTACCCGGGCGGTGATCTTCACCAGTGCGTCGGCCACCAGGTGGTAGGGGTGATGCCGGTTGATCACCCAGCCGCCGTGCATCTTCACGATCTGATACATCGGCAGCCGCCGCGCGAATTCACTGCGCTCCCCGACGTTTCCGTACCGCTTGAGCGCGGCGTACAGCTTCTCCTCGTCGACGCCCATCGCCACGATGTTGTCGCGCATCTTGTTCAGCAGCGGCACATAGCTGAGCACGCCGATCATGAAGGTCGGCTTGACCCAGCCGCCGACCAGTTCGATCAGCAGCTTGCGGATCTCGGCGTGACCCAGCACGTCCATCACCGCAAAATCGACGGCCAGATGGCGGGATTCGTCGGCGTTGATGCGCTTGAACACCTCCTGGCAGACCGGGTCCTCGATCTCGTCCATGATGAACTTGACCAGCGCACCGTCCAGCGCCACCTCGAGCATCGGAATCACGGTGCCCAGGAACGACAGTGACATGCTGTCGGCGTACTGATCCAGGAAGTCGATGACCAGCTTGACGTTGATGTTCGGCTGCGGGATCTCGTCGCCGTCGAGCATGCCCCAGCGCCGCATCAGCGCCAGTTCGGCGTTGGCGTGCTTCTGCTCTTCGGCATGGAAGTAGCGGTAGATCTCGCGCAGGGTTTCGGTCGGCGCCTTCTTGGCCATGGCGGCGAAACCGCGGGCGCCCACGTTCTCGATCCACATCAGATCGGCCATGAACGGCTTGAGCTTGGCGTGCAGCTCCGGCGAAATCATCTCCGCGCCAGGCGCATCCCATTCGATGTCGGCCAGCGCCCACTGCCGGTCCTTGATCTTGCGGAGCATATCGTCGAAGTCCATAGCGATTGCCATGTCAGACTCCCGTCTTGTCGGTGACCGTGATCCGGTCGGGGGAAGGCGAAGTGTCCTGCGGCAGTAGCCGTTCCAGCAGTCCGAGGACGAGGGTGTACTGCGCGGGGAAGTAGCGCTTTAGCCGCCAGACGACGTGCGCGTCCAGCTGCGGCAGCACATAGAGCTGGCCGCGATCGTGCGCGTCCAGGGTGGCCTTGGCGACCTGGTCGGGGGTGAAACCGGTGATGCGCATGAGGGTTTCGGCCAGGCGAGTGGCCTCACCGGTGATGCGGCCGTCGCGGGCGACATTGGTCTTGACGAAGGTCGGGCACAGCACCGTCACGCCGACGCCGGTGCCGCTGAGTTCGGCGGCCATGGTCTCCGACAGCGACATCACCGCGGCCTTGGCGGTGTTATAGGCCGCCATCGACGGCGCGGCGGCGAACCCGGCGGCGGAGGCGACATTGATGATGCCGCGCGGCCGCTCGCGCGAGGACCGCAATTGCGGGGTGAATACCTCGCAGCCGTGCACCACGCCCCACAGGTTGATGCCGAGCGCCCAGCTCCAGTCCTCGAAACCGATGTCGCCCACGTGTTTTCCGCCGATGCCGACGCCGGCGTTGTTGATCACCAAGGAGGCCGGGCCCTCGAAGATCGAGGCGGCGAAGCGGGCCAGGTTCTGCACGTCCTCGCGCTGGGCGACATCGCAGCGGAACGCGTGTGCCGCACCCCGGTGCTCGCGGTCGATGAGCGCGACGGTCTCATCCGCGCGCACCTCGTCGATATCGGCGCAGATGACCTGGCCGCCGCGCGCGGCGATCTCGAGGGCGAAGGCGCGGCCGATACCGCTGCCCGCGCCGGTGACCACCGCTCGCGCACCATAGGAGCGGCGGGGCCGTACCGCCACCGGTATCAGCTTTTCCAGTCCGAACATCTCAGCTCACCTTCTCGACGGTGACGGAATCCTGTGCCGCGCACAGGAAGTCGGCGGCACGGGCCAGCGCCCGGTCGGCCTCGGGGACCAGCACGGGCAGCGCCTGGAAGACGTGCACCTGGCCGGGCCAGATCTCGAGTACGCAGTCCCCGCCCGCCGCGCGCACCATTTTGTGCAGTGCGCGAGCGTCGGCGGCGAGCATCTCGGTGCCACCCGCCTGCACCAGAATCGGCGGCAGCACAGTGCCTTTCGGGATGCTGAGCCGCAGCCGCGGGGTATCGGCGGGCAGCCCCCGGGTGTACTGCGCCGGCAACTTACTCGCCGCGGCGGCGGTGACGAGCGGGTCCGGTCGACGGCGTTCCTGTTCGGCGGCCAAGCCGAGGGTGAGGTCGAGCAGCGGTGAGAACATCGCGACCGCGGCCGGTTGGGCCTGGCCCCGGCGATGGTTCTCGATGAGCAGGTCGAGCGCGAGGTGCCCGCCCGCCGAATCGCAGCCGATCACCAGATCCGCCGCCGCGTAGCGGCCGAGCAGCCAGGCGTAGCCCGCCTCGACGTCGTCGGCGGCCGCCGGGAACGGGTGCTCCGGTGCGAGCCGGTAGTCCACGACGAAGACCGGCAGACCGGTCCGCTTCGACAACCGGGCCGCCAGGCCGCGATGGGTGCGCGCCGAGCACAGCACATACCCACTGCCGTGTATGTAATAAACCGCCCGCGGCCCGAACGTAACGCCCGGCGCGCATACCCATTCGCCGCGGACGCCCCCGTCGCGGACCTTGGTGACGGTAATGCCGGACATCGGCGGGCCGCCGACGGTCATGAGCGTGGCGATGAGCTGACGTGCGAACCAGATGCCGGGCGGGTTCATGGGAATCGCGTTGTGCAGCGGCCGCAGGGCGTATGCGGCGGCGGTGGCAGCGACGGAGGCGCGCAGGGAGGGCGCCGCCGGAATGGCGGGGACCGAGGTCCTCGTTGACCTTGTCATGCATTCAGAATCAGCGATGAATGTGCCATTTGTCAATGGCACATTCAAAACAGCAATGTACGGGCCTGCTACCGGCCCCGCTGTTTTCTAGTAGCCGCGCTCGGGATCGATGGGCGCCAGCAGCTCCCGGCCTGCGACGAACCGGCTGACATTCGCGGCGACATGGTCGGCGAAGGCAGCCAGCCGCAGCTGCGGCGGATTCGAATCATGCGGTGTGACAATGGCATTCGGCAGCACCCAGAGCGGGTGGCCGTCGGGCAGCGGTTCCGGTTCGGTGACATCGAGGCCCGCGCCCGCGATGGCGCCCGAAGCCAGCGCCGCGACCAGGGCGTCGGTATCGATCAGGCTGCCCCGGGCGACGTTGATGACCCAGGACGACGGCTTGAGCCGGGCCAGTTCCTCCGCGCCGAGGAGATGCTGGGTAGCGGCGGTCGCGGGCGCCGCGATCACGACATGATCGGTGCGGCTCCACACCTTGCCGAGCTGGTCGGCGGGCACGGTCTCCACCGAATCCGGGATGCCGGGACCGGTGACCGGACGACCGGACCGGTTGACCGCGATGACCTGCGCGCCGAGCGGAGCCAGCATCGGAATCAGCGCACGGCCGATACCGCCCGCGCCGACGATGGTGACGGTCTTGCCGCGCAAACTGCCCACGTGCGGGAAGAAATCCTGCTGCCGCCAGCTCGCCGCGCGCAGATGCTCGGGCAGGTAGCGCACGCCCGCGAGCAGCAGCATCAGTGCGTGCTCGGCCACGCTGTTGGCGAAAGCGCCTGCGGCCGAGGTGAAGCGGACGTTCGGATGACGGGCGATGATGCCGGCGGTGAACCAATCCTCGACGCCGGCGGCGGGCAGCTGCACCCATTCGATGCTCGCGGGCAGCTGGTCGGGGAACTCGCCGGGGCTGGTGCCGGCCCAGATCAAGGCGCGCGCGTCCGCGAGATCGGTGACCTCGGCGCCGCCCTCGCCGACGGCTTTGAGTAACAGGGTTGGTTCGGGCCGGACGGGGCCGACAGCGATCGGTACGACTGTGTCACTCATCCTCGCGGACCTCCCTGTGAATGCGCGGCCGTAGCGGCCCGAAACTACCTTAATGGGCACCGCCGGGCCGTGGTTTAGCAAGGTCAGGGCTGGTCTTCGGGTGGGTCGGCGGCGATGCTGTCGCGGTCGGCCCACTCCAGTAGCTGCTCGATGCCGAACACCGCGTTGTCGATGTCGGCGTGCAGGTCGCCCAGTTCGGCGTAGCGCGGCGGCACGGTTTTCATGGTGAAGTCGCGCGGATCGATATCGGGGATCTCGTCCCAGCGAACCGGGGTCGAGACCGTCGCCTCCGGCACTCCGCGCACCGAGTAGGCGGCGGCGATGGTGTGATCGCGGGCGTTCTGGTTGTAGTCGACGAACAGCAGCTTCGGATCGCGGTCCTTGCGCCACCAGGTGGTCGTCACGTCGTCGGGTGCGCGGCGCTCGACCTCGTGCGCGAAAGCCAGCGCGGCGCGGCGGACCTCGGCGAAACCCCACTCCGGCGCGATCCGCACGTACACGTGGAGGCCGTGTCCCCCTGAGGTTTTCGGCCAGCCGACCGCACCGAGGTCGTCGAGCACCTCGTGCACCACCCCGGCCACCCGCTGCACCCGCGACCACGGGCAGTCCGGCATCGGATCCAGATCGATGCGCCACTCGTCGGGGCGCTCGGTGTCGGCGCGCCGGGAGTTCCAGGGATGGAACTCCACCGTCGACATCTGCACTGCCCAGATCACGTCGGCCAGCTCGCTGACGCACAATTCGTCGGCGGTGCGGCTGTAGCGGGGGAAGAACACCCGGACGGTCGGAACCCACGGCGGGGCGCCCGCGGGTAGTCGCTTCTGATGGACCTTGTCCCCGGCCAGCCCCTTCGGGAAACGGTGCAGCATGCAGGGGCGGTCGCGCAACGCGTTGACGATGCCGTCGCCGACGCTCAGGTAGTACTGGACCAGGTCGAGCTTCGTCGCCCCGGTCTCGGGGAAGTACACCCGATCCGGATTCGAGATCCGCACCGTCCGATCCCCGACATCGAGCTCGATCGCGGGACTTCCAGACTTACCGGCCACCCGTCCGACGATAGCGGGCGCGCGGCAACCGCGCTGGTCGTCGGCCGACAACGCACCACGTCAGGCCGCGTCGCGCGCACCGAATTCGTACGCCCACGATCCTTCGCAGCCGCCGAACGGCAGCCCGTGCCACGCCCGCGGGCACCCGGAATTCGGGCACCGGCTGTTGGCGGCGGAGTTCGCTGTCTGCTCCCGATCCAGGCGAGCAGCCATCCATTCGTCTAGTTTCTTCGGGTCCATGCCATGTCAATTCCCGCTGGCAGGCCGAGATCCGCGAATCGTGCCCGATTGGTGATCCGACGGGGCGGGATTGTTATCGAGTGTGGGTCGATGCCGGTTAAGTGACAGATGCAAGGGCGAAGGGCAGAACAGCCGGGGCGCCTGCTTGGCGCAGGGCGTGGGCGGCGAGAGTGAGGGTCCAGCCGGTGTCGGTGAGGGCGTCGACCAAGAGGATCGGGCCGTCGACGGTCGACAGGTCCGGGATATCCCAGGAGTCGTAGAGACCGGCGACGCGGTGGGCGGAGTTGGCGGCCGACACCGGCGGATGGCCCGGCTTGGTCGGGAGGGTGCCCAGATCGCGGAGGCGGCCGACTTCGGCGAGGCGCGCGGCCATGGTGGCGGTGAGGACCGGGTAGTCGGGGTTCTCCAGCGCCATCACGGTGGTCGGGCGGGTCGACCAATCCCAGCCGCGCAAGACCGCGATGCAGGCGTCGAAGACATTGTCCGGGATCGGGTCGTCGGGGGCATCGAGCAGGGCGCGCAAACGCTGGCCCCAGCCCAGGTCGGTGAGGCGGCCCAGCGCCCGGCCGGTCTCGGCGCCCTGGGTGATCTTGCCGGACAACGGGATCCCGAGCTTCGCCAGTCCGGTCGGCCACTGTTTGCGCGGGGCCAGATCGAGGCCGGGGCGGTCCAGGCGGGCGCGGGTGGCGGCCAGGTCGGCGGCATCGACGGTGGTGTCGGGTCGGGTGCCTGTGCAGTTGTCGCAGCGGCCGCAATCCGGGGAATTGCCTTCGAGAGCAGCCAAGCCCGGGTCGTCGAGTTGGCGGCGCAGGAAGTTCATCCGGCAGCCGGTGGTGGATTGATAGTCGACCATCGCCTGCTGTTCGACCTCGCGGGCCGCGGCCAAGCGCTCGTAGCGCTCGGCGTCGTAGGTCCAGTCCTGGCCGGTAGCGAGCCAGCCGCCGCGGACCCGGCGCACCGCGCCGTCGACGTCGAGCACCTTCAGCACCATTTCCAGGCGCGAGCGGTTCAATTCGACCAGCGGTTCCAACGCGACGGTGGACATCGGGCGGTCGAAGTCGAGCGCGTCCAGCACGGCGCGGACGATGTGCTCGCGCGGGAAGGCCACGGAGGCGAAGTAACTCCAGATGCGGGCGTCCTCCGGGCCGGGCAGCAGGATCACCTCGGCGCGGTCGGTGCCACGGCCCGCGCGGCCGACCTGCTGGTAGTAGGCGATGGGGGAGGAGGGCGCGCCGACATGCACCACGAAACCCAGGTCCGGTTTGTCGAAGCCCATGCCCAGGGCGGAGGTCGCGATAAGCGCCTTCACCTCGTTGTTGAGCAATGCCTGTTCCAGCACCTCGCGCTCGGCGGGGTCGGTCTGGCCGGTGTAGGCGGCGACGGTGTGGCCGTGCGAGTTCAGCACGTCGGCGAGGTCGTGGGCGGCGGCCACGGTGAGCGTATAGACGATGCCGGAGCCTTTGAAGTCGCTCAGGTGCTGGCTCAGCCAAGCGGTGCGCTCCACCGCGTCGTCGAATCGCACTACCGACAGGTGCAGCGATTCCCGGTCCAGGGTGCCGCGCAAAACCAGTGTCTCGGTGCCGATTTGGGTGGCGACGTCGGTGACCACGCGGTCGTTGGCGGTCGCGGTGGTGGCCAGCACCGGGACGTCGGAGCCGAGATCGGCGATCAGCGTGCGGATGCGGCGATAGTCGGGGCGGAAGTCATGGCCCCAGTCCGAGACGCAGTGCGCCTCGTCGATCACGACGAGCCCGGCGTCGGCGGCCAGCTTCGGCAGCACCTGATCCCGGAAGTCGGGGTTGTTCAATCGTTCCGGACTGACCAGCAGCACATCGATCTCGCCCGAGGCCACCCGCTGATGGATGTCGTCCCACTCGGTCATGTTGCCCGAATTGATGGTCGCCGCAACAACTCCCGCGCGCTCGGCAGCCGCCACCTGGTTCCGCATCAACGCCAGCAGCGGCGAGACGATCACCGTCGGCCCGCGGCCCGCTCCGCGCAGCAGCTTCGCCGCGATGAAATACACCGCCGACTTACCCCAGCCGGTGCGCTGCACCACCAGCGCCCGCCGGCGCTGCACCACCAAAGCCTCGATCGCGGTCCACTGGTCTTCGCGCAGCCGTGCCGCGGGCCCGGCCAGTTCGCGGAGCAGCTGTTCGGCCCGATCGCGCAGATCGGGCGCGTTGAGATCGATTGCTGAGGTGTCGCGGGCCGTGGTCATGGGCTCCATCGTGCCGCACCGGACCGACAGGAAAGATCACCGCGGGCAGGGGCTGACCGCGATACCGGCCCTGAGCGGGTGATCGTCCTACGTTCAGGCCCCTGGACCGGCCATCCGCATTGCTACGTGCCCGGTGGATGTGCGAGGTGCCAAGCGGAGGTGCGAAGCAGATCGTGTGAATACCGGCGCGGTGATCGTTCCGGCCCGCGATCGCGATCCGCGCGAGATCATTTGCCTACTTCCGCAACCGGGCGAACTCGCTGGTGTGGAGCGACAATGGACGTGCCAGCGTTCGTGCAGCGTGCAGGAGGCGATAGATGTCGTACCAGTATCAGCCGCCTGCGGGCTGGTCTCCGCCCGGCGCGGAATTCCGCACCACCGGCGGCTTTTCCCGTTTCCTGACCGGCACCGTGATCTGCCTGTTGATCACGCCCATCGGTATCGGTTTCGCCGCGCACGGCGCGGCCAGCGCCCGGCAGTGGATGATCCTCGGTGACGCTGCCGACCGTGTCGGGTCCACCGTCCAAATCCTGGTCGGCGCAGCGCTTTTGCTGCTGGTGGCGGGTCTCGCCGCCTATGCACCGGCGGGCCCGATCATCGCGGGGTTGACCTGGGGCGTCTTCCCTGGCGTCATCTATTTCATGTTCCCCGAGGACACCTATCGCCTGATCACCGAAATCCCCTTGCTGTCCGACCAGACGCTGCTGGCCGTGCACGCCTGGGTGATCAACGGCTGCATCTTCCTGGCCGGGGTGCTGCTGGTCGGCGCGGGCGCGGCCGCCACCTTCCGGCGACGCTGACCCTCAGGTCCGGCCTTCGGTCTCCTGCGCCTGCTGCAACGCCGTCGAGGCGCCCGCCCACCGCGCCCGGACCACTGTGAAGCCTGCGCGCTCGGCATCGATACACACCAGTTCGTCGTCGTCGACCAGCATCCGAATCTCCCGTCCGCGAGCGAGCCGCCCTAGGACCTCGAGCTTGACGTGACGCGCGGGACTGCGATCAGCATTGCGCCGCATGAAGATTCGCCCCGCGGGCAGCCCGTGCTCGGCGAGCCAGGTCCGGGTGTCCTCCCGGCAGCGCTCCGGCCGCCCGGTCAGATAGTTGATCTCGCACTCCCGCGCACTCTCCAGCAACAACGCCACGCCCTCGGCGAGCGGCGGATCATGCGGCGCGGCCGCGAAGAACGCGTCCCAAGCCCGCGGCGAGCGTTCCAGATACCGCTGCCGATGCGCGGTATCGGCGAGGGTGTTGTCCAGGTCGAACACGGCCAACGGCCGACGAGAGGGTCTCACGCACCCACCCTATGGCCGACACGAACGAACCCCGGCAGTCGCACTACCGGGGCCCACTCGTCGCTCAGCCCTTCACGCACAGCACCTGACGCAACGTGGCGACCACGTCCACCAGATCCCGCTGTGCCTCGATCACCTGATCGATGTCCTTGTACGCGGCCGGAATCTCATCGACCACCCCCGCGTCCTTCCGCGACTCCACGCCTTCGGTCTGCGCGATCAAATCCGCCACCGTGAACTGCCGCTTGGCCGCATTCCGGCTCATCCGCCGCCCCGCCCCGTGTGACGCCGACTGGAACGAGGCCGGATTCCCCTTACCCCGAACCACATACGACCGCGTCCCCATGGACCCGGGGATCAACGCCAGATCTCCAGCGCCCGCCCGCACCGCACCCTTACGGGTGACGAGCATCGGCACACCATCGATCAGCTCCTCGGCCACATAGTTGTGGTGGCAGCTGATCGGCTCGTCGAAACGCACTTCGCGCCCGGCGAATTCGTCCCGCACGGCCTGGCAGACGAGCCCTAGCATGACCGCACGATTCCGCGCCGCATATTCCTGTGCCCATTCCAGATCGCCCCGGTACGCTGCCATTTCCGGCGTTCCAGCAAGGAATACAGCAAGATCCCGATCCGGCAGCTCTTGATTGTGCTTCAGCTTCCGGGCAATCGCCATATGGCGCTCGGCAAGTTCCTTTCCAATATTGCGGCTACCGGAGTGCAGAAGAATCCAGACCCGCTGATCGTTAGCTATGCAAAGTTCCGCAAAATGATTTCCACCGCCAAGGGAGCCCATTTGCTTGCGAGCCTTGTTTTCGAGTGTTTGTACACCTTTATGCAACGACCCAAACGAGTTCCAGAAGCGCTGCCAACCGACCTTCTGCAGGGCGACAGCTCCATGGGACGCGGCGAACCGGGCGCCGAGTCGGGTGACATCGACCGGGTCCTTGTGTGCCTGGAATCCTACCGGCACTGCGCCCTCGATCCGAGAACGCAATGAGCGCAGGCTATCCGGGAGATCGGCGGTCGTGAGGTCAGTTTTGACGGCCTCCATTCCGTACCCGATATCGACGCCGACCGCAGCCGGCGCGACAGCATCCTTCATGGCAATAACGGATCCGACGGTTGCGCCTTTGCCGAGGTGCACGTCAGGCATAACGCGGACGCCGTGTACCCATCTCAGCTGCGCAATGTTGCGCAACTGTTGCAGCGCGGCCTGCTCGACCTCGTGCTCGTGGGCCCACATAAGCGTCTGCGCCCGGGTACCGCGCAGCTCGACGGGAAACATGTCGTTGTCCTCTCCTTCAGCAACAGCTGTACCGTACGGGCAGGACGCAGCGCGATGCACCTGAATATTGTCCAGGTAGCCGACCTGAGGAGGACAAGCTGATTGCATGGTCTATGCGGCCGACAGGCCGAGCCTCCACCGCCGCATCTTGACGCTTTGCTCAGTCCGGCCGAATAGAGTCGCGGCTCTTGCGACGGACAGGAATGGAAGCTCCGCGTCTTCCTCCGCGGTCCACGCCTTACTCGTACCGCCGAATCGAGTCGTGGGCGCAATCCATGATCCAACGTCACGGGCGGCTAGATATTTTCGTCGGATTGACAGACAGCCAGTGGGATAGCACCAGGTGGCCAACGCCGCAGCGGGTTCGTTGGCCACCATGATGTTGAAGACAGAATCACGTTGGTTACGCCGGGCAGTCCTGCGGACTCCGCATATGGATTCGATCTCGGTGCAAATATGATCGGCAAGCAATTTGCTGGCGGTGACGATGCTGACGAATGGATAGCCCTTGGCTGTGAACCCGATTGAGCCATCGCCGTCGATTATTCCTCGCAGATAGTCAGGTCGACTGAACTGCTGGCTTGGGGCTTGAATGATATTGGATTTCTTGCCAACTGGGACGCCAAAGGCTTCAAACTTTGTGCGGACCTCCTGTGCGCAGACCGACAGAACTCGGGAGACATGGGCTTTCTTGAAATTCGTGTCACGGGTCCGAGTTGTGACGGATGAGTAGCACGGCAGGTGGCGCTGCAACTCCCACAGGAGCTTGCCGTCGCGGTCGGACAACTCAATAGTCAATCGACCTTTAGCTGCAGTGCTTCCGTAGTGGGAGCCGTCGGTCTGAAATAGGCCGACCATGTACGAGACCTCGGGATTCGTCAGCTCTAACATAGCCTGAGCCTAGAATGATCGAACTGACGTACGAGGAGATCTGCGAAATCTTGTCCTGTTAGTCCCTTTTGGTGGACTGTGATTGACAAGTGCCGGAGTGCACCAAGTCGATGCGCCCGAGGGGCGCCTCAGGACTCTACGAAATCAGCTGCCAGACCGCACATCTGCCACTGCCCGTCGCGGCGGGTCATGGTGGCGGTGTAGTCGATGTCCTTGAAGTACTGCCGGTACTTGGCGGGGATGTTGGTGAAGGTTTCGCGGGCCAGGAAGGTGGCGGAGTCGGGGGTGTGCTGGGCGATGCCGGTGGTGGTGTGCTGGAAGTCGGAGTCTTTGACTTCGGGGCCGAGGTGGTCGTCGTATTTCGGGGTGTATTGCATGACGAAGGAGCTGACGGCGGGGGAGGCTTCGGGGCAGATCATGGAGTCGAAGGTTTCCCATTGCTGGGTGTTGGCGGCTTCGGTGAGTTGGTGGACGGTCTGTACCAGGGCCGGGTCCAGGGTGGCGGGGTCGGCGGGGAGGATTTGTGCGTCGGTGGCGGTGAAGACCGGCGGGGCCGGGTGCGGGGTGTAACCCGAAGGGGCGATGTGGGTTTGGATCGCACGGTCCCACGCGCCGTCGGCGATCATGGCCCGGATCGCCGTGGTGATCTTGGATTGGAGTTCGGTGTCGCCCTTGCGGACGCCGACGCCGTAGCGCTCCCGGGTGAAGGGATGGCCGACGACCCGGAGTTCCGCGGGGGACTGGGCGGCGTAGCCGGCGAGGACGACGTCATCGGCGGTCACCGCGTCGACCCTGTCTGCGAGCAGGTCGTCGACGCAGGACGAATATGTTTCCCGGGTAATGAGATTCGCGGTGGCGGCGAAGTCTCTCTTGATCTTGTCCGCGGAGGTGGAGCCCGTGACGGTGCACACGGTGCGACCGCCGAGGTCCTCGGGCCGGTCGATGGTTGTTTCGTCCTCGCGCACCAGAAGATCTTGCCCCGCAATGAAATACGGCCCGGCGAAGGCGACCTGCCGGAGCCGTTCGGCGGTGATGGAGTAGGACCCGACGACGAAATCGACGTCGCCGCCCCGCAACAATTCTTCCCGCTTGCTCGTCGGCGCCTCCACCCAGGTGATCTCTCCGGGTTCGGTGCCGAGGTGCCCGGCGATGTAGTTCGCGATCTCCACGTCGAATCCGCGCGGCTTCCCGTTGTCCATCACCGACAGCCCGGGCTGGTCGAACTTGATGCCGACCACGTATTCCGGTGCGGCGACATCGGTTTGGGAGCACGAGACCGGCACCAGGCCGGCCGCGAGGGTGACAGCAAGGATCGAGCGCTTCATCGAGTCGAATCTCCTGTCTAGACGGTGGATTGATTGGGTACGGGGACTCCGGTGCGGATCGGCACCGTCGGGGGGATCGTGCCGAACGCGTCGCGAACTTCCTTGCAGGCCTGGATGATGCGGTCGACTTCGGTGTCGGTGAGGTCGGCGTGCAGGCAGAAACGGACGATGGTGCGGTGTCGTGCGGTGGCGGGCGGGCAGAGGACAGCGCCGAAAATGCCACGCGCCTCCAGGAAGTCGCGCATGGCCAGGGCCCGCAGGTCCGGGCCCGCCTGGAGCGCGATGATGTGACCGGCGGCGGACTCCAGGTCGAAACCCAAGGAGGTCAACGCGGTACGCACGCGCTCCGACAGCACAACGAGGCGTTCTCGCCGCCAATCGTCGGCGCGCGCGGCGGCGAGCGCGGCCGAGATCCCGGCGAGGTCGTGCGGCAACAGGGTGCCGGAGAACACCGCGGGAAACGACTCCATCCGGAAGTAGTCGACGAAATCGACGCCGTTGGCCGCGACGAAACCGGCCCGCCCGGCCAGCGCCCCGGACAGGCTCGCGACCCGGAACGGCACCCGTTCGGCCAGCCCGAGCGCCACCACCGAGCCCGCCCCGAGCGGCCCGTCGGTCCCGAGCGACCGCGTTTCGTCGACGACGAGCAGGCTGCCGGTCTGCTCGGCGACATCGCAGAGCTGTGCCAGCGGCGCGCGGGATCCGTTGGTGCTGTAGATGGAATCGACCGCGATGATGCCCGGCCCGTAGGTGCGGATCTCCTCGCGCAGGTGCCCGGGAAAGTTGTGCCGGAACGGATGAATCGGCGCCCCGGCGACTTTCGCGCCGTGCCACATCGACATGTGGGCGAGGCTGTCGAGGTAGACCGGGGTGCGCGGGTCGGCAATCGATTGCAGCAGACCGATATTCGCGTCCCAGCCGGATTGGCAGAGTATCCCGGCGGGCGCCCGCATATGGTCAGCTAACTCGCGTTCCACGGCGATCTGTGGATGGTCGCCATCGACGAAGGCGCCCGAGGTGAACCGCGCGCCGCCTGCGGCGAGTGCGGCGCACATCGCCTCGACGATTCGCTGGTCCCCCGCGAGGCCCAGGTAGTCATTGCTATTCAGGAGTACAGCGTCTGGTCCTGGCGTCAGGCCGTGTAGCAGATGCCGCCCACCCCACTCGCCGACCACTCTGCCGTAGGAGAAGCGATCGACTCGGCTCTGCACCCGATCGGCGATAGTGGGAATCAATGACGAACTCCCTTCACTGTCTAGCTACTCGAGAGCATCGCGTGTGATTGAACCACTGGCGCTCGTGCCAGGAGGGGGTTCGGCCGAATTCGCGCCGTGCGAATCGATTCCGGGAAGGCGTTCGCGGCGAGCTGGACAAGTGACCGCGAAACGGATGGGGCGGAAGAGTATTCGGCCTTCGAAGACCTAGCGGTTGCTTCCTGGATTGAGCAGCGGGTCGCCGAGCAGCATGGCGATGCTGTCCGCGTCCGGGATCGACTTGCTCGCGCCGAGCTCGGTGGCCGCGAGCGCACCGGCCGCGCACGCCCAGGCCAGGGCTCGTTCGGGGCCGCGATGCCAGGCGGCCGCGAGCGCGCCGGTGAAGGCGTCCCCCGCGCCGGTGGTGTCGACGACCCGCACCTTCGGGCTGGGGCAATGCAGTTCCCCGCCCGGCCCGCGGTAGTCCGCCCCGTCCGCGCCCCGGGTGGTGATCACATGTGCGATGCGGTCGAGTGCGGTGCCCAGCCGGTCCGCTTCGCCCGAATTCACCACGGCCACATCGATTTCGCGCCAGAGCTCCTCGGGCAGCTCACGCACCGGCGACGGATTCAGGATCACCGTCGTCCCGTGTGCGCGTGCGTGCCGCGCCCCCGCGGTCACCGTCTCGACCGGAATCTCCAACTGGCACAGCAGGATATCGGCCTCGGCGATGGTCTCCAGGTCGGCGTCGTCGAGCTCGGTCAGCCTCGCGTTGGCGCCGGGGGTCACGATGATGCTGTTCTCCCCGCCCTGCTCGACCACGATCGTGGCGACTCCGCTCGAACCCGGCAGCGACCGCAGCCGCGCGCCGCCGACATCGGAGTCGTTGAGCACCTCGCGCAGTGGCGTGGTGAACATGTCCCGGCCGATCGCGCCCAAGAACTCCACCAGCGCATCGGACCGCCGAGCCGCGATCGCCTGATTCGCGCCCTTGCCGCCGGGCACCATGGTGAACCCGGTACCGAGGACCGTTTCACCCGGTTCGGGCCGCTTCTCGGTCGTACAGACCAGGTCCATATTGATACTGCCGAGCACGGCGACCTTCGGCGGCTTCGTCATGGCCGCGAGGGTAATCGGGTCGCCCCGGTTAGTAGGCTGTACCCCATGAGTGCAGGAACGACGACCGAGATTGATACCCGCGAGGTGGTGCACGAGGCCGCGCGAAAGGCTCGCGTCGCGTCCCGGGCACTGGCCCAGCTGACCACCGCGCAGAAGAACGACGCCTTGCATGCCGCCGCCGACGCGCTGCTCGCCGCGGCTGACGACGTGCTGGCGGCCAACGCCGCGGACATCGCGACCGCGCAGGCGGCCGGCACCGAGGAATCCCTGATCGATCGTTTGCGGCTGACCAAGCCGCGGATCGACGGCATCGCCTCGGGCCTGCGCCAGGTGGCGGGCCTACCGGATCCGATCGGCGTGGTGGTGCGCGGGTCGACGCTGCCCAACGGTCTGGAGATCCGGCAGACGCGGGTGCCCCTCGGCGTGGTCGGCATGGTCTACGAGGCCCGGCCCAATGTCACCGTCGACGCCTTCGGTCTGGCGTTGAAGTCCGGTAACGCGGCGCTGCTCCGCGGTTCCTCCTCGGCCGCGCACTCCAATGCGGCTTTGGTCAAAGTTATGCGGGAAGCGCTTGCCGCCCAGGACATCCCGGCCGATTCGGTGCAGCTGCTGCCGAGCCACGACCGCTCCAGCGTGACCCATCTGATCCAGGCCCGCGGCCTGGTCGACGTGGTCATTCCGCGCGGCGGCGCGGGCCTGATCAACGCCGTCGTCCGTGACGCGCAGGTGCCGACCATTGAGACCGGCACCGGCAACTGCCACGTCTACGTGCATTCCGCCGCCGACCTGGACATGGCCGAGCAGATCCTGATCAACGCCAAGACCCGCCGTCCCAGCGTCTGCAACGCCGCCGAGACGGTGCTGATCGACGACGCCATCGCGACCACCGCAGTCCCCAAGTTGATGGAGGCGCTGGAGAAGCACGGCGTGACCGTGCACGGCGACCTGCCCGGCCTGGTCCCCGCCGACGACAAGGACTGGGGCGAGGAGTACCTCACCCTCGACATCGCGCTCAAGGTAGTCGCCGACTTGGACGCCGCGGTCGAGCACATCAATACCTGGGGCACCGGGCACACCGAGGCCATCGTCACCGCCGATCTGGCGGCGGCGCGCGAGTTCACCAACCGGGTGGACGCGGCGGCGGTCATGGTCAACGCCTCGACCGCTTTCACCGATGGTGAGCAGTTCGGTTTCGGTGCGGAGATCGGTATCTCCACGCAGAAACTGCACGCTCGCGGCCCCATGGCCCTGCCGGAACTGACCTCCACCAAGTGGATCGTCTGGGGGGACGGGCAGGTCCGTCCGGTCTAACCCGTAGCGTGGGGGTTGGTATTGGAAGGAAGGACACCACGTGGGTTCCGAAAGCGCAGTTCAGGAGCCGATCTTCAGCTCGGTCGACGATGTGATCGACCGGCTGGCGAGCACCGGCTATCTGGCGGACAAGGCGACGGCGACGTCGGTGTTCCTCGCCGACCGGCTCGGTAAGCCGCTGCTGATCGAGGGCCCCGCCGGTGTCGGCAAGACCGAACTGGCCCGCGCGGTCGCGCAGACCGCGGGCGCGGAGCTGGTGCGGTTGCAGTGCTACGAAGGCGTCGACGAGGCGCGGGCGCTCTACGAGTGGAACCACGCCAAGCAGATCCTGCGCATCCAGGCCTCCAGCGAAAATGACTGGCAGGAAACCAAAGCCGACGTTTTCACCGAGGAGTTCCTGCTCTCCCGGCCGCTGCTGACCGCCATCCGCCGATCCGATCCGACGGTGCTGCTGATCGACGAGACCGACAAGGCCGACGTCGAGATCGAGGGTCTGCTGCTCGAGGTGCTCAGCGATTTCGCGGTGACCGTGCCGGAATTGGGCACCATCACGGCGACGCGTAAGCCGTTCGTGGTGCTCACCTCCAACGCCACCCGTGAGCTGTCCGAAGCCCTCAAGCGCCGCTGCCTCTACCTGCACCTGGATTTCCCGGACGAGGAGCTGGAACGGCGCATCCTGGCCAGCCGGGTGCCGGAGCTGTCCGCCGCCGTGTCCGCGCAGCTGGTGCGGATCGTGCACGTGCTGCGCGGGATGCAGTTGAAGAAGCTGCCCTCGGTCGCCGAATCCATCGACTGGGGCCGCACGCTGCTCGCGCTCGGCATGCAGGACATGGACGATGCCACCGTGCGCGCCACCCTCGGGGTGGTGCTCAAACACCAGGCGGACCACCAGCGCGCGCTGGCCGAACTGAAACTGGCCTGAGTCGTGAGTTCCGGGTTGGAGGCTCCGCACGGGCTGCCCGGTCATCTCGTCGGTTTCGTGGAAGCGTTGCGGGCGCGCGGGATTCCGGTCGGGCCGTCGGAGACGGTGGACGCGGGCCAGGTGGTGACTGTGCTCGATCTGATGGACCGCGAGGTGCTGCGCGAGGGTCTGGCGTGTGCGCTGTTGCGTCGCACCACCCACCGGGCCACCTTCGACGGGCTGTTCGATCTGTGGTTCCCGGTGGCGATCGGGCAGCGCAGTGCGGTCGAGGATCTCGATCTGCCGCGCACCCGCACCGGTGACATCGATATCCCCGCGCTGCGGGAGATGCTCGCGGAATTGCTTGCGCAAGAGGATGCTTCGGAACGCCTGGAGCAACTCGCCGCGCAGTTGGTCGAACAGCTCGGCCAGTATCAGTCCGCGCAGGGGCCATCCTTCTCCGCTTATCAAGCGTTGCGTGAGGTGCAGCCGCAGACACTGCTCGCGAAAATCCTTGCCGGACTTGCCATCGGTCCCGGGGACAGCGATTTCGACACCGAGATCGCCCGGCGCGCTGCCCGGCAGCGCATCGACGGTTTCCGGGCGTCGGTGGAAGCCGAAACACGTAGGCGCGTCGCCGAACGGATCGGCCGGGAACGGGTGGCCGGTTACGGTGTCGCCCGCCAAGCCGAGGACGTCGATTTCCTGCGCGCTTCCGAGCGCGAGCTGACCGAATTGAAACGCAGCACCCAGCGCCTGGCTCGCATCCTGGCCTCGCGGCTCGCGGTGCGCCGCAGGCATTCTCGCCGCGGCGAGATCGATCTTCGCAAGACCCTGCGGAAGTCGATGTCCACCGGTGGCGTGCCGATCGATCTGGTCACCCGCAAGCCCCGGCCCGGTCGTCCGGAACTCGTTCTGCTGTGCGATGTTTCGGGCTCGGTAGCGGGCTTCAGCAGTTTCACCTTGCTCTTGGTGAGTGCGCTGCGCGAACAGTTCTCCCGCGTGCGGATCTTCGCCTTCGTCGACCAGGTCGACGAGGTGACTCAATTCTTCGACCCGCGAACACCTTTGGACCAGGCGATGACCCGCATTTTCACCGAGTCGGGTGTCGTCGGCCTCGACGGTCATTCCGACTACGGCAACGCTCTGGCGAGCTTCGCCCGACGGTATCCCGACGCCGTCACCAGCCGCAGCTCCCTGCTCGTCCTCGGCGACGCCCGCACCAACTACCGTGACCCCGAACTGAGCACCCTGCGCACGCTGACCGACACCGCCAAGCACGCGCACTGGCTCAACCCGGAACCCCGAACCCAATGGGGCTCGGGCGATTCCGCCGCCGACAAGTACGGCCAGGTCATCGAAATGCACGAATGCCGCTCGGCGCGCCAGCTCACCGAAGTGGTGTCCCGTCTGCTGCCGGTCTGACTACTGCCTCTGCCGAAATCCCAGCGCGGTCCTCGACTATCAGTCTTCTTTAAGCGAACCATTGGCGGTCGGGATCATGATCCGCACCCATGGTGAAGAGAACGCCGGGAGTCGGCGGCGTGGCGGGGAACAGGTGCTCGTTTCTGGGTGATCGACCAGGGCCGGGCGAGGTGGCAACGGGGCGAGCGCTTCTCGTGCGGCAGCGGGTGTGCCGTGCTGGGCGATGAGGGGAGTGCGGACGAGGCGGTGCGGCTGGCGGATCTCGCGGCCATGCGACTGCTCGACCATCCGGGGGACGCCGAACAGTATCTGCGGCAGGCTCTTTCGTTCGGAGCCAATGCGTTGCCGGCGGAACATCTGGCGCGCTTGAGTTCGCAGTTGGTGATGGTGATGTCCGGGCAGCCGGGACGCGAGGCCGAACTCGCCGCCGCGGCACAGGAAGCCGCCGCCCGGTGGGCGGGGATCTCCGAGGCGGACACGGTGCATTTGACCTTCGTCGCCGCACGGGCACTGCACCGGGCCGGGCAGCACAGCGAGGCCGCCGTGGCGTTCGCGGGGCCGATCGGGGCGGGCGAGGCACCCTATCCACCGGCGGAGATGGCGCTGGTGTTCGGCCAGTACGGCAGGTCGCTCAAGTTGCTGGGACGGCATCGGGAGGCGGCGCGGCAGTTCATCGAGGGAGCGCGGCTGGTGCAGCACGATCCCGCCCGGATGGAACTGCAGGCCGAGCTGGCCTGGTCGGCCGCCGCAGCGCTCGATTCCTGCGGCGAGGACGACCAGGCCCAGGTCGTCTACCGGCGTGCGGCGCGGCTGTGGGGCGAGCTCGGCCAGGTCAGCAAACGGGCGCGGTGCCTGCGGTCGGCGGCCTGGCTGGACTACTGGAGCAGTCCGGCCGAATCCGAGGGGCCCGCGGCGATGCGCGGGCTGCTCGACGAACTCGAACAGCTCGAACGGGCCGCACCCTCGGCGGAGATCCAGATCGAGCTGACGCACACGCGCCGGCAGCTCGCGGACATGCTGGAGCAATAGCCCGCCAGAAGCCGCGCGGGCGAAGGGGCTCATTGCGCGGGCGCTAAGCTCGGACCTCATGCAGAAAACAAGGCGGCGCAAGCTGGGGGTGATGGGCGGGACGTTCGATCCCATCCATCACGGCCACCTCGTCGCCGCCAGCGAGGTCCAGGACCGTTTCGACCTGGACGAAGTGATCTTCGTGCCGACCGGGCAGCCGTGGCAGAAAGCCGACCGGCAGGTCAGTCCGGCCGAGGACCGCTATTTGATGACGGTCATCGCGACCGCATCCAATCCGCGGTTCTCGGTCAGTCGCGCCGACATCGATCGCGGCAAGGTGACCTACACCGTGGACACCCTGCGCGAGATGCGGGCCCAGCATCCCGACGCCGAGCTGTACTTCATCACCGGTGCGGACGCACTGTCCAACATCCTCACATGGCAGGATTGGGCCGAACTGTTCGAACTGGCCAAGTTCGTCGGGGTGAGCAGGCCGGGGTACGAACTGAACACCGATCATCTGACCGAACATCTGCGGGACCTCCCGGCCGATGCGGTCACCATGATCGAAATTCCCGCACTGTCGATCTCGTCGAGCGAATGCCGCCGCCGTGCCGCCGAAGGCCGGCCGGTGTGGTACCTCGTCCCGGACGGCGTAGTGCAATACATATCGAAGCGGAGCCTGTATGAGCCCGCGGAACGGAAGGTAGCCAAGTGACGGCAACGGCCGAAGCGGTTGAGATGGCGCAGGTCGCCGCGCGCGCGGCAGACGAGAAGCTGGCCTCCGACGTGGTGGTGCTCGACGTCTCCGAGCAGCTGGTGATCACCGACTGCTTCGTGATCGCCTCCGCCCCGAACGAGCGCCAGGTCAACGCCATCGTCGACAACATCGAGGAGAAGCTGCGCGAGGCCGGGCACAAGCCGGTGCGTCGCGAGGGCACCCGCGAGGGGCGCTGGGCGCTGCTCGACTACGTCGACGTCGTCGTGCACGTCCAGCACAACGACGAGCGCAATTACTATGCGCTGGAACGCCTGTGGAAGGACTGCCCGGTGGTGCCGGTGGATGGTCTCGGCGATCCCAGGGCCAACGGCGCTGCGACGGCTTCGGAAGAGGCGGACGCGGTCGAGTGAGTCGTGCATGGAGACAGGCCGGTGTTCGTACGCTGATTCTGCTGCGGCATGGCCAGACCGAATGGAACGCCGCCGACCGGATGCAGGGTCAGATCGACACCGATCTCACCGAGCTCGGCCGTAGACAGGCGAAAGAAGCGGCACGGGAACTGGTGTCGCGCAACGCGATCGCCATCGTCTCCTCCGACCTGAGACGCGCCCACGACACCGCGCTGGCTCTGTCCGAGCACACGAACGTGCCGGTGGAGCTGGACCGGCGGCTGCGCGAAACCCATCTCGGCGACTGGGAGGGCCTGACCCACCTGGAGGTCGACGCCGACTACCCGGGTGCGCGCGTGGAATGGCGGCTGGACGCCGCCTACCGGCCACCGAACGGCGAAAGCAAACTCGAAGTGGGCGCGCGAGCGCTGCCCGTGGTGCGGGAATTGTTCTCCGAGCGACAGGATTGGCCCGGCCGGACTATCATCCTGGTTGCGCACGGCGGGCTGATCGCCGCCCTTACGGCCGCGCTGCTCGACTTGCCGCCACAGAACTGGCCTGTCCTCGGTGGACTGGCCAACACCAGCTGGGTGCAACTGAGCAGCCACGGTCCAGGTATCGAACAGCCCGGGTGGCGCCTCGATGTGTGGAACGCAGCGGCGAAGGTAGCTCCCGATGTCCTCTGAAGAGCCGATCAAGTCGGTACCGGACGAGTTGTTCAAGAAAGTCACGGCCAAGGCCGAGCGACAACTCCCCGATGCCCTGTTCGGTCCGGCGCCCGCGCCGAAACCGGCGAAGAAGGCAGACGCCGAGGAGCCGATCAAATCGGTGCCCGACGAGCTGTTCAAGCGTGTGACGGCCAAGGCCGATCGGCAGTTGCCGGACGCGCTGTTCGGGCCGGCTCCCGTGTCGAAGGTGTCCGAGGAGCCCGCGGCTGCTGCCGCTGGGTCGTCGGCGGCCGACAAGGCTTCGGGAACGCCTGGCAAGCAGGATGATTCGACGGAAGCGGCGGCCGATTCGATCGAAGCGGCGGCGGACGAGCCGACTACCGCGGTGGTCTCGGCCGAAGCGACTTCCGTGGCGGCCGCTGAGGTGACCGGTGCGGAAGAAGCTGCGGGCGAGGTCGATTCGGGCACCGAGGCAGTGGCGGCGGCTGAAGCCGTTGTCGCCGCAGTCGAACTCGCCGAACCTGCCGAATCCGATCCGGGTTCGGCGGCTGATACCGGGTTGGCGGCTCCAGCCGATACCACGGCGGCTCCGGCTGAAGCCGAGTCCGCGACTCCGGGGGACACCGGAGCGGTGGCTGCCGGGGAAGCCGAGCCTGCTGCTCCGGCAGTGAACGGTTCAGTGACTTCGGGGGAAAGCGAGTCGCCTGCAACTGATCTGGTGGCTCCAGCGGAAGCTCAGGGTGCTGCTGCGGCAGCGACAGGCCGGGTGGCTCCGGCGGTACCTCAGGGTACTGCTGCGGCAGCATCGGATCTGGTGGCTCCGACGGAAGTTGAGGGTACTGCTGCGGCAGTGACGGGACGGGTGGCTCCGGCGGGAGCTGGGGGTACCGCTGCGGCAGCGACGGATGTGGCGGCTCCGGTTGAAACCGAGCCCGCAGCCGCGGCCGCGACCGGACTGGTGGCTCCGGTGGAAACCGAGCCCGCTGCTCCGGCAGCGACGGATCTGGTCGTCCCGGCCGCCGAAACCCAGGTCGTCCCTGCGGAATCCGCTGTTCCGGCACTCGCGCCCGAATCCGCTGTCGCGGCGAAGCAAGCCAAGCGGCCCGTGCTGCTGGTGGTCGCCGACTCGTTGTCCTACTTCGGCCCGAAAGGCGGCCTGCCCGCCGACGACCCCCGGATCTGGCCGAACCTGGTTGCCGCCGAACTCGATTGGGATGTCGAGCTGGTCGGCCGCATCGGCTGGACCTGCCGTGACGCCTACTGGGCGCTGATCGGCGACCCGCGGATCTGGGCGGCGGTCCCGAACGCGGGTGCCGTGGTGTTCGCCGTCGGCGGCATGGACAGTCTGCCCTCGCCGCTGCCGACCGCGCTGCGCGAGCAGATCCGCTACGTCCGCCCGCCCGGCCTGCGCCGGGTCGTCCGAGCCACCTACAACTGGCTGCAGCCGAAACTCGCGAAACTCGGCCGCCCCGTGGCACTTCCGCCGCGGGTCAGCGTCGACTACCTGGAGCAGTCCAGGGAAGCCCTGGCACAACTGCGTCCGGACCTGCCGTTCGTCGGTGTGCTCCCGTCGGTGCACAACTGCGCCGCCTACGGGCGTGTGCACCGCGGCCGGCCGCGTGCGGTCAAAGCCTTGCAGGCCTGGTCGGCGCGCACCTCGGTGCCGCTGGTCGATCTCGGGGAAGCGGTGCGCGAGAACATCTTCTCGGGCGAGGCGAACCCGGACGGCATCCATTGGGGCTGGGCCGGGCACACCGCGGTGGCCAATGCGATGGTGAAAACTTTGCAGGAGGTTCGGTAGTCCGTGGCCGTCGTGGTCGTCACCGATTCGTCCGCAAGCCTGCCTGCCGCACTCACCGCCGAGCTGGACATCGCCGTCGTACCGCTGCATGTCCTCGTCGGTGACCGGGCGGTGCGGGAAGGCATCGATCCCATCGACATCGACTACAGCGCAGACACGGTCACCACCTCCGCACCCTCACCGGGGGAGATGCGCGAGGCGTACGAGGCGGCGCTGGCGCGCAGCGGCGGCGACGGTGTTGTGGCCGTGCATATTTCGCGGCAGCTGTCCGGAACCTGGGAGGCCGGTCGGCAAGCTGTGCGCGATATGGATGCCGGTGATCGGATTCATCTGGTGGATTCGCTCGGCGCGGGCCTGGCGACCGGGTTGCCCGTGCTCGCGGCCGCGCGACGGGCACGCGACGGTGCGGCACTGGATGTCGTCTACGACACCGCGGTTGCCGCTTCCAGCCGCGCCCGGACGTTTATTCTCGTGAATCGCACCGAACAGCTGCGCCGTGGTGGCCGGTTGAGCAGTGCGGCAGCGTTTTTCGGTAGCGAGCTCGTCACCAAGCCGCTGCTGCAGATCGTCGGTGGCAAACTCGAGCTCCGGGAGAAGGTCCGCACCCGCTCCAAGGCCTACGCGAAACTCGTTGCGGCGGCGGTGGACGCGGCGGGCGACGACGGCGTGGCGGTCGCGGTGCAGCACCTCGCAGCTCCCGAGGCCGCGGAAACCCTTGCCGCGCAATTGCGGGACACCGTGCCCGGCATCCGGGAACTCATCATCAACGAGTTCGGGCCGGCGCTCGGCGTGCACCTCGGCGCGGGTGCGGTCGGCGTGCTCGTGGTGCCCGGCGGCTGCGGCTGACAACCGCTTTCGCGTTCCCTGCGGCTCGGACATCGATTAGCTTCGAGGTATGGCGGGGATCAAGGTCGCGGCAATACAGGCAACCAGCGAGAACGGCGCCGTAGCGCGCAATCTCGAGAATGCGGGGCGGCTGGTCCGGCTGGCGGTGGAGCGCGGCGCCGAACTCGTGGTGTGCCCGGAATTCCTCGCGGCGGGCTACACCTACGACGAAATCATCTGGGAGAGCGCCGAGCCGCGCGGCGGCGCGACCGAAACATGGTTGGCGGCACTGGCATCCGAGCACGACATCTACGTCGGCGCGGGCTACCTCGAAGCCGACGGCGACCAGTTCTACAACACCTTCACGCTGTTCGGGCCCGGCGGAGAACTCATGGGCCGGGTGCGCAAGGGGTCGCTGCCGTTCTGTGAGGGCTGGTATTTCGCGCCGTCGAGCGACCCGAAGGTCATCGAGACTCCGCTGGGACGGATCGGCGTCGGCATCTGCAACGACAACCAGACCGCCGAGTTCTACCGGCACATGATCGACGAATCCCCCGACCTGCTGTTGATGCCGCATTCCGCGCCGACACCGCGAGTTCCTGTGGTGGCCGGGTGGTTCCGGGAAATGGTCAATTCCGTAGCCGAGTTCTACGCGCGGGAATTCGGCATCCCGGTCGTGTTCTCGAACAAGGTGGCCACGCGCACGAACTGGACGCCGTTGTCCTTCGTTCCGCTGCTGCGGTTGCCGATGCGGTGCGAGGGATTCTCCTCGGTCCACGCCGCCGGCGGCGAGCGGCTCGCGTACGCCGAAGATCGCGAAACCGCAGTGGTCGGCACGATCGAAATCGACCCCACCCGGAAGCGGAGGCCTACCGCGCAACCGGACGGATACCTGGTGCGCACACCAGACCTTCTTACGGCGGCGGGCGGTCGCGTCTTCGAGGTCTTCACCCGCCTCGGCGACCACGCCTACACCACCAACACCCGCCGCGCTCCGGCCGCCCACGCCGCCGCCAACCGCTGACCCGCCGAGGGGCACATCGTTGCGGCAATGGGCGAGTAGGCCCTCCAGGGTGTGCCGCTCGGCGAATGAACGCGGCCGACGTGAGGGTTGCTGGCGTTGGAATTGGGCGGCGGCCTTTAGGATTCGCGGGTGACCGGATACGACCACTTCGACGACCTCGACACTTCGACGCTGCCGCCACGCCAGCACCAGATCCTCGCCACCATCCGGGATTGGGTGCAGCGGCACGGGTATGCGCCGAACACCCGCGAGATCGGCGACGCGGTCGGGCTGCGGTCGGCGTCCTCGGTGTCCAAGCACCTGAAGAGCTTGGAAGACCGGGGTTTTCTGCGTCGCAGCGCGACTATGTCGCGTCCGATCGATGTCCGGATGTTCTTGCAGGCGGCCCCGTCGCGGTCCGAATCCGAGGACTCGGTGTCGGTGCCGGTCCTCGGCGACATCGCCGCGGGCACCCCGATCCTCGCCGAGGAACACGCCGACGACACCCTGACCTTGCCCCGCGATCTGGTCGGCCGCGGCACCGTCTTCGGCCTGCGCGTTCGCGGTGATTCCATGATCGACGCCGCTATCTGCGACGGCGACATCGTGGTGATTCGCCAACAGCACGAAGCGCATTCGGGCCAAATCGTCGCCGCCATGATCGACGGCGAAGCCACCGTCAAGGTCTACCGCCGCCGCAACGGCCACGTCTACCTGGAGCCCCGCAACCCCGCCTACGACGTCATCGACGGCGACAAGGCAGTGGTGCTCGGAAAAGTCGTTTCGGTGATGCGGCGCGTCTGACGACACGCGCCTCGACCTGGGCATTCGGTTCCGCGAATCCCGTTGCGCAGCCCGCACATCGGGGTAGTTGTCCACAGCTCCACAGTTATCCCCAGCCTTCCTGAAACCCCAGGTCGGCCCCGCCTCAGCCAACCGTTCCCTGCGTACCGTCGCGCCCATGCCCCGACACGACGAACGCGAACGAATCCGGCGCCGCCTGGGAGCGCTGACCGCCCGAGTCGACGCCAGCCGAACCGCCGGCCTCCCGATCACCACCGGCCGAACCTCCACCCAGCCCACGGACAACCACAAACTGCCATGGACACTCCGGACAACCGGGGGCGCCTCCTGCGGCAAACGCTACGTCCGCCCAGCCGCGCCACCGGTCACCAGCACGAAACCCGCGGGGCCCGTCCGCAATTCGTCCTGGACCCCGCGAATCGTCAGCGAGTCGCCTGCAGACAGTCAGGGCGAAGCCCAGCGAGGCCGCGAAGCCGCGTTTCCCACGGCAGCACCGGGAGCACGTGGCCGCGAAAGCTCCGCGCAGCGCCGCGCCATCGACGACTCACCCGGCGAGCACGGCGCGGCGACGCACCGCGCGCCGACCGCAGGCAGTCAGCACGGGGGGCAGCGGGGCGGTCGCGAAGCCGCGTTTCCTGCGGCAGCACCGCGACCACACGGTCGCGAAGGTTCTTCGTGGCGTCTTGCCATCGACGACTCACCCGGCGGACACGACGCGGCGGCGTTCCGCGAGCCGACCATCGGCAGCGAACATAAGGGGCAGCGCGACCGCCACGTAGCGGCGTTCCCTACGGCAGCGCCGGGAGCACGCGGCCGCGAAAGTTTCTCGCGGAGCCGCGACATCGCTGACTCACCCGGCGGAGACGATGCGGCGCGCCTCGATGAGATGGGCGACGACCCAGGCCTCTGGGACCTCGATGAGCTGCCCGCCGACCCCGAACCCCCAGCACCCGCCGAGCACATCGGCGAGGTCATCGCACCGGGTTGGTTGCGCGAGCCGAAACCGCGCCCAGGCCGCTGGGATCACCTGGTACCGGCCCGCTTCCACGGCGCCCGCCTGGACCCAGGCCGCCGTGGGGTCCTGACCCTCACCGCCATCGGCCTCCTCACAATCATCATCACCGCGATAGTCGTGCTCCGCGAACGCCCAGTCGCCCACCCGGTCCCGCCCCTGGCCGCACTCCGCACCACAACCCCCGCACACCCCTCAGGCGTCGCCATGTCACCAGACGCGGCCCGATCGAACACCGCTGCCCCCGCCCCGTCCGCCCCCACCGAACTCGTTGTAAGCGTCGTCGGCCAAGTCCACACCCCTGGCCTGGTCCGCCTCCCCGCCGGATCCCGCGTAGCCGACGCCCTGGCCGCCGCCGGCACCCCGACACCCACCGCCGACCTGACCGGCCTCAACCTCGCCCAACGCCTCCTCGACGGCGACCAAGTCCTGGTAGGCGCCACCCCCGGCCTCACCCCGGGAACTCCCCAACTGGGCAGCGGAACAATCAGCGCCGGCGGCGCCACCTCGCACACCCCTCCCGCCGCCCCAACCCCGGCCACCCGCCTCAACCTCAACACCGCCACCGAATCCGACCTCGACGCCCTCCCCGGCGTAGGTCCCATCACCGCCCGCGCCATCCTCACCTGGCGCACCACCAACGGCCCCTTCACCGACATCACCCAACTCGGCGAAGTAGACGGCATCGGCCCAGCCCGCCTCACCCGCCTCCGCGACCTGGTCCGAATATGAGCCAAGCGCACGAAAGCCGCGACCGGGCTCAATCCCGAGGTGAGCAAGAGAGTTCAGGATCGTGCACTGGTTCCGGGGTAGCTGGTTTGCTATCGAACGATATTCGGCAGGCTTCGGCGACTTTGGTGTCGGCCGCACGGTTGCTTTCCACGGCGGTGCATCGCTCAAGTCGCCACAACTGTCGCTTTGACGGCTGGTTTGCCAGTCGAGACGTGTGTGCGGGTCTAGATCGGCCGACGGTGCGTGATCGCGTTTCCGTTCGGGTCGCGGGCATCGAGGCTGACGACTCGGCGACTGCGCTGTTGGATGCGCGGCCAGTGTCCGCGGCACTGTGTTGCTGGGGCACAACGATTGTCGCTTCGACGGCTGGCGGCGTGCGTGCGGGCGGTGGCCGGATGACGTGCGCGATGTTGTGGCTGAGCGGGAGCTGGATGTCGTGGCCGAGGGGTCCACGACTGCGGAGCTGGATGCGCGGCCGCTCGCGGCGCGGTGTCGCTGGGCGCAGCGACTGCGGCTATTGCCACTGGCTGGTCGGCTGGGCCGTGCAGGCGGTGGCCGGATGACGGTGCGCGGTGGTGCGGCCTATCGGGACCGGGAGGACGCGGCCGAGGGTTGGCGGGTGCGGTGTCGGTTGCGCGGTTGCTGTCTGCGGCGCTGTGTTTCCGGGGACTGTATAGGGCGAGGTCGTTGTCGGCCTGGCGCAACGACTGTCGGTTTGACGGCGGGCTGGTCGGCTGGGGAGTGCGGGCGGGTGGTGGCCGGATGACGGTGCGCGATGGTGTGGCTGAGCGGGAGTTGGATGGTGAGGCTGAGGGGTCGGCGGCTGCGGTGTTGGATGCGCGGTTGTTGCCTGCGGCGCTGTGTTGCTGGGGCGCAACGATTGTCGCGTTGACGGCTGGGTGGGTGGTGGGGTTGGTGGTGGCTGGGGGGCTGGTGGTGGTGGCTATCGGGTTGTGGGGGTTGTTGTTGTGGGCGGTGGCGCATCGTCGGGAGCGGTGGCGGGCGGTTGCGGTGGTGGCGTTGGCGGCGGTTTTGCTGGGGGCGGGGTTTGCGGTTGCGGGGGCGTGGCGGGAGGAGCGGGTGGCGGGGCATTCGTTGCGGGCTGCGATTGGGGCGTCGGTGTTGGTGGTTGTTACGCCGAGTGATGATCCGAAACCGTTGCGTGCGAGTGGGTTCGGTGGGGAGCGGCGGTGGCTGGTGCGGGCGCGGTTGGTGGAGTTTCAGCGGGCGGGGGTGACGGTGCGGGGCGGGGGATCTGTGGTGATTTTGGCGCCCGGGCACGAGTGGGGGCGGGTGCTACCCGGGCAGCCGGTGCAGGTGCGTGCGCGGGTGGAGTCGCCGCGACATCGGGATCTCACCGTGGTGTCGCTGCGGGCGCTGGGTCCACCGAAAACGGTTGGCCCGCTGCCGTGGTGGCAGCGGGCAGCCGCTTCGGTGCGGGGCGATTTCGCGGCTGCCGCGGGGGAGGCATTGCCGGTCGACGCGGCTGGGCTGGTGCCAGCGCTTGTGCTCGGAGACACCTCGCGATTGCCGGATCCGGTGCGGGAGGACTTCGAAATCGCGGGGCTGCAACACCTTTGCGTGGTCAGTGGTGCGAATTTTTCGATCCTGATGGCGGTTGTGCTGTTCCTGGTGCGGATGCTGACATTGGGGCCGCGGGTCGCGGCGACGGTCGCGGCGGGTGCGCTGGCCATGTTCGTCGTCGTTGCCCGGCCGGATCCGAGTGTGCTGCGGGCCGCGGCTATGGGGGCGGTCACGCTGTTGGCCTTGGTTACCGGTCGGCGAAAGCAAGCGCTGCCCGCGCTCTGTGCGGCTGTCATCGGGCTGCTGGCGCTGTGGCCCGAGTTGGCGGTGCGGGCCGGTTTCGCGTTGTCGGTGCTGGCCACCGCCGGTTTGATCTTGCTGGCGCCCAGCTGGGCCGATTGGTTGCAAGCGCGGGGGTGGTGGCGGCTCCCGGCCGAGGTTGTCGCGGTGTCAGCGGGTGCGTTCGTGGTCACCGTGCCGATCATGGTTGCGCTGACCGGGCGGGTCAGCGTGTTGGCGGTGCTCGCGAATGTGCTTGTCGCGCCGGTGATCGCGCCGATCACCGTGCTCGGGGCGGCGGCCGCGGTGCTGTCGTGTATCTGGGCGCCGCCCGCGGAACTGTTGTTGCGTTGTGCCGCGCCACCGGTGTGGTGGCTGCTTTCGGTGGCCGAACGGGCGGCGAGCCTTCCCGGGGCGACGGTCGCGGTACCGGGTGGAGTCGTCGGCGGTGTTGTCGCCGCGGTACTGGTCGCAATCGCGGTGTGGGCGTTGCGCTCTGCCATGCTGCGCCGGATCACGGTGGTGGTACTGATCGGAACGGCCACGGTCCTCATACCGGTCCGGATCTGGCACCCCGGCTGGCCGCCGGAAGACTGGGTGTTCGCTGCCTGCGACGTCGGCCAAGGAGACGGGCTGGCACTATCCCTCGGCAACCGCAGCGCGGTCGTCATCGATGCGGGCCCCGACCCACGTCCGATCCGAGCGTGCCTGGATCGGCTGCGTATCAACAGAATTGAACTGCTGGTGCTGACGCATCCCCACGCCGACCACATCGGCGGACTGACCGGCGCACTGCACGGACGCACGGTGGCCGCAATTGCCGTCGCCCCGCATGAGTTGTCCGATTCGCGTCGCCACTCAGCCGAATTCGACTGCGGTGGTGCAGAAGGAGGGCAGCGGGCAGGCGGCAGTGATCCAAGCCCGGATCGTGGGGTGGAACCGATGCGGCGTTGCAGCGCCGGAACGCCGGATAGTTGGGCCCACGGTGAGAAACCGTGGGCCCACGGTGAGAAACCGACCCAGGGAGCCGGAACCTCCGATCCGAGCCAGGATCGAACGAATCTGTCAGCGGGCGGGGTGAACTCACATCAGCGCGGACCGGTCACCACCCCAGCGGCGGTAGCCGAGATATCCCGACGAGCAGGGATCCCGACGGTCGATCTCGTTGCCGGGCAGGTGATGCGCTTCGGCGCCATCGAATTGGAGGTTCTCGCCCCAGCCGCATCGACTCGCCCACCGGAACTCGACCAAGACGAGGCCAACGACCGCTCGGTGGTGCTCGCCGCGACCACTCCGGTCGGCCGCATCCTACTCACCGGCGATATCGAAGCGCCGGCCCAGCACCGCCTCGTCACCTCAGGTGCGTCTCTGCGCGCCGACATCCTCAAGGTCCCGCATCACGGATCCCGCACCACCACAATGGAATTCCTCACCGCTGTGCATCCCAGACTCGCCATCGTCAGCGCCGGTGCGCGCAACACCTTCGGCCACCCGCACCCAGCGATCCTGTCCGAGCTATCGGCATTGGGTACCACCATCGCCCGCACCGATCAGCACGGCGACATCGTCGTCGCGGGCGCGGGCAACCAGCTCCGGATGATCACCACCCGTCGCTCGAAATCCAGCGGATAGACCCACCCGAATCGACCTATGATCGTGAGAGGAGTTCGCTATTAATGAGGAGCGTGCCCATGGCGAGGATGCAGAGAACCAAATTTCATGCTCCCGTTGGATTCCTGAAGGAGGCCAAGCAGGAGCTGGGTTACGCCACCCAGCAAGAAATGCTGCTGGAACTGGTGCGGCAGGACTTGACGGACGTACGCCAGAACCCACAGGACCAGCCGGAGCCGGACTCGCGGCGCTGGGGCACTCCGCCCCCGATCCAATATCCGGATTGGTACTACCTGCCCGGAGATTGGAAAGAGACCGCGGTGTCGGCTCCGGAGGGGTTTCTCGAGGAGGCCCGGCGCGAACTCGGCTATCCGGACGAGGAGCAGATGCTCCTGGATCTGACGAGGGACGCCCTGCTGCAGCACAGACAACGAGAATCCATGCTGCGGATCATGGAGAATCCCAATCTGAAGTTGTTGCTGGATCCAGACTTTCGCGCACGAGCGCGCGGCTGACAGCGCCTGGTACACGCCAGGAGCGGCGGCGAAGGTTCCTGCTGGACTGCAGCGCCTGGTCGCGAATGAACACGGGGCAGCTGGACAAACGGGAAGTTCTCAGCCGGTACCTGAACTCGAAGTCGGCGGTCGTGTTCACCACCGTCCATCTGCTCGAGTTGTTGTTCACCGCACCTAGCCCGAGGCAGTGGGACCAGGACTACGCCGAGTTCGCGCGGCATCCAGTTCTGCATCACACCGGCCTGACCCATCTGTTCGCTATCGACATCCAGCATCGGCTCTGGCACAGCGGCAAGACCCGGGCAGCCGGATGCGTAGATGTGGTCATTGCCGCCATAGCGGTCCAGCACCACGTCACCGTCGTCCACTACGACACCGACTTCGAGCACATCAAGACGGTCGTCCCGGAATTCGACCACGAGTGGGTAGCTCCGAAGGGCACATTGTGAGACGTGAACGGAGTGTCGGTGCGGGACCGTAGGATCTCCGTCGTGAGCCAGCGCAGCGAGCGATCGAGCAAAACACTCCGGCCCGTCAGGCGGTCCGCCGGTGAGTGAGCGCCCCGCGTCCCTCCAGTTGGTCCTCGGCGACGAGGAGTTGCTCATCGAGCGCGCCATCGCCGAGATCACCCGCCAAGTGCGCGCCGTCGCACCGGATCCCGATGCGATCCCGGTGGATCGGTTGCGCGCCGGCGATGCGAGCACCGCGGAACTGGCCGAACTGCTGAGTCCTTCGCTGTTCTCCGAGGATCGGATAATCGTCCTGGAGTCCGCCGCCGAGGCGGGCAAGGACGCGGTCGCGGTGATCACCGAGGCGGCCACCGACCCGCCGGAGGGTGTGGTCCTGGTGGTGCTGCACTCCGGCGGCGGCCGCGCCAAGGCCCTCGCGCCCGCGCTGCAGAAGGCGGGCGCCGTGGTGCATCACTGCGCCAAGTTGTCCAAGGGCGCCGAACGGGTCGAGTTCGTGCGCGCCGAGTTCCGTGCGGCCGGTGTCCGGGTGTCCGGCGAGGTCGTGCAGGTGATGATCGAGGCCGTCGGCTCGGAGCTGCGGGAATTGGCCGCCGCCTGTTCGCAGCTGGCCGCCGACACCGGCGGCAAGATCGATGTCGCCGCCGTGCGCCGCTACTACTCCGGCAAGGCCGAGATCTCCGGTTTCGACGTCGCCGAACTCGCGGTGGCAGGCGACCGCCCGGCCGCGATGGAAGCGCTGCGCTGGGCCAACGACCGCGGCGTCCCGCATGTCCTGCTGGCCGACGCGCTCGCCGACTCGGTGCACACCATCGCGCGGGTGGGTTCGGCGGGCCGCGGCGACCCGTTCAAGCTGGCGCAGTCGCTGGGTATGCCGCCGTGGAAGGTGAAGAAGGCTCAAGCACAGGCCCGCAATTGGACGCCCGCCACCATCGGTTCCGCCCTGCAGGTCGTCGCCACCCTCAACGCCGACGTCAAGGGCGGCGCCGCGGATTCGAGCTACGCCTTGGAGCACGCGCTCACCCGCATCCTGGATCTGTACGCCGCAGGCTGACCTGCGGAAACCTCCGCAGGAGACCACCATCACGTGGGCAACTGTCCAGCTATCGGGCAATGTGGATGGTGGCTATGGACGAATACAGACCTGGATCCGAATTCGATTACTCCGAGCGTGCCGGCAAACGGCACGCTCGGCGCCGTTCTACCCGCGAAGCCCGCCGCCCGCACGGCGCGCACCGGAGCTCGCAGCCCCGCCGCCGCGGCCGCATCGCGATGAGAGCGCTGGCGGGCGTCCTGTCGGCGGTCGTGCTCGCGGGCACCGCCGTCGGCTGGGCCACCGAGAGCAGCTTCGACAACGGCTTCGGCCGCACCGACGCCATCGGCGACGGCCCCCGCTCCCTCGGCGGCGACCTGAACATCCTGCTGATCGGCTTGGACACCCGCAAGGATCTGGACGGCAACGACCTCCCGAAGCAGATACTGGACAAGCTGCACGCCGGCGACGGTCAAGAGGGCGGCTACAACGCCAACACCCTGATCCTGGTGCACATCCCCGCCGACATGAAGAAGATCACCGCGGTGTCCATTCCCCGCGACGACTACGTCAAGGTGTCAGGCATCCCCGGCTACCCCATGGTCAAGATCAAGGAAGCCTACGGCCTGAAAAAGGCCGCGGTGCAGGATCAACTGGTGGCTCAGGGCATGACCGACCAGAAGGCCCTGGAGTTCGCGGGCCGCGAAGCGGGCCGAGCCTCCGTTGTCAGTGCCGTGCGCGACCTGACCGGCGTCCCGATCGACCGGTTCGCCGAGGTGAGCCTGGCCGGTTTCTACGATCTGTCGCACGCGCTCGGCGGCGTCGAGGTCTGCTTGAAGAACCCGGTGCAGGATCTCGAATTCTCCGGCGCCAACTTCCCGGCGGGCCGTCAGCGCCTGAATCCGGAGCAGTCGCTGGCCTTCGTCCGCCAGCGGCACGGCCTGGAGAACGGCGACCTCGACCGCACCCATCGTCAGCAGGCCTTCCTGACCTCGGTCGCCCTGGACCTGCGCAAGTCCGGCACCTTCACCGATGTCGGCAAGCTGTCGGCCCTGATGGATGCCGCGCACCGCGACGTGGTGCTCTCCCAGGGCTGGAACGTCACCGACTTCCTGCGCACCCTCGGCACCGCCGGCAGCCCGGCCGTCGAATTCCGGACCCTCCCGATCCTGCGCTACGACGAGGTGAACGGCCAGGAAGTGAACATCGTCGACCCGGCCGCGATCCGTCGCGAGGTCGCCGCCGCGTTCAGCAATACCGCCGCGGCCCCGCAGACCGCCCCGACCGGCACCGTCGACATCGCCAACTCGGGCGCTGCCGACGGCATGGCGGGAACCCTGGCCACGGCCTTGAGCGCCCACGGCTACACGAAGGGGACTGTCGGCAACGGCACCACCCTGACCGCGACGTCCACCATCTATTACGCCCCGGGCGGCGAAGCCGACGCCCAGCGTCTGGCTGCGACCCTCGGCCTACCGATCGCGGAGTCCGCCTCGCTCGCAGACGGTCATCTGAAGGTGGTTCTGGGCAGCGATTTCACCCTGCCCGCCGACCTGACGTCCACCCCGGATACACCGGACCCGACCGCTGCGGCCGGAACTCCGGATGTCGGCAAACCGGTAGACACCACGATCGCCGGCGACTCCATCCCCTGCGTGAACTAGCTTCCCCCGTGGCCGCGCCGCTCCCCGGCGGCGGATTCGGCCGGGCGGGTTCAGGCCCGCCCGGCAAGTCCGACCAGGGGAGTTATTCGCCGGCGGCAGCTGCGAAGGCCGGCTCTTCCTCGTCCTCATCGGACTCCTCGTAGCGGCCGTCCCATTCCTCATAGGCCGGGACGTCCTCTTCTCTGGTGACGATCCACTCCAGCGATTGGGCGCCGTCCTCGTCCGGAACCAGCACGTTCTCGATCTTGATCCCGATCCCTAGCACCTCGGCCGCCCGAATCACATCCGGCAGATCCTCGGCCCTGACCACAGTCTGATTCGCGTACACGGTAACCATGCGCGGAATCGTAACCGCCCCCACCGACAACCTGGCAACTACCGGGTGAACTGAACCGATCCAGGAGCGGGCACGACAAAAGCCGCCGTGGTCATCAAAGCCACGGCGGCTGCGTCAACTGCATGGGTGGTAGCGGAATCCGCTACCGGAAATCAGATCTTGTTCAGCGCCAGCGCGAGGGCAGACTTCTTGTTGGCAGCCTGGTTGGCGTGGATGACACCCTTCGAGGCGGCCTTGTCCAGCTTCTTGCTGGCAGCCTGCAGACGCACGGCGGCAGCGTCCTTGTCGCCGGAGGCGGCAGCCTCGCGGAAGCTGCGGATCGCGGTGCGCAGCGCGGACTTGACCGACTGGTTGCGCTTGCGAGCGGCTTCGTTGGTACGGATCCGCTTCATCTGGGACTTGATGTTGGCCACGCCTGTTTCCTCGTGTTCCTTCGCTGGGGGTCTGTACAGAGTCTTTAGAACAAGTCGTACGCGTGCGACACACCCGGAGTTTTCCGGTAACGCAACGCCGAAGATCAAGGGTACCAGCCACCCCGCAGGGCACGAAATCGGTGCTCGACCTCCCCGGAATTGTCCCTTATGAGCGGTATCTTCAGCGCAGACGTCCCGCGTCTCGGCGCGGCCGTAGGCGTGATTTTCCAGCGGTATCTCGTCCCCAGTGACTATGAACGGCGGAAGGTGGCAGATGTCTGACGCGGAGCGGGAAGTTGTAGTCGAAGAGGTCGTCGAATCCAGAGCGGTACCAGCCGGGAATATCCCCCCGGGCGCTTATCCCCAGGTCCCGGAGGGCCTCCCGGTGCCGGTGGGCAAGAAGTTCGCGGCCGAGGCGCTCGGGACGTTCATCCTGGTGATGGGCGGCGTCGGCACCGCGGTGCTGGCGGGGGAGCGGGTCGGCGCGCTGGGGGTGGCGCTCGCCTTCGGTCTCACGCTGATGTTCCTGGTCTACGCGATCGGTCCGATCTCGGGCTGCCACGTCAATCCGGCGGTGACGCTGGGGCAGCTGCTGATGGGCCGGATCTCCACCGGCAACGCGATCGGGTATTGGATCTCCCAGGTGATCGGCGGTCTGCTATCCGGTCTGGTGCTCTTCGCGCTCGCGAAGAACCTGCCCTCCTACGACCGCGCCGTGAACGGCCTCGGGGCCAACGGCTGGGGCGCGCACAGCCCGTCGGCCGAAACCGGCCCGCTCGGGCAGGTCGTCATCCAGAACGGCTACGGCATGGCGTCGATGATCATCATCGAGGTGATGCTGACCGCGCTGCTGGTCTTCGTGGTGCTGGCCTCCACCGACCAGATCTCCGACGCACCGCTGGCCGGCCTGTCCATCGGCGTCACCCTGGCCGTCATCCACCTGATCTCGATCCCGGTGGACAACACCTCGGTCAACCCGGCCCGCAGCCTCGCGGTCGCTTGGTACCAAGACGGGGCCCCCGGTCAGGTCTGGGCGTTCATCATATTTCCGCTGATCGGCGGCGTGCTCGGTGCGCTGGTGTACGCGATGATCTTCGGCCGCGGCACCCGCGAGACCCTGGCCGCCTGATACACGAAGCGATCGACCCCGGTCCGGTGCTGCACCGGACCGGGGTCGATTCGTGTCAGCTCCAGTGATATTCGATGACGAGCCGGTGCGCGACCAGATCGAAACTCTTGCGCGGCACGATCGCGCCTTCGCGGCGGATACCGGCCTCCGGCACATCCAGCACCCGGTCCAACCGGACCCAGCTGGGCCGACCCTCGTGATCCCAGCTGCCGCTGCCGATGCCGACCCAATTGTGGTCGTCGTCGCGTTCGGGATTCGACGACAGCATCAGTCCGAGCAGGGTCTCGCGATCCCGCCCGACGACGAGCACCGGCCGGTCCTTGCCGTTGTTCGGGTCCTCCTCGTAGGGGACCCAGGTCCACACGATCTCACCGGGATCGGCCCGGCCGTCCAGGTGCGGGCAGTAGACGACCTGCCGGGCGCGCTGCGCGGTCGGCACGGGCGGCGCCGCGGCCGGCCGGACCGTGACGGCGGGGGCGTTGCGCCCTCTCTTCTTGCCGATCTTCGGGCCCTGCGCTTTGGCGATGATGCCGAGCTGCTTGCCGATCGTGTTCCAAGTTCGGGCCATTCTTGGATGGTAACGGCGGCCCGCGATCTTCTCATCCGCGCCGAATGCCTTGCGCGGGCGCGAGATTGCCGACCGTACTGACCAGCGGCGGCGTCCTACGGCGCACCAGTGGCATTCGGTGCCGCGTGCTCATGGGACGATAGGGGCTAGTTTGCCGATACCCATGAGGAGTGGAGTGCCCGCCAGCTTCGCCGACACAACGTTCACCGATCCCGCCCGGATCCGGAACTTCTGCATCATCGCCCATATCGACCATGGCAAGTCGACGCTGGCGGATCGGATGCTGCAGCTCACCGGTGTGGTCGAGGAGCGGGCGATGCGCGCCCAGTACCTGGACCGGATGGATATCGAGCGCGAGCGCGGCATCACCATCAAGGCGCAGAACGTGCGGCTTCCATGGAAGGTCGGCGACACCGAATACGTGCTGCACCTCATCGATACCCCCGGCCACGTGGACTTCACCTATGAGGTCTCGCGTGCGCTGGAGGCCTGTGAAGGCGCGATCCTGCTGGTCGACGCCGCGCAGGGTATCGAGGCGCAGACCCTCGCCAATCTCTATCTGGCGATGGACAAGGAACTGACGATCATTCCGGTCCTGAACAAGATCGACCTGCCGGCCGCCGACCCGGACCGCTACGCCGCCGAGATCGCCCACATCGTGGGTTGTGAGCCCGAGGACGTGCTGCGGGTCTCCGGAAAGACCGGCGTCGGCGTGGCCGCTCTGCTCGACGAAGCGGTCCGGCTGGTTCCGCCGCCGGTCGGCGCGGATGACGCGCCCCCGCGCGCCATGATCTTCGACTCGGTCTACGACACCTACCGCGGGGTCGTCACCTACGTGCGTGTGGTGGACGGCAAGCTGACGCCGCGCCAGAAGATCAAGATGATGTCGACCGGCGCGACCCACGAACTGCTCGAGATCGGCATCGTCTCGCCCGAACCCAAGGCCACGCAGGGTCTGGGCGTCGGCGAGGTCGGCTACATCATCACCGGGGTGAAGGACGTCCGTCAGTCCAAGGTCGGTGACACCATCACCAGTGCCCGCGACGGCGCTACCCAAGCGCTCACGGGCTACCGCGAACCACGGCCGATGGTCTACTCGGGTCTCTACCCGGTGGACGGCTCGGATTACCCGAATCTGCGTGACGCACTGGACAAGCTGCAGCTCAACGACGCCGCGCTGACCTACGTCCCGGAGACCTCGGTGGCGCTCGGTTTCGGATTCCGCTGTGGCTTCCTGGGTCTGCTGCACATGGAGATCACCCGCGAGCGCCTGGAACGCGAGTTCGGCCTGGACTTGATCTCCACCGCGCCCAACGTGATCTACCGCGTGGAGATGGAAGACGGCAGCGAACACGTCGTCACCAATCCCTCGTACTGGCCGGAAGGCAAGGTGCGCCAGGCTTTCGAGCCGATCACCAAGTGCACCGTCATCGCGCCGAGCGAGTTCATCGGCACCATCATGGAGCTGTGCCAGTCCCGCCGCGGCGAGCTGCTCGGCATGGACTACCTGTCCGAGACCCGCGTCGAGATGCGCTACATGCTCCCGATGGCGGAGATCATCTTCGACTTCTTCGACTCGCTGAAGTCGCGGACCCGCGGCTACGCCAGTCTCGATTACGAAGAGTCCGGCGAGCAGGCTTCGGCACTGGTGAAGGTGGACATCCTGCTGCAGGGTGAGGCCGTGGACGCGTTCAGTGCCATCGTGCACAAGGACGCCGCACAGCCTTACGGCAACAAGATGACCACCAAGCTGCGCGAGCTCATCCCGCGCCAGCAGTTCGAGGTGCCGATCCAGGCCGCCATCGGCTCGAAGATCATTGCCCGCGAGAACATCCGCGCCATCCGCAAGGACGTGCTCGCCAAGTGCTACGGCGGTGACATCAGCCGTAAGCGCAAGCTGCTGGAGAAGCAGAAGGAAGGCAAGAAGCGGATGAAGACCATCGGCCGGGTCGAGGTGCCGCAGGAAGCTTTCGTGGCCGCGCTGTCCTCCGACGCCGCTTCGGACAAGCCGAAGAAGTAGCCCCCGGGGGATGGCAGGTTGGCGGAGCCGGCCGGGGTGGGTAGGTGCAGCGCCCCTGAACAAGGGGCTTGTCGGTCGGTTTTCCGGATGGCAGGGTTATGGTGCTCGTCACGGTCACGAACTCGATCTTCTTGGAGGATGTGACAGTTGGGTTCTGCGCAAATATCCTCGAGGTGATCTTCACTCGGTCGGGGCCCGGTGTGGTGAGGATGCTGGAACCTAGATGTGGAGCCTTGCATGACGCGTGACCTGCCCTTCGACGGCACTGAGGACACCGAGGTGGATGCGGCCGGGAGCGACACGGCCTATCGTGTGGCGACCGGTGTCGCGCGGGTGGCGCGGGCCGGTGCGTATGTCACCGGCGGCGCGCTGATCGCCTCCAACGGCGGCGGTACGCCCGCGCGTCCCGGGGATGCCCGCCTGGACAGCTTGAATACCGGCTGGGCGCACGGCGGCGATGCCGATCCCGACTCGGATGTGCCGAGCCCGACCGTCACCTTCCCGGACCCCGGTCCGAATTGGGTGCCACCGGCGCCGCTGCATTCCCAGCAGACTCCGCCACCGCCGCCCGCGCCGCTGGAACACGCGCCGGCGGTCCCGGACTGGATGGAGCCGGACAGCCGCGCCTCCTGGAACCCCTCTGACGACCAGGGCCCGAGCTGGTACGGCCCCGAAACACCGGACGACTCTTCGACTCCCAGCTGGATGGACACCAGCACACCGTCCCGCCAGAACGAGTCCGGCTCGATGGATTGGCTGGACAACCCGGGCAACGGACTGCCCGGCCACAGCCCGTTCTCGCTGCCCGGTACGCAGGCGTTCAGCGGCTCGAACCCGTTCCTGCCCAAGTTTCCGACCTCGGGTGCGGCTGAGGACGTCGCTGTCGAGACGCCCGGCGGTTCGGCGGGCGACCGCTTCGACCCGGAGCTCGCCGATCAATTCGATCCGGCCGCGCTGCTCGGCTCGGGCGCCTGGGACAGCCCGTTCGACAGCGGCAGCGTGTTCGACGGTGTCGGCAACGGTTCCGAGTTCGGCGTCTTCTTCGGTGTCGACGCGAGCGCGGAACTGCACACCGAGTTCACCGTCGACTTCGGGATCAACGAGCAGGACGGGCTGTACCTGTTCACGCAGGCGAAGGTGGAGGCGGCCGCCCAGCTGTCGGTGAAGACGGCCGCGGGCACCAATGTCGGCGATCAGCTCGATCAGCTCTCCGACTGGATCGACAGCAAGCCGTCCGCGGGCACGGGCTCGGCGCGGACCACCAACGACCAAGCGGGATCGGCGAATTCGGGGATCGGCACCGGAACGGGCAACACGCACAGCTCGGCTGCCGCTCCGGCCGCCGCACAGCCCGCGGCCCCGGCCCTGGCTGCCCCCGCACCGGCTCCTGTCGCGCCCGCACCGGTCGCGCCAGCCGCACCGGCGCCCGTCGCACCGGCCGCCGCGCCCGCGCCGGTGGCGCACGCTCCTGTCGCTCCGGTCGCGGTCGCGCCCGCTGTCGCGGCGCCCGTGATGGTCCAGCCGGTGGCGGCGACCCCGCTGCAGACCACGATCCAGCCCGAGGCCGCGAGCACCCCGATCGCGAACGTGCTCACCGGACCGATCGGCGCCTCACCGCTGACCGCGCCCGCCGCGGTCGCACCCGCCTTGTTCGATCCACCAAAGCCGGCTCCGGCAACGAAGATCGACCCGCGCAACACCGATATCGGGCACACCGGCACCAGCCCGATCACCAATGTGCCGACCACCGTGACCAACTCGGTCCCGGTGCCCTCGACCGGCGCCACCATCGACCCGACCACCGTGCGGACACCCGACCTGGGTGGCATCACGAAGACCCCGGGCGCCACGGTGACAGTGCCGACCATCGACATAGACGGCACCCCCACCCGGATCCCCGGCGCGACGGTGACCCCGACCGCGCCGGCCACCAAGCCCGCTCCGACCATCGATCCGGACGGGACGAGGCCGAGCGTGCCGACCACGCAGCAGCCGACCCAGCCCAAGCCGGTCGACCCGACCCACACCCGGCCGACCGTCGACGTGCCCAGCACGGTGGATATCCCGACCGTCTCGGTGCCCACGCAGCAGCCGACGATGACGCACAGCATGACCGTGCCGACCGTCGACATCGATCCGCCGTCGGTGCACGTCCCGACGCAGGCCCCGATCAAGCCGCCGCTGACGGCGAATCCGAAGCCGATCAGCGACAACGTCGATTACCAGGCCGCCCAGTACACCTCGCACAACGATCACCTGTTCGCCTCGGGGCTCTCGGGTGGTCTGCTGCCGCACCAGGATTCGATGCTGTCCCATCATGATGGGACAGACATCACGTTGGTGTAGCTGTTCGAACGGGTATCAAGGGGTTCTACCTCGCGCACGCGACTGATGAAGCAAGAGTAAGGAGCAGGGTTGTCTGCCGCAGCAGGGCTGAAGGCCGCGACGGTGAAACATCCGGACGCGATGGCCCCGCTCATCCGGATTCTGGACGAACTGCGCGAGATGGCCCGGGCCGCGGGCCGCGACGATCTCGGGGGCCGTTTGGGCATGGTGCGCGCGCGGGTCACCGACCCGCGCGTGCGCATGGTGGTCGCGGGTGAGCCGAAACACGGGGTGAGCACCCTGGTCAACAGCCTGGTCGGGGCGCCGGTGAGCGCCACCGACACGGCGTTGAGCGTGCCGGTGATCGTGGAGTACGGCCCGCAGGCCACCGCGAACCTGGTGAAGTCGAACGGCAACGGCCGCGTGGAACGCCAGGCGGTGGACCCGCTGAATCCGGGCCCCGCACTGGCCGCCCAGGGCGTGGTCCGGGCGGAGTTCACCGAGCCGAGTCCGCTGCTCGCCGATGGCATCGTGGTGATGGATGCCCCGGGCACGGCGGGCGACGAGCACACCAAGTGGTCGATGATCGCCGCCGCCGACACCGTTTTGTACGTGGTGGACGCGAGCCGGGAACTGACGCCCGCGCAGCTGGAGCATCTGCAACGGATCCATCAGCTGTGCCCGACGGTGATCTGCGTGCTCAACAAGATCGACCGTTTCCCGCAGTGGTCGCATGTGCAGCAGCGCAATCGCGATCTGCTCGACGCGGCCGGTCTCGGGTTCGCGGTGGCGCCGGTGTCGGCACTGCTGCACCTCGAGGCCGAGACCTCGGGTAACTACCAGCGCGACATCGAATCCGGGATGCCGCAGCTCATCGATCATCTGCGTGACTATGTGGTCTCGCGTGCCGACGCCGTGGCGATCGAAGCGGCGGTGCGCGATATCCGGCTGGTCACCGATCATCTGGCGGTCACGGTGCGCTCCGAAGCCGAGGCACTGCGCGATCCACGCCGCCGCGCGGAGATCACCGAGCAGCTGCTGGCCGCCCGCAATCTGGCCGACGAGTTGCGCCAGCGCACCGCCAACTGGCAGGTCACGCTGGTCGACGGCAGTACCGAGCTGATGGCCGATATCGAACACGATCTGCGGCACCGGCTGCGCAGCCTGGTGCGCGACGCCGAAGCCGAGATCGCGCAGACCGATCCGGCCCGGGGCTGGAAGGATTTCGGCACCGAACTCGACGCGCGCATCTGTGAGGCCGTGGAAGAGAACTTCGTGATGGCGCATTACCGGTCGATGGAGTTGTGTGAGCAGGTGGCCGCGAAGTTCCCGGCCGATCACCGCACGCCGCCGCTGCCGGATCTGCGCTTGGAGAACCCGGGCGAGGTACTGGAACCGGTCGCGCCGCTGGACACCTTGGAAAGCGCGAAAGTCAGTGTCACGCAGCCACTTCTGTCCGGCCTGCTGCGCGCCTACGGCGGCATCCTGATGGTCGGCCTGGCCACCAGCCTGCTCGGAATGGGGCTGGTGAACGTGTACTCGGCCAGCGCGGGTGTGCTGCTCGGCGTGAACGCGCTGTGGGACGACCGCAAGAGCCGCAAGCAACGCCGCCGCGCCGAAGCCAAGGTCGCTGTCGCCCGGCTGATGGACGACGTGATCTTCCAGGTGAGCAAGGAATCGCGAAACCGCTTGCGCGCCATGCAACGTGCGTTGCGCGATCACTTCACCGACATCGCCGCCGACACCGCGCGCACCGCCGACACGTCGCTGCGTGCGGCCGAGGAGGCCTACGGCAAGTACGGTGACCGCCGCGAGGAGCGCATCGCCGAACTCGACGGACGGATGAGCACGCTCCGCGCTGTCCGCGAACGCGCCGAAGCCCTCGTCGCGGCCGCCTAGCTCACCCGGGGTTGTTCGCAGGCGTATTGGCCGGCTGGAAGTTCACCGCGCTGTGCGTCTGCTCCGCCCGGATGACGTGGGTGACGGCGTTGATCAGCGCCAGATGCGTGAACGCCTGGGGGAAGTTCCCCAGGTGCCGCCCGCTGCGCGAATCGATCTCCTCCGCGTACAGCCGCAACGGGCTGGCATACCCGAGCAGTCGCTCGCACAGTTGCTTGGCCCTGGGCAACTCGCCGATTTCCACCAGCGCCGACACCAGCCAGAACGAGCAGATGGTGAAAGTGCCTTCGGCACCGGACAATCCGTCGTCGGTGGTCTCGGTGCGGTAGCGCAGCACCAGCCCGTTCTCGGTGAGCCGGTCGGCGATGGCGAGCACGGTGGCGCGCACCCGGTGATCGTCGGGCGGCAGGAAACGCAGCAGCACCACCAGAAGTAGTGAGGCGTCCAAGGTTTCGCCGCCGTAGGTCTGGGTGAAGACCCCCTCGCTGGTCACGCCGTGTTCGAGGATGTCGGCCTTGATCTCCTCGGCGATGGCGTACCACTCGGCGGCATGCCGCAGTTGGCCGTGCATTTCGGCCAGTTTCGCACCGCGGTCCAGCGCCACCCAGCACATCACCTTCGAGGAGGTGAAATGCTGTGGCTCGCCGCGTACTTCCCAGATTCCCCGATCGGGCTTCTGCCAGTTCGCGATGGCCGCGTGTACCTGACGTTCCAGCAGCGGCCACAGCGTTTCCGGTACCTGCTGGCGCGATTTCACGTGCAGGTACACCGAATCCAGCATGGTGCCCCAGATGTCGTGCTGGTCCTGGTTGTAGGCGCCGTTTCCGATCCGAACCGGAGTGGCTCCGTTATAGCCGTGCAGGTTGTCGAGGGTGGTCTCGGTGATGACGCGCTCGCCCCCGATCCCGTAAAGAACCTGCAGCGGAACGGGTTTGCCGTCGTCGTCGGTGGTGGCGTCGTTGAGGAAGGCGAAGAAGTCGTCGGCCTCCCGGTCCAGCCCGAGGGTGTAGAGGCCCCACAGCGCGAAGCTGGAGTCGCGCACCCAGCTGTAGCGGTAGTCCCAGTTGCGTTGTCCGCCCGGGGTTTCCGGGAGCGAAGTAGTGGCGGCGGCCATCAGTGCGCCGGTCGGAGCGTAGGTCAAGCCCTTCAAGGTGAGGGCGCTGCGCTGTAAGTAGTTGCGCCACGGGTGATCCGGGAATGTGCCGAGGGTGATCCACTGGCGCCAGGACTCCGTGGTCGCCCACATCTTCTTCGCGGCTTCGTCGAAGCTGCGCGGGGCCGGCAGGTCCGACCACGTCAACGCCACGAAAACCTCGTCGCCCTCCTTCATCCGGGTGCGCGCGCGAGCCTCGCGGCCCTGCAGCCCCAACCGTAAATCGGTGGTCAGCACCAGCGTCGGTCCCGCGCTCGGATCGTCGCTGCGGACAGCGGTGGCCTCCTCGTACACCTTGCCGGTGTACTCCCAGCGGGCGGTGGCGCGGTGATAGTCGAAAGCCGGTTCGCAGCTCATCTCCAGATTGACCGTGCCGCTCACGCATCGCACGGTGCGCAGCAGCATGTGCTCGGCATCCCAGTCCATCGGCGTCCGGCGGTGCGTGCGGCTGCGCTGATCGTTGTTGTGCCACGGGCCCAGCACCAGCGCGTCCCGCACGATCAGCCAGCCGGTCTGGGTCTGCCAGGTGGTTTCCAGGATCATGCCGCCGGGCAGGTAGCGCCGCGCGGCAGGCTCGTTGACCCCGTACGGCCCGATTCGGAAATGGCCCGCGCTGCGATCCAGCATGGCGCCGAAAATGCTCGGAGAATCGGGGCGGGGCACACACATCCACTCGACCGCGCCGTTGGCGGCGATCAGGCAGGTGCTCTCGCAATCGGAGAGGAAGGCGTAGTCGTCGATGGGCGGATAGTTGCCACGGTGGCTCAGCTGGGTCATTGCTGTGGGGACCGGTAGATCCGCGGGTTCGTGCTCTCCGGATGACGCCATATCTCATCTTGGGGCCGCTGCCGCCGTGACGTCCACTACCTATGGCGAATTCGACTACCACCCCCGAGTCCGCGCTGTTCGCCTGCTCTCAGGATCAGCTACTAGGCTGACTGCGTGCAGAGCATCGCAGGATGGTGGGACAGCTTCGAGCTGTGGGTCGCGGGATTGCCGTTCATCCCACAGTTCCTCGTCGTGCTGGTCGGCATGGTCCCGATCAGTTTCGCCATCGCCTACCTGCTGGACCGCGCCGTGCGCCTGGCGATGGCGCTACTCGGCCGCAACCGCGCCGCCGCCGCGACCCAGGCCGCCGAGGCCGCCGAACTCGCCTTCGCCGCCGATTTCGTCGGCCCGGATCTGCGGGTCCCCGCGGATCTGGCAGCGCTCGAGCACGCGCAGAGCGGGGTCCGCTGATGCCACGTTCCCGTGTACAGCTCGCCCTGATCGCTCTGCTCGTGCTCGTCGTCCTGGCTTGGCTCTTTACGAGGTAGGCCCGCCGGTGCGCCAATCGTTGAGGCGCTTACCGAGCTTGGTGACGGTGTCGCCCACTTCCTGACCCACGGTGCTCACCGCGGCCCCGACGTCCTTGCCCAGGTTGCGCACCGTACGGATCAGCGGATCCTCGGACTCGTCGAAGCTCTGCTTGTAATTGCGTGCCGCTTCCTTGATCTCCTCGCTGATCCGGGCGTTCTTGTCGGTGTCGCGATGCGGATAGTGGCCGTGGATGATCCGGTCGTACTCCCCGGACTGGATCCAGCGCCGCAGCTCGGCCGCCCGCAGCACCGAGAACGGATGCGACTGCAATTCCAGATTGAGCAGCTTGAGCACGCCGTCGCGCAGATCGCCGGAGCGTTCGTAGTCGTCGGCCTGGGCCAGGAAGGCGCCGTGGTTCATTTCCTTGACCCAGGTGCCGCCGGCGGTCTTCATGTGTACCCGGACCGAGGCGTCCACGTCCTGTCCGCACAGCAGCCCGGCCCGGTCGCCGGACAGCTCGGATTTGCGGCTCCATTCCATCAAGGCCGCGACGATCGCGCGTAAAGCCCAGCCGCCCACCGGCATCCAGCCGATATTGGCCGAGATGCGCAGCAGATGCATGAGCATGGTGCGGTAGACCGCGTGCCCGGACAGCGCGTGCCCGAGCTCGTGGCCGATCACGAACCGCAGCTCCTCGGTGTCCATCAGGTCGATGAGGCCGGTGGTGAGCACGATGAACGGCCGGTCCATGCCGATGGTCAGCGCGTTCACCTGCGGGCTCTGCAGCACGAACATCTCGGGTGTGGTGCGTGCGTCCAGGATTTCCACGCAGTCCTCCCGCAGCTGGTGCAGGGCGCGGAACTGGCGTTCGTCCACCCGGACCGCCGTGGCCAGGTAGAGCAGCCGGTGCTGGCGTTCCTGCAACAGCCCGGACAGGGTGCGCAAAACGGTGTCGAAGCCGGCCAGGGAACGCAGCGTCACCAGGGCGGTGCGGTCCGCGGGATGCTCCCAGGCGCGGGTGCTGATGCCGGGCAACCGGGTGCGGATGCGGTCCGGACTTATGGTCATTGAGTTGTACCCCCGTGCTAGATCGGATTCGAGAGGCGACGTGCGCCTCTGCTACAGTCTGCCTGTGTCTACGAGTGTCGTCCCGCGGGTCCGCCATGAACTGGCGTTGATCGCGGTCGGCAATCTCGCGGTCGCGGACATCCTCTGTCGCTGATCGGCGACCGGATTTCGCCGCGCGTTCCTGCCTTCTAGACCGGCGCGCTCCTTTCGCGGCATATCCGAACCCCGACGGCCTATCGGCCGAAGTCGCGCCACTGTCCGCGTATCCGCGCGGCAGGTCTACCGATTTCTAGTCTTCGCTCCGCCATGATTCCCAGAACGGAAATGGCGGTCCCAGAAAGGTCCACCCGGATGTCTCGCAATTCTTGGCTCTCCTCGCGCCGCCGTTTTGCCGCGGTCGCGCTCACCACCCTCGCGGCCGTGACCCTGTCCGCGTGCGGCGGTGGAGCCAGCGACTCGGTGGGCGGCGATGCCGCCGACGGTAGCGGCGGCACGCTGAACCTCTACGCCTACGCGGTCCCGAAGCCGGGCTTCGACAAGGTCGTGCCCGAATTCAACAAGACCGAGAAGGGCAAGGGCGTCTCCATCCTCCCCTCCTACGGCGCCTCGGGTGATCAGTCCCGCAAGGTCAAGGACGGCGCCGAGGCCGACGTGGTGAACTTCTCCGTCGAACCCGACATCACCCGCCTGGTGGACGCCGGACTGGTGGACGCCGACTGGAACGCCGGCGCCACCAAGGGCATCCCGTTCGGTTCCGTGGTCGCCATCGTGGTCCGCAAGGGCAACCCCAAGGGCATCAAGGACTGGGATGACCTGCTCAAGCCGGGCGTCGAGGTGGTCACCCCGAACCCGTTCAGCTCCGGGTCGGCCAAGTGGAACCTGCTCGCGCCGTACGCGGCCAAGTCCGACGGCGGCAAGAACCCGCAGGCCGGTCTGGACTACCTGAGCCAGCTCATCTCCAAGGAACACGTCAAGGTGCAGCCGAAGTCCGGCCGCGAAGCCACCGAGACCTTCTTGCAGGGCACCGGTGACGTGCTGCTGAGCTACGAGAACGAGGCCCTCTTCTCCGAGCGCAACGGCGATCCGATCGAGCACGTCATCCCGCCGACCACGTTCAAGATCGAGAACCCGGTCGCGGTGCTCGAGACCAGCAAGAACCAGGAGAAGGCCGTCGCCTTCCGCGACTTCCTGTTCACCCCGGCCGGCCAGAAGGCCTGGGCCCAGGCCGGCTTCCGCCCGGTCGATCCGCAGGTCGCCGCCGAGTTCGCCAAGGACTTCCCGACCCCGGGCAAGCTGTGGACCATCGATGACCTCGGCGGCTGGAAGACGGTCGACAAGGAACTCTTCGCGGCCAACACCGGTTCGGTCGCGGTCATCTACGACAAGGCCACCAAGTAGCGAGACCCGAGGTGGCCCCGCGCACATCCGCGCCGGGCCACCGTTTCGCCGCTTCCAGCACACGGGATACTGATCGACTGTGACAGACAGCAAGACCGCCGACATCGACAAACCGGCGCCCGCTCCGGCTCGGCGTCCGCGCCTGTCCTGGCTGCGGGTGACCGGCTCGATCGGCCCGCTCGGCATCGCGACCGCGGTGCTGTGGCTCAGCATCATCGTGCTGCTGCCGCTGGCCGCGCTGACCGTGGCCTCGTTCGAGGACGGCTGGTCCGGTTTCTGGGATGCGGTGACCGCCCCGGCGGCGCTGGATTCGCTGCGCATCACCGTGTTCGTGTCGGTGATCGTCGCGATCATCAACGTCTTCATGGGCACTCTGATCGCCTGGGTGCTGGTGCGCGACGACTTCCCGGGCAAGGGCGTCGTGAACGCGCTGATCGACCTGCCGTTCGCGCTGCCCACCATCGTGGCCAGCATCGTGCTGCTGTCCCTATACGGGCCGCAGAGCCCGATCGACATCCACCTCAACGCCACCCAGCCCGGCCTGATCGTGGCGCTGGCCTTCGTGACGCTGCCGTTCGTGGTGCGCTCGGTGCAGCCGGTCCTCATCGAGGCCGACCGGGAGGTCGAGCAGGCCGCACTGTCCCTCGGTGCGGACAACTGGACCACCTTCCGCCGGATCGTGCTGCCCACGCTGGTACCGGCCATCATCAGCGGCGGCGGCCTGGCCTTCGCCCGGGCCATCGGCGAATACGGCTCGGTGGTGCTGATCGGCGGAGCGATTCCGCGGGAGACCGAAATGGCCTCGCAGTACATCCAGAAGCAGATCGAGATCGATCGGCCGGTGAACGCGGCCGCGGTGTCGGTGGCGCTGCTGGTGATCTCGCTCGTGACGCTGCTGGTGCTGCGTTTGCTGGCTGAGCGCAGTGCGCGGAAGGAGCAGACCGCCTCGTGAATCTTTCCTGGCTGACTCGCATTTCGCTGCGTACCGTGGCGCTCGGCTATCTGGCCGTGCTGCTGGTGCTGCCGCTGGGACTCATTCTGTGGCGCACCTTCGGCGACGGCGTGGGCGCGTTCATCGATTCGATCAGCACGCCCGCGGCGATCTCGGCATTCAATCTGTCGTTGATCATCGTGGCCATCGTGGTGCCGGTGAACGTCATCTTCGGCATCGTTACCGCGATCGCGCTGGTGCGCGGCCGGTTCCCCGGCCGCACCGTGGTGCAGGGCGTCGTCGATCTGCCGATCGCCACGTCTCCGGTCGTGGTCGGCGTCGCGCTGATCCTGCTGTGGGGTGCGAACGGCTGGTTCGGCGGTCTCGAATCCGCCGGCTTCAAGGTGATTTTCGGCCTGCCCGGCATGGTGCTCGCGACGATCTTCGTGACGTTGCCGTTCGTGGTGCGCGAGGTCGAACCCGTGCTGCACGAGATCGGTGACGACCAGGAACAGGCCGCAGCCACGCTGGGCGCCTCACGCTGGCAGACCTTCTGGCGGATCACCCTGCCCGCGATCCGCTGGGGCCTGACCTACGGCGTGGTGCTCACCGTGGCCCGCTCGCTCGGCGAATTCGGCGCGGTGATCATGGTGTCCTCCGCGCTGCCGGGCAAGTCCCAGACCCTGACCCTGCTGGTGCACGGCCGATACATCAACGACCACAACACCTTCGGCGCCTATGCCGCCGCGACCCTGTTGATGGGCATCGCCCTCGTGACCCTGCTGTTCATGACCCTCCTCGAACGTAAGCGTGGCGCCAAGTGATCACCGTGACCAATGCGCGGAAGAACTACGGTTCCTTCGCCGCCCTGAACGACGTCAGCATCGACATTCCGGCGGGTGAGCTCACCGCCCTGCTCGGGCCATCCGGTTCCGGCAAGTCGACCCTGCTGCGGTCCATCGCGGGCCTGGAGTCCTTGGACGGCGGCATCGTCAGCATCGCCGGTAACGACGTCACCCATGTGCCGCCGCAGAAGCGCGATATCGGTTTCGTCTTCCAGCATTACGCCGCCTTCAAGCACATGACGGTGCGCGACAATGTGGCCTTCGGCCTGAAGATTCGTAAGCGCCCCAAGGCCGAGATCAAGAAGAAGGTCGACGAGCTGCTCGAGATCGTCGGGCTCGACGGCTTCCAGCATCGCTATCCGGCGCAGTTGTCCGGCGGTCAGCGCCAGCGCATGGCCCTGGCTCGCGCGCTCGCGGTGGACCCGCAGGTGCTGCTGCTGGACGAGCCGTTCGGCGCGCTGGACGCGAAAGTGCGTGCGGATCTGCGCAAGTGGCTGCGCCGGCTGCACGAGGAGGTCCATGTGACCACCGTGCTGGTCACCCATGACCAGGAAGAGGCCCTGGATGTGGCCGACCGGATCGCGGTGATGAACGCCGGCCGCATCGAGCAGGTCGGCAGCCCGGAGGACGTGTACGACCGTCCCGCCAATGAATTCGTCATGTCCTTCCTCGGCGATGTGGCCCGGCTCAACGGACATCTGGTGCGCCCGCACGATATTCGCGTCGGCCGGGATCCGAGCATGGCGCTGGCCGCGGACGAAGGCACCGCGGAATCGGCGGGCGTCACTCGCGCGACCGTGGAACGCGTCGTGCATCTGGGTTTCGAAGTGCGCGTGGAGTTGCGCAATGCCGCGACCGGAGATCTGTTCGCAGCCCAGGTCACTCGCGGTGACGCGGAGGCACTGCGGCTTTCGGACGGTGAGACCGTCTACGCCCGCGCCACCCGTATCCCCGAACTGCCCGCTAGCTAGTTCGGGGCAAGGATTTTCGGCCCGGACGGGCAGTAATCCGGGTTGTGACACCTGCTTTCGGCAAGGGCGACACGCCGGGTTAAATAACCGTACCCATTAAATGTATGTGGTCGAATATTGCGACCAATTGAATACCATTCTAATTCGTTCGCCGTAGCCTTTTCGCGTGCGCGGGGAAGCTGTATGCGGAATAAGGCTCCAGGCGCAGGCAAAGAATGCATGGGAGACCATGACAACACGAATGCCCGTGTTTGTTTCTACTGCTCTCTGCTGTGCTATAGCCGTTTTCGCGGCCAATTCCGCCACCGACACCGATATTCCTGGTGCCGGGCTCCGGAATCCCGATCAGCCATTTGAATTAGCCGTCCGGGCCGTGGCTATCGCCTGTCCGGACCCGTACGCCGATCTCACCCTGGCACAGCTGCTGCTCACCGGAATCGAGGGTGAACAGCAGCGTTTCGACCCGAACGCCGAACAGCTGCACAATGCCCGCCGGATCGTCGATGTCGTGGAGCGCCGCGGAATGCCGCCCTATGCGGCGGTGGTGGCGCTGGCCACCGCGTTGCAGGAATCGACGCTGCGCAATCTCACCGAGCCCGAAGACTACGATTCGCTCGGGCTTTTCCAGCAGCGGCCCTCGGCGGGCTGGGGTACGCCGGAACAATTGACCGATCCCGGTTATGCGACCGAGGCATTCCTGGATGCGCTGGAGGAGAAGGTCCCGAATTATTCGGCGGTGCCGCTCTGGGAGGCCGCGCAGGCCACCCAGGCTTCGGCATTTCCGGACGAGTACGCGAAATGGCAGGAGCAGGCCGCGCATCTGACGCTGGAGCTTCTGGTCGAGTAGCGGAGCGCTCCGTCGCTCCCGGCCTGGTCGTGCGGACGGCTTACCGGGAGCGGCGGGGGAGCGTTGGGGGGAGATCCGGGGTGCGAGAACGTGTATCGCCCGGTTGCTGCGAATCCGCGCGAGCTGTCGGCAATTCGGCCGCGCCGGTCGCCGAAATCCGGCGCGCCAGACCAAGATCCACCGACCGGGCAGTCGGCCTGACGTTCCGTGCAGGTCAGGGCCGGTGCGAACGGGTGGCATGCAACGGGTTTCAGTGCGGTGGCATTGCGGACAACCGGATGTCCGGTGGTTGGCAGGCGGGTCGCGGAGTGGTTGCGTGAGTGAGGTTCGAAGCACCTCGGCTCGGCGATCGGGTGATTGCGATGGCGGTTGGTCTCGGTTTGAGTATCGGTACGGTCAACACGGTTTCCGCGCTGGCCGACGACCGAACGGCCAAAGCTCCGCCGGGTCGCCGCCGCGCGGCCGAGCGCGCCCCCGCCATCACCCGGCGCACCACGCTCACCTTCGACAGCACCGGCCTGGCCCGGGTCGGCGCGATTCCCAGGCACGGCCGCGCGATCACCGAGTTCGCCGATCTGAGCCAGCGCACCGCCGCGTCGGCGCGTGTCGGGCACCGCGCGCTCACCGCCGCGGATCTCGTTGCCACAGTGGCGGATTGCCTCATCCTCGAGGCGCGGCGGGACCCCAGGGCAGTCGCCGCGGGCATCACGCTGACCCATCCGGTCGGTTATACCGACCTCCAAGTAGGCGATCTGCGTGCGGCTTTGGACGCCATCGGACTGAATCGCGTTGCGCTGGTGGCCGAACCGATCGCGGCCGCGGCCTGGCTGGAAGCCGAACGCGGCCCGCTGATGCCGGGGCTGGCGCTGGTCTACGACCTCGGTGGGTCCAGTCTCGATGTCACGCTGCTGCGGGTCGGCGCGGGCTGCCCGGAGAATCCGATTGTCGGAGTGCCTGTGCGCTCCGCCGATTTCGGCGGGCGGGCCTTCGGTTCGCTCGTCGCCGCCCGGGCCGGCAACAGCAGTCGTGCGGCCCACCTATCCGGGGCGGTACGCGGGGCGACCGCCGACGAACTGCGCACCGATCATGTGCGCGCGTCGCTGGAGTTGGTCTACCGCTGCCTCCGGATGGCCGATGTGACGATGGCGGATGTGGACTGTGTACTCGTCGTCGGGGGAGCGGCCAGGCCCAGCGAGGTACCGCAGGTGCTCTCCGATGAACTGGCCCGGCCGGTCATCATCGCCCCCGATCCCGAGCGCACCATCGCCGACGGCGCCGCCATCATCGCCCGCCGCGCGGCCGCCGCCGGGGAAGATCCGGCGCACGCCCGCAGACGGGTCGGGGCGCACCGCAGAGCCGAGGAAAGCGAGCTGGTCCCCGCGTGGATGCGGGCGGCGCCGCAGCCGGGCCGGCGATCCCGTACGACCAGGGCGCTGCTGTTGTCCTGGCGCACCCGGCGCAGGCTGACCAGAGCTGCGACCGCGCTGGGTATGTCCGCCGGCGGTGTCGCCCTCGCGTTCGCGCTGCCCGCGGACGCGGTGATCGCGGGTTTGGGCCTCGGCTGACCGGAAATCTTCCGGAAAACGGAAAACCTGCGGTTGACGTCACCAGCCGTAGGTGTAACTATGGGATACACGTAAATCGGTCCCATGAGGAAGGCAGTGACGACGATGTCCGCATCCGTGACCCCCGCCGTCGATCCCGATCTGGAGAAGGCGCAGGAATACGCCGCGAAGCTGCTGCTGCTGTCCGAAGGTTCGGTCAACAAGCACTTCGACCCGTTCGAGGATATCGATTGGGACAACCCCGATTTCGCCGCCGACGCCGGCGAGGAGCGCTGGATCCTGCCCAAATCCGGTGACTCGCTCGGCCGTCACCCCTGGTACCAGGCGCTTCCCGACGACGTGAAGATCGCCATCGGCAAGTACCGCCAGGCCAACGTCGCCAAGGTCGGCCTGCAGTTCGAGTCCATCCTGATCAGCGGCATGGTCACGCACAGCTTCGGGCTACCCAACGGTGACCCCGAGTTCCGCTACTGCTCCCACGAGATGATCGAGGAGCACAACCACACCCTGATGTTCCAGGAGATGGTGAACCGGATCGGCATCGACGTGCCCGGCATGGGCCCGCTGGTGCGCAAGTTCAAGTACATCGGCGCCCCGGTGGCCGCGCTGTTCCCGAACCTGTTCTTCATGGCCGTGCTGGCCGGTGAGGAGCCGATCGACCACATCCAGAAGGCGATCCTGCGCTCCGACGAAGACGTGCACCCGATCATGCGCGGCGTGATGGCGATCCATGTCGCCGAGGAGGCCCGCCACATCTCCTTCGCGCACGAATTCCTGAAGATCCACGTGCCGGAGAAGAACGCGCCCACCAAGTTCGTGCTCTCCATCGCCATGCCGATCGTCATGTTCATCCTGGGCCGCTCGATCTACACCCCGCCGCGTTCGTTCTGGCGCGAGTTCGACATCCCGGACTACGTCCGCAAGGAACTGTTCTACGGGAGCAAGGAAGCCAAGCAGGAGTTCAGCGACTTCTTCGGCGACGTGCGCACTTTGGCCAAGGACATCGGCCTGATGAACCCGATCGCCAAGGGCGTGTGGAAGCTGCTCGGCATCGACGGCCACACCACCCGCTACCGCTCCGAGCCGCTGCGTTCGGTCAAGGCCGGCTGAGTAATGCCCTACGTCGTCACCCAATCTTGTTGCAGCGACGCGTCCTGCGTCTACGCCTGCCCGGTCAACTGCATCCATCCCACGCCCGATGAGCCGGATTTCCGGACGGCGGAGATGCTGTATGTCGACCCGAAGGCCTGCGTCGACTGCGGTGCCTGCGCCTCGGCCTGCCCGGTCGATGCGATCTCCTCGTCGAAGAAGCTGACCGACGAGCAGTTGCCGTTCATCGAGATCAACGCGGACTTCTATCGGGAATCCCGGCCGCGGCCGCTGCTGGCGCGGCCGGTGCCCGCGCCGGAGATTCACACCGAGCGGGAGCCGCTGCGGGTCGCGATCGTCGGCTCCGGGCCGTCGGCGATGTACGCCGCCGACGAACTGCTGACCCAGCCCGAGGTGTCGGTGACCGTCTTCGACCGGCTGCCGGTGCCCTACGGCCTGGCCCGCCACGGAGTCGCGCCGGATCACGGCCGGACCCGGCAGGTGAGCCGCTTGTTCGACGTCATCTCCGCCCAGCCCGGCTTCAACTCGTACCTGAATCTCGAAGTGGGCAAGCATGTTTCGCACGCCGAGCTGCTGGGCCACTTCCACGCGGTGATCTACGCGGTCGGCGCTTCGGCGGACCGCAAGCTGGGAATTCCCGGCGAGGGCCTGCCCGGCAGCACCTCCGCCACCGATTTCGTGGCCTGGTACAACGGGCATCCCGATCACGCGGGTGACAGCATCGACCTGTCGCAGCGGCGGGCCGTCATCGTCGGCAACGGCAATGTGGCACTCGACGTGGCCCGGATCCTGACCAGCGATCCGGAAACGCTGGCGGACACCGACATCGCGCCGTACGCCCTGAAGGCGTTGCGCGAGAGCAAGTTCGAGGAAGTTGTCATCCTCGGCCGCCGCGGTCCGGCCGAATCCGCCTTCACCGTGCCGGAATTCGTCGGCTTGCTCGGCTCGGACATCGACATCGCGATCGAGGGCGCGTTGCCGGAGCTCGGCGCGGAGCTCCCCTTCCAGGTGGAGCAGAAGCTGAAGCTGCTGCACAGTGTGGCGGCGCGGCCGTCCGGTAAGCGCAAGCGAATCGTGTTCCGGTACTTGGCCTCTCCCACGGAAATCCTCGGCTCTGATCGGGTGACGGGGGTGCGGGTCGGCCGCAACGAACTCGTCGCGGACGCCGAGGGCGTGCTGCGCGCCGAGGCCACCGGTGCGACCGAAGACCTCGAAGCGGGTTTGGTGCTCGCCTCCGTGGGCTACCGCGGTGTGCCGCTGGCCGGTCTCCCGTTCGACGAGCGCGCCAACGTGATTCCGAATCTCGATGGCCGGGTGCTGGAGCAGGCGGGCGGCACCGTCTTCCCGGGCGCGTACGTCACCGGCTGGATCAAACGCGGTCCCACCGGCTTCATCGGTACCAACAAATCCTGCGCCCAGCAGACGGTGCAACAGCTGGCCGACGACTTCAACGCCGGTCGCCTGCGCCGACCTGCCCGCAGTGCAGTGGAATTCGACCGTCTCGTGCGCGAGCGGCAGCCCGCGGTGCGCTCGACCGGCACCGTACAACGCCAAGGTCCGTTGCGGCGCTTGCTCGCTCGCGCCTGACCCCGCCTCCGTCGTCCCGGCATGCTGAGCCCATGCCGGGACGACGTGTTTCCGGGTGTTTTCAGCGGGCTGTGAAGCCACCGTCGATGGACAGGGCCGCGCCGGTGATGAAGCTGGCTTCGTCGCTGAGCAGGTACGCGCAGAACGACGCGATCTCCTCCGGTTGGCTGATGCGGCCCATCGGATGCAGTGCCGCGATGGCCGCCTCGCCCTCCGGCGTTGCGCCCATCGACGCGCGGAATGCCGGGGTGTCGATCGCGCCGGAGGCGATGGCGTTCACCCGCACACCCAGCTCGGCGTTCTCCAGTGCGACCGCGCGGGTCAGGCCCACCACGCCGTGCTTGGCGGCGACATACGGTGCCACCGAACCCATTCCGACCTTGCCCAGGTTCGAGGCGTTGTTCAGGATGGCGCCACCGCCGGAGGCGAGGATCGCCGGAACCTGGTGTCGCATACCGAAGAACACGCTGGTGAGGTTGAGTTCCAGGTCGGCACGCCAATCCTGTTCTTCGACCCCGCCCTCGGCGGCGGACGAGACCGGACCATAGGCCAGCACCGCACCCGCGTTGTTGAAAGCCGAGTCCAGGCGCCCGAATTCGGTGAGCGTTGCCTGCGTCAGGCGGGCCGCGTCGGCCTCGACGGTGACATCGGTGGGGACGAACAGGGCCCGGCCACCGGCCGCGCGGATCTCGGCGGCCACCTGCTCCCCGGCGTCCTTGCCGCGGGCGCCCAGCGCCACCGCCGCGCCCTCGGCCGCCACCCGCAGCGCCACCGCCTTGCCCACGCCCGAGCTGGCGCCGGTGATGAGCACGACCTTGTTCGCGAACCGTGTCGACATAGTCGATTTCCCTTCTCTTTCTTGCGATTCCGGCTCGGTTGAGCTCGTCGCTGAACTCAGTCAACCGCCTCGGCCGAGTCGAAGCTGGCGGGAATCGGACCCCACGTTTGACGCGTCATGTATTTATCGGAACTGCGTCCCAGCGAGTCTCTATTTCGGCGATGGCAATGGCCTGGTTACCGACTAGTCGGTGTGCGATGCCGGGGTTGTCCAGATTGTTGCCAGGGTGCCGAATGTAACCCGACCGTCCATAATGTTTTGATCGCTGAGCGATAGCGGAATCAGGTGTGCGCCAGGTGAATTCCAGGTCGTACAGGGGACTGGACTGTTTCTTCTCGGCCGATTTACCTGGACGTATGGTTCAGAACGGCCGGAACCCGAACGTTTCATACCCATTCGGATTCCGAAACGACACATCACCAGTTAACCTGTGGGAGCTGTTTGGAAGACGACCGCGGCCACATGGCTCGACTGTGTGATGGACGTGGTCACGGTGCGTTGACGGGATAGCAAAATGACTACAGTGCTGGGTTTCAGCATCGGTTCAGTGAACTCCGTATCCGCCGCGGTGACCGGTGCGCGTCCGCGCCCATCGGTCCGTACCCGCCGCACCGCGGTGACCTTCGACGGGGTCGGCGTCGCCCAGGTCGGGGGGATACCTCAATTCAGTACGGCCATCAGCGATTTCGCGGATCTCGCCCGAGATCCTGAATCGGTGGTCGTCGGCGGCCGCCTGTTCTCACCCGCCAATATGGTCGCGGCCGTGGTGAACGGGCTGGTGGCCGGCGCGGAGGAACCGATCGCCGGCGCCGTATCCACCTATCCCGCAATATATTCCGATAAACAGGTGGCGCTGCTGCGCCAAGCCCTGGATCTCGCCGATGCCCGCGAGGTCATGCTGGTGCCGGAGCCGGTCGCGGCCGCGGAGTGGCTGGAAACCGAGCACGGCCCGTTCGAACCCGGCTTCGTCCTCGTCTACGACCTCGGCGGCAACAGCCTCGATGTGGCCGTCGTCCGGGTCGGACCGGACTGGGACAACCACCCGATCATCGGAAAACCGCTGCGCTCCTACGAGTTCGGTGGCCGCCCGCTGGGCGCGCGGATCGCCCGCTGTGCCCGCGGCAGCACGCCGGACGGGCTGGTGTCGTCGATGTCGATCCGCGACGTCGACGCGCTGCGCACCACGCACATCCGGAAGTCCTTCGACCTGGTCCGGCAGTGTGTGCGCGGCAGCGGACGCACGCTCTCCGATATCGACCGGATCCTGGTGGTCGGCGGCGCGGCACGGCCGCGCGAGGTCGCGCGCACACTGGCCGAACTGGGCCGCCCGGTGGTGGTCTCGGCCGACCCGGGCCAGGTCGTCGCCGCGGGCGCCGCGCAGTTCGCCGTGCGCATCTTCGCACCGGCCGAGGGTCCGCACCATCCGCCTCGAGTCGCCGTATTCTCGAGTGCCGCAGTGGCATCCGCGTTAGCGTTATCGGCGGCGACAGTGTTCGGCGGGGGTGTCGATCCGGATCTGTCGCCGTTGCTCGAGCATTTTCCCGGGCTCGGTACCACCAGTGACGTCCTGCTCTACGAGCCGAGTGGTGATGTGGTGCTCGACCTGAGTCTCGCGGCGGGGGTACCTCGGCGAGCGGTGGAGGCAACGCTGGTCAGCTATGCCCAGGGGCTCCCGGCCGAATCGGTGGTCGCGCAGGCGAGTCCGCCGCGAGAAAGACCACAGGGCCCGGTCAGGTCGGAGTCGGCCCGCTCCAGGCTGGATCAGCAGACCTGTTGCAGCCCAGGAAATTTCACGGGTGCTACCTATGCGAACCCGGCCCGGTTCACCAACCCGCTGCCCTTCGTTCGCTCCAAGCCCGCGCCCGCCCCGGCTCCGGCTCCGGCGCCCGCCCCGGCTCCGGCTCCGGCGCCCGCCCCGAATCCCGCTCCGGCACCGGCGGCTCCGCCGGTCAACCAGGTCCCGAGCGTCAGCCTGCCGCCCGATCAGGTGCCTGCGGCACCGGCTCCCAACGCCCCGGCCGCCCCCAATACCCCAACCGCGCCGGATGTTTCGCAACCGTCGGCCCCTAGCGCCCCGGCCGCCGGCGGCTCGACACCTCCGGACACCACCGCGTCCGACCCGAGCAGCGGCACCGGCGCCAATACCTCCGGCGGAGCCGGCACCTCGACCGGTCCGTCCTCGGGCGGAGCCACGTCCGGCGACACGTCTACCGGCGGCACGAACACCGACTCGTCCTCCAGCACGGGTACTTCCAACGGCACCTCGTCGAACGACACATCGTCGGGTACGTCGTCGAGTGGGACCTCGTCCAGCGGTACTTCGTCGGGTACGTCGTCGAACAACACGTCCTCGGGGACGTCGTCGAGCGGTACGTCGTCGGGCACCTCTTCGTCCGGTGACACTTCGTCCTCGGGCGACTCGGGCGGGTCCGGCGGCGGGGACAGCTCCGACAAGTAGCAGCCCGGTTTCCACTGCACCGAAATCCGGATGGGTGACGCGGAGCAGGCGCCGATGCACAATGGGCTGGTGGTAACACTCGGGGGCAGTCCGCAGTTGGTGGCGCTGGACGTGGACGGCACATTGCTGGAAACCGGGTCGGCGATCAGCGAGCGGGTGGTCGATGCGGTGCGCGCGGCGGTGGCCGCGGGCGTACATGTGGTCGTGACGACCGGTCGCACCCTGCTCACGACGCGCCCGGTGCTGGCCGAACTCGGCCTGGTCGACGGGCACGCGCTGTGCTCCAACGGCGCGGTGCACATCGACGTGGCCAAGGGCGCGCCGGTCGCGGTGCAGACCTTCGACCCGGCCCCCGCGGTGCGAGCCTTGCGAGCGCTGTTCCCGGAGATGATCTTCGCCGTGGAGAAGGTCGGCATCGGCACCTGGGCTACCGGCTCGAGCCCGGGCGAATTCTCCATCGGCGAATACCTGCTCGTCGACGACGGCGCATTGAGCAGCGAACCGACCCCGCGCCTGAACGGCTGGTGGCCCTCGGGGACGCAGGAGGAGATGCTGCGGCTGCTGCGGAAGTTGCACGTGCCCGAAGCTAGCTGGGTGCACGGCGAGTTCGGCCCCTGGCTGACGGTGTCGCGCCGCGGTGTCACGAAAGGCTGGGCGCTGGAACGACTCCGGGCCGCGCTGGGTATTCCGCACCACCGCACCCTGGCCATCGGCGACGGTCACAACGATCGCGAAATGCTGGCCTGGGCCGGGTATGCGGTGGCGATGGGCAATGCCGTCGACGCGATCCGCGACCTCGCCGACGAAGTCACCGATGACGTCGCCGACGACGGGGTCGCGAAAGTGCTCGAACGCTGGTTCCGGGCCTAAACCCCGCCGGTCTTCCCCAGCACCTCCAGGTAGTGCGGGTTGGTCATGATGGTCAGCAGGTTGCCGAACGGGTCGATCACCGAGGCGGTGACGAATCCCGAGTCCGCGCTGCCGCGCGGGGTGATCGGCTCGTATTCCTTGGCGCCCAGTGCGAGCAGGCGCGCGAAGGCGGCTTCGAGATCGTCGACGTGCCAGTGCACGATCCCGCCCGCGCCCGGCTCGTTGCGTGCCCCGGCGAGTGCGTAGGCACGGTTGATGATGCCGAGTTCATGCTGGTAGTCGCCGATGCGGAACTCGTAGTAGCCGTTGGGCACGTGGAAGTACGGCTGGACGCCGAGGAGTTCGGCGTACCAGTCCTTGGCGGCTTCCAGGTCGTCGGCGAAGTAGGTGGTGGTGGCCATTCCGCGCAGCATGTCTGTCTCCTCGGTGAGTGCTTCGTTCCGGTTGTGTAGTAAGCATCGCGCGCAAAGTGCGCACCGAATGAGCACTTTTAGAGGGAGAATTTTCCTATGCGAGCGGACCGGTTGGTGGCGACCCTGTTGTTGATGCAGACCCGTGGCCGGGTGACGGCCGCGGAGCTCGCCGGGGAATTGGAGGTCTCGGTCGCGACCGCGCGCCGTGACCTCGAAGCGCTGTCCGCCGCCGGTGTCCCGGTCTATCCGCAACCGGGCCGCGGGGGCGGCTGGCAGTTGGTCGGCGGTGCCCGCACCGACCTGACCGGCCTGACCGCGCCGGAGGCCCAGGCGTTGTTCCTGCTGGCCGGTTCCTCGACCGGTGCGGAGCCGGAAGTGAAGTCGGCCTTGCGAAAACTGGTGCTCGCCTTGCCGCAGACCTTCCGGGCCGATGCGCAGGCGGCCGCCGACGCGGTGGTGATCGATCCCGCCCGCTGGGGTCAGCACGACAAGAACCGCCCCGGCGTGGTGTCGCTACTGCAGCGTGCGGTGGTCGAAAGGCGCAGGGTAAGAATGGATTACGAGCGCGCAGGCAAACGCACGCAGCGGCTGGTCGAGCCCTGGGGCCTGGTCGACAAGGACTCCACCTGGTATCTCATCGCGGGCACCGACACGGGGAAACGGACCTTTCGCGTGGACCGCATCCTGTCGGCCGAGCTGACCGATGAAACAGCCGATCGCCCAGCGGATTTCGACCTGACCGCCGCCTGGGACGAGGTGGTGGGGGAGATGGAGCAGCGCCGCGCCGCCGTCTCCGCCACCGTGCTGATCTCCGCGGAACTGCTTCCGGTACTGCGCGATCAGCAGGGCAGGCATTGTGAAGTGGACGGCCCGGCTCCGGACGGCCGGGTCCAGGTTCGCATTTCCGCACCGACCGCGAATATGGTTGCCCGGCAGCTCGCGGGCTGGGGATCGGATGTCGAGGTACTCGAGCCCGCGTCGGTGCGCGCGGAATTGGCGGCGCTGGGCGGCGCGCTGGTACGGCAGTATGGAGAATGAAATCCATTGCGGCACAGTATTGATCCGCCGAATCCGATGAGGCAAGCGAATCGGGGATTTCAATCCGCACATCGTAGGTGTGGCACCCGCTTGCCGCGGTAGGACCCTCACGGCCAGCTACGTGACCGAAAACGCGTGCGATACCGAATCGCTTCAAACGTGATGTCCGACACCCATTTTGATCTTGATATCCCGCTCCGATATCAATTGATCTCTCCGGATCATCGGATCCGGACGATCCCGTTATGGGATCAGGGGAGTTAGGAAATTACATATGGTCCGTCGGACTTTCAACAATGCCGGTCGCAAGGTGATGGCCGGTCTGCTGCCGCTGGTCGTGGCCGCCACCTTCGCCGGTGTCGCGCAGGCTGACCCGGGTCAGATCGCCCCCGCGCAGGTGCCCGCCGTGCACCTGGTCGCCGAGCCGATCGCGATCGCCCCGATCGCTCCCGCCGCCCCGGCCGCTGTCGCGCCGGTCGCCGAGGTGGAGCTGCAGGACATCGCCACCAACCCGAACGCCCAGAACCCGGATCCGCTGGCCAACGGTGTGGCCGCCGGTGCCTTGGCCGGCGCGATCGCCGGTTGCATCCTGGGTCTGCCCGCCCTGATCATCGGCTGCTTCCCGGCCGCCATCAACGGCGCGATCACCGGTGCGGTCATCGGCCTGATCATCGGCGCGGTCGCGCCGCAGGCCATCCCGCAGATGCTGCCCTGATCCAGGGCTCGTAACAACCGCTGGGCCGCGTCCGGGCATCTCGCCTGGACGCGGCCCAGCGTCGTTCCGGGACTCTGCACGGTCCTCGGAACACGCTGGCCCGCAATCGGTTCGGGAATCCCGGTCGCGGACGGGCGTGGCTCTCAGTGTGGCGAATTCGCCGCCGGTATCCGATCGACGAGCGCGCGCACCATCTCGGTGGCGACCACCGCGTGCCCGCTGGTGCTGAAGTGGATCAGGTCGGCGCTCATCAGGTCCTCGCGCAAGCGCAGCGGGTGCTCCCAGAACTCCACCAGCAGCACGTCGTAGCGCGCCGCGACCTCCCGGAGGATGTCGTTGAGCTGCGCCATCCGCTCCCGCATGGGCCGCATCGGCGCCAGGCGTTCCACCTCCCAGACATCCGAGACGGTGAAGGTGGTCACCTGCGCACCCGTCTCGGTCAGCGCCGCGAACAGGGTGTCGAGATTCGCCCGCAACTCCGCGATGTTCCCGCCGGGCAGGAACAGGTCGTTGCCGCCGCAGGTCAGATGCACCAGATCGGGTTGGAAATCCAGCACCTGCTGGAGCTGTTCGGTCAGCACCTGTCCGCTGGTCGCGCCGATCTTGCCGGTATTCAGGTAGGCCAGACCGGGATTCACCTCGGTGAGCAGTGCGGCGAGCCGATCGGCCCACCCCTTGGGCTCGTACCCGGGGCTCGGATCGCCGATGCCCTGGGCGATGGAGTCGCCGAGGACGGCGAAGCGCTGCCACGGTGCGCCGGTGAGGCGTTGCCGGGCTTGCTCGGGGGACAGCACCAAGGGGTCGTCGGCCTCGGTGCGAATAGTGTTCTGCATCAGGAGGTTTCCTTTCTGAGAGTGTGGTTGGCGTTTCCGCTACCGGGAATGGCGAGCACACCCGCGGCCAGCACGGTGATGCCCGCGCACACGGCGAACAAGGTGTGGAAGGCGGTGAGCGGCTGGTCCGGGTTGGCGGCGAAGATCGCGGCCAGTAGCGCGACGCCGAGTGCGCCGCCCACCTGGCGGGCGGTCAAATTCATGCCGATACCGGCGGCGAACTGTTGCGGTGGAAGGGAACTCGCGGCCGCCGTGCCCAGCACCGTCACCACGATCCCGAGCCCGCCACCGCCGAGAATTCCTGCCGGGAACCAGGCCGACCACAGCGCGGGCTCCGGCCCGAACGTGTCGGTACTCATCCACAGCAGTGTGGCGGTGAACAGGAGGGCACCGAGCACCCCGGCCCAACGGCGGCCCGGGGCCGTGGTGATCCGGCCCGCGATGGTCGCGGTGATCATCGCCGCCACCGCGCCGACGGTCATCGCGCCCGCCGAAGCGAGCACCGAGTACCCCCAGATCGCGTCCAGGAACAGCGGTCCCGCCAGCAGCCAGGCGAACATGGCCGCGCCGAACACGAACGAACCCGCATTGGCCAGCGCGTAGGGCCGGCTGCGCCACAGTTCGACTGCGATCGCCGGATTGTGTTGTGCGCGTGAGCGAATCAGCGCCACGAGCAACAGCAGTACCCCCACCCCGAGACAGGCCAGGGTGACCGGATCGGTCCACCCCCAGCGCTGTCCCTCGGTCACCCCGGCGACCAGCCCGCCGAGTCCGATCGCGACCGCCGCGGTGCCGATCGGATCGGGCAGCGCACTACCCGGGGTTCTGTTGTCCGGCACCGAGATCCGCAGTACGGCGAGGATGAGCACAAGGGCCACCGGCACATTGATCACGAAAACCGCGCGCCAGCTGAACGCCTCGACCAGGCCGCCGCCCAGCGCCGGACCGACCACGGCGGCGAAACCGCCTGCGGCGGACCAGGCCCCGATCGCGGCGCCGATCTTCTCGCGCGGCGTGACGCTGAGGACCAGGCCGAGCGCGGCGGGCACCATGAGCGCGGCCGTCACACCTTGCAGCAGGCGTCCGGCGATCAGCCAGCCCGCAGTGGGTGCGAGCCCGCACAGCAGCGAGGTCAGCGCGAACCCGCCGAGCGCGAGCAGGAACATGCGCCGCCTGCCGAGGGTGTCGGCGAAACGCCCTGCGGGCGTGAGGAATGCGGCGAAGGCGACCGCGTAGCCGCTGACCACCCAGGTCAGCGTGGTGGTCGCGGTGCCCGGGTAGTCGCGGGCGATGGAGGGGAAGGCCATATTGACCACGGACAGGTCGAGGAAGGCGATGAAGGCGGCGCCGCAGGCGATCAGCAAGGTGCGGCCGGCGGCTTTCGCGGCCGGCGGACTGCCGGGCCGCGCGGACACTTCGGTCATGAGGGAATCCTTCGAGAGGTGCAAACAAAACGCACGATCGTTCGTCCAATAAAAGTACGACCGACCGTTCGTCTTGGCAAGCCTTCGGTGCAAGAATGGTGAACATGAGCGATCCGAGCAGCGCCGTAGCGACCCCGAGCTCCGATCAGCGGCTGGCCAAGGGCGCGCGGTCCCGGGCTTCGATCGCCCGGCACGCCGCCGATGTCGCGTCGGTCGAGGGCCTCAACGGCGTCACCATCGGCCGCCTCGCCACCGACCTCGGCATCAGCAAGAGCGGCATCGCCACCCTTTTCGGCAGCAAGGAATCCCTGCAACTGGCCGCGGTGAAAGCGGGCCGCGAAGTGTTCGTCGCGCAGATCATCACCCCGAGCCTGAGCGAACCACGCGGTCTACCCCGCGTCCGAGCCCTGGTCGACCGCTGGTTCGCCCACGTCACCGAGCCGGTCTTTCCCGGCGGCTGTTTCCGCACCGCCGCCCTCACCGAATTCGACAGCAAGCCCGGCCCGGTCCGCGACGCCCTCGCCGCCGACCACGACGCCTGGCTCACCTTCCTGACCAAAGAAATCCGCAAAGCCCAAGACCAAGGCGCCCTCACCGGCCTGGACCCCGACGCCCTCGCCTTCGAACTCGACGCCGTCATCAGCGCCGCCAACACCGCTCGCCAACTCGGCGAGGACACCAAGGTCGCGATGGCTCAGAGCATCGTCGCCCGCCTGCTCGCGAGTTAGGCTGAGTGTCGCAGCGTCGCAAGGAGTCTCGTGATCGGCTGGATGATCTACCTGCACCGGCAGGCGGATAACCGCATGCAACCGGCAACTCGGACCTCGGAGAGTGGGACGCTGGCTGCCTGTTGGCAAGGCGGCTTAGGCGCTACCCGTTGGCTCCATGATCTTGTGGCATCGGGCTCAGCGATCGATCTCGGCGGGGACGGCTACCCGTCTTTGATGACCGCTCGGGCAGGTGCGGTAATCCCCGTCGTTAGCAACGGCCCGCCGTATGAGAACCGGCGATGGGTCGTAGGGGCCGAAGACATCGTGGACAAAGGCTGGGTGGGGAAGACCATCTACAAACCCGAGGTCGCGGACGCATGCGACGATGACGAATGGCTGCTCGTAACCATCTGGGACGAGAGCTGACTTTCTGTCGGCACTTGCCTGACCGTGCAACGTCGGCAGGTGGCGGGCGCGCAGCGGGTGCCTGGCGCGTCAGGCCGAGAGGGCGAGGGTGGTGGTGCGGGCGGCGTCGTAGCGGTCCCAGACGATGTCGGTGAGGGCGCGATGGGGGCCGATCACGTTGGCGTGCACAAGTTCTGGGGCGGTGGCGACCAGGCGGTCGGTGAGCAGGCCCGGGGCGAGGAACCAGGGGGCCACCAGGACCTGGTCGGCGCCGCGAGTGCGGAGGCGGGAAATTGCCTCGGTCACTGTGGGTTCGGTGGTGGCGAAGCAGACTTCGGTGTGCCAGCCGGTCAGCAGGGCGAGGCGGCGCGCGACGTCGGCGGTGCGGGCGTTGGCGGCGGCGGAGGACGAGCCGACGGCGGCTACTGCGACGCCGAGTCGGCGACCGAGGTTGCGGGGCAGGGCGTTCGGCGCGGCGTCCAGGACGCGGTCGCGGAGGGCACCGATCAGCCGAGGATCCGGGCCGAGGACGTCAGCCTGGGTGAGCTGCAACTGCGGGTGACGCGCACGCGCCGCGTTCAGCAACTCGGGTAGGTCCACCCGGGCGTGGAAGGCGCTGCCCAGCAACAGCGGCGCGACCACGGCGTGCGTATGCCCCTGTGCCGCAACGGCGTCCACGACCTGCTCTACCGAGGGGGCACTCAGGTCGAGGAAAGCCAGGCGGACGTCGAGATCCGGCCGGGCAGCGGCGATCTCGGCGACCACCGCTGCCATGGTGGCCGCCGAGCGCGGATCGCGGCTGCCGTGGGCAACCGCGATCAGCGCGGGCGGGGTACCGAACATCAGGCTGGTGCGCCGACCTCGACGGCGGTCAGCACGTCACCGACGAGGCCCGCGGCGAGGGTGTTGCCGCCGGCGGGGTCGATGAGCAGGAAGCTGCCGGTGCGCCGGTTGGCGCGGTAGTCGTCGGCCGCGATCGGCTCGGCGACGCGCACCGAGATGCGGCCGATGTCGTTGAGCTCCAACGACTCCGGGTTCGGCACCGCGGCCAGGTTCTGCTCGTCGAAGCGCTCCACGAGCGCGCCGACGATGGCCTGGGAGGTGCGGGTGCCGTGCTTGAGCAGCAGCCGGGCGCCGGGGCGCAGCGGCTTGTCGCCGAGCCAGCAGACGGTGGCGTCGAAGGTGTCGAGCGGCTCCGGCGCGTCGGCGACCGAGGCGATGATGTCGCCACGCGAGATGTCGACCTCATCGGCCAGGATCAGGGTGACGCTGCGTCCGGTCTGCGCGACCGCCAGCTCACCGTCGGGGGTGTCGATACGCTCGACGGTGGTGCGAATCCCGCTGGGCAGCACCACGATCTCGTCACCGGGTGACACCGAACCGGCCGCGATCTGACCCGCGTAACCGCGGTAGTCGGGGTACTCGGCGGTGCGCGGCCGGATCACGTACTGCACCGGGAACCGCAGCCCGAGCGCGGTGTTGTCGGCGTCGACCGGCACCGATTCCAGGTGCTCGATCAGCGACGGACCGGTGTAGTAGGGCGTGTTGTCCGAGCGCGAGGCGATGTTGTCGCCGTGCAGCGCCGACACCGGGATCTCCTGCACATCCTCCGGCGCCCAGCCCAGTGTCTTGGTCAGCGTGTTGAATTCGGCGGAGATCTCGGCGAACACGGTCTCCGGATCATCGACCAGGTCGATCTTGTTGACCGCCAGCACCAGCTTCGGCACACCCAGCAGCGCCAGCACCGCGGCATGGCGGCGGGTCTGCTCGATGACACCCTTGCGAGCGTCCACGAGCAGGATCACCAGCTGCGCGGTGGACGCGCCGGACACCGTGTTGCGCGTGTACTGCACGTGCCCCGGCGTATCGGCGAGCACGAAAGACCGCTGCGGCGTAGCGAAGTACCGGTAGGCGACATCGATGGTGATGCCCTGTTCCCGCTCCGCCCGCAAGCCGTCGACGAGCAGCGAAAGGTCCGGCGTGGCAAGACCTTTGTCGACCGAGGCGCGGGTGACCGCGTCGATCTGATCCGCCAGTACGGATTTCGTGTCGTAGAGCAACCGTCCGACCAGCGTGGACTTGCCGTCGTCGACAGAACCGGCGGTGGCCAGTCTCAATAGGTCGGCCATCAGAAGTAGCCCTCTCTCTTACGGTCTTCCATGGCGGCCTCGGACACCCGGTCGTCACCACGGGTAGCGCCACGCTCGGTCAAACGGGACGCCGCGACCTCGGCGAGGATCGCCTCGTTGTCGGTAGCGTCAGAAAGAATCGCGCCGGTGGAGGAGCCGTCGCCGACGGTGCGGTAGCGCACCGAAAGGGTCCGCAGCTCTTCACCTTCGGCCGGACCGCCCCACACGCCCGGCGTCATCCACATGCCGTCGCGCTGGTAGACCGGGCGCTGGTGCGCGTAGTAGATGCTGGCCAGGTCGATGTCCTCGCGGGCGATGTAGCGCCAGATATCGAGCTCGGTCCAGTTCGACAGCGGGAACACCCGCACATGCTCACCGGGAGCGTGCTTGCCGTTGTACAGGTTCCACAGCTCGGGGCGCTGCCGCTTCGGATCCCACTGCCCGAAGGCGTTGCGCAGCGAGAAGATTCGCTCCTTGGCGCGCGAACGCTCCTCGTCGCGGCGGCCACCGCCGAAGACCGCGTCGAAGCGATGCTCGGCGATGCCGTCCAGCAGCGGAACGGTCTGCAACGGGTTGCGGATACCGTCGGGGCGTTCGGTCAGGCGACCGTCGGCGAGGTAGTCCTCGACCTTCGCGACATGCAGGCGCAGGCCGTACTTCTCGACGATCTTGTCGCGGAACTCCAGCACCTCGGGCAGGTTGTGCCCGGTGTCCACGTGCAGCAGCGCGAAGGGCAGCGGCGCCGGCCAGAAGGCCTTGAGCGCCAGGTGCAGCAGCACCGTGGAGTCCTTGCCGCCGGAGAACAGGATCACCGGCCGCTCGAATTCCCCGGCCACCTCACGGAAGATATGGATCGACTCGGACTCCAACGCTGCGAGGGTGTCGAAATCGGTGATGCCCAAGGCTCGTTCACTGATGGTTTCGGTCATGACTGATGCAACCCGCATTCGGTCTTGGCGAGGCCGGCCCAGCGGCCGCTTCGCGGATCGGATCCCGGCTCCGGCTTCCGTGTGCACGGAGCGCAGCCGATGGACGGATATCCCTCTTCCACCAGAGGATTGACGAGGATGCCGTGGGTGTTGATGTAGTCCTGCATCTCGTCGTCGGACCACGGTGCGATCGGGTTGATCTTCACCAGGCCGAAAGCTTCGTCGTAGGAGATCAGCGGCGCGTTGGCCCGGGTCGGGGCCTCCACGCGGCGGATGCCGGTCACCCAGGCGTTGTAGCCGCTCAACGACTTCTGCAGCGGCACCACCTTGCGGAGGCGGCAGCATTCCGCGGCATCGCGGGCGAACAGATCCTTGCCCAGCAGCTGATCCTGTTCGGCCACAGTGTTTTCCGGGCGCACGTTGACCACGTTCACCCCGTACACGGCTTCCACCGCGTCCCGGGTGCCGATGGTCTCGGCGAAGTGATAGCCGGTGTCCAGGAACAGCACGTCCACGCCGGAGCGGATCTCCGCGGCCAGGTGCACCAGCACGCCGTCCTGCATGTTCGAGGCGACGATGTAGTTGCCGCCGAAGTTCTTCTCGGTCCACTCCAGCAGCTGCACCGCCGAGGCGTCCGGACCGAGTTCGGCCGCACCCTGCTCGGCGAGGGACCGCAGCTCGTCCTCGGACAGCTTCTCCGCGAGTTTCGTTGTCACAGTTGATCTCCTACCGAAGGTCTGCTTCGTCGGCACGAACCGCCCACTGGGCGAACCGTTCCCCGTCTTCGCGGTGCTTGAGGAAGTTGCGCACCACCCGCTCGATGTAGTCACCGAGCTCCTCGCTGGTCACCTTGTGCTGGCGCAGTTTGCGGCCGAAGGCACTGTCGAGGCCGAGGCTGCCACCGAGGTGAACCTGGAAGCCCTCCACCTGATTCCCGTCGCCGTCGTCCACCAGCTGGCCCTTGAAGCCGATGTCGGCGATCTGGGACCGGCCGCAGGAGTTCGGGCAGCCGTTGATGTTGACGGTGATCGGCACGTCCAGGTCGGCGTTGATGTCGGCCAGCCGCTGCTCCAGCTCGGGGGCGAGCACCTGGGAACGCTTGCGCGTCTCCACGAACGACAGCTTGCAGAACTCGATACCGCTGCACGCCAGCAGGTTTCGCCGCCAGTGCGACGGGCGCGCCTGCAAGCCCAGCGGCTGCAGCGCGTCGATCAGCTCTTCGACCTTGTCGTCGGCGACGTCGAGCACGATGAGCTTCTGGTACGGGGTGAACCGGATCCGGTCCGAGCCGATCTTTTCCACCGCGTCGGCCACCTGCTGCAGGATGGTGCCCGAGACGCGACCGGCGATGGGGGAGAAGCCGACGGCGTTGAGCCCGTTGCGCAGCTTCTGCACACCGATGTGATCGATAGGCCGCGAAGGCTTTTCGGGCGCGGGACCGTCGATCAGCTTGCGCTTCAGGTACTCGGTTTCGAGCACCTCGCGGAACTTCTCGATGCCCCAGTCCTTGACCAGGAACTTGATCCGCGCCTTGGTGCGCAGCCGCCGGTAGCCGTAGTCGCGGTAGAGCGCGACGACGGCCTCCCAGACATCGGGCACCTCGTCCAGCGGAACCCAGGCGCCCAGCCGCTGCGCCAGCATCGGGTTGGTGGACAGCCCGCCACCGACCCAGACGTCGAGGCCGGGACCGTGCTCCGGGTGCTCGACGCCGACGAAGGCGACGTCGTTGATCTCGTGCACCACGTCCTGCTGACCGGAGATGGCGGTCTTGAACTTGCGCGGCAGGTTCGAGTACTGCTTGTCGCCGATGAAGCGCCGGACGATCTCGTCGATCGCGGGCGTCGGATCCAGCACCTCGTCGAACGACTCACCGGCGAGCGGCGAGCCGAGCACCACGCGCGGGCAGTCGCCGCACGCCTCGGTGGTGTGCAGGCCGACCTCTTCGAGGCGCCGCCAGATCTCCGGCACGTTCTCGATCTCGATCCAGTGGTACTGGACGTTCTCGCGGTCGGACAGGTCGGCGGTGTCGCGGCCGAACTCGGTGGAGATCTGGCCGAGGGTCCGCAGCTGGTTCACGTTCAGCGCGCCGGCGTCGCAGCGCACCCGCATCATGAAGTACGGGGCCTCGAGAATGTCGATGTTCTCGTCGCCGGTGAAGGTGCCGTCGTAGCCCTGCTCACGCTGGGTGTAGAGACCCCACCAGCGCATGCGGCCCCGCAGATCGGCCTTGTCGATCGACTCGAAACCCTGCTTCGAGTAGATGTTCTCGATGCGCGCGCGCACGTTGAGCGGGTTGTCGTCCTTCTTGGACTGCTCGTTGGCGTTCAGCGGCTCGCGGTATCCGAGCGCCCACTGGCCTTCGGACTTGCGGCGTACCGGCTTTCCGGTGCGCTCGCGCCGGGCGGCGGGCTTGGGCTGATCGCTGGGACCGGCGTCGGTAGTCGACGTCATGGGGGTCACTCCTGCTGGGGTGGGGATACATCGGCGGGAGGACGCGAGGGGCTGACTCGCGCCCGCGATAGCAGCGAACCGATGCGAATTTCGAAGAGAGTCGGGGGAGACCCGGAAATGCGCGCCGCTGAACTACCGGACTGAACCGGGCAGACAACAGGCGCTGCAGACACGCTTGAAGTCGACGTGGCGACGTGCCACCAGTCGTACTCCAGATCCGCGCATGGGCCTATTGTGCCACGTCAAACGGGGCATTCCGACCGCCGTCCGATATTTCCCCCGAATTTGCGGGAAATCCGCAGGATGACCGAGGGTAGATGTGACAGTCGTCATAGATCGGCGCCGGGCTTGACCTCGAGCCCGGTCGAGGTTGGAAGCTCACTGCCATGAGCATCGAGTCGACCTACGCCCCCGCCGATACCGAAGCCGAACTCGCCGCGATCCGCGAGGTCATCGCCACCGTCGATCACGCCCAGCGCAACGAGCTCGTCGACGAGTTCATCGCGCTGTTCCGCGAAGACGCGATTTGGACCACCGGGCACGGCAAACGTCTCTTCGGCCGCGCCGCCATCGCCGAATTCACCGCGCAGGTTCTCCCCGGCGCCACCAAAGACGGCGGCCACGCCACCTACGACTTCGAATACGCGATGTTCATCCGCCCCGACGTCGCCGCCGTCAAGCTGCACCAGCGCTACTTCGACGCCGACGGCAACCTGATCGGTGAAGGCGCTCCGCTCTACGTCATGGCCAAGGAAGACGGCCGCTGGCTGCTCACCGCCAACCAGAACACCCCGATCGTCGCGAGCTGAGTTTTCCCGGCAGCCCGCGTGAACTGGAACACCCAGGTGGGTGCGGGTGGCGCGGGCGGAGGCGGTCACACTGGTGTGGTGAGTTCTTCCGCCCCCACGGGAACCGAAGCGACCGCGCCTGTGCTGCACGACTTCGGGGGCGGGCCCTTCGGCATCTACATTCATGTGCCGTTCTGCGCGACCCGGTGCGGGTACTGCGACTTCAACACCTACACCGCCGGTGAGCTGGGCACTTCGGCGTCGCCGCAATCCTGGCTGGAAGCCCTGCGCGGCGAGCTGGGCACGGCGGCCGCGGCCTTCGCGGAACTGCCTGCCGATACCCCTGAGGTCGCAACGATTTTCGTCGGCGGCGGCACGCCGTCACTGCTCGGCGGCGACGGTCTCGCGAACGTGCTGGACGCGGTGCGCGCGGAATTCACCCTGGCCCCCGGCGCGGAGATCACCACAGAATCGAACCCGGAATCGACATCCCCCGAATTCTTCGAGCAGTTGCTCGCGGGCGGGTTCACCAGAGTGTCGCTGGGCATGCAATCCGCGGCGCAGCATGTGCTGAAGATCCTGGACCGGACCCACACTCCTGGCCGTGCGGTCGCCGCCGCGAAGGAAGCCCGCGCGGCCGGTTTCGAGCACGTCAACCTCGACCTCATCTACGGCACCCCGGGCGAACGCGACGCCGACCTCGACGCCAGTTTGGACGCGGTCCTCGACGCCGGCGTCGACCACGTGTCCGCCTATTCGCTGATCGTCGAAGACGGCACCGCCATGGCTCGCAAGGTCCGCCGCGGCGAACTGCCCGCCCCCGATGACGACGTCCTGGCCGCCCGCTACGAACGCATCGATTCCCGCCTCGCCGCCGCCGGTCTCACCTGGTACGAGGTATCCAATTGGGCGGCAAACGATTCCGCCCGCTGCCGTCACAATCTCGGCTACTGGGACGGCGGCGATTGGCTCGGCGCGGGCCCGGGCGCCCACAGTCACGTCGGCGGCGTCCGTTGGTGGAACGTCAAACACCCGGCCCGCTACGCCGATCGCGTCGCCCTCGGCGGCCTCCCCGCCGCAGGCTGGGAAGCCCTCTCCGAGGAAGAGCGCTACACCGAACGGGTGATGCTCACAGTCCGCCTACACACCGGCTTGCCGCTGACCGACCTGGACCCGACCGGCGTCGCCGCTGCGGAGCGCGTCCTCGTCGATGGCCTGGCCGAACTCGTCGACGGCCGTCTCGTCCTCACCGCCCGCGGGCGCCTCCTCGCCGACGGCGTAGTCCGCGACTTGCTGACCTGAGCTCCGCGCCGTCCGGCGCACCCGGGCTGTTCGCGTTTGTTCGCCACCCGAGGACCCTTTGTCATCCGGGCGCGGCGGAAGATCTTGATCCCGTCACTGCCCGCCGCTGCTGGCGAATTGCTCGGCGCCGGAGCGGTTTCCGGCGGCGATCTTGTCCGGCCTCGCTGTGTGATCTCACAACCTCTCAGCGCCCATGTTTGCGTGGTCTTGCCTGATAGGCCCTGGTTCTACTATCGCCGCTGGACGCATACGCGTAGGCTCCGAATCAACCCCAAGGAGTCCTATGCCCCAGGCAAGACACATCACGCTGGTCCACGAGGCGAACGAATTCGCCGATGCGCGGGCCGCCGAGAAGATCGAAACAGCCCGGCAGAACGCCGTCGCGGCGCGCACGGTTGCCAGCCATTCCCAGAACGCCGACGACTGCCAGTCCTTGCTGGCGATGCTCGGTCTGGACGCCCTCGCGGGCAAGCACGCCAGGAGCCTCGCGCCCCGTTAGCGCGCGCTCGCGCCGGTTATATCGCTGTAAATGCTCGTGTGCCGCCCATTCTGGGGCGGCACACGAGTTATTAGACTGGACAACGAGGTCGGCCGCGATCACTACGCGGCCCGCGATCGAAGACCAGCGAGGAGGTGGGACGATGTCGAGCACCGAGGACAGGCGCTTCGAAGTCCTGCGGGCGATCGTCGCGGACTATGTCTCGACGAAGGAGCCCATCGGGTCGAAAACCCTGGTGGACCGGCACAATCTGGGTGTTTCCAGTGCGACCGTCCGCAATGACATGGCAGTGCTGGAGGCCGAGGGCTACATCACTCAGCCGCACACCAGCTCCGGTCGCATCCCGACCGACAAGGGCTATCGCCAGTTCGTCGACCGCATCTCCGAAGTCAAGCCGCTGTCCGGCGCCGAACGCCGGGCCATCATGGAATTCCTCGAATCCGGCGTCGATCTCGATGACGTGCTGCGCCGCGGCGTGCGCTTGCTGGCCCAGCTGACCAGGCAGGTCGCCGTCGTCCAGTACCCCACGGTGTCGGCGTCGACAGTGCGTCACATCGAGGTCGTCGCGCTCAACCCGGCCCGGCTGCTGCTCGTGGTGATCACCGACACCGGCCGCGTCGATCAGCGCCTGGTCGAACTCGGCGCACTCGTCGACGACGATGATCTGGCCGCGCTGCGCGGCCTGCTCGGCAACGCCATGGACGGCAAGCGCCTCGCGATGGCCTCCGCGGCTGTCGCCGAACTCCCCGAGACGGCCCCGCCGAAGCTGCGGGACGTGCTGATCCGGGTGTCGACCGTGCTGGTGGAGACCCTCGTCGAACATCCCGAGGAACGTCTCGTCCTGGGCGGCACCGCCAATCTCACTCGCAACGCCGCCGACTTCGGCCTGCCCGGTTCGCTGCGCCAAGTTCTGGAAGCGCTCGAGGAGCAAGTCGTCGTCCTCAAGTTGCTGGCCGCGACCCAGCAGCCCGGCACCGTGACTGTGCGGATCGGCGAGGAAACCCAGGTCGAGCAGATGCGCACCACCTCGGTGGTGTCCACCGCCTACGGCACCTCGGGCGCCGTGCTCGGCGGCATGGGCGTGCTCGGACCGACCCGGATGGATTACCCCGGCACCATCGCCTCGGTGGCGGCGGTTGCCCGCTACATCGGCGAAGTTCTCGCCGAACGCTGATCAATAGCGACACTGGGCCGCTGCTACCCTCGGTAGACGCTGCTACGTTCGCAGCCGCTTCCACCCTCGAACCCGCGGCCGGATAAAGTTGAGTGCATCCGACTAATGTCCGGTGGCATCGGCGTTCGGTTGGAGCGGACAGGTACGGGGAACGCAAACCAAGGACTAGAGACACAAGTGGCACGGGATTACTACGGACTGCTCGGCGTCGCGAAGAACGCGACCGACCAGGAAATCAAACGCGCCTACCGCAAGCTGGCGCGCGAACTGCATCCCGACGTCAACCCCGACGAAGCGGCGCAGGCCAAGTTCAAAGAGGTCTCGGCGGCCTACGAGGTGCTGTCGGATCCGGAGCGGCGGCGCATTGTCGACCTGGGCGGTGATCCGCTGGAATCCGGCGGCGCCGGCGGTGGCTTCGCGGGTGCCGGTTTCGGCGGGCTCGGCGATGTCTTCGAGGCATTCTTCGGCGGCATGAACGCCTCCGGCGGTTCGCGCAAGCCACGCGGCCGGGTGCAGCCGGGCGCCGATTCGCTGATCCGGACCAGGCTCAGCCTGGCCGAGTGCGCCGTCGGCGTGACCAAGCATCTGACCGTCGACACCGCGATCCTCTGCGACGTCTGCACCGGTGCGGGCACCAACGGCAACTCCAAGCCGGTGCGTTGCGAAACCTGTGGCGGCGCAGGCGAAGTCCAGTCGGTGCAGCGTTCGTTCCTGGGCCAGGTGCTGACCTCGCGTCCGTGCCCGACCTGCCGCGGTGCGGGCGAGACCATTCCCGATCCGTGCCACAAGTGTGGTGGCGACGGCCGGGTGCGTTCGCGTCGCGAGATCGCCGCGCCGATCCCGGCGGGTGTCGCCAACGGCATGCGCGTGCGGCTGGCCGCGCAGGGTGAGGTCGGCCCCGGCGGCGGTCACGCGGGTGACCTCTACGTCGAGGTCGTCGAGCAGCCACACGACGTGTTCGTCCGCGACGGCGACGACCTGCACTGCACCGTCCGGGTGCCGATGGTCGACGCGGCGCTGGGCACCACCGTCGTCATCGACACCATCCTCGACGGCCCGGTCGAACTGACCATCCCCGCCGGCACGCAGCCCGGCGAGGTCTCGGTGCTGCGGGGCCACGGCATGCCGCGGCTGCGCTCCGGTACGCGCGGCGAGCTGCTGGCGCACTTGGACATCGTGGTGCCGACCAAGCTCGACACCAAGCAGACCGACCTGCTGCGCAAGTACAAGGGCATGCGTGAGCGCGATCGTGCCGAGGTGATGTCGGCCCAGTCCGAGCACAACAGCGGCTTGTTCGCCCGGCTGCGCGCGTCGTTCAGCGGGCGCTGAGGCGTTGGCCGCCACCGTCTTCTATCTCGACGACATCCCGGAAGCGGGCGCGATCGCGGTGCTCGACGGCCCCGAGGGGCGGCATGCCGCGACCGTGCGCCGGATCGGGGTCGGCGAGCCGATCACCCTGTCCGACGGGCAGGGTGTGGTCGCCGAGTCGGAAGTGGTTGCGGCGCAGAAGGATCGGCTGGAGCTGCAGGTCCTGGCGCGGCGCCTGGCCGAGCCGGTGACGCCGCGGGTGACCGTGGTGCAGGCGTTGCCGAAATCGGATCGCTCCGAGCTGGCGGTCGAGTTGATGACCGAGGCGGGCGCCGACACGATCATTCCGTGGCAGGCGGTGCGCTGCGTCAGCAAGTGGGAAGGCAAGGCGGCCAAGGCCGTTGACAAGTGGCGGGCCGCGGCCCGCTCGGCCGCGCGGCAGTCGCGTCGTCCCTATATTCCGGAAGTCGCTGATCTGCACCGTACTCGGGACCTGCTGGACCTGGTCCGCAAGGCGAAAGCGGACGGCGCCATCGTCGCCGCCCTGCACGAGTCCGGCGCCGCCCGCTTCACCGAGCTGTCGTTCGACGGTGTGCCGGAGGTGATTCTGATCGTCGGCCCCGAAGGGGGACTTGACGATGCGGAGCTGGCGGCTTTGACCGAGGCGGGTGCCCAGGCAGTACTGCTGGGGCCGACGGTGCTCCGTACCTCGACAGCCGCGGCGGTCGCGCTCGGTGCCCTGGGCGCTCTCACCCCACGCTGGTAATTGCGCGCTGTTGGAAGTTCTCACAGAGATTCGCCGGTAGCGAACCCTCCGCAGACGCCCGCTCAGCGCCGTTCCAGCAGTGCCTGGTCTTCGCGATCGCCGCTGTTCCGTGATTCCGGCGAGGGTTGGGCCCGCGGAGGGCGGGGAATACTGCGAACAGGTTGCGGTTTATTCACTGGGCCGTGTCGGTGGTCCGCGTTAGAATTTCCTCACACGAAACAGCTGTCGAGACCGGAAAGCAGGCTGTAGCGACTTTTGCGTACACAAGGCGAGATCGGCGACCCCACCACCCCTTCGGCCGGAATCGGATCCGTAGACAACGGCACGGGGCCCGCACCGCGAACCGTGCGCTCCAGCATCGAGCTCGCTCCGGAATCCGTGTTCCCATTCCTTGGTTCGGCTGACCAGAACCTGCGTGAGCTCGAGCGGCTGCTCGACGCGGACATCCACGTCCGCGGTAACTCCGTGACCCTGTCCGGCAAGGCGGCCGATGTCGCCCTGGCCGAGCGGGTCATCGAACAGCTCGTCGCGCTCACCGGGCGTAACCGGGTGGTGACGCCGGAAGCGGTGCGGCACACGGTATCGATGCTCACCGAGGGCTCTTCGGATTCCCCGGCCGAGGTGCTGAGCCTGGATATTCTGTCCCGGCGCGGCAAGACCATCCGGCCCAAGACGCTGAACCAGAAGCGCTACGTCGACATGATCGACGCCAACACCATCGTCTTCGGCATCGGCCCCGCCGGTACCGGCAAGACCTACCTGGCGATGGCCAAGGCCGTGCAGGCGCTGCAGGCCAAACAGGTCACCCGGATCATCCTCACCCGCCCCGCGGTCGAGGCCGGCGAGCGTCTGGGCTTCCTGCCCGGCACCCTCAACGAGAAGATCGACCCGTACCTGCGCCCGCTCTACGACGCCCTGCACGACATGATGGATCCGGAAGCGATTCCGAAGCTGATGGCCGCCGGCGTCATCGAGGTCGCCCCCCTCGCCTACATGCGCGGCCGCAGCCTCAACGACGCCTTCATCATCCTCGACGAGGCCCAGAACACCACCGCCGAGCAGATGAAGATGTTCCTCACCCGTCTCGGCTTCGGCTCCAAAATGGTTGTCACCGGCGACATCAGCCAGGTCGACCTCCCGGGCGGCGCCCGCTCCGGCCTCCGCGCGGCCAGCGAAATCCTCACCGACATCGACGACATCGCCTTCGCCGAACTCACCTCCAGCGACGTCGTCCGGCACCGCCTGGTCTCCGACATCGTCGACGCCTACGACCGCCACGAATCCGAGACCCGCCCTGCCGTCGGCCAGCACTACCCGGGCAACCGCGCCCAGCGCCGCGCCGCCGGCCGCACCGACCGACGGTAAGGCCGCCGATCGGGGGTATGCCGCGAGCCGGGGGAGCTGGCTGGGCAGGGAGCGAATACCCTGTTCAGGTGAGCATTGAGATCGCCAATGAGTCGGGTGTCGACGTTCCCGAAGAAGAGCTGGTCAGTGTCGCGCGGTTTGTGATCGGGCGGATGGACGTGCATCCTGCGGCGGAGCTGTCGATGGTGCTGGTCGATCTCGACACCATGGCGGATCTGCATATGCGCTGGATGGATCTGCCGGGGCCGACCGATGTGATGTCGTTCCCGATGGATGAGCTGGAGCCGGGTGGGCGGCCGGACAGCCCGGAGCCGGGGCCGTCGATGCTCGGCGACATCGTGCTGTGCCCGGAGTTCGCGGCGGCGCAGGCGCGCAAGGCGGGGCATTCGCTGGATCACGAGCTGGCGCTGCTGACCGTGCACGGTGTGCTGCATCTGCTCGGGTACGACCATGCCGAACCCGAGGAAGAGAAAGAGATGTTCGCGCTGCAGGCGCGGCTGCTCGAGGAGTGGTACGAGAGCTTGCGGGAGGCGCGGGTGCGGGCCGAGCTCGCCGAACGCGACGCGCAGTTGCTGGGTAAAGCCGGATTCACCACACCGGGTGAAGATCTAGGCGCTCCGTGAGTTCGCTCACCCAAATAATTCTGGCGGTGCTGCTCGTCCCGTTGGGCGGGCTGTTCGCCGGTGTCGACGCGGCGCTGAACACGATCTCCCCGGCCCGCCTCGACGACATGGTGCGCGCCGAACGCCCCGGAGCGATCCGGCTGCGCCGCATCGTGGACGACCGGGCGCGCTACGTGAACCTGATGGTGCTGCTGCGCATCCTGTGCGAGATCGGCGCCACCGTGCTGCTCGCCTCGGCGCTGATCGGCATGATCAGCCAAGGCTGGGCGCTGCTGATCACCGCCACGGTGATGGTGCTGGTCGATTATGTGGTGATCGGTGTCGGCCCGCGCACCCTGGGCCGTCAGCACGCCTACACCCTGGCGCTGGCGGCGGCGGTGCCGTTGCAGTTCATCGGCATGATCCTCGGCCCGGTCAGCCGTTTGCTGATCCTCATCGGTAATGCGGTCACCCCCGGTAAAGGTTTTCGCAACGGTCCCTTCGCCTCCGAGATCGAGTTGCGCGAAGTCGTCGAAATGGCCAGCGAGCGCGGCGTTGTCGCCGACGACGAGCGCCGCATGATCCAGTCGGTCTTCGAGCTGGGTGACACCTCCGCGCGCGAAGTGATGGTGCCGCGCACCGAGATGGTCTGGATCGAACAGGACAAGACCGCGGCCCAGGCGATGTCGCTGGCGGTACGCAGCGGCCACTCCCGGATTCCGGTGATCGGCGAGAACGTCGACGACATCCAGGGTGTCGTCTACCTGAAAGACCTTGTGCCGTACGCAGATCGGAGTCGGCAGGTGCGCGTCGACGAGGTGATGCGACCCGCGGTGTTCATGCCCGACTCCAAACCGCTGGACGACCTGCTCGACGAAATGCAGCGCCGCCGGAACCATATGGCGCTGCTGGTCGACGAATACGGCGGCATCGCCGGCCTGGTGACCATCGAGGACGTGCTCGAGGAAATCGTCGGGGAAATCGCCGACGAATACGACACCGATGAGACCCCTCCGGTAGAAGACTTGGGCGACGGCCGTTTTCGAGTCTCGGCCCGGCTCGCGGTGGACGATCTGGCCGAGCTGTACGGGCTGGAGATCGAGGAGGAGGACGTCGACACCGTCGGTGGCCTGCTCGCGCACGCTCTGGGCCGGGTGCCGCTGCCGGGTTCCCAGGTCGAGGTGCACGGTCTGGTGCTGCGTGGCGAGGGTCATGCGGACGGGCGAGGGCGGATGCGGGTGCACACGGTCGAGGTGCGCCAGGCGCCGCGGAAAACCAGGGGCGAGGAGCCGAATGGCGAGACGCCCGAACATGACGAGGATGGAGACACCGATGACTGAATTGGACGACGAGGACACCAAACTGGTGGTCCTGGCTCGTGGTGCGCTGGCCCGCACCGGCGGTGCGAGCGGTGCCGCGGTGCGCGACACCGACGGCCGCACCTATGCCGCCGGTGAGGTCGGGCTGCAGGCGCTGCGGCTGACCGCCTTGCAGGCCGCCGTCGCGGCCGCGATCTCCAGTGGCGCAGAGGGTTTCGAGGCCGCCGTGGTGGTCGGCGGACGACTCTCCGACGGTGGGGTCGCCGCGGTGCGCGAGGTGTCCTCCGAGGCCCGGATCGTGTTCACCGACAAGGACGGCGCGGTGTTCGAGATCGTCGACGACGCCGCCGAGGTGTCCCATGGCTGACGCACCCGAATTCCGTTCCGGCTTCGTCTGTTTCGTGGGCCGGCCGAATACCGGCAAGTCGACGCTGACCAACGCGATGGTCGGCGCGAAGATCGCGATCACCTCCTCGCGCCCGCAGACCACCCGCCACACCATCCGCGGCATCGTGCATCGTTCGAACTTCCAGCTGATCCTGGTCGACACCCCCGGCCTGCACCGTCCCCGCACGCTGCTCGGTCAGCGTTTGAACGATCTTGTGCGCGATACGTATTCGGAAGTCGACGTGGTCGCGCTGTGCATTCCGGCGGACGAGAAGATCGGCCCGGGCGACCGCTGGATCGTCGAGCAGATCCGGCAGGTGGCACCGAAGACGACGTTGCTCGGTGTGGTCACCAAGATCGACAAGGTGTCTCGGGACGAGGTCGCCGGACAGTTGATGGCGGTCTCCAAGCTGCTCGGTGAGAACTCCGATGTGGTGCCGGTGTCGGCGGTGCGGGGCGAGCAGGTCGATGTCCTGGCCGAGGTCATCGCCTCGAAAATGCCGGAGGGCCCGGCCTTCTACCCCGACGGCGAACTCACCGACGAGCCCGAGGAAACCCTCATGGCCGAGCTCATCCGCGAGGCCGCGCTGGAGGGCGTGCGCGATGAACTCCCGCACTCGCTGGCCGTGGTCATCGAGGAGATCGTCCCGCGTGAGCGCGAGGAAGAGGAGCGCGACAAGCAGGTCAAAGAACTCCTCGACGTGCACGCCAACCTCTATGTCGAACGCCCCAGCCAGAAGGCCATCGTCATCGGCAAGGGCGGTGCCCGCCTCAAGGAGGTCGGCACAAACGCCCGCAAGCAGATCGAGAGCATCTTCGGCACTCGGATCTATCTGCACCTGCATGTGAAGGTAGCCAAGGATTGGCAGCGCGACCCGAAGCAGTTGCGCAAGCTCGGTTTCTAATACCTCGCGTTCCGCACGGCCCATCAAGTACCGTCAGTCCTGTCGCGCCGGAAGGGTCCCGGCGCGCTGCGGGTACGAGAGGACAGTGCGGGTGGCTGTCGCCGAAGGCATGGACTTTGCCGGGTATCGATTAGAAGGTCATCTCGGTGCCGGGGGCATGGGCACGGTGTTCCTCGCGCAGCATCCGCGGCTGCCGCGTAAGGACGCGCTGAAAATCCTGGCCGAGGAGCATTCCGGAGATTCCAGGTTCCGTGCCAGATTCCTGCGCGAGGCCGAGGTCGCCGCGCGGCTGCATCACCCGAACCTGGTGGCGGTGCGCGACCGTGGTCAGCACGACGGCCGGTTGTGGATCGCGATGCAGTACATCGACGGCGTCGACCTCGCCGAGCTGATCCGGCGCGGGCGGTTGCCGATCGAGCGGGTTCTGCGGATCATCAGCGAGGTCGCCAAGGGGCTGGACGCGATCCACCGGGCGGGGCTACTGCATCGGGATGTGAAGCCGGCCAACATTTTGGTCGAGGAGCAGCCCGGGCGGCCTGATCGGGTACTGGTCACCGATTTCGGTATCGCCCGCCCGGCCGACGATACGGCGACGCTGGCCGGTGGTCTCACGGCCACCCTGGCCTACGCCGCGCCGGAGCAGATCAGCGGCGGCCCGGTCGATCAGCGCGCCGACATCTACGCGCTGGGTTGTGTGCTCTACGAGTTACTCACGGGGACAGTGCCTTTCGCGCGTGACGACCCGGCCGCGCTGGTCTACGCGCACCTGAATGACACACCGCCGAAACCGTCGAATGCCGGGGCCGCACCGGGATTCGACGAGGTGATCGCCACCGCGCTGGCCAAACGCCCGGAGGACCGGTTCGCCAGCTGCGGTGCGCTGGCGGCCGCGGCGGAGGTGGCGGCCGAGTCGACCGTGCGGCTCGACGCGACTCCGGCGCCGCGTCGTCGCACCGCGCGTCGCCGCCTGCTGATCGGCGCGGCGCTGCTCGCGATCGTGCTGACCGGTGTGACGACGGCGGTGGCGCTGGGCCGGGAGGAGACCGTGCCGCGCGGGTCGACAGCCACCACCATCGGCCCGCAGACCGCCGTGGATACAGTGTCCTGGGGCGCGTACACCTATGTCGCGCAGGCATTTCCGGAGTTGATGCCGGCCTCGCAGTTCGGTGCCGGCTATCAGGAACTGTATGCCTGCCGCCCGGTGAACGAGGATCGGCGGGAACTCTCCGTCGACGTCTACGTACCCGTCGGCCGAGTTCATTGCCTGGGTAACCGGGAGCCCGCGGTCAGCCTGGACGTCGTCTGCAACGCGGATCGTTCGCCCATCGCGCCACCGCGGATCTTCGATTGGGCCGAGGGCGACGAGAGCTGGACTCGGGGCTCGGGTGCCGGAAATCTGCACTGGGGGACCTACATGGGTCTCGAGAGCGTCGTCGCCGGCTATCTGCGCGTCTACTTCGACGATGCCGATCGCAACTTCTGCTACCTCGTCGTGACCGGCGGTGCGTCCGGCGCCGAACTACGGTCGCGCTGGTGGACGGGTGCGCCGCTGTGAGGGTGCTGCGGATACTCCTCGTGTCGACGGTGTTGGCGGTTTGCGGGTGCACGGTGGTGGGTCGCCCCGTCTCCGGACCGGATCCGGCCGCGCTCGATGTCGGCCCGTACAGCCGGAATCCGATGATCGCGCCGGCCGTTGTGAGCGATTACCAGGGGCAGGTACTGGAGTCGATCCGCATGGCAGAGGCCATGGCGGACCCGGTGGCGGTGGATCCGGCACTGCGCGTGCCCCTCCGGGGTCCGCGCGCGGTGCCGCTGCCGACGCCGGCCAAAGCCTCCGGCCTGCTGGCGAATCCGACTCGGGCCGTGCTGGAGCGGCACGGGATGCTGGCCGGCTACACGGTGGGTGCCACCGATGCCGTCGAGGGCATGCGAGGAACGATCGGGTCCGCTCGCCTGCTGCAGATCGTGGTGCTGCGCTTCGCCGAGGCCGGCGCGGCACAACAGGCCGCGCAGGAGATCGATGCGGTCGACTTCGCGGTCAGCCCGGACAATGTCGCGGTGCCGGTCGCCGGATACCCGGCGGCGCGCAGTCATTGGCGTCCCACCGTGCCGACGCTGGCAGCCACCGTGGCCCACGAATCCTTCGTGATCAGCGTGCTCGCCGGTGACCGTACTCCGGACTTGGCCGCACTGTCCGCCCTGGCGAGCAAGGCATTCGATACCCAGATAGCGCTGCTGAAGACCTTCGCGCCGACACCTGCGGGCCGGTTCACCGAACTCCCCCTCGACCCCGACGCCATGCTGGGTCGGATGGTCCCCGAGGCGCCGGGCCGATGGCCGTTTCCCCAGGTGATCCTCGGTGATCTCGACGCGAACGCCGGATGGGACACACTGCTGAACGCGCGGGGGGTGGTGTATGGATCGCGCGGCGCCGAATTGACCTCCGGCCCGGCCGAACAGCGCTTCGAGTCGCTGGCGCTGAACCGTTTCGATCGGCTGGTCCGATTCGCCGACGCCGCCGCGGCGCGCAAGCACTTCGCCACGGTGCAGCGTCCGGCGGACGATACCGAGCTGGTGCGGATTCCGGCGCCTGCCGGGCTGATGGAGATCGACTGTCGCGAGCGTCCGAAGGCCATCGCGACGATGACGCGGTTCAGTTGCCTGCTCCGCTACGGCCGATATCTCGCCGCGGTGTTCAGCCGGGACTACACCGATGTCCGGCAACGCGCTGCGGCACAGTACGCGCTACTGGTGAACAGCGAGTAGGAGAATGGTCGAAACACTCAGTCCTGGAACAGAATTCGCGGGATACACGATCGAACGGCTACTCGGGGTCGGCGGTATGGGCGCGGTGTACGCGGCGTGGCATCCGCGCCTGCCCCGACGGGAAGCGGTGAAGATCCTGCCGCAGAACTTCAGCGCGTCAGCGGAGTTCCGTGCCCGCTTTCTGCGCGAAGCCGAAATGGCCGCCCGGCTGGACCACCGCAATATCGTGGCCGTGCACGACCGCGGGGAATTCGAGGGCCGGCTCTGGATCGCGATGGAGTACGTCGACGGCTTCGATGCCGCCGAACTGCTGCTTCGCGAGGGCGCTTTGCCGGTCGAGCGGGTGGTCGGTCTTGTCGCTGAGGTCGCCCAAGGCCTGGACGAAGCGCACCGATCCGGCATGCTGCACCGGGACGTGAAGCCGGCGAACATCCTGATCGAACCCGTCGACGGCGACGCCGGGCGAGTACTGGTCGCGGATTTCGGGATCGCCCGGGCCGCCGGTGACGGCACCGCGCTGACCGAGGTCGGCACGGTAGTGGGGACCCTGGCTTACACCGCCCCGGAAGTGCTTTCCGAACGGCAAGTCGATCACCGTGCGGACGTGTATGCGTTGGGCTGCACTGTTTTCGAGTTGCTGACCGGCAGCAAACCCTTCCCGCGTGCTTCGGTGGTCGCGGTCATGCGCGCGCATCTGGGCGAGCCGCCGCCCCGCGCCCGCCAGGCGCGGCCGAGTCTGCCGCCCGGAATCGATGCGGTGATCGCGCGGGCCATGGCGAAGAATCCGGAGGATCGCTACTCCTCCTGCGGGGCGCTCGCGGCGGCGGTGGCCGGAGCTTTCGGCCAGGCGGTCGAGCCGACGATGCTGGTGGTCCGGCCACCGAGCATTCCGTCCCAGCCGACTGTCCGTGCGCGGCCGGTACCCCCGCCCGAGCAGCCGCGGCGGCTCCGGTATGCGGCTGTTGCCGCCGGTGTCCTCGCTGTGCTGATTGCGGCGACCGGTATCGTTGTGCTGCAACGAGATTCGCCGGGACCGGCGGCTGCGCCGGTGCTGCCCACCGGCACTCCCAGCGGCGTCACCTGGGGGAAATATCAGTTCGTGGTCGATGCGCTGCCACAACTGCTGCCGGCCCGGCCGGTGACCACCGGATATCAGGGAATCCGCTGTGCCGCGGTCGATGAGCAGGACAATCCGGCTGACCTGGGCAAGGTACCGCGCACCATCGCTCGCCTGAGCTGTAGCGGAAACCACAACCCGGTGACGGATGTGGATATCCAGTGCGCCACGAACCGAACCCCGTTCTACCTGGCCGATGCGCATCCGCTCGGCGACCTGCGCTGGGAGCGGCGCACCGGCCGCGGCCGCGTGACCTGGATGGACATCGACTTGGCTGGTCGCCGCTCCGGCGCCGTGGGCCTCGAATTCGACGACACCGCGCGCAACTTCTGCCAAGTCGCGGTGATGGGCGGGGCCTCGGGAAAGGATCTCTACGATCGGTGGTGGCCTGATGCGCCTTTCTGAGGATTTCGCCGGGTATCACGTCGAACGCCGGCTCGGCGCGGGTGGCATGGGCGAGGTGTACTTGGCCCGGCATCCGCGCCTGCCACGTCATGACGCACTGAAGATCCTGTCCGACAAGCACGCCGCCAACGCGGAGTTCCGGGCCCGGTTCCTGCGTGAAGCGGAGATCGCCGTCCGGCTGCACCATCCCAATGTCGTCGCGGTGCGCGATCGCGGTGAGCACGACGGCCGGTTGTGGATCGCGATGCAGTACGTCGACGGGATGGATGTGGCCGAATTGATCGGCCAGGACCCGGGTGGGCTGCCCGTCGAGCGTGCCCTGCGGATCCTGACCGAGGCCGCCAACGGCCTCGATGAGATTCACCGGGTCGGACTGCTCCACCTCGATGTCAAACCGGCCAATATCCTGCTGGCCGCGGGCGCCGAGGAGCCCGAACGGGTGCTGGTCACCGATTTCGGTATCTCCCGCACCGCTGATCAGGACGAAAATGACACCGAGGCAGGCGGTTTCACCGCGACGCTGGCCTACGCGGCGCCCGAACAGATCAGTGCCGAAACCATCGATCACCGTGCCGATGTGTACGCGCTGGGCTGCACCTTCTATCACCTGCTCACCGGTTCGGTGCCCTACCTGCGCGGCAGCCCGGCCGCGGTGATGTACGCCCACCTGCTGGAGACGCCACCGCAGCCTTCGCTGGAAAACCCCCGGGTGCCAACAGAATTGGACGCGGTCATCACGACAGCCCTGGCCAAGGATCCGGCGGACCGCTATCAGAGCTGCGGTGGACTGGCGGCCGCCGCGCGGGCGGCCTGGTCGGCGTCGCGAGGTGAGCACGTCGTCCCGAGCGCGGGTCGGCGGCGACGTCTGCTCGCCGGTGCCGCGCTTGTCGCGAGTATCGCGGTGGCCGTGGCGATTTCGCTGGCCGTTCGGCATGGCTCCGACGAGACTCCGGCCTCGGGCGCTGCTCCGGTGCGCGTCAATGCCGACGCCTGGGGCACGGCCGCCTTGATCGCGCGGACCTTTCCGGAGCTGCTGCCGGTCGCACCGACCGCGACCGGGTACAAAGACCTGCACTCCTGTCTGCACCTGGATGCCAGAGAAAGCCAGAAGTACATCAGCTTCGACGAGGTGGTGCCGAGGGCGTCGGTGAGTTGCGGCGGCGACGCCGATCCCGTGGCGGTGCTGACGATTACCTGCAATAGCGACCGCACCCCGGTGACGGAGTCGCTGGTGATGACACAGTTGGAAGGCGAGGAACGGTGGACCAGGCCTTCGGGTACCGGCGTGATGCGCTGGGGCGGCAACGCCGGTACCGACGGCAGGATCATCGGCAAACTCGAAGTGCACTTCGACGGGCCTGATCGGAACTTCTGTCGACTTCGGGTCAGTGGCGCCGAGTCCGGTTCCGAACTCCGGGAACGATGGTGGCTCGATGCACCGATATGACAAGGGGTACCAATGATTTCGCGCACGGCACTGTTGCGTGCCGCTGTGCTGCTCACCGCGGCGCTGACGGTGGCGAGCGGCTGTGTCCGGACGGGGGAGCCGGTCCCCGCCGTAACCGCCCCGTCGGCGCTGGATATCGGTGCCAATGAGGTGCAGCCGCTGTCGGCGCCGGCGGGCAATGAACAGTATGGGCGGGTGCTGGAATCGGTGCGGATGGCCGAGGCCCTCCTCGACCCGGCCGAGGTGGATGCGGCACTGAGCAAAGGGGTGGCCAAACGAACTGGGCCACTGCCGAATCCGCAGAAAGCAGTGGGCGTGCTGGCCGTGCCGGTGCAAAAGGTGCTCGAATCCCACACGATGCTGGCCGGATACGTGGTCACCGGAAGTGAGGTCGAGATCCAAGAGCGGGCGGTCGGCACCGTGCGGCTATTGACCGTGCTTCTCCTGCGTTTCCCCGATGCGTCGGCCGCTCAGTTGGCGGCCCGGCAGATAGATGCCACCGATGCCGCGGTGAATCCGGACAACGTGGCGGTCCGGATCGCGGATTATCCCGGAGCGTACGGGCATTGGCGTCCGACCGCCCCGACGATGGCGGCGACGTTGGCGCACGGATCGTTCGTCATCAGCGTGCTGGCCGGTCACACCACGCCGGACTATGCGGTGCTGAGCGGGCTCGTCCGCAAGGCCTTCGATGTTCAGCTACCGCGGTTGCGTGAGTTTCGAGCCACGCCGCGGGAGCGTTTTGCCGATCTTCCGCTGGACCCGGACGGGATGGTGTCGCGTCTGCTGCCCTACGGCAACGGGCAGTGGCCCGTGCCGAGTGTGGTGGTCGTCGATCTCGACGACCAAGCCGGCCTCGGCGCGACGATCAGCACCAGCGGCGTGGTCTACGGACCTCGTGGCACTCGGCTGCTGCGAACGATGGGGATCAGCGAATCGGTCGAAATGCTCGCCATGAACGGCTTCAACGTTCTCGAAAGATTCCCGGACGCGGTCACCGCGCGGCGGGTCGTCACCGCGGAAAGACAGCGGGCAGAAGCGGATTCCCGGTCGGCGGCCGCGCCCAAGGGGTTATCCGACGCCTATTGTCACAAGTACAACGTCTCGGCGCCCGAGTGGCCGGTCCAGTTCGGTTGTCACGTGCTGTTCGGGCGATACTCCGCCACGATCGTCGGCCGCAATCTCACCGAGGCGCAGCAGCGTGCCGCCGCCCAATATCTGCTGCTGGTGAACAGTGCCTGACGCTGCCGAAATCTTATCTCCAGGAACGCTGTTCGCCGGCTACCGAATCGATCGGGTAATCGGCCGTGGCGGTATGGGCACGGTGTATGTGGCAGCCCATCCGCGCTTGCCGCGCCATGACGCCCTGAAAGTACTGTCGGCGCAACACAGTTCGGACGCCGAATTCCGGGCCCGCTTCATCCGGGAAGCGGAACTGGCGGCGCGGCTGGATCATCCGAATATCGTCGGTGTCCACGACCGCGGCATCGAGCACGGACGATTGTGGATCGCGATGCGGTTCGTCGACGGCATCGATGCCGCCGCGCTGATTCGCCGGGGCCTCGAGGAGGTGCCGCCCGAACGCGCCGTGCACATCATCAGCGCGGCGGCCCGTGGCTTGGACCACGCGCATCGCGCCGGCATGGTCCACCGGGATGTCAAACCGGCGAACATCCTGCTCGAATCTATTCCGGGACAACCCGATCGGGTTTCGATCACAGACTTCGGCATCGCGCGTACCGCCGCCGCGACGACCGCACTGACACAGGTGGGCACGGTGCTCGCGACCGTCGGTTACGCGGCGCCCGAACAGCTCACCGCGGGGACCGTCGATCACCGCGCCGATGTGTACGCGCTGGGTTGCACGCTCTACGAATTGCTGACGGGGGCGAAACCGTTTCCGCGCCCCACCGTCGAGGCGACGATCCACGCTCACCTCCACGATCGCCCGCCCCGCCCGACCAGCGTGGTCCACCTGCCCGGCGCGATCGACGGCGTGATCGCCAAGGCGCTGTCCAAGGACCCGGCGCGGCGCCACCAATCCGCGGGCGCACTCGCTGCGGCCGCCGGGGCGGCTCTGGGCATCGCGCCGGCTCCGGAGGTTCGGGTGCGGCGGTCGCCGCGCAGGCGTGCGATCGCGCTCGGTGCGGCGGCCATGGTCGCGGCCCTGCTCGGTGCGGCCGCCTACGTCTTCCAATTTCGAGATCGGGAACCCGCCGAAAGCGCGCTGTCTTCGACGACGGTTGCCGCGCCGAACTCCTGGGGAGCGCACGAGTACATGGTGAAAGCCTTTCCTCAGCTGCTGCCCAAAACCCAGACCGACAGCGGTTACCGGGGTCTGCGATGCACCGCCGTGGACGGCAATCTGCAGCCGATCGATGTGAATCAATCGCGGGACTCGCTGAACCGGTTGTCCTGCAACGGAGACCTCGATCCAGTGTGGCGACTCGTCGTGGTCTGCAGCACGGTCAGCGTGAACGAGAATTTCGGCCCGGCGGCCGACCGCCCGGTGACCGTCGACGAGCGCTGGCAGCGTCCTTCGGGGAACGGGCGGGTTATCGGGCAGGATGTTCCCGCCTCGGACGATCGCCGTGAGCTCAGCGGGCAGTTGAAGATCCAGTTCTTCGATGAAACCCGCAAGTACTGCGATATCGCCGTCCTCGGCGGCAACTCCGGCCGGGATCTCTACGACCGCTGGTGGCTCGACGCACCCTTGTAACCCCGAATGTTCTTGTAACGTCAGGGGTTCGCGACGCTCTGCCCAGGGGAGGAGGCCACGGTGCCGGGTTCGGACGATATCGGCAGACTCCAGAAGCTCTTGCGGGCGCTGTACGTGCCCTCGGAGAAGCCCCGGGTGCTGCGGACCATGCTGGGCGGCCGGCGTCGGTTGCCGCGCCCGCTGGTGCTACTCGCCGGTCCCGCGGCGAACAGCGATCTCATGAAGGAGATCCACCAGTGGTTCGGCGAGTCGGGCGGCCGTCGTGCCGTGCCGCGGGCGCGCGCCGAATTGCATCAGCTGGGCGAGGATTCGATCATCCCCGGGCGCAATACGACCGGACCGAACGCCGCCCCGGAGGCCGCCGGCTCCGAGGTGCCCGAGCACTGCCTGCCGATTCTGCAGCGGTTGGTCGAGAGTTTCTCCCGGGACGACACCGCGATGGGTCCGATCGCGTTCCCGCGCTATCGCACCGCGGATTGGCTGACCCGGCAGCGCATTCCCACCGAGGAGACCCAGGCGGCGGTCGAGCTGCGGACCCGGCTGCCCAGGCTGCTGCGGCTGGGTTCCCGCGATTTCGATGGCGGCAATTCCGAAGGCGGCGACTGGATCACGCGGCTGGTGTTCGGCGTCTTCGCGTTGTGGCCGATCCTGCGGCTGTGGATGTGGGTCAGCGGCCGCGTCCCCGGTCTGTCGAAAGAGACGCGCTGGTTCATGCACCAGCGCTACATGGCACCCGAATTGTCGGACAGCTTCCTGGGTTTCGCGACCCGGCTGACCGTGCCGCTGCGCGGCGACGAGAACGCGGACCAGGTCGCGAAGCTGCTGGTGCACGCGTTCCTGGAGGATCTGCGCGACGCGTACACCAAGCGGATCTGGCGGCCTTCGAGCTGGCGCCGCACGGCCTTCCCGGTGGCACTGCTGGATTCCGTCGGCCGCAGCGGCAAGGGCGCCGATCTGCTGCGCCGCATCAACGACATCCGCAACGAGACCGGAATTTTCGATCCGCTGGTGGTCATCGCCGTCCTGGACTACAACCCCCGGGAACTGACGCCCCCCGAGCCGGTCCACACCCTGGCCAGCATCGGTGATCTGCGCAGGGGCGACGAGCTGGAAAGCCTCGCTGACAGAACGGCTTCCGGGTCGGATGCCGATCCGCTGCGGCAGTGGGTGCGCGGCATCGACAACAGCCGGACCAACCGTTCCGCCGACGCCTGGTTCCTGCCGTTGGAGCTACCCGATCCGGTGCAGGGCCGGTTCAGCGATTCGCACCGAACGCATCTGGCCGTGCCGCCCGCGCCACCGCTGGCGGCCCGTAAATGGTTCGTCGCGAGTTGCGTGCTGATCCCGGTAGCGCTGCTGGTCGCGGCCGCGCTGGTGTATGTGCCGCCGCTGCGTGGCGCACCCTGCTCGCATTGGCCGTGGACCTCGGGGATCGCGGTGGCCGAGCGTGCCGGTGAGTGCGTCGGTTACAGCGACAACGACCGGCAACTCTTCGCCGACGACAAGGAACTGGCGGCGATGCAGCACGAAGTGTTCCGGCAGAACAAGATTGCCGCGGGTATCCGTCGCGACAATCCACGCCGGCCGCTGGTTTCGCTGGTCTACTTCGCGGGGATCAGCTACGCGGACAGCAATATTCGCTATCCGCACGCGCAAATGCAGGAGCTGGCCGGATTGGCGGTGCGGCAGCGGCGCGCGATACTCGCACCCGACGAGTCGGAACCGTTGCTGCGCATCATCATCGCCAACGGCGGGTCGGAGATGCGGCACGCGTCCTGGGTGGTCGACACCATGCTGGCCGATCTGGTGCGCAAGGATCCGGGGGTCCTCGGGGTGGTCGGTATGGACCGCAGCACCGCCGAAACTGCCCGCGCCATCGGCAAACTCGGCGATCTCGGGGTGCCCGTCGTCGCGACCACGCTGTCCGCGGACGGCCTGGAAACCAACTCGCCGATGTACTTCCAGGCGGTGCCGAGCAACCGGACCCAGGCTCGGCTCGTAGCGGATTACGTCGAGGGATCACGCTATCCGGACGGCACACCGAAAGCCGGTCAGCGGCGGTACAACCGGGTGCAGGTCTACCACCCGAAGGCCACCGACGACATCTACGTCACCACGCTGGTCGACGACCTGAACGCAGAGCTCGACCGGCGCGGCGTGCCGCGCGACAGCCGGAGCTGGAACGCGCAGCGCGAGCTCTACAGCTTCCCCGCGCCTTGCGAGACACCGGGATTCGATCCGGACACGCTCCTGTTCTTCGCCGGGCGCAACGACGATTTCGCCACCTTCGGCAACGCCGTCACCCGGGGCTGCACGGAACCGCCCGCGATCCTCGGCGCCGACACGGTGACCCGTCTGATCGCCGACCCGAAAGCGATGGCGGCGCTACCGGCGAGCCTCACCGTGCGCTACGTCGCCAAGGCCGTTCCGGTGATTCTCGGCGGCGCGGAATGCGTGCGCGGCAACGGCAACTACGGCGAGGAATCCGGCAGCCTGGACTTCCAGGAGCTGTGCGGCGAATTGGCACGACTCGTCGAGGATCTCGCCGGCTACCCTGACCTGGCGGCCTACCAACCGGCGTGGCCGGGCGACCGCACCGGGCTGGCCTACGACGTCGCCGGGGTCGTTTTACAGGCAGTCCGGACCAATCGCTCCCGCCCGGAGCGCACCGGCGACGGAATCAACCGCGCTGCGATCGCACTGCAATTGCGCGGCGCCGACTACAAGGGCGTCACGGGCGTGCTGCACTTTTCCACCAGCCGAGTCGCCGACGGGTCGACCATCGGCGTCCTGGTCGCGACCGGCGTCCGGAAAGCCGGTCAGCCGCAACAGTGCCTGCTGATGTACCCGCCAGGCGCCGTCGCGGGTCGCGGACCAGACGGTTGCCCGAAAGGCACCAAGAGCACCATCGAGACTTGGACACCGCCCACACGATGAGCGACTACTCAACCCCACCAGGGTTCGGGCCGGTGGCGCTCCCAGTGCAGTTCCGATTCCAGTTGCGCCGCAACCGAAATCAGCAGCGGTTCGGTGTTCGCGGTGCCCATGAGCTGGGCGCCGACCGGCAGACCGGCTTCGGTGAACCCGGCCGGGACGTTCACGCTCGGCCAGCCGAGGACGTTCCAGGGCCAGGTGTAGGGGCAGGCGGCGGTGATGAGGTTGTTGGTGGCGTTGAAGCCGATTCCGTCGATGTCCTCCGCGCGCGGCGGGGGAGTGGCGGTGGTCGGCGCGAGCACCAGGTCGTAGTCGTCGAAGAAGCCACCGATTCGCTTGTGCAGCAACGGTTCCGCCTGCCGGGCTGCGAACAGCGCCGGCCCGTCCAGTACCCGGCCGAGCAGCACGTTGGTGCGGGTGCGGGGATCGACCGCGGCGCCGGGCATTTGGCCGTACCGCGCGCGAATGCCACTCATCGAGCGCGGCAGGAAGGACGCGCCGATCATCAGGCCGTAGTGCAGGTCGGCGATGGTGACCGAGTGGCCGAGCTTGCGCAGGGTCGCGGCCAGCCGGCGGGTGGCGGACTCGACTTCGGGGTCGAGCGCGGTCTTGGTGGCGGTGAACGGGATTCGCAGTGACAACGCGATGCGCAGGCGGCCCGGATCGCGGCCGACGGCGTCGACGGCGCTGATCGGTTCGGGAGTGTGCCGGTCACCGGCGTGCGGGCCCGCGGCCACGTCGAGCAGCAGCGCGGCGTCGGCGACGGTGCGCGCGAGCGGGCCGTTCACAGTGAGGCCATGGAACGCTTCGGCTTCCGGCCAGGTGGAGATCCGGCCGCGCTGCGGTTTGATGCCGACCAGGTTGGTCCACGCGGCGGGAATGCGGACCGAGCCCGCGCCGTCGGAACCCAGTGCGGCCGGGACCAATCCGGCGGCGACGGCGGCGGCGGAGCCGCCCGAGGAGCCGCCGGGGGTGTGCTCGGCCGCCCACGGGTTGCGGGTGTGGCCGAAGGCCGCGCCGCTGGTGAACGGCAGCTGACCGAGTTCGCAGGTGTTGGTCTTGCCGACGATCACCGCGCCCGCCGCGCGTAGTCGGCGCACCGATTCGGCATCCTCGATCTTCGGCTCGAACTCGCCGCCGCAGCCGAAAGCTGTTGGCTCACCGGCGATATCGGTGTCGTCCTTGACGGCGATCGGGACCCCGAGCAGCGGTAGTCGTTCACCCGCGGCGAGGCGTTTGTCCGCTGCGGCGGCTTCGGCGAGGGCGCGTTCGCGGCGCACGAGACGGAAGGCGTTGAGTCCGGGCTGGCTGGCGTCGATCCGGTCCAGCGCGGCGGTGACGGCGGCGGTGGAGCTCAGCGCGCCGTGCGAGAGGGCGGCCGCGGTGTCGGCCAGTCCCAGGTCGGTGGGCTCGGGGGCCCGGTCGGGGACCGCCGAGAGTCGGCGGCGGCTCGGCGCTGTCATGTGAGCTCCCTCTCTTTGTCCCGATGATACTGAACGGTAACCCCCCTTCTGGTCAACCGTCCACCTTGACGGCGACCGCTTTTCTATAGACATACATCCCGTATGTATGTTTACAATCACCTACGCGACAGCGGAATTGGGAAGAGGGGAACGATCATGGGAATCAGCACCGAGCTCGGCCACAGCACGGAAATCGCCCTGCCCGGCGGGCGCATCCGCTACCACGAAACCGGGGAGGGGCCCCCGGTCGTCTTCGTGCACGGTGTGCTGGTCAATGCCGACCTCTGGCGCAAGTTGGTGCCCGGGATCGCCGCGGCGGGCTATCGCTGCATCACTCCGGACTGGCCGCTCGGCGCGCACTCGATTCCGGTCCCCGGCCTGGATCTCACCCCGACCGGCGTCGCCGATCTGATCGCGACCTTCCTGGAGCAACTCGGCCTCACCGATGTCACCCTGGTCGCCAACGACACCGGCGGTGCGCTCACGCAGATCCTGCTGACCAGGCGTCCGGAGCGCATCGGCCGCGTGGTGCTCACCTCCTGCGACGCCTACGACAATTTCCTGCCGCCGCCGTTCACGCTGCTGCCGCGGCTGGCCCGCATCCCCGGATGCATTCGGCCCGCCACGGAACTCGCACGCATCCGGGCGCTGCACCGCCTGCCGCTGATCTTCGGCGCGGTGACCAAGCGTCCCGTCCCGCCCGAGATCGCGGACTCCTATCTCCTGCCCAGCCGCAACTCCGGTGCGATTCGGAAAGACCTGCGGCTCTTCCTGAAAGGGATCGATCGCCGCTATACCGAGGAGGCCGCCACTCATTTCGGCGAGGTGCGCCAGCCGGTGCTGCTGGCCTGGGCGCGTGAAGACAAGCTCTTCCCGCCCGCCGACGCCGAGCGTCTGGCCGCCGACCTGCCCAACGCGACGGTGACCTACATCGACGACTCCTACGCTTTCCTCTCCGAAGACCAGCCCGAGTTGCTCACCGAACGGATCCTGGAGTTCACTCGGCTGCATGCCACGTCGTAGCCAGGAGGACCGCTCCCGCACCACCAAAGCCGCGCTCGAACAAGCAGGCCGCCGCCTGTTCGGCGAGCGCGGCTTCGCGGGCACCTCGGCCGAGCAACTCGTCGCCGAGGCCGGCGTCACCCGTGGCGCCCTGCACCACCATTACGGCGACAAACGCGGCCTCTTCGTCGCGGTGCTCGAACAGTTGGAGGTGGGCAACATGGCGGAGATCGAGAATGCCATCGCCGCCTCCGGCACCGACGACCTGCTCGCCGCAATGGCCATCGGCCTCAACACCTTCCTGGAGATCTGCCAGCGCCCGGAGATGATCCGGATCGCCCTCTACGACGCCCCGGCCGTCCTCGGCTGGCAGGCCTTTCGCGAACTCGAGATCCGCCACGGCCTCGGCATGACCATGCGCCAACTCGAAGCCGCCCGGGAAGCGGGGCTGATCCCCGACATCCCCATCCACACCGTGGCCCATCTACTGCTGGCCGCGATCACCGAAGCGGGCCACATTGTCGCCCACGCGGCGGACAAGGACGCTGCCCGTCTGGAAGCCCAGCAGTCCCTGATGCTGCTCGTCGGCGGTTTGCTGCTGCCGCAGTAGTCGCGCGGCGTGAACGTAGTTATATCGCTGTGGTTTCGGCGTAGCCGACAGCAATTCGACTACGCCGTCGCGCGGCTACTGTGGCGGAATGTCTGAGCCTTACTTCGGCGGCGAGGCCGTCGCGTTTTTGACCGGGTTGACCGCGTTGCGGCGAGCCAATGGGGTGCCGTTGGAGGAGGCGTTCGCGCAAGCCGAGACCGAGTGGCGGGCACTGGTTTCCGCGAAGGCGAGCACCTCTATGGGTCGCGGTGAACTACTGGCGTTCCTTCATAAGCTCGACGGATAGCGCGAAGGGCTTGAAACGGCCAAGGGGCCACCATCTCTGGGATGGTGGCCCCTTGGCGGGCTTATCAGGCGGGTACCGGATCCGACTTCGGGGAGGAGGCCGGTTCGGCGGGTGTTGCTCCTCGGGACTTCAGGAAGCCGAGGGCGAGCAGGGTCAGGGCAAGCGCTGCCCAGATCACTAGGACCACAAGCGGTTTCGTGGCGCCCGCGTTGTCGAAGAAGGCGACGGAGCGGAGCAGGTTGGCGGCGGCGCCGGGTGGGAGGAGCTGGCCGATGGCGCCCCAGGGCTGGGGGAGCATCTCCGGGGCGGAGGTGGCGGCGGAGAAGGGGTTGCCGATCAGCAGCATGGTGAGAGCACCGAGGCCGATGCCGGGTTGGCCGATCACCGTGGCGAGGCCGGCGAGAGTGCCCGCGACCGCGAAGGAGACGAGCCCGGCTACCGCGGCGAGCGCCAGGTAGGGGCCGGGGACGATGGACATCCAGCCCTGGATGATCAGCATGCTCAGCAGGCCACCGGCGATGCCGAAGGTGACCAGTCCGACCAGGCGGCCGGTGACCGTCGAGACCAAGAGGCTGAGCAAGACACCTCCGGCGATGCCGGACATCACCAGGGGGAGCACCATGGCGCCGTAGGCACCGCCGCGCGGGTCGTCCGGGTCGGCGGCGACCACGTCTTCGACCGCGGCGGCGGCCGGGGCGCCGGACAGCTGCTGTGCCATAGCCGAGAGCTGCTGGGCGACAGCGGGACTCGCGCCGGAAGCGATCAAGACGCGGGGTGCGCCACCGCCGGTGAGGATGGCGCCGTAGACCTCGCGGTCCTTGATCGCCTGGCGAGCGGCCGCCTCGTCGGCGGGGCTGGTGATCTCGAAACCGCCTGGGCTGAACTGGTTCAGCTTCTCGGTGACCATGGGGGCCTGCGGCCCGGTGACGGCCAGCGGCAGGTCGCGGGGCGCCATATTCGCTGCGGGCCAAGCGAATGCGATCAACATGAGGGCTTGGATGAGGGCTGCGCCGAAGCCGAGGGCGATGGCCCGCTGGAGGGTGTTCATGGGGTTCTCCCGTAAATCGAATGTTCGTTCTCTTTCGATGGGGATATCGTCGCGCGGCCCAATCACCTTGTCAAGAACGAATATTCGTTTTAGTTTGGACACATGCCCCGAGTCAGCGAAGAACATCTGGAACGTCGCCGCCAGCAAATTTTGAGCGCCGCCCGCACCTGCTTTGTCCGCAAAGGGTTCCACGAGACCTCGATGCAGGATGTATTCGCTGAATCCGGGCTGTCAGCCGGTGCGGTCTACCGGTACTTCAAGTCCAAGAACGACATCATCGCGGCGCTGGCAAACCATACGGCAGTTCCGTTGCGGGCCTTGATGGCCGAGCAGATCCACCTCGATCCGCTGCCCACTCCGGCGGAGGTGCTCGGGGCGGTCGCCCAGCATGTGGTCGAGAACGGTGGTCCGGGCGGGACAGTCCGGCTCGCGCCACAAGCCTGGGCGCTGGCGCTGGTCGACCCCGATGCCGGCCGCTACGTCAAAGAGGCCATGAGCGGATTGCGCGGCTGCTGGGTGGAATACGCCGTGCGGATGCGTGATGCGGGCTGGCTCCCCGGCGATGCCGACCCCGATGCGGTGGCGGCGGTGATCCTCGGGCTCCTCCCAGGTTTCATCCTGCAGCACCTGATCATCGGCGACGTCTCACCGGAAACCTTGGCCAAAGGTGTGCGTACGTTGATGCCCTACGGTGAGCCCACCGTCCCCTGAAACGCCGAGATCAGGGGAGAACCAAGCCCTGGCGGGCGCGGCCCGCGCCGGAGAGGACCAGCAGGAGCATGGTCGCAAGCGCTTGGTCGTCGAGGCCCGCGGCCGGGAAGGTGTAGCGGAGCATCACGTCGGCCAGCTTCTCGTGGCTGATCAGGGTGACCGAGCCGAACTGTAAAGCGTTGTTGCGCTCGGCAACTCGCTTGTGCAGCTGCGGCTTCAGTGGACGATCCCAGGCCAGTACGCAGGTGAGGGTGAGCACGTCTAGGCCGGGCGCGAGGTTGACAGCGCGCAGCGAGCACAGTGCGCCCTCGTATTCGAACCCGAGCGAGCCCTCCGGGTCGACGCGCACGTCCACGTCGTAGAGCGACAGGCACGCCCCCGCCCGGGCCTGAAGTTCCTCGTCGGAAGTAGCTGGTGCGTCCATCTCGGTGCTTTCCTGTCGCGAGTCGCCGTCAGGCTTCACTTGGTGCCGCCGAAGCGCCGGTCGCGCTTAGCGTACTCGAGGCAGGCATCCCACAGGTTGCGCCGGTCGAAGTCGGGGAACAGCGTGGACTGATAGACGAACTCCGCGTACGCCGACTGCCAGATCAGGAAGTTCGAGCTGCGGAACTCACCGGACGGACGCAGGAACAGATCCACATCCGGCATATCCGGTTCGTCCAGGTACTTGGCCACGGTCGCCTCGGTGACCCGCTCCGGGTCGAGCTCGCCCGCCGCCACCCGCCGCGCGATTTCCCGTGCCGCATCGGCGATTTCGGCGCGCCCACCGTAGTTGACGCACATGGTCAGCGTCATCACGGTGTTGTCCTTGGTCAGCTCCTCGGCGACCTCGAGTTCCTTGATCACGCTGCGCCACAGCCGCGGCCGCCGCCCGGCCCAGCGCACCCGCACGCCCATCTCGTTCATCTCGTCACGACGACGGCGGATCACGTCGCGGTTGAAGCCCATGAGGAAGCGCACCTCGTCGGGGCTGCGGCGCCAGTTCTCGGTGGAGAACGCGTACGCCGACAGCCACTTCACACCGATCTCGATACAACCCTCGACGGCGTCCATGAGCACCGCTTCGCCGCGCTCATGCCCGGCCGTGCGGGGCAGTCCGCGCTCCTGCGCCCAGCGGCCGTTGCCGTCCATCACCAGCGCGACGTGGTTGGGTACCAGTTCCGCGGGAATTTCCGGCGGCGTCGCCCCGGACGGGTGCGGCGACGGCGGGCGGACAGTGCGCTGACCGGTCGAGCGCGCAGTGGTCGTTGCGGAGTCACGGCGGAGGATCACGGCGTCCATCCTGCCTGATGGTTGTGGAGACGCTGCGCGGCGATCAGGCGGAGAAGGTGGAGCGCTCGATCAGGGGGAGGGTGCGGAGTTGGCGTTCGAGGTGCCACTGCAGGTGCGCGGCCACCAAACCGCTGGCCTGCCGGCGCACGCCCTCGGGCACGGACTCGACGTCCTGCCATTCGCCTTTGAGCAGCGCGACCAGCATGTCGAGCACCCCTTGCTGCGGGGTGGCCGAGCCGGGCGGGCGGCAGTGCACGCAGACGGCGCCACCGGCGGCGACGTGGAACGCACGATGCGGACCCGGTGTCGCGCACTTGGCGCATTCGTCGAGCGCGGGCGCCCAACCGGCGAAACCCATGGCGCGCAACAGGTATGCGTCGAGGATCAGTTCGTGCGGACGCTGTTTGGCGGCGATCGCACGCAGGGCGCTCGCGGTCAGCGCGTGCAACCGTGGCGCGGGCGCGCGTTCCTCACCGGCCAGCCGTTCGGCGGTTTCCAGGACAGCGCAGGCGGTGGTGTAGCGGCCGTAGTCGTCGACGATGTCGGAGGCGAAGGCCTCCATGGTGTGCACCTGCGTGACGACGTCCAGGGTCCGCCCCGGATGTAGCTGCACATCGACATACGCGAACGGCTCCAGCCGCGCTCCGAATCGGGACTTGGTGCGCCGCACCCCCTTGGCCACTGCCCGCACCAGCCCGTGCTGGCGGGTCAGCAAGGTGACGATTCGGTCGGCCTCGCCCAGCTTGTGCTGGCGGACCACCACCGCCTCATCCCGGTACAAACGCACGCCGTCATCCTCCCACGGCCACCCGACACCGCGGCGCTGGACGCGGCGCTAGGCCGGTGGGTTGACGCTCGCGCCCCGCCCCGCCTTGGAGCAGGTGCGGCAGGTGCCGAAGATCTCCAGGGTGTGGCTGACTTCGGTGAAGCCGTGGTCGCCGGCGATCGCGTCGGCCCAGGCCTCCACGGTCGGGCCCTCCACCTCGACGGTGTGCCCGCAGTGGCGGCAGACCAGGTGATGGTGATGTCCGGTGGAGCACTGGCGGTAGACCGACTCGCCCGAGTCGGTGCGCAGCACGTCCACGAGTCCGGCGTCGGCCAGCGACTGCAACGTGCGATAGACCGTGGTCAGCCCGATGCCCTCACCGCGTTTACGCAGTTCGTCGTGCAATTCCTGTGCGGAGCGGAACTCCTCGATGTCCCCGAGCAGCGCGGAGATCGCGCTGCGTTGCCGGGTGCTGCGGATGCCGACCGACTTAGGCGCATCCTGCTGCGTCTTCTCAGGCACGGATCACCCTTCCTCGGCATGCGCGACGGCATCGACCACGATATGCGCGAGGTGATCGTCGACCAATTCGTAGAGCACCTCGCGGCCCGACCGTTCGCCGTGGACGACGCCGGCGGACTTCAGGATGCGCAGGTGCTGACTCACCAGCGGCTGGGTCACCCCGAGCGCGTCGACGAGTTCGTGCACACAGCGCGGCGATTCCCGCAGCTGCAGCACGATGGCGATGCGGACCGGTGCGGCCAGGGCGCGCAGCAGTTCGCCCGCGTCCTCCAGCACGGCTCGGGAGGGGACCGGCGCGGGGCCGGGGGAGCGGTACGGGTTGTGCGTGTGGGTGGCGGTCTCGGCGGCCATAGGGATCTTCTCCTTAATGGAAAGCATTCCCATTTTGCGTATGCAAAGGTGCGCATGTCAAATGTGACGCGCCGACGACGGAAACTTGGACCGCAAGCGGCGTGCGGTGGAAAACCAGTTGGCCGCTGCCGATAGTCTGAAGGGGATCGCTAAGTGGTGGCCTATCGCCACAACAATCCGAACTCGCAGTGGATGGAGAATTCTCGCGTGGCACCCAAGTCGAAGGTGGACACCGTTGCCAACCTCGCCAAGCGCCGGGGTCTGGTGTACCCGTGCGGTGAGATCTACGGAGGCACCAAGTCGGCATGGGACTACGGTCCGCTCGGTGTCGAGCTCAAGGAGAACATCAAGAAGCAGTGGTGGCGCACCATGGTCACCAGCCGCGACGATGTGGTGGGCCTCGACTCGTCGGTGATCCTGCCGCGCCAGGTCTGGGAGGCCTCCGGCCACGTCGCCACCTTCTCCGATCCGCTGGTCGAATCGCTGCACACACACAAGCGGTATCGCGCCGATCACCTGATCGAGGCCTACGAGGAGAAGCACGGCCACCCGCCGGCCAACGGCCTGGCCGACATCAAGGACCCGGAGACCGGCCAGCCCGGCTCCTGGACCGAGCCCCGCAACTTCTCCGGCCTGCTCAAGACCTACCTCGGCCCGGTCGACGACGAAGAGGGCCTGCATTACCTGCGCCCGGAAACCGCGCAGGGCATCTTCGTCAACTTCAAGAACGTGAAGGAAACCGCGCGCAAGAAGCCGCCGTTCGGCATCGCGCAGATCGGCAAGAGCTTCCGCAACGAGATCACCCCGGGCAACTTCATCTTCCGCACGCGCGAGTTCGAGCAGATGGAGATGGAGTTCTTCGTCAAGCCGGGTGAAGACGCGGAGTGGCACAAGTACTGGATCGATACCCGGATGGCCTGGTACACCGACCTCGGCATCGACCCGGAGAACCTGCGCCTGTTCGAGCACCCGAAGGAAAAGCTGTCGCACTACTCGGCCGGCACCACCGACATCGAGTACCGCTTCCGCTTCCAGGGCAGCGAGTGGGGCGAGCTGGAAGGCATCGCCAACCGCACCGATTACGACCTGAAGACGCACTCCGAGCACTCCGGCACCGACCTGAGCTACTCCGACGCCAACACCGGTGAGAAGTACACGCCGTACGTCATCGAACCGGCGGCCGGTCTGACCCGTTCGCTGATGGCGTTCCTGGTCGACGCCTACACCGTCGATCAGGCGCCGAATGCCAAGGGCGGCATGGAGGAGCGGATCAGCCTGCGCCTGGATCGCCGCCTCGCGCCGGTCAAGGCCGCGGTGCTCCCGCTGTCGCGCAACGCGGATCTGACGCCGAAGGCGAAAGATCTTGCCGCGCAACTGCGTAAGCACTGGAACGTGGAGTTCGACGATGCCGGCGCGATCGGCCGCCGCTACCGTCGCCAGGACGAGATCGGCACGCCGTTCTGCATCACCGTCGACTTCGACACCCTCGAGGATCAGGCGGTCACCATCCGCGAGCGGGATTCGATGCAGCAGGAGCGCATCGCGCTGGACAAGGTCGAGGGCTACCTCGCCCAGCACCTGATCGGCGCCTGACCTACCGAACTCGAAGCGACCCATGGCCTTCCGGGCTGTGGGTCGTTTCGCGTCAGCTGTGCTTCTTGGGCGGTGTCCCGGTGATGATGCCGATTCCGGTGGGGATCAGCAGCGCGATGCCCCACGGCACCGCCAGCCAGAACGGCCAGAAGTACCCGGCGCCGGTGGCCGCCCAGATCACCAGCATCAGCAGGTTGACCGCGGCCCACGGGATCCACATGATGACGACCCACTGCGGTATCCGCCGCGGCGTCTCCAGCTGACCGGGCTTGCCGCGCTCGGCGGGCAGGTCGGACACCAGCGGGGCCAGCTCGCCGTAGGTCTTCGAGGCATAGGCCTGCTGCAGCCGGTCGTCGTATTCGTGCAGCGACAACCGGCCCTTGTCCATCGCGTTGCGCAACTGGTCCGCGATCTGCTGGCGGTCCGCATCGGAGGCGCGCAGCTCTTCCTTGCCCACGTCAGCCAGCTTAGGTCGGCGGACGAGCGCGAGCCAGGAAACTACCGGATTCGTCTCAGTGGCAGTGGGTTTCGGCGGCGTCGTAGCTGTCGTGGTGTTTTGCCTCGCCGACATGCTTCAGCCGCCCGAGCGGGGTGAGGTCGAGAAAGTTGTGGGTGTTGATGAGGAGGTCGCCGCCGCGGGCGTACTGCGAATAGGTGTGGAACACGGTGCCGTCGTCGTCGCGCCAGAACACGCTGGTGCCGGGCTGCTCCCCGTCGATGAACCAGTTCTCGCCCTTGGCTTCCAGTTCCGCCTTGGTCCGGTAGTTGTATTCGATCGGTGCGACGGATTCGTCCTGGGTGACGTGGAAGTCGTAGTTGAACGCGCTGCCGAAGGAGGAGAACATGGGGAACGTCCAGCCCATGCGGTCGCGGTACTTGTTCAGATTCTCCCACGGTCCGCGCGACACCGCCGCGAACGAGGTCTCCTGGGCGTGCAGATGCGCGAGGTGGCCCACGTTGTCCAGCAGCATCGCGCAGCTCGGGCAGCCCGCGTCCAGATCCCAGCGCCACATCATGTGATAGATGATCAGCTGTCTACGACCGTCGAACAGGTCCGCCAGCGCGACTTTGCCTGCGGTGCCTTCGAATTCGTAGTTCTTCTCGACCGGCACCATCGGCAGTTCGCGACGCTTGGCCGAGAGCGCGTCGAGCCGGTGCGTGAGTTCCTTTTCCTCGGTCAGCAATTGCTTGCGTGCTGCCAGCCATTCGTCGTGGGATGCCACAGCCGGACGAGTCATGATGTCTCCTACCTTCGGTCAGAGGGGTCCAGGTATGTAGACCGGATGACCGTGTGGAAATCATCGGGAATCGGTGCGCCCGGATCGCAGCAGATGGACTGCGAGCAGGGTGAGCCACAGCCAGGCGATGGCGATGGTGATTCGTTGCAGCAGCCCGGCGATTTCGATCAGGCCGGGGTCTTGCTCGAAGCCCATGCTCGCCAGCACGAAGCACGCGGTGAATCCGGCCGCGGTGAGCAGCGTGTAGACCGCCCAACCGAGGCGCCGCTCGCCCAGGAAGCGGGCGAGGATGACCAGGCACAGCACCGGGAACCCCAGGAACACCGGTAGGGCGAAGAGGTCATGCAGAGTGCCGGTAGTGGTGGGCCCGGCAGGTTTGCCGGGGGTGCCGGGCGGGTAGCCGCTGACCGGGTCGGTCACGAACACCCCCGAGCCGACCAGCCCAATTCCCCAGGCAGCCACCAAGATCGGCGCCCATAGCCGGCCCCGGCCCGGCGTCAGCGCGGCGCGCAAGCCGACGGCGTAGGCAAGCGAGAGAATCCCGGAGACCAGGAAGGTCGCCGTTTGAGTCCAGCCGTACGGGCCGAGAGCCAGGGAACTGATCGGGTGGCGCACCGGGTCGTAGTCCGCGCGTGTGGCGCCTTCCAGCGCGACGGCCGCGAGGAACAGCGGGCCGGCGATCGCGCCACAGATCAGCAAGGCCCGAGTGCGTGGTTCGGCCATGCCGTCAATTTTAGTTGACGCGCCGCATGCCGCACAAGCGGTAATCGATGGTCAGCGCGGGACGTCCCAGAACGCGATCTCGTGCCGCATGCCTTCGAGGAACAGCGCTTCCGCGCGGGCCGGGTCGGCGCCGGATTCGTCGAGCATCTGCGCGCAGCGGGCGGTGAGTGCCGCGAAGCCGGGGTCGGCGTAGGCGTCGACCCAGCGGCGGTAGCGGGGTTCGGTGGGCGGGTTCTCGGCGAGGCGGGTGCCGAGCGTCGAGTAGCCCCACATGCACGGGTAGAGGGCGGCCAGGCCGTCGGCGTAGGTGGCGGCCGAATCCAGCAGGAAGGCGGTGTAGTTCACGCAGGGTTCGCCCTTGACCGCCCCGTCCAGGTCGGCGCCGAACTCGGCGGCCAGCGAGCGGTGCAGCGAGAGTTCCTCGTGGAAGGTGGCGTGCGCGAGGTCGACCAGGTCGCCCAGGTGTGCGGCCGGCGCCTGCCAGGCCAGGCGGGAGAAGACGCGGACGTAGTCGAGCAGGAACAGGTAGTCCTGCTCCAGCCAGGAGCGGAATACCGGCTCGTCGAGATCGCCCTTCGCGATGCCGACCACGGTGGGGTGCGCCAGTTGTTCCTCGACCAGTGGGCGGCCGAGCTGCTCCAGGTGTGCTGCAAGACTCATGCGAGAAGTCTCTCTTACTCTCCGGATTGCGTTGGGGGCGGTGTTGCCTCACTCTGTCCGATGTGTGGCGCGATGAGGGCGAAGTGGTGCGGGTTCTGGCGCCATCGGAACAGCGGTTTGTACGGCATGGGACGTACACCGGGCGGACGGTGCGGGTCGAGGGCGAGCTCGATGTCGCCGCGCTGCGCACCGCGTTCCTGACTCTGCAACGCGCCTACCCGGTGTTGACCTGCCGGATCGGCGAGGACTCCGAGGGGGTCGGCTATCTGCTCCGATCCGGCGGGGCCACGGTCGGCGCGTGGGTGCGTGACGGTGCTGTCGATCAGGTGCGACTGCCGGTCCAGCCGGTGGATCCCGGTGTGCAGCTGGCGTATTTGGATGTGGTGATCGGGGGTTCGGCGGCGCGGGTCACCTTGTTCGCGCATCACAGCGTGGCCGATGCCGGGCACTGCGTGGAGTTGGTGTCGCGGCTGTGGAGCTTCTACACCGATCGCTTGACGCCAGAAGATGTTGTGCCGCACGAGCTTCCGAAGCCGGTGGAAGAGTACGCGGCGGACCGGGGAATCACCGGCAGTGCCGTGTCCGGATTCGAGGACGTGACCCGCCCGCTCCCACCCGACGCACGAACCCCTGCCGATCCGGCGACCCCCGCACCGCCCTCGCTCGCGCAACCGCGGCGCGCGGTGCTGGACCCTGTGGCAACCGCCCGCATCGTCGAACTCGGCCATCGACCGGGGCTGACCGTCAACGGCCTCGTCACCGCCGCCCTGTTACGGGCCTATGTCGCTGAAACCGGCTCCACTACAACAGCTTCGGTAGGTTGCCTGTATCCGGTCGACCTGCGCACCCGGTTCGATCCGCCGGTGGCCCGCGCCGCGGGCACCAACATGGCAGGGCTGGCGTCCTTCGCCGCCGAAGTCGACCTGACCGCCGACATTTCCCTACTGGCACACCAGATCTCGTCCCGTCTGCACCACGACCTCTCCGAAGGCATCGTCCAGCAGTCGGTCCTGCACTTCCCGGACTTCTACGGCCCCACCAGAATTCACTCCCTGGCCGGCCACGTCGCCGTCACCAACACCGGCCGTGTCCCAGCCTTCCGCACCCCACCCGAGCTCACCCTCGCCGACTACGAAATCGTCTACCTCTCCGCACATCCCAGACCCTCCACCGGTGCCTCGGCCGCCGTCACCTTCCTCCTCTACACCTTCCAGGGCCGGTTGACGATCGGCGTGCTGGGTGGGGGAGTCGCGGCGGAGCGGCTGCCCGCGGCCGTGCGGCGTGAGCTGGCCGGTCTGTATGCCGAATCGGTCTAGTCGCACACATCCCGTCCGGAGCCCGTAGGGTCATGCCCCAAAGATCTACCCACAGAGAATGACCCGCGTGTTATGAGTACGAATCTGCCCTACAAGCTGTTCCTGCCGCAGTCGACGCCGTCCATGCATCGCGTCTTCGCGATCTACCAGGACCAGGGCTGGGACGAACTGAAGGCCGTCGCCACCTTCGACGACCGCGCCTCCGCCGTCCGCCTCGCCGACGCCCTCAACGAACTCCTCGCCGGCGCCGACCTGGCGCCGGACTTCGTCGCCGAAGCCCTCGAAACCGCGCCCCGCCCGGTGCGCGCCCAGGTGGAACGGATCGCCCGCAAAATCGAATCCGAGGTAGCCGCCGAGGCTTCCCCCACCGACTACCTCGACGCCCTGTCCCGCCCCTCCATCTGCGGCGTCATGCGCTTCCCCCTGGCCCCCGCCGACCCGGACGACTCCATCATCACCCCGCGCACCGCCGAAACCCTGCGCTACCACGGCGAAATCTACGTCGAGGAACTCAACGCCCTGATCGCCGGCGACGCCGAAGTCTTCCGCCACGAACTCCCCACCGCACTGCAACGCCAAAAGCTCCCCTTCCTCAAGCAATTCGCCACCTGCTTCGACCACCTCCTCGAATGCCTCGACTCCGGCACCTGGCCCGAACCCCGCTCCATGGGCGAGGAAATCGCCCTGTGGATCATGCTCGAACGCGCCACCGAACAAATCGAAGAAGAACGAGCCGGCTTCGAAGCCTTCACCTCCCCGTCGCTCAACGACCTGCCGAAGTCAGAATTCGACTACAACTTCGACGATCTCACCGAGTCCCTCTTCCACGACCACGAATTCCGCTACTCCGTGCTCGACCAGCCGACCCCCTTCGAAAACGGTGCCCTGAAGCACCTTTTCAAGCCCTTCAGCTACCAGGAACCGCAAAAGTTGACCCTGCGAAAGCGGGGGTAGACAGAGGTTTCACCGCCATCGACCACTACCGGGCGAATCTCAAGGCCGGTCGACGTCGGGCACGATCACCTCGGGCTTGAAGATCACCCGGTAATGGTCCGCGCTCACATTCGCGGGCTCGAGCTGCTCCACGAAGTATGTCACGTTGTCACTGAGGCCGAGGAAGTGCTTTTTGTACTCGCCGCCGGCGGTCTTGCAGACGACCTCGAGCTGGTTGCCGTCGTCCTTGATGTTGCATCGCCCCTCGATGGAGAGGAGGTACTTGTCGGTGATGCCGTTCACGAACACGACGCGGCGTGCGATCTCGAACTGATCGGCGGCCTTACTGAGGTTCTCCGACACCACATCTGCGTCAGATGAGCAGCCCGACAGCGCGATCCCGCCTGCGAGGGCTATCGCTACCAGGGGCATGGACTTTCTGAGGTAACTCACTGGTTCTCCTTTGAGCGTTATAGGTTGCGCCACCGCTGCACTTCCCGGACCTCGGCAAGGACGAGATCGCCTACGGCACAGCTGGATACCTCGGCGATGTCCCCCATGTGTCCGAGGGCGTCCTCGGCATACGGCCAGACTGCCTCCGAGGTGGCTGCACGCGCCACACCTTTTTCGGCGGGCGAAATCCGGGACCGATCGAGGCCTGTGATGCGGAACGCGGGTGGTCACTCGCTCGCGGAAGGGGTGGGGCGAGAGGCGGCTTCCTTGGGTTTGGGGCCGGGGCGGCGGCTGCGTGCGGCGTGGGCGCGGATCTCTTCGGCGGCTGCCCGGTAGGCGGGCGCCGCATGGGCGAAGTAGTCGAAGAGGACCTCGCGCTGCTCGGCCGTGTAGCGGTCCAGAACCTCGGCGATCAGTCGGCGGGCGGGACCGACCACGTCCTCGATATCGGGGAAGGTCTCGGCTGCGGCTTCGACGATGACCCGTCGCCGGTCGGCTGGATCCGTGGTGCGGCGTAGGTAACCCGCTTTCTCGATGCGGTCGATGAGCCGGGTCGTCGCGCCGGTGGTCAGGCCTACGCGGGCGGCCAGGTCGCCCGAGGTCATCTGCCCGGCCAAGTTGATCAGGCTCACCGCGTACCACTCGGTGGGCTGAAGTCCGGCGGCTTCCGCGCCGGCCATGCCGTGCAGGCCCACCGCGTCGAGGTACTCGCGGAAGACCAGGTGCTGGTCGCGTGATGGCGTGTTTGCCATTGGTGCAGATGCCCCTACTGTGATAGTTGCATTGATGCAGATATTGTTGAAATGCAGATTCTGCTTCATCTTAACGACAAGGAGAACGGCATGACCACCCAGGACGACAAGATGGCCAGCACTGCGGTGGTGGCCGAGGCAAAAGGCCCGGCTTCCGGGAAGTCGCCCAAGCGCCGCCGCCGACTGCTGCGCGTGCTCGGCATCGGCCTACTCGCCGTCGTGGCTGCGGTCGGCGGCGGATATCTGTGGCTCGACGCCACTTCCGACGTGCACAACACCGGACACGCCGAGTGCGCGAGTGTCACCCCGACCGGCCAGGCCGCGCCCGGCGACCGCGAGGCGGTGTGCGGTGTACTGGAGTCGCTGATCGACGCCTGGGACCGCAACGACGCCGACGCCTACGGCGCGCAGTTCACCGAGGACGCCACCTACGCCACCTACGTCGGCAGCTACTACGAGGGCCGCGCCGACATCGTCAACTCCCACAAGGCCCTCTTCGCGAAATTCCTCGAGGGCAGCAAACTGGCCAACTCCTACCTCGGCATCCGCTTCCTGTCGCCCGACGCCGCTATCGTCACCGGCCGCGGCGACGACTACACCGGCGATGCGCCGGCCGAGCTGTCCAAGGTCCAGACCTACACACTCGTACGCCAGGCAGACGGCCAATGGCGGGTCGCCGCCTTCCACAACACCCAGCGAAAGTCCGTGATGGAGCGCTTCTCGTTCATCCTCTCCCCAGACACCAGGCCGGAAGCCGAGAAGTGACCCTGCGGCACGACCTGGCCGTAGAGCAGTAGCAAGGTGAACGCGACCCATCGAACCTCGTAATCGGTTGGCCGACAACGCATGAACGAATCGTCGTGACCGAAACTGATGACCGTTGTCGGAGCGGACCACGGTGCCAGCCGTTGAACGTATCCCAACCGCGTTTCGCAGAGCCGCCACCGCCATCGAGGCGGTCATACGCCCGTCGATCGAAGAGCCGATGATCCGGATGGAGAAAAGAAGGACGAATCATTCGGTGCCAAATTCTCGGCGTATTTTTGGTGATTGGCCGACCATCGTGCGGAATGAAGAAACCCCTGACCGGAATTGGCTGGTCAGGGGTTCTTTTGCTCCCCCATCTGGACTCGAACCAGAAACCTGCCGATTAACAGTCGGCTGCTCTGCCAATTGAGCTATAGGGGACTACTTGGCGGGCTCGTCCGTGCTGGGCGGGCCGAGATGAAACTTTAGCGCACCGTTGGGCCGGTTCCCAAATCGCGGTCTTACCTGGGGGAATGTGTGGTTTGGGGCGGTTGGCCGGGGGCTCGTCCGGCACTGGTCAGGCGCGCGTCGGGGCCTCGGCGGGTGGGCTTGTGAGCAACATTACGCCGACGGGTGGTGGGTGGTGGTCGGGGGTGGAGCGGCGCGCGGGGGAAGGAGTTGTCGACGCGCCCTGGGCGGATCGACAGTTGTCGGTGGCTTCGGGCAGGATAGGGGCGCGCACAGGCGAATTGGGAGGAGCTCTACGAGATGCTGCGGTTGATCATCGGCGTCGCTGCCGGGTACGTGCTCGGGACCAAGGCTGGGCGGGTCCGGTATGAGCAGATCAGCGCGGCTACGCGCGCGGTCACGGGAAGTCCGGTGACGCGCAAGCTGGTGCAGGTCGGGCGGCAGAAGCTGTCGGACAAGCTCAGCACGCGGCCGCAGTTGGAGCCGATGGAGCCTTTGGACGAGCGGACCACGGTGCTGGTCCCGCACGATCAGTTGCGGCGCTGAACGCCGCTCTCCTTGAGCCACAGGGTAATTCGGCGGTCGCCGGATGAACTCTGCGCTTCGAAACCCCTATCGGACGTGTGAGGTGCGAACCGAGGCCCGTGCGGTGGGTGATCGCCGACCGGGTCGTGGTGCGGCCGCGCGGTGTTCATAGTGACCGAGCGGTCTGTGCAAGGAATCTGCAACCAACGGCCGGGCCGGTCGCCGCTGCGCTGACCGCATGTACGCGGGGAACTGCCCGGTTTGCGGGCGAAATGATCAGTGCCAGAAGGCTTCTGCGATCTATGCGGCGGGGACATCGCGGGGGCGGGGATACTCCTACGACAAGCGGCGTCGCCGTAAGACCGCCATGTTCATCCAGACGGCGTTGGCGAAGCAGCTTTCGCCACCTGTGCTAGCGCTGGATAGCGCCTACGTGGTCCGGATGGTCTCGTTGACGACCGTCGGGCTGATCTTGCACGCCCTCGGCTATCTCGTGCTGTCCGGGTTCGGGTTTCTGATGGCGGCCCGTCAGCCTGCCGCGAAGTCGTCGGAGTTGCCCATGGCCTGGGTGAGCAGGCTCTTGCGGTACTGCTCCAGGGCGACGAGGTCGCCGAAGAGGGCCATGTAGGTGTCGGCCTGGTCGGTTGAGGACAGGCGTTGGAGGCGGGACTTCAGTTCGGCTACCTGACGGCCGACCCAGGCTTCCTGGGCCCGCGCCAAAACGCCGGTGATGAAGCGGGGGATGTCGTTGGACGACTTCACCGGGAGCGGTTCGTTGGCGAGTTCGGAGACGAACGCCTGGAGGGTGAGGTCGTCGGCGTGGTCGGTGACGGCGCTGACCCATTCCGCGCCGCCCAGGCCGCAGGACGCGCCGCCGGCTTCGGCGATCATGGCGCGGACCGCGACGAAGGCGGGGTGGGTGAAGGCTTCGGCTTCCAGAGAGTCGAAGACGGGGCCGGCGATCGCCGGGTACTGCAGGGCGGCAGCGAGGACCTGGCGTTGCGGGAGCAGGACCGGGTCGTTCGGATTCGGCCGCGCCGCAGGATGTTCGGTGACCGTGGGGGAGGACGGGGCGGCGGCGCCGCGGGTCGGGGTGCGAGACGGCGCACCGGTGCGGCCACGCTTGGCTTCGTCGCCGACGCGGCGGACGACGGACTGGATGTCGTCCCAGCCGACCCAGCCGGCCAGGCGCGTGGCGTAGGCCTTGCGGGTCGCGTTGTCCTTGATCTGCGCGACCACGGGGATCGCGCGCCGCAGCGCCTCCACCTGGCCCTCGACCTGGTCGAGGTTGTGGTCGGCGAGCAGGCCGCGGATCACGAACTCGTACAGCGGGGTTCGACGGGCGATCAGGTCGCGGATGGCGCCGTCGCCGGAATGCTGGCGCAGCTCACAGGGATCCTGGCCGTCGGGGGCGATGGCGATGTAGGTCTGACCGGCCAGCCGCTGGTCGCCGCCGAAAGCTTTCAGTGCCGCGGCTTGGCCTGCGGCGTCACCGTCGAAGGTGTAGATGATCTCGCCGCGCCAGAAGTTGTCGTCCATGAGCAGACGGCGCAGGATCGCCATGTGCTCGTCACCGAACGCGGTGCCGCAGGAGGCGACGGCAGTTTTCACGCCGGCGAGGTGCATGGCCATGACGTCGGTGTAACCCTCGACGACAACGGCCTGGTGCCCCTTGGCGATATCGCGCTTGGCGTGGTCCAGGCCGAAGAGCACCTGAGACTTCTTGTACAGCATCGTGTCCGGGGTGTTGATGTACTTGCCGGGCATGGTGTCGTCGTCGAACAGCTTGCGCGCGCCGAAGCCGATGACCTCGCCGCCGAGGTTGCGGATCGGCCAGAGCAGGCGGCGATGGAAGCGGTCGATGGGGCCGCGCTTGCCCTGCTTGGACAGGCCGGCCGCTTCCAGTTCCTTGAACTCGAAACCCTTACGCAGCAGATGCTTGGTGAGGGTGTCCCAGCCGTCGGGGGCGTAGCCACAGCCGAATTGCTGGGCCGCGTTGCCGTCGAAATTGCGGTCGGTCAGGAACTTCCGCGCGGTCTCGGCCTCGGGCTCACGCAGCTTGGCCATGTAGTACTCGTGTGCGGCGGCGTTGGCGGCGACCAGCCGGGAGCGGGTGCCCCGGTCGCGCTGCACGGAGGTGCCGCCACCCTCGTAGTTGATCTGGTAGCCGACCCGATCGGCAATCTGCTCGACTGCTTCGACGAACCCGATGTGTTCGATCTTCTGCAGGAACTTGTAGACATCGCCGCCTTCACCACAGCCGAAGCAGTGGAAAACGCCGATGTGGGGGCGCACATGGAAGGAGGGCGACTTCTCGTCGTGGAAGGGGCACAACCCCTTCTCCGAGTCGGCGCCCGCACGCTTCAGGGCGACGTACTCTCCGACGACCTCCTCGATCCGAACCCGTTCGCGTATAGCCGCGATATCGCGATCTGGGATTCGTCCGGTCACGGCAAGAGTCTAGGCCAATCGATCATCGACACGCCCATCGGCTGCGCCCAGAGCCACACCCGCGCGAGCCGTTCGCCACGGTTGCGTGGTTCGCCTCCCGCTGGTCTCGAGGGGTGTGCGAACCACCCCGCATCACCGCTGTTGCGCTGCAACGACTCCGGAGCGGAGGCAGGACAAATTCGTGCATCGGGACTTTGCGACGGTGGCATCGGCCGAACGGCAGACAGTGCACGATTTGCCGATCAGCTGTCGAGCTGGGCAGCGATCCGCTCCAGCCGGCTCTCCGTGTACGACGCGATCTGGTCCACGACCACGCGAACCCGGGCGGTGTCGTCGTCCGCGGCTTTCCACCACGGTAGGAGCACCGGGTCGAGGCTGTCGGGCGCCGAGTCGAGGAGGTGGGTGGCGACGGCGAGGATGCGTTCGCGTTGCAGGTCCTGGCGGCGGCGGTGCGCGATATCGGACATGACGTAGTGCAGGGCCACCGTTTTGAGCATCGCGACTTCGGCGGCGACCACTGCCGGGACTTCGAGATCGGCGGCGTAGCGGGTCAGCGGCCCCGGCCCGGCGACCGTGTGGGTCGCGGTGATGGCGGCGGTGGCGAAGCGGCCGACCAGTTCGCTGGTGAGCTGCTTCAGCGCGACGGAACTCGCGAAGCTGGCGTCGTAGTCGGCGGCCGCGGCGACGACGGGGAGGTCGGAGAGGCGGTGCGCGGCGGCGATCAGTTCGTCCACCGATAGGGAGGGATGGCGTTCGTGGCCGAGGCGCGCGAGTTCGGTCTGCAACGCGGGATCGCTGAGGCCGTGTAGGTCGATGCGGCCCGCGATCACACCGTCCTCGACGTCGTGCACCGAGTAGGCGACGTCGTCGGACCAGTCCATGACCTGGCATTCCAGGCTCTGTTTGCGGTCCGGCGCACCGGCGCGAATCCAGGCCAGCCGGTCCATATCGATGTCATAGGCGCCGAACTTGGTGCCGGAACCGGTTCTGCCCCACGGGTATTTGATCGCCGAGTCGAGGGCGGCGCGGGTCAGGTTCAATCCGGCGCTGGTGCCGTCGGGGGCGAGAACCTTGGGTTCGAGGCGGGTGAGGATCCGCAGATTCTGGGCATTGCCTTCGAATCCGCCGTGCTGGTCGGCGAATTGGTCGAGGGCCTTCTCCCCGTTGTGGCCGTAGGGCGGGTGGCCGATGTCGTGCGCGAGCCCGGCCAGGTCGGCCAGATCGGGGTCGCAGCCGAGGCCCGCGGCGATGCTGCGCCCGATCTGCGCGACCTCGATCGAGTGGGTCAGCCGGGTGCGCGGGGTGTCACCGTCGCGCGGACCCATCACCTGGGTCTTGTCGGCGAGTCTGCGGAATGCGGCGGAGTGCAGGACGCGGGCGCGGTCGCGGGCGAATTCGGTGCGGTGCCCGCCCTCTCGCTCGGAAGGCCAGAGGGCGGCGGTCTTGGGGGTTCCGGCGACCATCCGCTCGCGGTCGTGTGCAGTGTAGGTCATCGAATATCACTGCCCCGCTGTGTATTTGAAGTCGGCGGAGAAATGCGTCAGCTGGTACCAGAGCAGCGCGCCGGTCTCCCGGGCGATGCCGTGCGCCTGGGATTCGCGCGTGTAGACGGCGGGCCCGGTGCGGGTGGGCGCGGTCCAGGCGTGCAGTCCGGCGTCGCGGGCCATGGTGCGGGTGCGCAGCGAATGCCAAGGGTCGCTGACCAATACCGCCGAGGACAGCTCGCGTGCGTGCATCGCCTCAGCGACGGCTTCGACGCTGCGCAACGTGTCCGAACCGGTTTCCACAGCGACAATCTTGTCCCCGGGCACGCCCAGCGTTTCGAGATAGTTCTTGCCCGACGCCGCTTCGGTATACAGGTCACCCTCCTGTTTGCCGCCGACGGTGATCACCCGCGGCGCGACGCCCAGCTTGTACAGCTTCGCGGCCTGATCCAGCCGCGCCTCGAACACCGACGACGGCGTCCCGGAATACTGCGCCGCGCCCAGCACCACGATCGCGTCGGCTTTGCTGTAATCCTCGATCCGCGCGACCTGCCACACCCGGAACGCGGTGCCGCCCACCAGCACCAGCCCCATCAGCACCGTCCCGAGAATCAACCGCCGTAGCCACCGCACTAGCCCGGCCCCGAATCCTCGCGGCACACCGGGAGCGGGAGCCACATCGGCCCCAGGATGCAAGGTTGGCGAACTCACGCATCCAAGTCTGCCAGTACCCCCCGACCTCCCGACCACCTCGGCGGCCCCAACCCGCCGACCAGTGGGACATGACCGTGGCAAACGTCGAGTGAGCTACTCGGTCATGTCCCGGATGTCATCAGCCCCGGGCCCGCCAGCCTGGAGGTCAGAGGACGGCTGGCACCAGGGCAAGCAGGCCGAGGTCGGCGGCGAGAACGCTGATGACGACTACCCACTGTCGTGCGAAAGGCCACTTCCGCATCCACATGGTCATGACCAAGAGAACGCCGATAAGGCCACAGGCGAGGTAAAAGTACCGGCCAGCAGCCCTATCGGACGTGATCCCTAACGCGCCAATGATTACCGAGAGCAGAATGGTTCCAGCCGCTAGCCTGAATCGCAGGAATCCCTCCGCCATGGCCGCTGCCCCCCAAGCGATGACCCGAGCCATCGCGAAGGGCGCCGATTGACCTGAAGTTGCGGCAGCATCGACCGTCTCGGCCGCACGATAAGCCTTCCGAATCAACGGCCCATCCGCAGACGATTCAGGCTGGTTACCAACGACGTTCACGCCACTCCTCGAGGTGGGGGCGTTCGATGCCGAGGGTGGTGTCGTCGCCGTGGCCGGGGTGGACGACGGTTTCGTCGGGGTAGCGGTCGAAGAGTTTCGATGTCACATCGTTGTAGAGGGAGTCGAAATCGGTGGGGGTCTTGGTTTTGCCGAGGCCGCCGGGGAACAGGGAATCGCCGGTGAAGAGGTGGGTGCGGCCGGATTCGTCGGTCAGGGCGAGGGCGATCGAGCCGGGGGTGTGGCCGCGTAGGTGGGAGATCTCGAAGCGCAGGTCGCCGATTTCGATGGTGTCGCCGTCGGCGAGCAGGCGGTCCGGTTGCACGGGGAGGGGGCCGGCGTCGAGTTCGTGGGCGGCGGTGGGGACGTCGAGGGCGGTGGCGACGTCTTTCAGGCCCCACCAGTGGTCGGGGTGCTGGTGGGTGGTGACGATCAGGGCGACCCGGCCGGCTGCTTCCTGCTCGATCAGTTCCAGGATCCGCTCGGGTTCGTTGGCGGCGTCGATGAGGAGGGCGGGGCCGGACACGCACTGCACCAGGTAGCAGTTGTTGTCCATGGCCCCGACGGACATCTTGATGATCCGGGCGCCGGGGAGGTCACGTTGCTGTGGATTGCTGCCCGGCGACACGTGGCCGGTGTAGGGACGGTCGATCGTCGTCATTCCCGCAGCCTATCCAGTTAGATTCAACACATGCAGCTGCCATGGAGCCGCCTCGCCCGCTGGTCTGCTTCACTCCTCGTCGGCGTCATGCTGGCGGGTGTCGCGCTGTTGAGCGCGCCGGTTGCGGCCGCACCGCCGGGCCGGATGGGGTCCTATGTGGTCGACGAGGCGAAGGTGCTCGATCAAGGGGACATGGATCGGGTGCGCGCGGCGGTCGAACGGCTGTACACCGACCATCAGGTGCGGCTGTGGGTCAATTACGTGCCCGATTTCGGCGGGCTCGGCGCGGAATCGTGGGCCGAGCGCACCGCGACCGAATCCGGTTTCGGCCGAAGGGATCTGCTGCTCGCCGTCGCGACCGAATCCCGCGACTACTGGTTCTACGGCGACCTGCCGAACGGGGTCTCCGACGGTGAACTCGACGACCTGCTGACCGGCAAGGTCGAGCCGGACCTGCATCGCAGCCAATGGGCCGACGCGGGAATCGCCATGGCCGACGGGATGGGTTCGGCGATGAGCAGCGGCAGCGGTGGTGGCCGCATGGTGCTGGTGCTCTGGGCGCTGATCATCCTGGGCGTCATCGCGTTCGGCCTGTATTGGCTGTTCCGCCGCAAGCAGCGCCGCGACCTCAGCCGCGCACAACTCGACGCCGCCCGAAACCTGGATCTCGGCAACAGCGCCGCCCTCGCCGCCCTGCCGCTCGAAATCCTGCACGAGCGCTCCCGGGAAGCGTTGGTGGACATCGACAATGCGATCCGCACCAGCGCCGAAGAACTGGAAATCGCCACCGGCGAATTCGGAGCCACCGCGGTCAGCCCGTTCACCAACGCGCTGGAGAACGCGAAAGCCGCCGCGTCCAAAGCCTTCTCGATCCGCCAGCAACTCGACGACGAAATCCCTGAGACACCAGACGAACAGCGCACGCTGCTGGTCGAGCTGCTGAACACGGTCGGACGGGCGGACAAGGAACTCGACGCTCGCGTAACCGAATTCGACCAGATGCGCAGCCTGCTCATCAACGCTCCGAGCCGGCTGGACACCCTCACCCAAGATATCGTCGACCTGACCGGGCGAATCCCCGCCTCCGAGGCCGAACTGACCCGGCTCACCGCAGCCCAGCCGACGAGCGTGCTGGCCCCGATCCGGGACAACGTCGGCATGGCGCGCGAACGAATCACCTTCGCCGAAAACAACATCGACATCGGCAGGGACGCTCTCGTCCAGCCGGTCGGTAAGCAGGGCGCCGCGGTTCCGGCGATCCGGTCGGCGGAGGGGGCCATCGGCCAGGCCCGCACACTGCTCGACGCGGTCGACAATGCCTCCACCAACATCGAGCAGGCCCGCGCCGGATTACCCGGAGCCCTCGCCGAATTGCGTAAAGACCTCGCCGACGCGTCCGGCCTCACCGCCCACGGCGGACCCGAGCTGACCGCCGCCGTCAACACCGCGCAGCGGGCCTTGACCAAAGCCGAATCCACCGGCGACACAGACCCGCTCGGTTCCTTCCACGACGCGGTCACCGCCGACGGCGACTTGGACAAGGCGATCGCCGCCGCCACCGATCGCAAGCTGGCCGCCGAAGACCTGGCCCGCCGCCTCGACCAAGCCCTCACCAACGCCCGCTCCCGCGTCCAGCAAGCCAGCGACTACATCAGCACCCGCCGCGGCGGCGTCGACGCGAACGCCCGCACCCGGCTGTCGGAGGCCCAGCGCAACCTCGACGCGGCACAACAACTCACCGCCACCAACCCGGCCGACGCCCTGCGCAACGCCCAGTCCGCCGCCGACCTGGCTGGCCGCGCGCTCCAGGAAGCACAAGCCAGCGTGCAGGCCTGGGAATCAAGCCAAACCCAATACAGCGGTTCCTACGGCCGCGGCCCCTTCGGCGGCGGATTCGGCGGCAGCGGAGCGGTTCTCGGCGGCATCCTCCTCCAGGACCTGCTCCGTGGGGCGGGCGGCTCCCGCCGTTCGAGCGGTTCCGGTGGCTGGAGCGCAGGCTCCTACGGCGGCTCCCAGGGCTCCCGCAGGATCAGCCGGGGCGGACGCTTCTAGCGCACGTCTGGCACGCGTCCGGTCACCTCTGCCCACCCAGCCTGCAGGACCCCTCGGCAGGTCGTCTCCTCAGCCTCTCGTGGCTGGAACTGACCGCGATTGCAACAGCGGCGGACGATTCGTCACCGTCACGCCGGGCTGTTCGGCCGCTACGAGCGCGGCTCGCGGCCTAGGCCGAGTACGTCGCTGTCGGTGCGGGCAAATACGTCGCTGTCCGGCGGTAGGCAGAGACACCACCGGGTGAGGGCGGCGCTGGTTTCTCTGGCGGACGCGCGGGCTCCCGCGTCCCGCCGTAGTGCGCTCCGTCCTGGCGTGCTCCAACGTCTGCCCAGGGCGGTACACGGCTGCGCCGATTGGGAGGCGGCGGCCGTAAATGGCCGCCGCACACGTCCTTGTCGGTGTCAGACGTCGACTGTGACCGTGTGTAAACCGGTGGGGCCCACGGGGAATGGTGGGCGGTCGACCCCGTCTTGGATCTGGCCCGAGCGGCTGATCGCACGCACTTGCAAGGTGTGGGCGCCCGCGGGCAACTTCAGGGTGGTGCGCCAGCGCCGCCACGCTGACGATGACAGTTCGGAGCCGAGTTCGACCGGCTGCCAATCCTCTTGGCCCACACGAATTTCCACTGCGTCGACGCCGTGCGGGGGAGCCCACGCGACACCCGCGACCGAGGTGGTCCCGGCGATCTCGCGCCCGGGCACGGTGCTGTCGATGCGCGCGTGCGGGTGCACCCGCAGCAGTTCGCGGGTCCAGCCGCGCTTCACCCAGTAGTCGGAGTGGCTGTCGTCGGTGAGTTCCAGCTCGGTGAGCCACTTCGCGCCGGTGTACTGACCGTAGAGCCCGGGGACGAACACGCGCGCCGGGAAACCGTGTGCGGGAGTGAGGGGTTCGCCGTTCATGCCGATTACCAGGTAGCCGGGCAGCTCGCCGGAACGCAATGCCTCCAGCGGCAGCGAAATCGTGTAACCGTCGACCGCGCGCGTCACCAGCCGGGTAGCGCCGGAGTCCGGAATGGCGTGCTTCAGCAGATCCGTCAGCGGCACCCCGAACCAGCGTGCGTTGGCCGCTCGCCCTTCACCGGCCCGGTTGTGCACGCACACCATCACCGCGTCGAATTCCACCGCGTCCGCGACCAATTCGTCCATCGACAGCCGAAGCGTGTGCGCCACCATGCCTTTGACGGACAACCGCCACCGGTTCGGATCGATCCGCGGTGCTCGCAGACTGATATCGGCGACATACATCTTGTGTGCGGGCGTCACCAGCGCCGACAGCCCCGCTTCGCCCTCCAGCCCGTCCTCGGGCACCGCACCGAGCGCCCCCATCGCCCCGAGCCGCCGAATCGCGTTGTCCTGCTTACGATCATGATCCTTCTGCAAGGTTTGCGCGGCCGCCAGCAGCCCGGCCCCCACCAGCGACCATCCCAAAGTGCCGAGCAGGCCGCGCGGCCGCTTGCGCAGCCCGGCCGCGAGCACCCCGGACGCGGCCACCGCACCGAGCACGGTCGAAGCCGATCGCGTGGGCTGCCGGGTAGCCAGCGCCCCTGCCGCGATCCCGGCCGCCGCGGCTGCCGGCACCCGGATCCGTTGCGGCAACGCACCGATCCCGGCGGTCGCCGCCACCACCCCGGCCCCGACACCGGTCCGGGTAGCGGCTTTGTCGTGCCTGCCCGAAATCACCACGGTCGCTTCCACCACGGGAATCGGCACCGTATCGATCAGCACCCGCCCGATGGTGTCGATCAGCGATCCGCCCCGCGCCGCGGCGACCGCTTCGCCCAGCCCCAATGCCGCTACGCCGACCGCGGCCGCCCCCAGGACCCCGCCCTTGTTCCGATCCTCATCCGTTCGCACTGCCCGAACACCTGCTTCCGCTGATCGACCTCGCATCGCTACCCCGCATTCTCCACCAATCCGGGCCCCGGCCAACCCCTTTCACCACTAGCGCAGGTAGGCGCGGGCCACCGTCCGGTGTAGTAGTCCGGCCACTGTCGTCACCGGGCGCTGATCAGCCGATCTGGCGTCTGCGACCGCCGCCAGCACCCCGTCGTCGACCATCCTGTGCACGGCTTCGGCAGGGACGCCGACGGCGGCGCAACGGGAGGCGAGCGCCTCGAGCGAACGCAAGGTGGAGTTACTGTCGTAGTCGACCGCCTCGACCAACGCCAATGCCAGGCCGAGCCGCGCCTGCAACAGCGCGTCATGGCGGGCGCATTCGTCATCTGCTGGTGGACGCACGCGCCTCCCTCCGTCACGGTCCCGCCTTCCTGAGGAACGACCTTATGAGGTCCGTTCGCTATGGGGAGCTCATTTGGTGAGGTGTCACAGCGAAATCCGCGCCCGGTGTTGGGTTGCACGGGGTTCTGCCGTTGCGCCGGATAGCCGGATCGTCCGCGCTAGCTTGGGCACTTCCGCTGCCCTGGGCTTGCGGGAAGGGAGTCACCGTGTCCGCTACCAGTTCTTATCCGTCGGATCTGACGATGTCCGGTCAACCTGTCACCTCGTCGCTGAAGGATGTCCGGACCGTGTCCAAGCGCATGGTCGGCCACTTCCTGGAAACCGTGGTGCCCTGCCGGACGCTGCCCGGTGAGGCGCTGAACGGCGATGTGACCGCCATTACCCGGGTCTGCCTGGAGCTCGCGGTGAGCATGCTCGACGGCTCCGACATCCCCGGCAAGACACAGCAATTGGCGCACACCGCCGCCGCCTGGGCCCGGGAGGGCATCCCGATCGACACCATCCATCACGCGGTACACGAGGGCTTCAAACTCGGTTTCGACCTCGTCCTGACGAACGCGACCGCCGAGGACTTCGACAGCCTGAAAATCCTCAGCCGCCGGCTCATGGAGGTGCTCGACACCATCACCTCCACGGTGGCTCGCGCCTACGTGCGGGAACTGCGGACGGTCGTCAGCGAGCATCACACCGCGGCGCACACGCTGACCTCGGCGCTGCTGAGTGGGCACGCGAACTCCACCATGGCTCGCGAATGCGGCATCGAAATCGCCGACGAATACCAGGTTTTCGCCTTGGCCCTGGGTACCCACCCCGACGAGAAGATCCCTGCTCTCGACCGCGAAGTCGTCAAGCGCCGCAAACTGCGCCGGGTGCAAGCCGCACTCGCCACCCGCTTCGGCCAGGCGGTGCTGTCGCTGCTCAGCATCGACGGCGGCACCGTGCTGCTGCCCTCGTCGCTGCTCACCGGCGCCGCCCTCGACGAACTCGTCGAGGACCTGGCCCGCGCCGCCCAAGCCCCGCTGACCGCCGCCGTCGTCCTCGCACCCGCCGCCGAGGTCCCCGAGGCCGCCGACCGCGCGCATCAGGTCCTGGACATGGTCTCCCGCCTGCAATGCCCGCCCAAGCTCTACCGCTTCGACGACCTGGCCTTGGAGTACCAGCTGACCCGTCCCGGTCCGGCCCTGGACTACCTGCATACGTTGCTCGACCCCCTCGAAGAACACCCCGACCTGCTCGAAACACTGCAGTGCCACATCGCGAACAACCTCAACCGCCAGCGCACCGCGCGCCTGATGCACGTGCACACCAACACCATCGACTACCGCCTCAAACGCATCAGCCAGCTGACCGGCTTGGACGCGACGCAGTCCGCGGGCCTGTGGTACCTGCGCTCGGCGATAGTGGCCCGCAGCTACCAGAACCAGCCCACCGGGCGAGCGGGTTGAGCCGCTCAGAAGTGCCCGAACAGCCACTGCCCGGGCGCATCGGCTCCGCGGCAGAACTCGCGCAGGCCCACGACGATCTCGTCGACATCGATGGTTCCGTTGTGATCGGTGTCCAGTAGCTCGAATTCGCGGTCCGCGATCTCTTTGGGCATGCGGCAGGCGGAGCACAGGGTATTGAATTCGCCGCGGCTCAGGACGCCGTCACCGTTGCTATCGATCAGTGCCAGAACGGATTCGGCGAGGGGGCGCAGGAGGTCGTCGAAGTCGGCGGCGGTGCGGCCGTGGATCCACTGGCGGTATTCCGCTGCGCTGATTCGGTTGTCGCCGTTGGTGTCCGCCGCGGACAGACCGCGCCACAGCCGAAGGTAGCCGTCCCGGACGGCGCGGGCGGTGGGAGTGCCGGGGGAGTGGCGCAGCGCCTGGATGAGGCGCAGGGCGAAGGCTTCGAAATCGTCGCGGCGCAGGTAGCCGTCGTTGGTGGCGTCCATGGCGTGGAAGCCGCGGTAGGCGGGTTCGGCGATCGCGTCCTCGGTGAGCTGGGTGCGCGCCCAGTCGACCGCGTCGTGGCGTTTATGGTCCAGCACCTGGGCGTGGTCGGCGTCGGCGCAGCGCACGTAGTGGACCGCTGAGCCGGAACCAGCCGAGGCGGTCGCGTAGCGGTCGACCAGAGCTTCCGGCACGATCAGGTCGAGGTCGGCGCCGGCGAGGAACATCGGGCGGTCCAGGCGCGCGGCCGGCACGGTCGCCGCCGTCAGCACGGTCTGCACGATCGGTTCGGCGGTGAGGTCGACGACGCCCGCGGCGGCGTTCGTCACGCCCGCGCAGGCCCGCATCATGTCGACGAAGGTCGCTTCCTTGGCGCGGTCGAGCAGGCCGCGGCCGGTGCCGGACAGCAGGGCGGCCGGGTCGAACGCCGGGTGACTGGTGGTCAAACCGGCCAGCAGGATCGGCACGATGGGACTCAGCTGTCCGGCCGGATCCCGGGTCAGCTGAGCGATCATGTCCGACAGGTAGACCGGCGGGCAGAGCGCGACCCCGCCACGAAAATCCAGCTCCGGGGCATATCCGGTGGCCATCAGCGCGACATGCAAGGCCGCGTGCCCGCCCTGGGAGAAGCCGACGACCATCCAGCGCGGACTGACCGGATGGTCGATGCCGCGCGCCGCACGCACCGCGTCCACCACATCGTCGGCCACTGCCTCACCGTTGAAATACGGATGCGGGCCGGGCGCGGACAAACCCTCGTAGTCGGTGGCGGCCACCACATTGCCCGCGGTGAGCCAGCCGTCGATGTGGTCGAGTTCCAGGCGCAGGAACCCGGTGCGCGAGGGCGCCGCCGCCGTCCCGAGCCCGGTGGTGCCGTGCGCGTAACCGATCACCGGCCACCCGTCCGAAGGTGGGCTGCCCGGTGGCACGAATACCGACGCGGTGACGATCTGTGGCCGACCGGAGTAGTCGGTGCCCCGATACGAGACCCGGTACGCGGCGGTCGCGCTGTCGGGCCACAGTTCTCGGGGCAGTTCGGTCCGGCGCAGAACGGTGCCGGGTGCTTGGGGACTCCTCATCGGCTGTCGATCCCTTCTGGGAAGACGGTGGCGGGCGGTTCCGGACGGGATTGGTCGGATTATTCAAGCCCGGCCACCGTCGCCATCGATGACACGCCGTCGTATATAGGGGGCTAAGCAAACCGCCAGCGAGTCGCGCCGTGCGGGCGGCGGTGGCGACGCCGACAGCCGTGTGGATGGTGCAGCGGTAGAGATGCCAGGGCGCCGGGCCCACACTCTGGGCGCTGTACGGTGCGGTGCCCGCGTCGCCGGAACGTTCTGCAGGCCAGCCACTTTCGCGATAGCGGGCAGTGAGTGCGTCGAGTTCGCCGGGGTTGGATGCCGGTACAGATAGTGCGGCCGAGCGGAATTCATCGGTGACGGCGGCGAGCGGCGCGCCGAGTCATGCCACCTGTCGGCAATATCGGCGAACGCATGGCAATCTTCCCTGTGCTCCAGACGGAGCCAGTCCAGCAGGAGGGGTGTGTGTATGGCGAAAATGGGTAGGCGGAAGCGCTCGAGGCTCATCACGGCGGGTCTCCTGGCTCCGGACAAGGTGCATACGAAGACGGTTTCGGCACCGCCCGCCGGAGCGTCGACGAAGAAGCAGCAAGCCGCGACCGAGCCGGCGGCGACCGGTGCCAAGGTCGCCCAGCCCGCGACCAAGGCCGCTCAGCCCGCTGGCAAGGGCGCCCAGCCCGCTGGCAAGGCCGCCCAGCCCGCTGCGAAGGCTCCGGAACCCGTTACGGGTGCACCGGAACGCCTCGACGTCGAAGCCCTCGCCGAGCAGGTGAAGACCCGCCGCCGCGAAAAGGGTTGGACGCAAGCCGATGTCGCCCGCAACGGCGGCCCCTCGGCCGGCACCATCAGCCAGATCGAACGCTGCCTGAGCGAGGAGCCCGCCGCGGACACGCTGGCCAAGCTCGACGCCGCCCTGGAGTGGCCGGAGAATACCTGCGAGGCGATCCTGCGCGGCGAAATGGCCGGCGCCCGCTCATAACCCGGTTCGTCCGCCCCTGGCGAGGCTATTGGTCAGGGGCGGAACACGCGGCGGCACAGCCGGACAGGGCCTCCGGTATCAGTCCTCGACCTCCAGCGCCTGCCGAATCGTCAAGCGCCCCTGGGTCTGCATAAGGCCGCGGCGGTAGATCTTTTCCGCGATCAGGACGATCCCGTAGGTAGCGGCGGCCATCAGGGCGAGCGCGATGAACGGTTCCCACCAGGCGGCGGTGCCGGCGGCCAGGCGGCCGGGCATGCCGACAATGGAGACGATCGGCACATAAGAGGCGATCGTCAATGCGGTGCCGGACAGGAAGATCCCGGCGAACAGCACGAGCATGATGAACATCGAGACCGGCATGGCGGTGGATTGCAGGTCCTCGGCGCGGGTCGACAGCGCGCCCGCGACTGCCCAGAGGCTGGCCAGGGCGAGGAAGCCGACCAGGAAGAAGACGATGAACCAGCCTGCGGCGCTGCCGATCTGGGTGATCTGATCACCCTTGCCGATGGCCGACAGGCCGATCAATCCGGCGGTGACGAACAGCGCGAGCTGCGCGAAGGCCATGATGGCGTTGCCGACGACCTTGCCGATCAGCAACTGCCGCAATGGAATAGCGCTCGCCAGGATCTCCACGATCCGGTTCTGCTTCTCCTCCAGCACGCTCTGCGCGATGGTCATGCCGAACATGGTCGAGGCCATGTAGAACAGGAACGCGAAAACGAACGACACGATCTTCGCCAGGCCGGGATCGATGCCGGTGGGGTCGATCAGGTCGTAGCCGACGGTCGCGCCGCGGGTGAGGTCGGTCATCGATGTGCCGGCCGCTGCGGCGTTGCGCTGCAAGGCGATCTGCTGTGCGGCCGCGGTGAGATAGGTCTTCGCTTCGCTGTTCTCGGCGGCGCGGCCGATCAGCCGCCAGCCGGAATCATCCGGCACCAGGCCGACATCCGCGTCGTCGTCGCGCACCTGCTGTTCGACGGCGGCGACATCGGGTTCGGAGTGCGCGGTGAACTCGATCTTCTTGTCCTTGGCCAGGGTGTTGGCGATCTCGATGACCTGGCCCGTGCCCTCGCCGCTGATCGCGACCTCGAGCTTCTCGGTGCGGTTGTTCATGAATCCACTGATGGCCAGGGTCGCCACAATCACCACGATGGTGATGATCGTGGACACCAGGAAGTTCCGGTCGCGCAGCTTCACGACGATCTCGCGCTGCGCCACTATGCGCCATAGTCCGCCGGTGGCAGGTTCCTTGGCGCTCATGCCGTCACCTCTCGATAAATCTCGGAAACCGTCGGCCGTACTGCGGCGAGTTCGCGCACCGAGCCCCGTCGCAGCGCCTCGGCGAGCAGGTCGTCGGTGCTGACACCGTCGAGCTCCAGCAGGATGCCCTGCCCGTTCGTCTCGATGACGCGCACGCCCCCGAAACCGTTGAGCCACCCCGGATCTCCGCCGAACACCAGCCGGTGCCGGGTGTGCCCACCGGCGCGCAGTTCATCGGCGGACCCCGCCCCGACCACCTTGCCGCGGGACAGGATCACCAGCTGATCGCACAGCCGCTCCACCAAATCCAGCTGATGCGAGGAGAACAGCACCGGCACCCCGCGAGAGGTGTACTCCCGCAACAGTTCCGCCATCGAGTCGACCGCGAGCGGGTCGAGCCCGGAGAACGGTTCGTCGAGGATCAGTGCCTTCGGTTCGGCGATCACCGCCGCCGCGATCTGCACCCGCTGTTGATTGCCCAGTGAGAGCGACTCCAGCTTGTCCTTGCCGCGGTCGCCGAGCTGGAAACGATCCAGCAACTCCCCGCCGCGATCCCGGGCGGCGGCCGCGGAAAGTCCGCGTAACCGCGCCAAATACACGAGTTGATCGAGCACGGGCTGCTTGGGATAGAGCCCGCGCTCCTCGGGCATGTACCCGAACGACCGGCGGTCCGCGGTCGTCACCGGCCGCCCGTCCCAGTGCACCGCGCCGCCGTGAATGGCCAGCACACCCATGATCATGCGCATGGTGGTGGTCTTGCCCGCACCGTTGCCGCCGACGAATCCGGTCAGCGCGCCGGCGGGGACCGTGAAGGTGACACCGTCGACGGCGACGTTGTCCCCGAACCGCCGCACCAAATCAACGACCTCGAGCATCGAACCCCCTTAACTGGTGGTGGCTTCAACCCTACCGATGGTGATCGCGCGTGTATCCGCGAAAAAATAGTTTGCTCAGCTAACGGTCAGTCCGTACCGTCGCTTCGGCTTTGTCCAACGCAATGACCAAGGAGAGTCAGTCATGCAAGCCGTCACCGAACGCGACATCAGGGCGTCGTTCGTCAACTGTTCCAAAGGCGACGCCAAACGCCTGCCCGTCCCGAAGAACCTGGACGCCCCACCCTGGGACGATCTGGACTTCTTCGGCTGGAGCGACCCGTCCTATCCGGGCCGCTGCTACCTGGTCTTCCCGCAGGACGACCGCCTCGTCGGCATCGCGATGCGCTATGAGACCGGCGGATCCGGCCGGGCCCAGATGTGCTCGATCTGCAAGACCACGCACACCGGCAGCGGCGTCTCGCTGCTGACGGCCGCCAAGGCCGGCGACTCCGGGCGCAAGGGCAACACGATCGGCACCTACATGTGCACCGATCTGGCCTGTTCGCTCTACGCGCGCAACAAGAAGAGCCCCGGTGCGGGTCGCCGCTACCGCGAGGACCTCTCCGACGAGGCGAAGATCGAGCGGGTCCGGGTGAACCTGACCGCGTTCATCTCCAGGCTGTACGCGTAGTCCCACCTGAATCTGAAAACCGATAAGAAACGGAGGTAGATGCGATGCGCCGACATTCAGCGCCGCGTTCCAGATCGATAGCCGAGCATCCCGAGTTCCGTGATCCCGCACCGGAACTCGGGGTGCACCGCATTCCTCGCCGGTCGAGACGGCCCGGCACCGCCCGGACCGTGTCATCCGGCGAGGAATGTCTGTGAGTCGACGTAACGATTCGGCCGACATTCGGTGTTGGCGCGCTTCGATTCCCGGCAGACTGGGAACTCCTGGGCAACCACCTCAGGGTGTGTAAGGAGGCCGAGATGAAAGAGTTCCACTGCGGCGACTGCTGGCGCCGCGACAACCTGACCTTCAAGCAGCGACTCGATCCCGCCTACGTCCGCCGCGGCTACCTGCAACTGTGCGACGAGCACCGGGCCAGCCAGGAAGAGCTGCGCCCGTGGGCGCGGTACACCCCGACCTCGGAGCTGCCCAAGACAGCGTGACGCCACGGCGATTCGGTCCGGTACCCGCGAGGGTGCCGGACCGAATCGCATGGATCATCGGAGCGGCTGTGCGCGGGAAAGGATTTCGTCGACGGTCTGCTCGACGGTCAGGTCCGTGGTGTCCAGCCACAGGCCGAGGCGGGGCGTGTTCTCGCGTAATCCCGTGTCGAGGTCTTCGACGGTGAACGCGCCGTAGGCGGACTTGCCCCGGCCCGCTTCGCGTGCGGCGACCGCGGCCGGTTGCGGCGTCAGCACCACGACATACAGTGGGCGCGTTCGGATTTGCTCGATGGTCCACGGGAGCATTTCGCCGAAGATGTTGTCCTGCAAGACCGCGGTGAAACCGGCGTCGGCGTATCCGTCGGCGGTGTGCGCGGCCAGCCGGTGCCGCAGGCGCAGCTGATCGAGGGCTTCCGGCGCCGGGTGGGGACTCATTTCGACTCGGCCGCCGACGACGAACCGGCGGAAGGCGTCGCCGCGCACATGCGCCGACCTCGGCAGCCGCTCCGCCAATGCCTGTGCGACCGTGGACTTTCCGGACGCCTGGATACCGGTGATCAGATAAACCGCGGCTGCCATCAGACCATGATCGCAGGTCAGCGCAGCGCGTCGGCGGCCGCCGCGGCGATGGCGGCGGCGACGCTGCTCAGGGCGGCGGAGTCCAGGCGCCACTGCTGCCAGTACAGCGGCTGATCAATGACGGCCTCCCCGTCGATGGACAGCAGCCGGCCGGTGGCGCGGTCCTGTTCGGTTTGCAGGTCGGGCAGCATGCCCCAGCCGAGGCCGAGCCGGACCGCCGCGCCGAACCCGGCCGAGGATGGCACGTAGTGCCGCGGCGGGTCGACGGGTTTCTTTGTGCGACGCCGGATTTGACGATCCTGCAAGTCGTCCTTGCGGTCGAACATCACCACGGGGGCGTGCGCGTAGCCCCTGGCCCCGGCACCGAACCAGGTCCGCAGGAATTCCGGAGTGGCCATCGCCCGGTAGCGCATATTGCCCAGCTTGGTCACCTTGCAGCCCTGCACCGGCTGGGCGGTCGTGGTGATTGCCGCCATCACGGTGCCGTCGCGCAGCAACTCGGTGGTGTGGTCCTCGTCCTCGCGGTGGATGTCGAAGCTGATCCCCGGCGGGACCTTGCTCAGCGCGGGCATCACCCAGGTCTCCAGCGAATCGGCGTTCACGGCGATCGGCACCGGAACCAGGCGGTCGGCGGGTTGCTCGGGATCTCCGAGTTCGCGCGCGGTGTCTCCGGCCAGCAGGGCGATCTGCCGGGCCAGGCGCAGCACCGCCATCCCGGATTCGGTGGGACGCACCGGTTTCGTGCGCTGCACCAGGATGCGGCCCGCCGCGTCCTCCAGCGCCTTGATGCGCTGGCTGATCGCCGAGGGGGTGATGAGCAGGCGGCGGGCGGCGGCCTCGAAGGTGCCCTCGGTGATCGCGGCGTCGAGCGCGCGGAGCTGATCCAGCTGCAGGTCCATTAAGAAATCGTAATGATGCTTGAAAATCTTTAGCTGGTCTGGGGGTGGTTGTCGCCATACCGTGAATTACTGTGACGGTTTCATCCGCGGCCACCGCCGCCATCTCAGGCCTGGGCTTCGGCCTCTCGTTGATCGTGGCGATCGGCGCGCAGAACGCTTTCGTGCTGCGCCAAGGGGTGCGCGGACAGCACATCTTCCCGGTGATCGCGGTCTGCGCGATCTCGGACGCGGTGCTGATCGCCGCGGGTGTCGGTGGCTTCGGCGTGCTGGTCGAGTCGATGCCCGGCCTGTTGACGGTGGTGCGCTACCTCGGCGCGGCCTTCTTGTTCGGCTACGCCTTCCTGGCCGCCAAGCGGGTCTTCGCCTCCGAGGCGCTGATCCTGGAGACCGCGGGCGCCTCCATGGCGCTGGGCGCCACCGTCCTCACCTGCCTGGCGCTGACCTGGTTGAACCCGCACGTCTACCTGGACACCCTGGTACTACTGGGCTCGTTCGCCAACACCTACGCCTCGCCCGACAAATGGTTCCTGGGCGCGGGCGCGATGCTGGCCAGCGTCGTCTGGTTCACCGCACTCGGCTACGGCGCGCGGCGCCTCGGCCCCTTCTTTGCCCGCCCCGCCGCCTGGCGTGTCCTCGACTCGGCGATCGCGGTGATCATGCTGGTCCTGGCCGTGGGCCTGATCGTCTCGGCCTGATGACACTCCAGCCTGCGCCGACTCTCCGGCTGGTCGCTCACCGCGAAGCTCTCGCCACCCGCCACGGCACATCTCTCCAAGATCAACAGGCACTGGTGGCGGCATCGCGCGAGTGGCACCGCCCGTAAGTCCTGGTGATCTTGATCGCGGGTCGGCGTGCCGCCCGGGATTGCTCGAAGCTGTCCCGGTTACCGTGGCCGGGTGATTCTGCTCATCATCGGAATGGTGTTGCTCGGTTTCTTCGCGTTGCGATTCCGGGGGGATCGGCGGCGGCTGGGTAATGGGGTCTTCTTGTTGCTCGGGCTGATCTGCGTCGGGGTGGGGCTGGCGGGGGACGACCAGGACAGCGCTGTGGGGTTGCTGGCACTCTTGCTGATCGTGCTTTCGCCGCTGCTCGTGCTGGCGCTGGCGGGTCTGCTGATCATCAACGGGGTGCAGTTGGTGCGGCGGGAAGGGTTGCGGGTCCCGAACCTGCTGTCGTTCGGGCTCGGTGTCGCGTTGCTCGTGCCGTACGCGTTGTTCTTCGTGGCGCTGGCGACGGAGAACCTGTGGTTCGTGTTCGCGGTCGCCTCGGTGCTGACGGCCGCCAGCTATATCGGCTTCCTGCTGGTCGCCTTCCTGCTGTACTCGTTCGTCTACGGCCGGACCGCTTACCAGCCGGGCATGGCGGCGATCGTGGTGCACGGCTCAGGACTGATCGGGGACCAGGTGCCGCCGTTGCTGGCGAGCCGGCTGGATCGGGCGCTGCAGGTGTATCGCGCCGAAGTCGCCGCCGGTCGGCAGCCGCTGCTGGTGACCAGCGGCGGCAAGGGCTCCGACGAAGCCGTGTCGGAAGCCGCGGCCATGGCACGTTATCTGGTCGAGCGGGGCCTGCCCGCCGAAGCGCTCCTGCTGGAGGACCGTTCGACCACCACCCGCGAGAACCTGCGGTACACAAGGGAATTGCTGGATGCCCGCGGCGTAACCGGCCCGATGGTGCTGGTCACCAGTAACTTTCACATCCTGCGCACGGCGATCCTGGCTCGCCGCCTCGGCTTCGACGCCGAAGTGGTGGGCTCTCCGACCGCGTTCTACTACTTGCCGAGCGCGGCGCTGCGCGAATTCGCCGGTGTCGTGTTCGAGAACAAGTGGGCGCACGCCGCGGCCTGCCTGGCGTGCGCCGCGCTACCCGCGTCGCTGCTGCTGATCGTAAAGCTGATGCCGAGCTAGAACGTCTTGTGCGGGATTCCGACCGTGAGCCCGCCGTCGATGATGAACTCGGCTCCGGTGGAGTAGGAGGACTCGTCACTTGCCAGATAGGTGATCAGCGCCGAGACCTCGGACGGGTCGGCTGCTCGCTTCATCGGGATCTGCAGGAAGTCGGCGGGGATGCCCTCGGTCATCGGGGTGCTGATCAGGCCGGGATGCACCGAGTTGACCCGAATGTTGTCCTGCGCCAACTCGAGTGCCGTCGACTTGGTGAGCCCGCGCACCGCGAACTTGGTTGCCGTGTACCCGTGCAGGCCGGGGCTGCCGCGCATGCCTTCGACGGAGGAGATGTTGATGATGGATCCGCCGCCGGCGGTGCGCATCGCCGGTACGGCGGCCTGGATGCCGAGGAAGGTGCCGGTCAGGTTGATGTCGAGTATGCGCTGCCACTCCGACAACTCGAAGTCGACGATCAGGTTGCCGTTGGCGATGCCCGCATTGTTGACCAGCACATTCAGTGACCCGAACCGCTGGGTCGCCTCGGCGACGGCGGCCTGCCACTGCTCGGGCTCGCGCACATCGAGGGGAACGTAGGCGGCGTTGTCGCCGAGTTCCTTTGCCAGTGCGGCGCCTTCGTCGTCGAGGATGTCACCGAGCACCACCCGCGCGTCCTCGGCCACCATGGCCCGGGCGTGGGCGGCGCCCATGCCTCGCGAGCCACCGCTGATCAATGCCACCTTGCCGGTCAACCGACCCATGCGGGCTACCTCCGTCTGTCGCAACCGATTCGGTGAGACACGTTACAGAAGCTTTGTGTAAATCCGCGGAGATCGGTTACCGCTCACCGGGACAGGCTGCACTGAGGGCCACCGCGCCCCGTCATCAGCTGTGGCATCATCGAGTAGAACGCGTTCTAGGAGGCCAACGATGGACCCCGATCGAAATGCCGCCGCCGTGCCGATGCGAAAGTTCGGCAAAACCGGTGTCCCCGATATCGCCGAGGTTCCCGGCGGACAGCTGATGGAGCTGCCGGGGCGTGGCCGCACCTACGTGGTCGATATCCCGGGGCCCGCGGGCGCACCCACTCTGTTCCTGCTGCACGGCACCGCGTCCACGGCGTACCTCACCTGGTTCCCGGCGCTCCAACTGCTCGCGCAGAAGTTCCGGGTGGTCCTGTTCGATCAGCGCTGGCACGGCCGCGGCATCCAATCGGAGCGGTTCACGGTGGAGGACTGCGCCGATGACGTGATCGCGGTGGCCGACGCGCTCGGCGTCTCCGATCCGCTCTGCGTCGGCTACTCCCTCGGCGGTGTCGTGGCTCAGCTTGCCGCACACCGGCATCCGGACCGGGTGCGCGGACTCGTCCTGTGCGCCACGCCCTATCGGTTCCAGGAGAAGTGGCGCGAGCGCGCCTTCCATGCGGCCTGGGGTGCGTTCGCCGGCGCGGTCGGCCCGTACTCGCTGCGGCGCGCACAGCAACTCCTGGGACGCTTGCCGGAAGTGCCGGAACACACGTGGGCCCGTGGCGGCATGCAGCGCTGGGCGATGACCGAGCTGCGTAGCACCAGCGGCTGGGCGATCGCACAGGTCATCGCGGCGGTCGGCCGATTCGACAGCAGCGCATGGCTTTCCGAGATCGACGTGCCCACCGCGGTGGTGATCACCACCAAGGACAAGGCGATTCCGGTCTACCGGCAGCTGGAGATGGCGACGATGATCCCCGGCGCCACAATCCATCTGGTGAAGGCCGGGCACACGGCGTGCGCGTTCGCGGCCGACAAGTTCGTGCCGGTGCTGCTGGAGGCTTGCGAGGCGGTGGCCGCCAGGTCGGCGCAGAAGTCACACGCGGCGAATCAGTAGGCGGCGCTGTCCGGCGGCACTGGCGAACAGAGCGGTCGGTCAGCCCAATGCCCGTGCCGCACCGAGCAATTCGTCGATCACGCCGGGGACGGCATCGGCGAGTGCCGCGATATCGGGTACGAGTTCCTTACAGGCGATGAACCCGAAGTCGAGGTCGCCGTTGTTGGACAGCACGGTAATGGTGAGTCCCGCGCCGTGGAAGACCGGCCCGAACGGATACATGCCGTCCACCTTGATACCGAGAAAGTACAGCGGCATCGGCGGCCCGGGCACGTTGGACACCACCAGGTTGTGCACCACCGGATGGTGCTCGGCCAGCTTCAGCGACGAGTACACCCGCGCGGCCAGCTGAAAAGTGTTGGGCGGAGCGTACTTCGACCAGTCCTGCAGGAAGTCCGCACCGACCAGATCGTGCTCGTCCTTGGCGCTCTGATTGGCCTCGGCCACCTTGCGCAGCCGCTGCACCGGATCCGCGATATCGGTCCCGAGCTCGGAGAACAGTGACGACACCTTGTTGATGCCCGCGGTGTGCCGGGACTGCTCGTGCACGGAGACCGGTACCGAGGCGATCAGCGAACGGTCCGGCAGCTCACCGCGTTTGTCCAGGTAGGCGCGCAGGATTCCGCCGACGACGGTGAGCACCACGTCGTTGACCTTCACCCCGAACGCGGCCTTGATCTCCTTGATCGCAGCCAGATCCGTCTCGGTGAAGGCGACCGAACGGTGCGGCGTGATCGCCATATTGAACGGGGTGCGCGGCGCGGTCAGCGGTAAAGCCATGCCCGCCTCGTTGTTTCGCCGGCGCTGCGCGAAACCGGCCAGCATGCCGAGGGTTTTCGGCACCATGCCGACCATGCCCGCCTTGCCGGGGAACCGGACGACGGCTTCGGCCAGCAGCCTCAGGTCGTTGGGCGACGACTCGACCCGGCGCTCCTCGACGGCCTCAGCCCGGTTCTGCCCCGGTTCCATGTCGCACAGGTGCATCATCATGTTCGTGCCGGTGATGCCGTCGACCGCGGCGTGGTGGTACTTCGAGATCACCGCGACCTTGCCGTCATCGAGGCCCTCGACCACTGTCATCTCCCACAGCGGGCGGTCGCGATCCATGGGGCGACTGGCGATGTCGCCGATCAGTTCGGCGAGCTCACGGCGGCCGCCGGAACCGGGGATGCCGATCCGGCGCACGTGATAGTCCAGGTCGAAGTTGGGATCCTCGGCCCAGACGGGGTGGTCGAGGTTGAACGGCACCTCGTGGATCCGCCGTCGCATCTGCGGGATCAGGGGTAGTCGGCGGCCGAGTTCGGCCTTGAGTTCTTCGAATGAGTAGCCGCCTGTCGCGGGGTCCAGGATCAGCAGCGCACACACGTGCAGGTGCTGGGTTCCGGTCTCGAGATACAGGAAGCTGGCATCCAATCCGGTTAGTCGCTCCATAGCCGAAGCCTACTGAAACGTGTTCTATTTCTTCGGCGCTTGGCGGCGAGATCAGTCCCAGGCTGGCGGGAAATGTCAAGGTCATGAACGCTATTTCGCGCTGCGGTCGCGACGGTCGACCATGTGTTCGGATGGCCTGCTGCCGGGGTGACTGTGGTCGGCACTATGTGTGTTACTCGCAGTCCTACATATGTGTATGATCGGGACCACAGCCTTGAACGGGAGAGGTGCGCAGCGTTGCGGCAGGGTCCGGGCCGTCGCGTGGATCGTCAGGATCGAAGGAGTATCGATGAAGCTACTTCGCTGGTGGGAACGGCGACCGGAGACCGATCCGGGTGAGGTTGCCCTGCATGCCCGCAATGTGCAGTTCGACTGGGCCGACACACCGTTGCACTGGATGCCCGCCGAACCCATTGCCTCACACCTGATCAATGCGCTGAACCTGTTGCTGCCCGAGGGCGAGCGCATGTTCTGCCAGGCGTATGCCGAGGCGCTGCCTTTCGTCAAGGACGAGAAGTTGCGCGAGGCCATGCTCGGCTTCATCGGCCAGGAATCGATGCACGCCGAGACGCACGACAAGGTGCTGCACGAGGTGCTCGCCGCCAACGGCATCGATCCGGAACCGTATGTGCGCCAAGCCGAATACCTGTTCCGCAAGACTCTCGGCCCGCGCGAGGGTGACGATGTCGCCCAGCGTCAGGTGCTGGTGGAGCGGCTCGCGTTCATCGCCTGCCTGGAGCATTTCTTCGCCTACCTGGGCGACTGGATCCTCAACGCCGACCTGGAGAAGTTCGGCGCCGAACCGCGCATGGCGGACCTGTTCCGCTGGCACGGCGCCGAAGAGGTCGAACACCGGCATGTCGCCCATGACGTGGCGCTCTACTTCGGGGCGGGCTATGTGCGGCGCGCGGCGCTCATGACACTGACGTTCCCCATCTTCCTCACCCTGGTGGTGCGCGGCACCAAATTCATGGTGCATCAGGATCCGGAGCTGCCCGACTACGGTTACCCACGCCTGCTCACCAAGGTGTTCGGTTCCATGTGGCGCGGTGCGCTGCCCGGCGTGCCCTCGTTGCTGATCAGCGCGCTCTCGACCTTCAAGCCCGGCTACAACCCCGGCTCGGTCGGGTCGACCGCGCAGGCCGTCGCCTACCTCGCGAAATCTCCTGCGGCACAGGCTGTCGCGTCGTGACGCTGCGACCTGTCCCGGCGCAGTTGCCCGCGGACCTGTTCGGCAAGCCCAGCCAGGACCGCGCGATCAAGGTCCTCGACGTGGTCGCCTCGACGCGGTTCCGCTGGACCACGATCGTCAATCGCAAGGATCTGGCCCCGCGCGCCGACGACCACCGGCTGGCGCTGGTGGTGACCGAACGCCGGATCGAAGCACACGATCAAGACGTGGTCAGCCTGCTGCTGCAGGCCCCGGACCAGCGCGAGCTGCCGCCGTGGCGGCCCGGCGCGCACCTGGATCTGGAGTTGCCCTCGGGTCGGTTGCGGCAGTACTCGCTGTGCGGTGACCCGGCCGACTCCCGGACCTATCGGGTCGCGGTGCGTCGCATCCCCGACGGCGGCGGCGGTTCCAACGAGGTGCACGACGAGCTGCCCGTCGGCAGCAGGCTCGTGGTGCGCGGGCCGCGCAACGCCTTTCCGTTCGCCGTCCCCGGCCACGGATCGCCGGCCACCCGTTTGCATTTCGTCGCCGGCGGTATCGGGATCACGCCGATCCTGCCGATGGTGCGGCTGGCCGTGCGCCTCGGGCTGGACTGGTCGATGGTGTACACCGGCCGCAGCCGCGACACCATCCCGTTTCTCGACGAGATCGCGAGCTTCGGCGACCGGGTCACCGTGCGCACCGATGACGAGCACGGCCTGCCGGACGCGTCCGCGCTGCTGCCCGGAATCAGCACCGGCACCGCCGTTTACTGCTGCGGACCGGTCCCCATGATCACCACGATCGCCGCCGCCGTCCGCGAAATGTCCGGGGTGGAACTGCATTCCGAGCGCTTCTCGCCGCCGCCGATCGTGAACGGGAAGTCGTTCGAAATCGAATTCGCCTCCACCGGAGAGGTTGTCGAGGTGCCCGCGGACAAATCCGCGCTCGACGCCATCCTGGCGCAGCGCCCGGATCGCCCGTACTCGTGCCGCCAAGGCTTCTGCCGCACCTGCAAGGTTCGGGTGCTGGCGGGCGAACCGGAGCATCGCGAGACCGTGCTCACCCCCGCCGAACACGACGCCGGAGCCATGCTGATCTGCGTATCACGCTGTGCCGGTGGCCGTTTGGTGCTCGATCTCTGACCACGAAATTAGGAGAACTGTCGATGACGACGACCGATATCGACTCGATCGCGACGGAACGGATCGTCCGCAGCGGCGAATTCGAGCTCGCTGTATACGAATACGGCGACCCGGCCGCCGAAACCATCGTGCTGGTGCACGGCTGGCCCGATACTCACCACCTGTGGGACTCCGTGGTTCCGTTGCTGGCCGGGCGTTTCCACGTGGTCGCCTATGACACCCGCGGGCACGGCCAGTCCACCCGCACCCAGCGCACCGCCGACTACCGACTGGACGCGCTGGCCGCCGACTTCTACGCCGTCGCCGACGCGGTCAGCCCGGACCGTCCGGTGCACGTGCTCGCGCACGACTGGGGTTCGGTGCAGGTCTGGGAGGCGGTCTGCGAACCACAGGCCAAGGCCCGCGTCGCCTCGTTCACCTCGGTGTCCGGCCCGAACCTCGATCACATCGGAAAGTGGATGCGGGACCGGCTGTCCCGGCCCACCCCGCGCAATGTGTGGCAGCCGTTCACGCAGCTGATGTCCTCGGCGTACACGTTCTTCTTCATGACCCCGGGCCTGCCGCGGGCCGCGTTCGGCCTGCTCGGGACCGAGGAGCGGTGGCAGCGGGTGGTGTCACTGATGAACGAGACCGCGCCGTCGAATGTGAAGCTGGGCCCGACCTTCCGGCGCGACAGCGTGGACGGTCTGCTCATCTACCGCGCCAACATCGTGCAGCGCATGCTCTCGCCGCGCGAACGCCACACCGAGGTGCCGGTGCAGCTGATCGTCGCCGGCCGCGACGTCGCGGTGCGCCCCGCCGGATACGACGACGAGCGCAAGTGGACCCAGCGACTATGGCGTCGCGACGTACCCGCCGGGCACTGGATGCCGTTCTCGCATCCCGAACTGCTGGCCACCGCGACCACGGAGCTGATCGACAGCCTCAGCGGCGGATCGGTGCCGCGCGGGTTGCGCCGGGCCGAAATCGGGCGCACCAGAAAGCCGTTCGAGGATCAGCTGCTGGTGATCACCGGCGGTGGTAGCGGTATCGGGCGCGAGACCGCGCTGGCGTTCGCTCGCCGCGGCGCCGAAATCGTGCTGTCGGACATCAATTTGGACGCCGCGAAGGAGACTGCCGAGCTGATCGCCGCCGACGGTGGTGTGGCGCATGCCTATCAGCTCGACGTCGCCGACGAGGCCGCCGTGCAGGCGCACGCGCAAGAGGTCATCGCCGCGCACGGCGTGCCCGACATCCTGATCAACAACGCGGGCATCGGGCAGGCGGGTGCATTCTTCGACACCCCGTCGGCGGAATTCGACCGGGTCATGCGGATCAACCTCGGCGGAGTCGTGAACGGCTGCCGGGCATTCGGCGCCGCGATGGCCGAGCGCGGGCTGGGCGGGCACATCGTGAACCTGTCCAGCATGGCGGCTTACAGCCCGCAGCAGGGCTTCAGCGCGTACTCCACCAGCAAGTCGGCGGTCTACATGTTCTCCGACTGCCTGCGCGCCGAACTGAGCGGGCGCGGTGTCTCCGTGCACACCGTCTGCCCCGGCATCGTGCACACCAATATCGTTGCCAGCACCAAGTTCTCGGGTGTCAGCGCCGACGAGGAGAAGCGCAAGCAGGAGCAGTACGACAAGCTCTACAAGGCGCGCCGCTACACCCCGGACCGGGTGGCCGAGCAGATCGTGCGGGCCGTGCAGAACAACCGCGACATCGTGCCGGTCACCCCGGAAGCGCGACTGCAGTTGCAGTTCAATCGGTTCGCGCCCGCGGTGGTGCGATTCTTCGCCGCCCGGGTCAAGCTCACCTAGGACTTCGCCGGCCGGGCGAGTTCGGCCTCGATGGCCGCGACTCGCCCGGCGCCGACACCCCAGGGATGCTCGACTCCCACCGTGGCGTCCAGATCCCAGAGCACACAGGTCTCCTCCGGCTGGGCCACCATCGACCAGGCCACCACCGTGCGTCCCAGCTGTTCTGTCATCGAGCCGTGCGAAATACCCTGCGGCGCAGGCTTTACCGCGAAATTGTCGCCGTCGGGAAAGTGATGCAGGAACCGCCCGTAGGCGGCATCGCAGAACGCCGCGTACCGCTGCGTGCACAGGATCAGCCCATGCCATGCCTCGTCCACCGCGTGCGAGGGCATCCCGATCACCTGATCGTCGCGCATCGCCGCCCCGCAGCACCGCAGCCACTGCCGCAGACCGGTCTCCACCAGTTCGCGCGGCTGCCACGGGCAGGTCTTGAAGACCGCCTCCGGCAGTTCGAGCGCCGCGACGGCCCGGTCGACCTCACGCAGATCGACACGGCGGGAGCGGTTTCGGTAACGCAGAATCACCACGATTCACTGTAAGCGGTTTTGGGAATACTCTGGGGAGCAAGGATCGACAGGTTGGGGAGGCCGTCATGGATCGCAGTCTCGAATGGTCCGAGGCCGTTAGCATTCGGTCATGACTGTTCTCGTGCTGCTGATCGCGCTGCTCGTCGTCATCATGCTCGTCGGCTTTATCGCCGCGTTGATCGTGGCCATCGTCCAGTCCTCGAACAGGGCCCGTCGGCGACCGCCGTACCCGCGCCGCTCTCCGTGGGCGGCGGGCGGGGGCGACTCGGGCGGTGGCGGATCGGGCTGCTCGGGCGGCAGCAGCGGCTGTTCCGGCGGGAGCGGCAGCAGCTGCTCAGGAGGCAGTAGCAGCAGTTGCTCGGGCGGGAGCAGTAGCAGCTGCGGTGGCGGGGGCAGCAGCAGTAGCTGTGGTGGGGGTTCCTGAACAAATAACGAACGGCGCTGTGCCGAGGGGAGATCGGTAGCGCCGTAGAACCGGGGACCCCCGCTCGCACCCGTCAGATCTGGCCGGCGGCCGCCAGACCGTTGAACACCGTCTCCGCGGTCTCATAGAGCGCCAGCATCGAGAGCTCGGCCGGGCCCGCGGTGATCGGATCCTCCATGGCGATACCCGAGGCCAGACTGGTGCCACGGATGCCCTGGAACAGGATGTAGGTGGTCTGGTGCTGACCGATCACCAGGTCGGCGGCGCTGCCCACGAAGTAGAGGTGGAAGAACTCCGCCAGTTTCGCGCCGTAGAGCGTGCGCAGTTCGTCGGTGATGCGGCTGGTGGTGCCGATCAGGGAGTCGCCGATGGCGAAGAAGTCGCGGGTGTTGGCGACCGTGGTGTGAGTCTCGGCGATCGCGGCGGGGAAGTCGATGAGCAGGTGCGCGTCGAGGCCGGTGCCGGCCACGCGGCCCGCCGAGATGGCCGGATCGCCGGCCATGTCGTAGTAGCGCTGCCACTGCGGGGTGACCGGGCCGCCGGTCAGGTGGCCGTGCAGGTTCTCCAGGTAGCGGTGGAAGAACGCGGCGCTGACATTGCGGGCCCAGGTCGGGTCGTCGAAGTCGCCGGCGTCCAGGAGCGGGTTCGCGTCGCGCAGGATGTTGCGGTAGAAGACCGCGAAGATGCCGGCCCGGTCGTGGTGGCCGATGAAGATCTCCGTGATGCGCTCCATGCGCTGTTCGCCGTCGTGCAGGTCACGCAGGGTGGACGGGTCGGAGAGCTGGATCAGCTCCGCCTGCTCGGCGCCGGTCAGCGGGGTGACGTCGGTCACGGCAGCGGGGGCGGCGAGGGCGCTGGCGGCGGCGCCGAGGGATGCGGTGGTTACCGCGGCGACCGCGGTCAGGGCAATGGCAAAGCGGGAGAGCTTACGCAAGAGTTCACTCCAAGAAGGTATGCAGAATGTTTGCTAGAAGTATGCCGGACTATCGACATGCAACGGAAACCTGTTAGCAACCAGGCATTAATCAGTGTTCAGCGTCACTGTTGGCGCCATTTGTTCGATTGCTTAGAATTTGCTTAACGAAAATTCAGAAGCGTGAACTGAATCCCGCATTTCGCTGCGAGCGGACATTGGGTCCGGCATTTGACCTCAACCATCGTTCAGGTTGAAGAGTGGGTGCTGTCCAAGACGCAAGACGTGGCAGGAGAAGACGATGCGGGTAGTGCAGGCAGCGGAATTCGGCGGGCCCGAGGTGCTCGAGGTGCGTGAGGCGCCGGAACCGGTACCCGGCCCCGGCGAAGTGCTCGTCGAGGTGGCCGCGGCCGACGTGATGTTCCTCGACACCCGGCTCCGAAGTGGTTGGGGCAAGGAGTATTTCAAAGTCGAGCCGCCGTACGTACCCGGTGGGGCGATCGCCGGAGTGGTCTCCGCGGTCGGGCCCGGCGTCGACGAGTCCTGGCTCGGCAAGCGCGTCGGCACCCGCACCGTCGCGAGCGGCATCGGCGGCGGGCTCCCCATCGGTGGCTACGCCGAAAAGGCTTTGGCCGAAGCGGAAGCCCTGGTGGAGGTGCCGGAAAAGGTGACGTTGAACCAGGCCGTAGCGCTGACTCACGACGGCCGGACCTCGCTCGCGGTCTTGGACCGGGTCGCTTTGCGGCCGGGGGAGTGGGTGCTGATCACCGCGGCCGGTGGCGGCCTGGGCACGCTGCTGACCCAATTCGCCCGCGCCGCAGGCGCGCACGTCGTCGCCGCGGCCCGCGGACGCACCAAACTGGAGCTGGCCACCCGCCTCGGTGCCGATGCCGTCGTGGACTACTCCGAACCGGACTGGGTCGACAAGGCGCGAGCCGCGACCGGCGGAGCGGGTGTCAACGCCGTATTGGACGGTGCGGGAGGCGAATTGGGCGCAGCAGCTGCCGATGCACTGGTTCAGAACGGCCGGTTCCTCGGATACGGTTCCGCCGCAGGCGATTTCCCGGATCTCGACCGGGACGCATTGGCCGAGCGGGGTGTCGAAGTGATCGGTCTGTTCGACATGACCGGGCCGGACACCGACTGGCAGGCGCTGGCCGAACGCGCGCTCACCGCAGTGGCCGACGGCGACGTGGAAGTCGTTATCGGACAAACATTTCCGCTGGATCAGGCAGCCGACGCGCACGCTGCCATTGCCGGCCGCACGGCCGTGGGCCGCACGCTGCTGACCATCTGATGTGATCCGTGTTTCACACTCTGCAGGCACCCTGGTTGAACGCTAGGGTGCCTGCGTGCAAACACTGATCGTCGTGGGGGTCGTCGTCGGCGTCCTCGTACTCGTCTTCGCAGTTGTCCAGTTCGCCAGCAGGCCTCCGAAGGTCCGAAGCTATTGGGACAGTAAGGAACCCGTGAACAGCAGGGACTGGGTCGACGACGAGTGAACCTCAGCTCACCGGCGTGAGCACAACCACGGCAATAGCCCGCTTCGTCATCTTCTGATAATCGCTGTACCGACCCCGATTGACTTTGTCGACTACCGCCCACCGTCGTGCGTAGTCGGCATCTTCGGGATACGTCGCCCGCGCCACCACCGGCACCCGCTTCCGCCCCACCTGAATCTCACACTCCCCCTTGGCTTTCACATTCGCCAACCACCCCGGTGGCCGCGGCGACCCACCATTGGACGCCGTCACCAGATAGTCACCCCCATCCCGCCCATACGTCAGCGCCGAAGTCCGCACCTGCCCCGTCTTCCGCCCGGTGGTCCGCAACAGCAACGTCGGATTCCCGAACAACAGCCGATGCCCCACCACCCCACCACTGTTCTCATAAACCCACTGATGCACCTTCAGCACATTCGCGAACAGATTCGCCATCCCGACCTCCACCTCGGCTCCGGTCTACGCCCCCACCCTAACGGCGCGCCCACCACCAAGTGGTGCTCGACGCGACCGGCCCGGTAACATGCCCACCGCTGTGGGTTGACCCCACAACTGGGGCGGTAGCTCAGTCGGTTAGAGCCGTGGACTCATAATCCATTGGTCGTGGGTTCGAGCCCCACCCGCCCCACAAACCCCTGCAACGTGTTTCGTAGCTGTCCGGACCGGACATCGGATTTGCCGCGCTGATCAGCTGCTTTACGACTTCGATAAGGGTTGGGCAGGGGATCGGTCTCTAGCGTCTTCGGTATCTGAGATCCGAAGGGGAGAGGCAATGATTCTGCGTTCGAAGTGGGGGCGGGTGGCGGTGACCGCGGTTGCTGTGGGACTGGTGTCGATCGGGGTTGCGGGGCCGGCGGAGGCGGGTAGCGACTTCTGGATTGCTATTGCGGTCTCGAAGAGCACTGGGAAAGTCGGCTATGGCTGGCACAGTTCGTTGACGAGGGCCGAGGAGAAGGCCGAGTCGTACTGTGGGGTTTCCGATTGCAAGGTTCTGATCAGTGACCGTAAGTACTGCATTGCGGTGGCGCGGGATCGTGCCGGTCAGTGGTACACCGGGTGGGACAGGACCGAGGCGGGAGCGCGTAAGTCCGCGATGAATCACGGCGCCAAGCCGACTGTGGTCAAGGGCAGCCTCTGTCACTGAGGCGGTCGAATTCCGCCCTGGTGCCATCGATGCGACGGTGATCCCTTCGCAGCGAATGCGAAAACGTATGCTGGGCAGGCTGTTCCAGACAAAGCTTTCGCCGAGACGAAGGAGCTGCGATGCCGGGCGAGTTGATGCGGGTACGAATCACTGGGGGTTTCGCGGCGCTGCTCACTGCGGCTGGGCTACTTGTGGCTGCGCCGGTGGGGGCGAGTCCGGCGGCGTGCGCGCCGGGGAATCCGTTGCAGCCCACCGCCGAACTGTTCGCTACCGACAACACTGCGACGATCACAGATCCGGGAGATCAGCGCCTGCGGACTCGGCTGGAAGGGTTCGAGCTGGCGGTCGGGGCCATAACTGTGCAGAACGTTGCGCTGCCCGTGGGGTCCACGTTGGTGAGCGGGGTGTTCTGGTCCGATGATCGGCAGATGGCGACGTATGAGCGTTCGCGAGCTTTTCGGCTGGCGTGTGTCGACGCCCCAGACCTGGAGCGGATTGCCGACCAGGTGCGGATCTTGTTTCAGCAGGAGTCAGTGCTGACTTTCGAACCCTTACCGGCGAATAACCCGGATGTGGACGCGTTCGTCGCGGAGATTCCGGGGGTCGACGTGCGCCGGTTCCATGATGGACTGGTCGGCGATCAGGTCGCGCGGGAGCGGTTGGTGGGTGGCTCGATTACGGAGGGGAACACGCTGATTCTGGTCGCCGAGCTGGCGGATCTCGAAGTGGCGCGGAATTTTGTCGCCGGGCTGGGCGCGAGCTGGCCGAGTGCCCTGCGGTACGGCGACCGCGAGTTCGTCGGCTAGAAACGAAGAAAGAGCGGGGCCGAGGGCCTCGCTCTTCCCGTTTTTCCTTCGGTCAGCGGTTCTGGTGGCTGTGGGCGCCGCCTAGACGTTTGGCCTCGACGGGCTGTGCCGCGGCACCCTTCTTGCCGGCTTCGCTGGCGCGCTTCGGGTCGTTGTCGAAGCTGCCGCTGCTGGCTTTGCCGCCCTGGCTGGCGATTTTTCGTTGCCGCTCCGGGTCCATTGCCGCGAAACCTCGTGGCGTAGCAGCCATTAAGTCCTCCGTTCGAAGGTTGCGGAGTGGTGGCGGCTGGTTCTGCACCACCAATTCGGAGCTACCCGCCCTGCCCGGGGGCAAACCTTCAGCGCTTCGGCGGGGGCATTTGGGTGAGCGCCCACTGCGCCCATTCTTGATTCATCGCGTAGAACCGCTTGCCCCATTCCAGCGCGATGTGCCCGTAGACGGAGAAGGCGTCGTCGTCCCAGTCGATCGAGGCCTCGAGCTGCGCGAGTTCGGTGCCCGCCTTGGTCATCCGGCTTTCGATATCAGCGAGGTAGTCGCGGGCTTGGTCGCGTTCGAGCACCCCGAGGAAGAACACCCGCAGCAGCATGTCATTGCGCGACACCGGTTTCGGCTCGGTTTCGGTGAGCCAGCGCCGCACCTCGGCCAGCCCCTCGGCGCTGAGCGTGTACTCCTTGCGCCCGCGCGGCCCCTCGTCGGAAACCGCGATCAAACCGGTCTCGGCGAGTTTCGCGAGCTCGGTATAGATCTGACTCTGTGTCGCGGGCCAGACGTTGGCCAGGGAGTCCTTGAACATCTGCAGCAGGTCGTAACCGCTGGCCGGGCCCTCGGCGAGCATGCCGAGCACGGCGTATCGAAGACTCATGCCCGGATCATACATTCCACTATTGACATGTCGAGAAAGCAGGCTCTACATTCGACATGTCAAAACTGGAATGTCGAGGAGATCTCCGGACATGTCATACCTGCGCACCTTCGTTCCCTGGATCGTTTTCGCGGTGGTCCCGCACGCGTACTGGCAATGGGCCGCGCTGACCGCGGTCGTGCTGTCGGTGCTGGAGCTCGGCATCCGGGTGCGGGCTGGCAGCAAGCCGGAAGCCCTCGTTATCGAGCTCGGCACGGCGCTGTTCTTCGCCGTCATCGCGGTGCTCGCTTTCGCGAATCCGGAAACTTCGCTGCACGACTACGTGCCGGCGCTGGCCAACGGCATGCTCGCGATCATCGCGGGCACCTCGCTGGCGATCCGGGTGCCGTTCACCCTGGCCATCGCGAAACAGACTGCCCCGCAGGAAGTCTGGGAGGAGCCGTTGTTCATCCGGTTGAACTACGTGCTCACCACGGCCTGGGCGATCTGCTTCGTGGTCGGCGCCGTCGCGCTGGCCTTCCTTGCATATTCTCCCGGCCCCCGGTTCGCGGTCATGGTGGCCGTGTTCGTGATCCCGGTGGTGTTCACCCTCCGCTATGTCGCCCACGTCCGAGCCCAGGCCGAAGCGTCCGAAGCATCCGCGTAACTCAGATTGGTTGTATCCCATGGCTGTTCCGCATCTGACCGGCAACTACGCCCCCGTCACCGAAGAAGTCACCACAGTCGACCTCGCTGTCACCGGCAGCATCCCCGACGAGCTGTCGGGCTGGTATCTGCGCAACGGCCCGAACCCGCCCGCCGCCGATTCCATTCACTGGTTCGCCGGCGACGGCATGGTGCACGGCGTGCGTCTCGAGAACGGCAAGGCGGTGTCGTACCGGAATCGCTGGGTACGCACCACGACCTTCACCGACGGCGCGGCAACCTACGGCCCTCAGGGCCGTGATCTCACTGCGGGAGTTGCGAATACGCACGTCATCCGGCATGCGGGCCGCACGCTCGCGCTGGTCGAATCGTCCTTCCCGTACGAGATCACCTGCGAGCTGGACACTCTCGGCCCGCACGACTTCGACGGCAAACTGACCACCGCGATGACCGCGCACCCGAAGACCTGCCCCACCACGGGTGAACTGCATTTCTTCGGCTACGAGGTGATCGAGGCGCCCTACCTGACCTACCACCGCGCCGACGCCGCCGGCAATCTCGTCGTGAGCCGCCCGATCGATGTGCCCGCCGCGACCATGCAGCACGACTTCAATCTCACCGCCGAGCATGTCGTATTCATGGATCTCCCAGTGTGTTTCGACATGCAAATCGCGATGAACGGTGGCGGCATGCCGTTCCGCTGGCGCGACGACTACCAGGCCCGGCTCGGTGTTCTGCGGCGCGACGACCCGTACGGCGCGGTCCGCTGGTTCGCCATCGATCCCTGCTATGTCTTCCACAGCCTCAATGCCTATGACGAGCCGGGTCGAATCGTCTTGGAGGTCATGCGTTATCCGGAGATGTGGCGTACCAACTCCTCCGAGATCGACGACGCGACCCTGTGGCGCTGGACCATCGATCTCGCCGCGGGCACCGTCGAGGAGCGCCAAATCGATGATCGCCCAGCAGAATTCCCGCGCATCGATGAGCGGCTGACCGGCCTGCGCGCCGACTTCGGCCACGCCACGGTGTCGGGGAACGGCACAAACGCGCTGGTGCGCTACGACCTGCGAACCGGAGCCGCCGCCGCGCACGAATTCGGACACGGCCGTATCCCCTCCGAAGCCGCGTTCGCGCCCGCCGACGAAAACCCAGGCGGCGCAGGCTATCTCATGACCTACGTCTACGACGCGAGCACCGATCGCAGCGACCTGGTGATCCTGGACGCCGACGACCTGACCACCCAGGTGGCCGCCATCCACCTGCCCCAACGCGTACCGTTCGGCTTCCACGGCAGCTGGCTCGCCGATCACTGACCCGGTTTCGATCTCTCGCCCGGCGGCATTACCAGGGTACGAATACTCTCGGAAATGCCGCCGGGAAGGAGATCAACAATGGGTCATGTCGAACACGCCGCAGTCGGGAACGCACCGCGGGAATACTCCTTCGACTACGTCAACGACTATCGCAATGTGCCGAACTGGATGTTCGGGGTCAAGCACTTCACGCCGGTGGGGGAGCAGACCAGCGGTGTCGGCGCGGTTTTCGACACCGCGATCAACCTCGGGCCCATGACGCTGCACGTGCGCGGCGATGTCATCGAGTGGGAAGAGAATTCGGTGATCGCGTTGCGTGCGGTCAAGGGCATCGAGGGCCGGATGCGCTGGCACTTCGAGGCGCTCGGCGCGGACACCACCAAGATCAGTGTGGTGTGCGACTACAAGGTCCCCGGCGGGTTGGCCGGGCGCGCGCTGGACAAGGTGATCCAGGCGTTCATCGGACCCGCCATCCGGTACACCGAAAAACATCTGCGCCAGCAGATCGAATCCGGCTACAAGAAGAAGAGCGCCTAGGCGATCAGGGCGTTCATGATCGTGCCGGCGCTGGTCGCGATCACGCCGCCGATCATGGCGCCCGCCACCATCTTCGGTGAATCCAGCCCACCGCCGGTCCACTTCTCCCAGGCGAACTTGCCGCCCGCGAAGATGATCGCGGTGATGCCGGCCAGCAGCACGAACCAGGTGAAGTAGCTGACCATCTGCTGGAACTTGTCGGCGATCGGCGGAGCCAGCGGCTCCGGATTGCCGACCTGGGCCAGGGTGTCGAACGCGGTGACCAGAATCATTGCCAGTGCTGCTCATTCCGCTCGGGCCGACGGGGTTTCACGACGATGGTATCGGGTTCCCCCGCACGACGCAGGCCCTCCCCGGTTACGAATCGGCTGACCTCCGCTGTGGCGCAAGCGAACTGTCAATGGGGGTGCCCGTGATCTCTTGGCCGAACTGGGTATGCCTGGTCATGATGAAGGATTGGGTCGCGATGAGGAGTAGGTGGTGAACATGCTGACAGCGATAGGGGAGACCCTGCTCGCGCAGATCGGAAACCCGACCCCGGAGACGCCGCCGCTGGCGGACAAGATCATGACGATGGTCCGCTGGCTGACTTGGTTCGCCATCCTGTCGGGCATCGTCGCGATCATCTTCGCCGGCGGCAAGTTCGCGTGGGAGAAGTGGCAGGGCAGCGCGCTGCAGTCGCCGAAGATGGTGGCGGGAGCCATGGTTGGCGGCGTGATCGCGACCAGCGCGGGCACCATCATGAATGCCCTAGTGGGCGCCTGATTCGGGCAAAGTAAACGGGTTTTACTAAACACTGTTCACAACGGGCAGTGATTGTGGTTACATACTCTCCACTGGAACGTGTTCTACACAACGTTGTGAGGTCCGCAGCCCGGACCGGTAGGAGATAGCCGTGACCGCATCCATCCCCGCAGGATTCGACTTCACCGACCCCGACCTGCTCGCCCAGCGCCTGCCGGTCGAGGAATTCGCCGAGGCCCGCCGCACCGCGCCGATCCACTGGGTCCCCCAGGCCGGCAGCGGATTCCAGGACGACGGTTATTGGGCAGTCACCCAACTCGAGGACATCAAGGAGATCTCGAAGACGCCCGATGTCTACTCCTCCGAGGAGAACACCGCGGTCATCCGCTTCTACGGTGACATCCTGCGCGAGGAGATCGAGGTCCAGCGCTACCTGCTGCTGAACCAGGACCCGCCGCGCCACACCAAGCTGCGCCGCATCATCTCCAAGGGTTTCACCCCGCGCGCGGTGGAATCGCTGCGTGCGACCCTGCGCGAACGCGCCGAGCGAATCGTGTGGGAGGCCAAGAAGACCGGCGGCGGCGACTTCGTCGAGCAGATCGCGTGTGAGCTGCCGCTGCAGGCCATCGCCGAACTCATCGGCATCCCGCAGGAGGATCGCGGCAAGATCTTCAAGTGGACCAACGAGATGATCTCCTACGACGACCCGTCCTTCGAGGGTGACCACAAGGTCGCCACCGCCGAGGTCATGGGTTACTCCTGGAATCTCGCCGAAGAGAAGCGCAAGTGCCCGGTCGACCTGGGCGGTGCCGAGGACATCATGTCCACCCTGCTCAACGCCGACGTCGAGGGCGAGTCGCTGGCCTCGGACGAATTCGCGTGGTTCGTCATCCTGCTCGCGGTCGCCGGCAACGAGACCACCCGCAACGCCATCACCCACGGCATGAAGGCGTTCGTCGACTTCCCCGAGCAGTGGGAGCTGTACCAGGCCGAGCGTCCGCGCACCGCGCCCGACGAGATCGTGCGCTGGGCCACCCCGGTCATCGCCTTCCAGCGCACCCTGGTGCAGGACACCGTGCTGTCCGGCCAGGAGATGAAGAAGGGTCAGCGGGTCGGCATGTTCTACAGCGCCGCCAATTTCGACGAGCGGCACTTCGAGAACCCCTACCAGTTCAACGTGCTGCGCAACCCGAACCCGCACGTCGGCTTCGGCGGCACCGGCACCCACTTCTGTGTCGGCGCCAACCTGGCCCGCCTGGAAATCGACCTGATGTTCAACGTCCTCGCCGACGTGATGCCGAACATCAAGCAGGTCTCCGAGCCGGTCCGGCTGCGGTCCGGGTGGCTGAACGCCATCAAGAGCTGGCAGGTCGAGTACAACTGACGATCACGCTTTTGGCGTGGTGGCGCACCCGTGATGAGGTGGCGGAATGAGTGAGGCCAAGTCGCGAGGACGCGCGCCCGTGGTGAGCGACGCCGATATTCGGCGGGTCGCCCGGATGTTGCTCACCTCCGAGGGGGTCGACGCGGTGACGTTGCGGGCGATCGCGCGCGAACTCGGGATCACCGCGCCGGCGCTGTACCGGCACTACAACTCTCGCGACGATCTGCTCGAACGGATGCGGCTGGACTACTGCGCCGAGCTGGCAGCCGAACTCGCCGACGAGATCGCGCCACTTCCCGAGGACGGCGCGGAGCAATTCTTCGCCATCTGCAAGGGTTTCCGGCGCTGGGCGCTGGCGCACACCAAGGAATTCACCCTGGTGTTCGCCTCGCCCGGCGCCGGATCCGCGCCGATGATGCGCCGCTTCGACGAACCGTTCGGGCGCATCTTCCTGGCGGCGGCCGGGCGGCTGCTCGCGACCTACGACGTCGTCACGCCGCCCACGGATGTCATTCCGGAGGAACTGCGCGAAGACCTCGTGCAGTTCCAAACCGAGCTGCTGACAACACTTTCCGAGTCCGGTCAGAAGTTCCCGGCGGAAAAGCTCGACCTGGGTGTCACCTATCTGATGATCCAGATCTGGGCCCGGCTGTACGGGCACGTGACCCTCGAGGTGTTCGGCAACTATCCGATTCCGGTGTCACACCCCGAAGTGCTTTTCGATGCGATGCTGACGGACCTGGGCCGCAACGCCGGGCTCATCCCCGGCTGACCGTCAGCGCTTGGACAGCCACTCCTCGAAGCCGATACCCAGCGCCGCGCCGTCCGCACCCACGCACAGCCCACCCGCCCGCAACTCGCGACCGAGCGCACCCGGAATCGGCACGGGCACAGGCAGACCCGCCCGCCCGGTGTGCTTGCGATAGATCCGGGCCGCGTCGGTGAAGGTGATGACCTCGGGCCCGCCGATATCGGAAATGCGCCCGGCCGGACCAGCTTCCACCGCGTCCACCAGCCGCACGGCGACCTCGTCGACATCGATCGGCTGCATCTTCGCCGCCACCCGCGGTGCGATCCGGAAACGCGTAGGGATCGAGACGAATTCCTCGATCAGATGATGGAACTGGGTGGCGCGCAACAAGGTCCACGGCACCGGCCCCGCGGCGACAACCCGCTCCTGCGCCACCTTCGCCTTGTAGTAACCCAGCGGCACCAGATCACACCCCACGATGGATATCTCGACATGGTGCCCGACCCCGGCCTGCTGCTCGGCATCCAGCAGCGTGCGCACGCCATCCACCAGCACCGAGTCGAATTTGGACCGCGTGTTGGCGGCGTTGACCACCACCTCACACCCCTCGAGCGCCTCCGCCACCCCAACCCCGGTACTCAGATCAGCGGCCCGATGCTCATGCACCCCGTCCTTCGGAGCACTCCGGCTCACCACCCGCACCCCATGCCCCCGCGCGCCCAACTCCCGCACCACGGAACTACCGAGCACCCCGGTCCCACCGAAAACCGCCACCTGCATCTCCGCGCTCCCTCCAAACAGCCCTGTCCGGTACTCCGCACGTTACGGCGCTGCCACCCCACCCCTCAACGTGCGCCATCCCATATGTTGGATCCCCCACGTACCCTTCCCCGCCCACCTTGTCGTCAGAAAACCCCTCCAAGATCATCAGGACTTGTCGGCGCTTCCTACTCACGCGATGCCGCCACCAGCTCCTGATGATCTTGCTCAGGAAGGATGTACGGGCGCGACGGCGCAGGACGCGGGCGCTTCGCCGTCGCTCGGCCAGTAACAAGATCACCAGGACTTGAGGGCGGGGGCTAGTCGGCCGATGCCGCCATCAGGGCCTGATGATCATGAAAGCCGTCCGGATGCTGCCAGTAGTTCCGGGTGATCTTGTTAGATGCGGGCGCCTTTGACGCGGTTGCAGGAGCGGCAGAGGATTTGGAGGTTGGAGGCGCTGGTGGCGCCGCCGCGGGAGAGGGGGATGATGTGGTCGAATTCGAGGTAGTGGCTGCTGCCGCATTCGACGCAGCGGCCGCCGTCGCGTTGCCAGACTTCGGCTTTCACCTCTTGCGGGATGCTGCGGGAGTCGCGTTGGCCGGGGGTGAGGACTAGGCGTTTGGCTACGCGCAGGGCACCTTCGAGGGCGGCGGCTACGTAGTCGGGGTCGTCGACCTCGAAGCTGGCGCCGCCGCGGGCGGAGGTGGCTGACAGCACCACGAGTTCGTCCTCGATGGCCACGGAAACTACTCGGCTCCAGGGGAGTTCGGTGCCGGCGGAGGTACCGACGAAACGCAGCTTCTTGTTGCTCGCGATCAGCCGGCCTTCGCTCAGTTTGGGGCCGCGGGCCAGTTGGCGGACGTGGGTTGCGGGCAGGTCGAGATGTACGCGTTCTTCCGGATCCAGATGCAGGCCGGGAGTGCGGATGGCGGGGAGCTCGCCTTCGCGCAGCCGGGACAGCAGGCGGCCCCGGGCCATGCGCCGGTGCAGGTCATCGATGAGGGGACCGGTCAGGTCCAGTTCGACGATGGCCTCCTCGAACGCCTCGAACTCGGCTTGCGCGATCTCGTTGTCGGCGAAGGCGAAGGTCACCAGCCGTTCCACATAGCTCAGCGCCGCGTCTCGAAGCGCGAGCCGGCCCGCGTCCTCCTCGATGCGCTGATATCGCAGGGACGCCCACAACGCCTCCCACTCCGGTCCGCTCGGCCCGGAGGTGGTGAGCACCCGCCAGGCCTGGGTGTGCCAGTGGGTGAGGAATTCCTCGATCTCGGTCCCGCAGAACACGCACGGTGCGAGTCGCCCGAACAGCTTGCGCCGCCGCGGATTTCCGCAGCGATCGCAATGCCGGGGATTCGACGGAACCGGTTCGCGCCGGGCGGAGGTCCACTCGACGCCGTCCCACCACCGTAGTCGGGCGGGGTTCTCCGGGTCCGGATGCCAGTCCGCCCGTTCCGGATTCGGCGGGGGTGGGGGCGGTGGTTCGGGAGCTTGGACGGTGCGGCGGCTCAGATCTATCGGGCGGGTGGCGTGGTCACGGTGCATTTCCTCGAGCGGGTAACCCGAGGCGGCTGGGAGGGGTGCCGTGGGATGCTCGACGCCGGTACTCGGTGCAGGGGCGTAATCCGTTGCAGGAGGCACAGATTCGGGTGTACGGCGGTAGGGCATCCCGGCTGGCATGTGCTGTGCCGGTGCGGCATGCTCGGCCACGGGTTCGGGGGAGTCGGCCAGCGTGGTGGCGCCGGTGGTCGCCGCATGGTGTGTGGCCGCTTCGGCAGCGGAGGATTCGTGCGGGCGCGAATCACGCGAGGCGACAGGTTCTCCCGCCGGGCTGGTGCGCCCCGGCTCGGCTGCGGGATCGTCGACCTGCACGCCGAATTCGCCGATCAGCCCCGCCAGCCCCTCGGCCCACCCCTGACCGATGGCGCGGAACTTCCAGCGTCCGTCGCGCCGGTAGAACTCGCCAAACATCATGGCGGACACCGCGCCCGCGTCGGCGACCTCGTACTCCGCCACGGGCCCGTCGGCGTCGAACACGGTAACCGTGAGCCCCGCGACAGCCCCGAAGGTTCCGTCGTCGAGCGACCCGCTGAGCACGATCCGCTCCACTTCGGCCTCGGTGCGCGGTAGTGACACACTCAGCCGTGCTGTCCCTGGTTCGGGCTCCTGGTCGAGCGTGACGGCCTGGGATATGTGGCGCGGGGCGTTGTAGAACACCAGGTCCCGATCGGTGCGCACCGTGCCCGCCCCGGTGAGCAGCAAGGCATGCGCGTCCACGACATGGGCCGACCGCCATGAAACGACCACGGCCAGTAGGGATGTCGGTACCGCCGTGTTGGCGCCTTTGCTGAGTTTCATCGTGTTCGAAATACTGCCACGCCCCACCGACACGCCGAATTCCCCGACCCTTTCCCTCGGCGCTGCGGACTGCCCGCCGGTCCGGCACAGTGGAGGTATGACCAGTCCGCTGGGACCACGCCGCCGGAAGCCGACCCCGAAAGCGTCACCGCCGCCAACCTCGGGCGGACGCCGATCCGGCCCCGCCGAACTCATGGCCGCCGCCCAGGCCGCCGTCGAAGCCGCTCAGACGGCCGCGGGCCAAGCCCTCGAAACCGCCCAGCTCACCGCCGGCCACGCTTTCGACGCGGCGGTCCGCCTCCCACCCGCCTCGGCCCAACTGGCCGCCCAACTCCCGGACCTGATCGAGAACCTCGCTACCACCATCGAGCGCCTCAACACCACCATCGACCGCCTGGACCGCACCCTCGCCCTCGCCGACCCGGCCTTCGCCGCCTACGACCGCCTCCTGCCCCGCCTCGAAGCCATGATCGCCATGGGCGAAGACGTCTTCGGCGCCCTCGCCAAACTCCCAGGCGTCTCCCTCCTCGGCAAAGTCACCGGCTTCGCCGCAAAACCCGCCCAGGACCCGAAGCCAGGCAAAAGCCGCAAGAAGTAACCGCAATCAAGATCATCAGGCCTCCATGGCGGCATCGGTCGAGTAGTTCCGCCACCAGTGCCTGATGATCTTGGGAGGGTAAGCCAAGTCGCGATCACTCGACCCGACGTCGCGTCGGAGGCGTGGTAGTGCGCTGTGGCTGGCCCGCGAAAGCCAGGTGGCGCAGCCGCATTCGGGTCGCGGCGATAGACCAAGATCAACAGGGCTTGAGGGCGGCATCGGCCGAGAGGGGTCCGCCCCCAGTGCCTGGTGATCTTGAAGTGGGGTCGATACCGGAACTTTTGGGGCCCTGCGGGATTCGCGGGGGATTGTTGACTATCGCACAATCGCTACCAAGCAATTGCTTGGCTTGGTAACGTCGGAAGGGCAGGAGGAGGTGCCGGGATCGGTCGAGAGGCCGCGACTCGCACGCCGTTCGGGTCCGCGTCGATGCGTGACCGTCGGAGATGTCAATGGGGATGTGACCGGGGACAATTCAGCTTTCAGTGTCGTCGTGTGCCGCCGCCGTTTCTCCGGCATCGTGACAGATCAAGGACGGCACTATGAGCGAAATCAAGCAGACTCAGGACCTCGACCACCCGCTGTTCGTCGCGGCTCGGGCCTATACGAATTACTTCACGCCCACCGTGCGCGGCTTGGAGAATCTACCCACTTCCGGCCCCGCGCTGGTGATCGGCAACCATTCGTCGATCTACTGGATGCCCGAGGTGTGGATCACCTTCATGGCGATGCTGGAACACCGCAAGGGGGAACCATCTTTCGGTGTGGCGCACGACGTCATCTTGGGCGTTCCGGTCATCGGTGACGCTATCCGCCAGTTCGGAGTTATTCCGGCGAACCGCGACGCCGCGGCCGCGGGCCTGAAAGACGGCGGCGCGGTCATGGTCTACCCGGGCGGTGATTGGGAAGCGGCCCGCCCCTGGACCGATCGCGGCAAGATCGACTTCGCGGGCCGGAAGGGCTTCATCCGCCTCGCGCTGGAAATGGGCGTCCCCGTGATCCCCGCCGTCGCCAACGGCGGCCACGATTCCATCTTTGTGCTCAGCCGCGGCGAACGCAGCGCCAAACTGCTGCAGCTCGACAAGTTGTTCCGCGCGAAGGTCTTTCCCTACACCGTGGGCGTCCCGTTCGGCATCGCGCCGATCCTGCCGCAGCTCCCGCTGCCCGCCACGGTGGACGTGAGTTTCCTGCCCGCCCTGAACTGGTCCACCGAGCCCGGCGACCCGGAAGACGCCGACTTGGTCGAGACCCTCTACACCGAAACCGTCGACGTCATGCAGACCGAACTCGACCGTCTCCGCACCGAAACCCCCAACCCCGTCGCCACCGGCATCAAGAACCACCTCGCCGGCCTCCCGGGCCCCCTCTCCGCCCTCGCCACCCTGGTCTGACCCCTCACTTCAAGATCATCAGGACCTGGTGGCGGCATACGCCCAGAAGCACGCGCCACCAGCGCCTGATGATCTTGAAGCCTCGCACTTCAAGATCATCAGGACTTGGCGGCGGGTTCGGTCGAGAAGCTCCCGCCATCAGGTCCTAGTGATCTTGTGGGTCAGGGGCGCAGCGCGCGGTAGGTGGCGGCGGCCTTGAGGAGCACCTCGTGGTACTCGGCGTCGGGGTCGGAATCCAGGACGATCGCGCCGCCCGCGCCGATGCGCCAGTGGCCGTCGTGCCGGACGGCGGTGCGGATGACGATGTTCAGATCCGCGGTGCCACCCAGCCCGAGGAAGCCGATGGTGCCCGAATAGACCCCGCGCGCTTCGGTTTCCAGTTCGTCGATGATTTCCATGGTGCGCAGCTTCGGCGCACCCGTCATCGAGCCGCCGGGGAAACACGCACGCACACAATCGATCACGTCGACGTCGGCGCGTAGCGTGCCGCGCACCGTCGAAACCAGTTGGTGCAGTGTCGTATACGTCTCGGTCGCCATCAGATTCGGCACGTGCACGCTGCCGATCTGGCAGACCCGGCCCAGGTCGTTGCGCAGCAGGTCGACGATCATCAGATTCTCGGCGCGCGTCTTGGGGTCGGACGCCAGTTCCCGGCGCAGGCGCTCGTCCTCGGCGGGGGTCGCGCCGCGCGGCGCGGTGCCCTTGATCGGCTTGCTCTCCACGGTGCGCGCCCGGTCGATCTTGAGGAAGCGTTCCGGTGAGGAGCAGGCGATGTCGAGATCGTCGAAGCGCAGGTACGCCGCGTACGGTGCGGGGTTGCAGCGGCGCAGGGTGCGATAGAAGTCCAGGCCGTCGGAATCCGCCGCCGCCACGGTGACGCCGTCGGTCAGGCAGATCTCGTAGGACTCGCCCGCCCGCAGCTTGTCCAGGCACACGGCGATATCCGCGAGATACTGCTCGCGCCCACGGGTCAGCAGCCCCTCGACCGCGCCGAGATCGGAATCCACCTCGAGCTCAGGCGGATTCGCCCACGTGGGCAGCGCTTCCAGCGCCTCGCGGGTGTCACGCAGCCAGTCCGCGGTGGCGTCGCGTGCGACCTCGGAGCCGGGATCGGTGAGCGCCAGCAGATGCGTCTGTCCGGTCACATGATCGACGACGATGAGCCGGTCGGCGAAGATCCACTGCGCGTCCGGCACCGCGGAACGGTGCGCCAGTTCCGCGCCGCAGTCGGCTTTCACCTCGTACCCGAGGTATCCGACGTATCCGCACGCGAAATCAAAAGGCAGATCCGGGATTTCGGCCTCACGCCAGCGCAGCTGCCCTGCCAGATAACTCAACACGTCACCCGGCTCGGTACGCCGCTCGCCGTCGGCGGTCTCCACCACGACAGCTCCGTCGCCGACCCGATATCGCACCACTTCCGCGTACGGACCGCTGGCATCGCCGAGGAAGGAGAACCGATCCAAGCCCGGCTCCACATGTTCGCTGTCGAGCCAGAACGCGGTACGGGACTCGCGGTAGAGCCGTAGGAACGCCGCCTCGGTATCGATCGCCCGTTCGATCACCAGATGCCGCACCTGCCATGGCCGCCCCCGTTCGCCTAGGCGGTAGGGAGTTTCGTCTGCGGGCCGGTCCGGACGCCGTACCTCGGGCACCGTGCCCGGTCCCACCGCCGGTGCGGCGGCGGGCTGGGGAGCAGTCTCTGCCCCGGAGCCGGTGCCTGCCGATGCGGAGTCCCGCTCCGCCGCAGGGATGCCAGAGGGAGCGGCCGGTGTGGCGGGGCGGGCCGGCTGGGGAGCAGTCTCTGCCCGGGAGTCGATGCCTGCCGATGCGGAATCTTGCCCAGTCCCGGCGATACCAAGGGGAGCCGCGTCTGTTGAATTCCCTGCTGGCACACCCGCTTCCCCTCGATGCGCTGAGTCATCGGCGGCGAAGTTCAACTCGGCCGCGAGTCGTCCCGGTACGGATCGGCCCGACGGGCTGGTGGTATCGCTGGTGCGAAGTGGAGTCGAGGCAACTCGTGGCTGAGGGCGGGGCGGAGGCACAGCGCTCGCGATCGGGACGCGGATATGAGGTACCGCCGCGTCCGCGCGCCGGCGGACCTCCCCGGCTTCCAGGCGAAGATCGGAGTCCAGTGCACGAGCATCCGTCGAATCGGCCCCGCGTGTCAGTGCCCGGGTCCCAGCCGAGCCGGAGTCGGAAGCACGGGGGGATGACGCACTGCCGGACAACGCAGCGCCGACCGGTAGTCGAGTGGCGCTCCGCGAAACCCGATGCGCAGCAGACAATTCGGCGAAATTGCGAAGCAGCGTCGCGCCGTAGTCCCCGGCGATCGACTCGGGGTGGAACTGCACGCCCCACTGCGGCCGGGTCCGGTGCCGGACACCCATGATCACCCCGTCCGGAGTGGTGGCGGTGATTTCCAGACTGTCCGGAAGTGGGTCCAGTGCGCACAGCGAGTGATACCGCACCACAGTGAAATCCTGCGGCAGCCCCGCGAATAGATCCCGCTGATCATGGCCGACCCGATCCAGATATCCGTGCCGGGCCGCCGGCGCGCGCCCGACCTCCCCGCCCGCGGCGACCACAATGCCCTGATGTCCCAGGCAAACCCCGAGCAACGGCAGCTCGGTCTCCCGGATGACGGCCGCGGAAATACCGATATCCCGTTCTATGTCGGGCCGCCCGGGCCCGGGCGAGACGACAACGTTGTCGAAACCGGAAAGCCCCAGCTCCGCCACGGTCGCCGCGGCATCGTTGCGCACGACCGTCGGTTCGACCCCGTTCACCTCACTGATCAGCTGATACAGGTTGTAGGTGAACGAGTCGTAGTTGTCGATGAGCAGCGTGCGCATGGTGTGCAAAACCCTACGCCGGGCCCGGGCGGGCAAACTGTTGTCACTTGCCGTCAGTTCCGCTGGATCCGTGGTGCACAATGTGGGGCATGTCTGATGCGCAACCGGTCGGAGTGGATCCTGACGTCGTCGATTTCGCCGTCGTCGGGAAGTGGATGGACGAGCAGGGGCTGCCCGGCGGGACGTTCGAGGAGGTGCGCGAGCTCGGCGGCGGCACCCAGAACATCATGCTGCGTTTCAGCCGGGGCGGCGGCGACTATGTGCTGCGGCGCGGCCCGAAGCACCTGCGCGCCAAGAGCAATGAGGTGATCCGCCGTGAGGCCCGCCTGCTCGGCGCCCTCGACGGCACCGGGATCCGCGCCCCGCGCGTCATCGCCGCCTGCCCCGACGAGTCCGTGCTCGGCGCGGTCTTCTATCTGATGGAGCCGATCACCGGCTTCAACCCGCAGAACGAACTCCCCGAACTGCACGCCGGTGACCCGGAGGTCCGGCGGCAGATGGGCCTGTCCGCGGTCGAGGCCATCGCCCGGCTCGGCATGCTCGACTACGAGAAGCTGGGCCTGGCCGACTACGGCAAGCCCGAGGGATTCCTGGAGCGCCAGGTCCCGCGCTGGCTGGCCGAGCTCGATTCCTATTCGTCCAACGAGGGTTACCCCGGCCCGCAGATCCCCGGCGTGCAGGAGGTCGGCGACTGGCTCGAGCGCAATCGCCCGGCCGTGTGGCGTCCGGGCATCCTGCACGGCGACTGCCATCTCGCCAACATGATGTTCGAGTTCGACAGCCCGCAGGTCGCGGCCATGGTCGACTGGGAGATGTCCACCATCGGCGACCCGCTGCTGGACCTCGGCTGGCAGATCGCCACCCGTCCCGAACCCGGCAGCACCATCGGCTCGCTGACCGGCAAGCTCGGTTCGGTCGGCAGTTTGCCCACCCCGGCGGAGATGGTCGCGCACTACGGCGAATTCTCCGACCGCGATCTGACCGCCGTCGACTGGTACACCGTGCTGGCCTGCTTCAAGCTCGGCATCGTGCTGGAAGGCACCTACGCCCGTGCCTTCGCCGGCAAGGCGCCCAAGCAGATCGGTGAATTCCTGCACGCGTGCACCCTCGAACTCTTCGAACGGGCGCTCCGCGTAATGCAGTAGACCTCCGAGCGCCAAGCCGGTGTAGCAACCTTGGTTGACTAATTCGAATTGTCAACTAAGGTTGCTTTCATGTCCGACCTGGAAATCCCCGACGCCACCGATCCCGCCGGTCGCCTAGCGGCGGTTGTCGCCCTGCGGCGCTTGGCCGACCGGCTGGAGGATCTCGCCGTCGAGGAGGCGATGCGGTCCGGCTGGGGCTGGCCGCAGGTGGCCGAGGCGCTCGGCGTCACCCGCCAGGCCGTGCACAAGAAACACGCCAAGCGGCTCATCGCCGCCGGCGTCCGGCTGAGGAGGCGCTGAATCATGTTCGGCAACAACGAATTCGACAAGTATCTGCATGCGGTCATGGAGCGGGGCGGGTACGAAGCGCGACAGGACGGATCGGCGACGATCGAAGCGCAACACCTGCTGCTGGCCATCGCCGCTCAGGACGGCACCGCACCCCAGCGGCTGCTCGCCGAAGCCGGTCTGGACGCTCAGGCGATCCGCGACGCGCTGGACCGGGAGTTCGAGCAGAGCCTGGCGATCGCCGGGGTCTCGATCACGAATCTGCCCGAGCCGAGCCGGTATTCGACGAAAGCGCCCAGTGTCGGCGCGACGGGCAAGCTCGCGCTCGAACGGATGACCACCACGTATCCCAAACGTGAACTACGCCAAGCGAATCTGCTGCTGGGGATCTTGCAGGCGGAGGTCGGAACGGTGCCGCGGGCGCTCACGCTCGCCGGTGCGAATCGGGTCGCGCTGGTCAACCAGGTCCATGAGTTGCTGACGGATTGAACGGAGTACCAATGCACGTCATGGCGGTGTCGGCGGTGGCCGACAACGATGGTTTCTGGAATGCGCTGAAGCAAGCGCACACGCGAATGCCCAAGGGCGCCAGGTGGACCCTTGCAGTAGCGAGCACGGATGGGGCAAGGGCGGTCAACCTGCTCGTGGGTGATTCGATCGAGAGTGTCCGAACCTTTTTCGACTCCCATGCGGGCCCGTTCGCAACGACCGAATTCTTCGAAGCGGACGCCGCCAATGCGGTGGGCCTACCGAGATAGGGCGCTCATGATGCAGCTCGACCTGACCCGGATTCGAGAACTTCTGTCGGAGTACGGAATTCCCAGTGCCGCGATCGGCGTGCTCCACGACGGGCGGATCACCGAATTCGCGGTCGGCGTGAAAGACGTGTCGACCGGCGAACCGGCAACCACAGACACCGTCTACCAACTCGGATCCATCACGAAAACTTTTACCGCCCTTGCCTTTATGCAGTTCGTCGACGAGGGCAAGATCGGCCTGGACGACCCGATCCGCGACTACCTGCCCGACTTCTCGGTGGCCGACCCGCAAGTCACGGCCGAGGTCACCGCGCGACACCTGCTCAATCACACCCACGGCATCGAGGAAGCTTTCGGCGATCCCGGTGAAGACGCCGACGTGTACGCCCGCATGGTCGCCAACATCACCGACGCGCCCCAGGTCTTTCCGCTGGGCGAAACCCACGGCTACAGCACGGCATTGGGCTACGCCCTGCTCGCCCGCCTCATGGAAGTCCTCGACGGCCGCCCCTGGGACGACCTCGTGCGCGAGCGCCTGCTGACCCCGATGGGTTTGTCCGACACCAGCACTCGGCACGAACAGGTCGATCCGGATCGCGCCGCCACCGGCCACCTGCTCCGCTCCCTCGACGAAGGTCCGATCCACACCCCACTCCCGCACCTGCCCCGGTCCTACGGCCCCGCAGGCAATTTCGCCGCCACCCTGCGCGACCTACTCGCCGTCGCCCACGTCTTCCTGAACAACGGCGAAGCCCCCAACGGCACGCGAATCGTTTCCCCGGCGGCCATCCAGGAAATGACCACCTCCCGAGTTCCCGTCCCCGACCCCTACATGTTCGGCCCGGAATGGGCCCTCGGCCTGATCGTCTGCGACTGGTCCGGCCACACCGTCTACGCCACCGACGGCAGCACCGTCGGCCAGAACGCCCGCCTCCGCATCCTGCCCGGCACCGGCACCGCCATCGCCCTGCTCGCCAACGGTGGCCCCCGAGAAACCTTCTACCAGAAGGTCTTCCACGAAATCCTGACCACCCTCGACGCTCCCATCCTCCCGGATCTGCCGAAACCGGATCCCGACCTGGTCCTGGACCTGTCCCGCTACGAAGGCGTCTACGAACGCCCAGGCACCCGCTACGTCGTTCACACCGAAGCCGGCCGTCTGCATCTCACCCTCGCCCTCGACCCGATGCACGCCCAATTCCTCGGCAAACCCGACCATCTCCGCTACGAACTACTTCCTATCAGCGAAACCCACTTCCTCATGCCGCCCACCGATCCCCTCGAGGACCCCCAAACCGTCGCGATCTACGACTTCCGCGACGGCCCGGCCCGCTACCTCCACACCAACTGCCGAGTACACCCCCGTGCGGGCCGATAGCAGCGGTTCGGATCGAGACGGCTGATCGCCCGCCGGTACGCTGGCCCGGCGACAACCGACAACCGTCTGGAGGACGACTGATGTGCTATCCGGTCACCTGCCCTAGCTGCGGCAAGACGACGTGGGACGGCTGCGGCGAGCACGTCGACGACGTGCGCGTCATGGTTCCGGCCGAGCAGTGGTGCAATGGCGAGCACGAGGCGTCCAGCACCGAGTGACGACTTCCGGTCGTTAGGGTCGAACCGTGACAAAGGGTTCCCGGCGGGCTTATCGGACCGGTCTTTCGCGGGCGGTGATCGTCGAGGCCGCGCTGGCGCTGACGGCTGAGCGGGGGCTCGATGGATGGAGCATGCGCGATCTCACCGCGCGGTTGGATACTTCGCTTTCGGTGATCTATCACCATGTGGGGGATCGGCAGCGGGTGTGTGCGGCGGTGATCGATCGAATTTTCGGCGAGATCGACATGGACCTCGGTGAAGCTGACTGGCGGAAACTGTTGCAGGGGATCTTGTCTCAGATCATCGAGCATTTCTCGGGGTATCGCGGTACCGCGACGTGGTTGCTGCGGAATGGGCCGCAGACCGAGGAATTGCTGCCCTCGCTGGATGCGGGGATGACACGGATGCTCGAAGCAGGGTGGGGGGACGAGGCGGCTATCGCGTACTCGGTCGCGTTCAATACCTGTCTCGGGATGATCGCGCTGGGTGATCAGCGCGCGAGCGATGCGGGGGAGCAGGGGATGGCCGGGCTGCAAAGCCTGCTGGCGTCGCATCCGGACGCCGGCCCCGGGGCGCAGGAGATGTTGCGGATGGTGCGCCAGTACGTGGGGAGCCCGGAGGAGCGGGACGCCGCGCACCGGGAGCAGTGCCGGTATGCGCTGGAGCGCACGCTCGACGGGATGGCCGCCCGGCTCGAAGTGATCAGGAAAGCGTCGCTGTAGCGGCGGTCTCATAAAAGGCGCTGTACCGCAGCCGGAGTGCTCGCTACACTGCAAATTGGAACAGTGATCTAATTTGCCTTGGGAGCCCGATGAGTACTGCGGTGTTGGATCCGGTAACGGTCGAGGAAGAACAGCCGGAGGAGAAACCCGGCGGGCTGAAGGTGGTGCTCGCACCTGTGCGCGGCCGGCTCGCGGGCGCGGCCGTGCTGCAACTGGTGGGTGCACTGGCGGGGCTCGCGCCCTACATCGCGGTGGTCGAGATCGCGCGGGAAATGCTCGGCGGCGCGGATCGCGGCGCGGTGTGGCTGTGGGTGGCCGTAGCCGTGGCCGGGTTCGTCATCCGAACCATCTGTGCCGCAAGCGCATACACGATCAGCCACATCGCCGACGCCGATCTCGGATTGCAGATCCGGCGGCGGATGGCCGATCGGCTGGGCGGCGTGGCGCTGGGCTGGTTCACCGACCGCAGCTCGGGGCGGGTCAAGCGGGTGCTTTCCGATGACGTGGGCGCGATCCACCACGCGGTGGCGCATGCGCTCAACGACTTGGTGGCGGCGCTCATCACGCCGTTGATGGCCCTCGGCTACCTGTTCTACTTGGACTGGCGGCTGGCGTTGATCTGCCTTGTGCCACTGGTGCTTTGGTTCGCCGCCACCGCCTTCGAGCTGCGCGACGGCGGCGAGGGTATGAAGCGGCTGAGCTCCGAATTCGACAAGGTCAACGCCGCGGCCGTCGAGTTCGTCGACGGTATCGCGGTGGTGAAAGCCTTCGGGCAGGCCGGACGCGCGCAGGACCGGTATCGCCGCGCGGGCGATGACCTGGCGCGGTTCTTCGGCGAATGGCAAGGGCCGATGCGCCGGGTGGAATCGATCGCGAACACCCTCATCGCGCCGCCGATGCTGCTGCTCGTGGCACTCGCCGGCGGCATCTGGCTGCGGGCGGATCCGGTCGAGGTCATCGCGTTCGTGATGCTGGCGGTCGGGCTGGGCGCTCCGATCATGGCGCTGGGTTTCGGTGCCATGGCCATGCAGGCGGCGGCCGAAGCGGCGGGCCGGATCGGCGAGCTGCTGGCCACCCCGGAACTGCGCCGGGTCGCGGCAACGAAGACTCCCGCGGGGGCGAGCGTCGAATTCGACAGTGTGCGTTTCTCTTACGACGGACGCGCCACCGTGCTCGACGGCGTCGACCTCCATCTGGCACCGGGCACCGTCACGGCATTGGTGGGCGCTTCCGGTTCCGGCAAGTCGACGCTGGCACGGCTGTTGCCGCGGTTCTGGGATGTCACCGAAGGGGCGGTGCGCATCGGCGGCGTCGACGTCCGGGACATGGAAGAGCGCGATCTCTACCGGCGCGTGGGTTTCGTCTTCCAGGAAACCTCGTTGTTGCGCACCAGCATTCGCGACAACATTGCCCTCGGCCGCCCCGAAGCCGACCGCGCGGACATCGAATCCGCCGCCCGGACCGCTCAGATCCACGACCGCATCATGGCCCTGCCGCGCGGCTACGACAGCGAAATCGGGACCGACGCGCACCTGTCCGGCGGTGAGGCGCAACGGATTTCGATCGCCCGCGCCCTGCTGGCCGACACCCCGGTGCTGGTACTCGACGAGGCCACGGCCTTCGCCGACCCGGAATCCGAAGCGGCCGTGCAGGATGCGCTTTCGCGCCTGGTGGCGGGCCGCACCCTGCTGGTGATCGCGCACCGCCTGCACACCATTCGCGGCGCGGACCGCATCGTGGTGCTGTCTCGCGGCCAGGTGCTCGAATCCGGCAAACACGACGACCTGCTGGCCGCCGACGGTGCCTACGCCCACATGTGGCGCACCCAGGCGCAGCCCCTCGCGGTAAAGGAATCCTGATGATTCGCAAGCTGTTCCGACTCGTCGATCCGGCCGATCGCCCGCGCTTCGTGCGCTGGATCGGCCTGATCATCGCCTTCTCGGTCCTCCAAGGCGTCTGCGTGCTGCTCGTGGTTCCCGTCCTGCGTTCGCTGCTGGACGGCGACCGGGACGCCGCGATCACCTGGCTGACCGTGCTGGCGGCGACCACGGCCGCGGCGGCCGTCGTGTTCTACGCCCAGGCGATGGACGGCCAGCAGATCGCCAACGACCTGCTGCTCGGCATGCACCACCGCATCGGCGATCACCTCTCGCGGCTGCCGCTGGGCTGGTTCGGCACCGATCGCACCGGCCGCCTGACGCATTCGGTCTCGCAGGGCACGATGAGCATCGGTGCCGTGCCCGCGCACCTGATGCAACCCGTGATCAGCGGTGCGGTCACGCCGATTGTCGTCGCCGTCGGCATGTTCGCCTTCGATTGGCGGCTGGGGGCGGCTCTGCTCGCCGCGGGAGCGGTGCTCGTGGTGGCACACAGGTGGTCCCAGGATGCCATCGCACGCAGTTTCGGCGCCATCGATCACACTGCGGTCGAATCGGCCGGACGCATAGTCGAATTCGCGCAGAACCAGCCGATCCTGCGCGCCTTCGGCCGCCGCGGCGAGAGCAACCGTCTGCTCGACGACGCGCTCGTCGGCCAGCGCCGCGCCTACGGCGCGATGAACCGCAACGCGGTGACCGCGCTGCTCACCTTCTCGGTCGCGGTGCAGGCCGTCTTCCTCGCGCTCATGGCCGTGGGAGTGACGCTGGCACTGGGCGGTTCGTTGGACGCCGCCGAATTGATCGCGCTGCTGGTGCTGATCACCCGCTTCGCCGGGCCGCTGCTCGAGCTGGTCGACCACTCCGCCGCACTGCGCATGGCCGCGGAAAACCTCGACCGCATCGACGAGGTCCTCGACGTTCAGCCGCTGCCCGAAGGCGGCCAAGACTGCGCGATCGCCCCCGGCAAGGTCAGCTTCGAGCACGTCGGCTTCGGTTACGACGACCGGACGGTACTGCGCGACATCACCTTCGAAGCGAAACCCGGCACGCTGACCGCGATCGTCGGCCCGTCGGGCGCGGGCAAGACCACGCTGCTGCGGCTGGTCGCCAGATTCTGGGAGGTGAACACCGGCACGGTCCGCGTCGGCGGCGTCGATGTCCGCGACCTGTCCACCGAGGCGCTGATGAACCAGCTGGCCATGGTGTTCCAGGATGTGTACCTCTTCGACGACACGATCGAAGCCAACATTCGCATCGGCCGGCCCGGAGCCAGCACCGAGGAGATCCGCGAGGCGGCCCGGCTCGCCCGCGTCGACGAGATCGTCGACCGGCTCCCCGACGGCTGGGAGACCCGCGTCGGCGAGGGCGGCGTCAGCCTGTCCGGCGGTGAGCGCCAACGGGTTTCGATCGCCCGGGCACTGATCAAACAGGCCCCGATCGTGCTCCTCGACGAAGCCACCGCGGCGCTGGACCCGGACAACGAGGCGGCGGTCGGCGCGGCCGTGCGCACCCTCGCCGAGCAGCGCACCCTGCTCGTGGTCGCGCACCGCCTGCACACCGTCGCCGCCGCCGACCAGATCCTCGTCCTCGACGAGGGCGGTATCGCACAGCGCGGCACGCACGCCGACCTGATCGGCCAACCCGGTCGCTACCAGGACTTCTGGCGGGAGCGCGAACGTGCCCAGGGCTGGCGTCTGGTCGGCTGAATCTTTGCGGAGGGTTGGCAGAATATTGATGGTCAAATATATTCTGCCAACCTAAAGTACTCCGCATGGCTATCGTCCCCGATGACAAGAACTGGACCTGGGTGCTGGAAAAGACCTGTCCGGAATGTGGTTTCGACGCACCCGCGACCGCGTACGAAAAAGTGCCCGGACTCACGCGCGACTACGCGGCCCGTCTGGCCGGTGCGCTGACCAAGGATGACGCCACCGTTCGTCCGGACGAGAACACCTGGTCGGCGCTGGAATACGCTGCCCACGTCCGCGACGTGTGCCGCATCTTCACCTACCGCACCGATATCGCGGCTCGTCGCGCGGCGACCGATCCTCAGGTCCCGGGCTTCGACGCGACGACCGGCGTCGCCGACGGCCTGCCGCTGTTCTCCAACTGGGATCAGGACGTCACCGCGATCGCCGACAACTACGGCGCCCAGGATCCGGCCGTGGTCGCGACCGAACTCGTCGAGGCGGCCGAATCCATCGCCCGCGCAATCGAATCCGTGCCCGCCGCCGATCATGAATTGGCCGTTCGGCGCAGCGACGGCTCCGGTTTCACCGTAGAGTCACTGGCGATCTACTTCCTGCACGACGTGGTCCACCACGTGCACGACGTCCGGGCCTGAAACGCGCCCGACCAGCCGCTGCCCAGAAAAATCCACCCCGGCACTAGAACGAGTTCTACTTTTCTCGTAGTGTGTGTGCAGTCACATAAGCACACGTGCACGCGAGAGGTCGGCAGGAATGAAGACGAAGGGCGCGATCCTGTGGGGGATCGACCAGGAGTGGTCGGTCGAGGAGATCGAGGTCGGTGACCCGGTCTCCGGCGAGGTGCAGATCCGGATGGAAACCGCCGGCATGTGCCATTCGGATCATCACATCGTCACCGGTGCGACACCGATGCCGAACTACCCGGTGATGGGCGGCCACGAGGGCGCGGGCGTGATCACCAAGCTGGGCCCGAACTGCCCCGCGGACCTGCAGGTCGGCGATCACGTCATCCTGTCGTTCATCCCGGCCTGTGGCCGCTGTCCGTCCTGTGTGTCGGGCAACATGGCGCTGTGCGATCTGGGCGCGGGCCTGCTGATGGGCCAGGCGATCAGCGACGGCACCTACCGGATCCAGGCGCGCGGCGAGGACGTCATCCCGATGTGCCTGCTCGGCACCTTCGCGCCGTACATGACGGTGCACCACACCTCGGTGGTGAAGATCGACCCGAGCATCCCGTTCGAGGTGGCCTGCCTGGTCGGCTGTGGCGTCCCCACCGGCTTCGGTTCCTCCACCCATGTGGCGCAGGTGCAGCCGGGGGAGACCGCGGTGATCGTCGGCATCGGCGGCGTCGGTATGAGCGCGCTGCAGGGCGCGGTGCTCGCGGGCGCCACCAAGGTCGTTGCCATCGACCCGAATCCGTGGAAGTTGGAGCAGGCGCAGAAGTTCGGCGCCACGCACACCTACCCCAGCATGGCCGAGGCGATCATGCCGATCATGGAGATCACCGAGGGCCGGATGGCGGAGAAGGTCATCCTCACCATGGGTGAGATGCAGGGCCAGTACGTCGAAGAGGGCCTGATCCTCACCGGCAAGGCCGGCACCATGGTGATCACCTCCATGGGCCGGATGGAAGACGGCGACGTCAAGATGAACAGCTTCCTGCTGTCCATGCTGCAGAAGACGGTCAAGGGCTGCATCTTCGGCGGCGGCAACGCCCGCCAGGACGCCCCGCGCCTGCTGGCGCTGTACAAGTCCGGCCAGCTCAACCTGGACGACATGGTCACCCGCCAGTACTCGCTGGAGGAGATCAACCAGGGCTACAAGGACATGCTGGACGGCAAGAACATCCGCGGCATCATCCGCTACACCGAGAACGACTGGTAAACCCCCTCGTCATCCCGGCGAACGCCGGGACCCATTGCATCGCATCGGGTCCCGGCGTTTGCTATTCGAGCCTCAGACCTTGCAGCGCAGCAGCGCCTCGCGCAGGTTGCGGCTGCGCACGTCGTCCAGGACGGCCATGCCGAGCCGGTTCATTGTGTATCCGAAGCCGAGACCCGTTGCGGGATCGGCGAATCCGAACGACCCGCCCAAACCCGTTGTGCCGTAAGCCCGTTTGTCGGACCCGAACCGGAACGAACCGCGCGACTTGCGGAATCCGAGGTGGTACCGGCTCTTGGTGTAGAGCACCAGATCCTCGGCGGGCACATCCTCGGCGGTGTCGGCCGCCGCCAGTTGCGCGAGCACCGTCTCGGCGACCGGCAGCGCACCGGTCCGGCCCGCGGCCGCGCCGTAGACCTTGGCCAGCGAGCGGGCATTGCCGACACCGTTGGAGGCGGGCAACTCCACCTCCAGGAATTCGCGGCGCGTGGCCCGCGCGGGCGCTCCCACCTGCGGATTGGTCAGTGAGGCATGGGCATATCCGCGCTTGGAGTAGACATCGACGCCGATGCGCAACGGCAGGTCCCGTTCGTAGCGCAGGATATCCAGGCCCTTGGTGGCCGACAGCTTGGCGATGCGCTCCATCGGTTCGTCGGCGGGCAGGCCGATGAAGAAGTCCAAGCCGAGCGGCTTCGCGATGTCCTCGGCGAAAACCCGGCCCAGGGTGCGGTGCTCCGGGTCGACGCGGCGGATCAGCTCGCCCTGATACAGGCCGAGGGTGATGGCGTGATAGCCGTGCCGGGTGCCCGGCTGCCACGCCGGTTTCTGCGCCGCGAGGATCTGCGCCAGCCCGTCGAAGTCCGCCAGTTGGTCCAACTTCACGACGGTGTCCAGACCCGATAGCCCGGCCTGATGATCGATCAGCTGGCGCACCGTGATCTCGCCCTTACCCTGGGCGGCGAACTCGGGCCAGTACGTGGCGACCTTCTCCTCGTAGTCCAGCAGCCCCTTCGACACCGCGGCCGCCACCACGAACGCGGCCAGGCCTTTCGTCGAGGAGAACACCGGAACGATCGTGTCCCGCTCCCAGGGCTGGGCCCGGTTGCGGTCGCGATGGCCCGCCCACAGGTCCACCACCGGCCGGTCACCCGCGTAAACGGCCACGGCGGCGCCGATTTCACCGTGCTGGGCGAAGTTCCGGCGGAAAGCGTCGGCGACGGGGCCGAATCCGGCCTCCACTTCGCCGTGGATCGTGGGTCGCGCACTCATAGTGCAGTCGATGGTACCGGCGGTACCGCGTGCCGATGACCCGGAATTGCGGCTAGGTGTGCTCCGCCCGGTCAGCGGTCTCGTAGGCTCGTTCGGTGCGATCACTCGAGCAGATCAAGGACTGGCCGGTTCGGCATGCGGGCGCGGGCGTTGTGACCCGGGCGGGCACGAACTCCGCGGGTGACACCGATCGGGTGTTCCCCCTGGCCTCGGTGACCAAGCCGCTGGTTGCCTATGCGGTGCTGGTCGCCGTCGAAGAGGGCGCGATCGAGCTGGATCAGCCGGTCGACAGTCACTCCGCGCCGCCCGGCACGACCGTGCGGCACCTGCTCGCGCACACCTCCGGCATCGCTTTCGACACCACCGATGTTCTGGCCAAGCCCGGCGCTAAAAGGATCTACTCCAGCGCCGGTTTCGAGGTGCTCGCGCAGTTCGTCACCGAGCAGACCGGGATCGCGTTCGACGAATATCTGCGCGACGCGGTCTTCGGGCCGCTGGGTATGAAGCACTCGGTGCTCACCGGTTCCGCGGGGCACGGTGCACGATCAACTGTCGACGATCTTCTGCTTTTCGCCGCGGAGTTGCTGAGTCCGCAATTGATCTCCGCGGACATGCATTCCGAAGCAAGCACTGTGCAATTCCCGGGAAGCAATGGTGTCCTGCCCGGTTACGGTTCGCAGCGGCCCAATGACTGGGGCCTGGGTTTCGAGATTCGCGACAGCAAAACCCCGCACTGGACCGGGAGCGTGAATTCGCCTCGTACTTATGGACATTTCGGCCAATCGGGCACATTCTTGTGGGTTGATCCGGAAATCGAGGTGGCGTGCGTAGCGCTCGCCGACGAGAATTTCGGAGATTGGGCGCGGGCCGCCTGGCCGGTTTTCAGCGACGGGGTGATTGAAGAACTATCGCGGGGGTAATTCAAGCAGCACTGTCCAGTGTCATAAATCGGGAATCGGCAACACAGCCGCGAAGTAACACCCGTAACTTCGGACACTCCAGTACACTCGGGCACCGTAGCGACTGCTTGCGGTCGCTATGAATGATCAGCCAGCCGAAACGGGTCGTTGGGGAAGACGGTCCTCGTCGACGCTGGAGGTTGTAGTGGTGCGTGCATCAAGTCAGTTCGCGGACGCGACGGCGGGTGTGGTCTGGATCCACTCGTCGCCAGCCGCGTTGTGCCCGCACATCGAGTGGGCGCTCACCTCGGCCCTCGGCACGCCGGCGAAACTCCGCTGGACTGCCCAGCCCGCCGACGGTTCACTGCGCGCAACCAGCGATTGGGTCGGCCCCGTCGGCACCGCCGCGCGCATTGCCCAGTCCTTGCGCGCCTGGCCGGTCCTGCGTTTCGAGGTCACCGAGGAACCCAGTGAAGGCGTCGACGGCGAGCGCTACAGCTTCGTACCCCACCTCGGCCTCTGGCATGGCTCCACCAGTGCCAACGGCGATGTGGCGCTGGGCGAAATGCGACTGAGAGCCATGCTGCAAGCCGCCCAGGAGCTCGGCAAGTACAACAGCTACGACCTCGCCGCCGAAATCGATCGCGCGCTCGGCACCGCCTGGGACGACGACCTCGAGGACTATCGCATCGGCGTGGACGGCCTCGGCGCGGAAATTACTTGGCTGCGCCGCGACGTGGGCTGAGTTTTTCGAACTTCAACTCCAGCCCGTCCAGGAATGCGCTGAGGGCCAATTCGAAACTGTCCGAGTCGATCTCCTCGGCTTTGTCGCGCAGCAGGTGCGCTTGTTCGAGGTTGGGGTAGCGGTCTCGGTAGACCTGGATGTCGTCGACGAAGCCGCGGGAGAACGAGCCGACCGTCGAACCGAGGACCAGGTAGCGGGCGGCGGCGCCGATCATGGTGGCTTGGCGGGGTGGCCAGCCGGCTTCGACCAGACCGCCGTGCACGGCATTGGCCGCGCGGAGCGCTTCGTCGCGCCGGCCGGGGCCCGAAGTCGCCAGGTAGGGCACGAAATTGGGGTGCTGGGCGAGGGCGGCGCGGAACGAGCGGGCCCAGGAAACCAGTGCGCTGCGCCAGCTTTCGTGTTCGAAGGCCGAGGCGTCGACGTGGCTCATGATGGAGTGGGCGATGTCGTCGAGCAGGTCGTCCTTGGTGGGGTAGTGGCCGTAGAGGGAGGCGGCCTGGACACCGAGGTCGGCGGCCAGCTTGCGCATGGAGAGCTCGCCGAGGCCGTCGCGGTCGATCAGCGTCAGCGCGGATTCGCGGATGCGGTCGCGACTCAACAGCGGAACGCGGGGTCGCGCCACGGCTTTCACCTCCTGAAACAGTGCGTCGAACCTAGCATCCGGCGGAATCGGGCCTTGTCTACCTAACGGCGTTAGGATAACGTCCCGCCGGTAAACCTAACACCGTTTGGTTCAGGACTGGGTGCTGCATGAATCTGGAATTGAGCGAGACCCATCGCGATCTGCGCGATCTGGCTCGCACCTGGGTGGACCGGGAAGTCGTCCCCAACGCCACCGCGTGGGATCGAGCCGAGGCGGTGGATCCGGCGATAGTGGGCAAGCTCGGTGCGATGGGATTCCTCGGGATCGGGGTGCCGGAGGAGTACGGCGGCTCCGGCGGTGACGCCCTCGACTATTGCCTGCTCTTGGAGGAACTCGGCCGCGGCGACAGCGCGGTGCGCGGAATCGTCTCGGTGTCACTGGGATTGGTGGCCAAGAGCATCGCGGGTTACGGCACCGAAGAGCAGAAGCGGCGCTTCCTGCCCGATCTGTGCGCGGGCCGGACGCTGGGCTGCTTCGGGTTGACCGAACCGGGCACCGGCTCCGATGCGGCGAGCCTGGTGACCAAAGCCGAACGCGTGGGCGAGGACTGGGTGTTGTCCGGCTCGAAGATGTTCATCACCAACGGCACTCGCGCCACTATCGCGCTGATCTTCGCCCGCACGGGTGGCCCGGGGCCGAAAGGCATTACCGCGTTTCTGGTTCCCACCGATGCGCCGGGCTTCTCCCGCACGGAGATCAAGGGCAAGCTGGGGCTGCGTGGCCAGGCGACCGCCGAGCTGAGCTTCGATCAGGTACGCGTGCCCGACGCGCTGCGTCTCGGCGACGAAGGCGCCGGGTTCCGAATTGCCATGTCCGCCTTGGACAAAGGCCGGATGGGTGTGGCGGCGGGCTGTGTCGGCGTCGCGCGGGCCTGCCTGGAGGCCTCGGTGCGTTACGCGGGGGAGCGGGAGCAGTTCGGCAAGCCGATCGCCTCCTACCAGCTGGTGCAGCAGATGCTGGCCGATATCGCGGTGGAAACCGACGCGGCCCGGCTGCTCACCTGGCGGGTGGCCGATCTGATCGACCGCGGACAGCCGTTCGGTACCGAGGCGTCGATGGCCAAGCTCTACGCCAGCGAGACCGCGGTGCGCGCCGCCAACAACGCGATCCAGGTGTTCGGCGGCTACGGCTACATCGACGAGTACCCGGTGTCGAAGTACCTGCGGGATGCCCGCGTCCTCACCCTCTACGAGGGCACCAGCCAGATTCAGAAACTGCTCATCGGCCGCGCCCTGACGGGCGTGAACGCCATTGTCTGACAAGGAGTTCCAGATGTACAAGGTCGCAGTGGTGACGGGCGCCGCGCGCGGGATCGGAGCCGCCACCGCGGCCCGGCTGGCCGCCGACGGGGCCGCGGTCGCGGTGTTCGATCTGGACGAGGCCGCCTGCCAGGCGACCGCGGCGGACATCACCGCCACCGGTGGCACCGCCGTAGGGATCGGGTGCGACATCACCGACGACCAGCAGGTGCAGAGCGCGTTCGCGCGCGCCGCCGCGGAACTGGGGATGCCGAACATCCTGGTCAACAACGCGGGCGTGCTGCGCGACAACATGCTGTTCAAGATGTCGGTGGACGATTGGGACACCGTCATGGACGTGCATCTGCGCGGTGCGTTCCTGTGCTGCAAGACCGCGCAGCAGTACATGGTGGAGCAGCGCTACGGCCGGATCGTCAACACCTCCAGCGTGTCCGCGCTCGGCAATCGCGGACAGGCGAACTACGCCGCGGCCAAGGCGGGCATCCAAGGCTTCACCCGCACCTTGGCAATGGAGCTCGGTCCGTTCGGCATCACCGTCAACGCGGTCGCCCCCGGGTTCATAGCTACCGAGATGACCGCGCAGACCGCCGCTCGAATCGGCGTCACCGCAGCGGAATTGCAGGCCAAGACCGCCGCGATCACCCCACTGCGCCGGGTCGGGCGGCCCGGGGACATCGCGGGCGTCGTCTCGTTCCTCACCTCCGACGACAGTGCGTTCGTCACCGGACAAACCCTGTACGTCGACGGCGGGCGTCGCCTCTAGCGGCGATAGCCCGGGAATGCTGGACGATAGCTGAGCGGGCGACTGTCCGCAGCGGACAAATCGGCGTGACGAAGTTGGTCCTCCACGTCCGATGTGCGTCTCCACCAGCGGTTTTACGCTTTGTGAGACCTAATCGCCCGCGCCAACAACGCCGCCGGTTCACTGCTCGCCCGCTGTCCGTCCTCTGAGACGCGGGCTGGAGGACATATGCTCGAAATTTCCCAGCTGACGCTCCGTTTCGGCGGCATCACCGCCTTGTCGGACGTCGGATTCCATGTCGCACCAGGGGAACTGGTGGGGCTGATCGGCCCGAACGGGGCGGGCAAGACCAGCCTGTTCAACTGCCTCACTCGGCGCTACACCCCCGACAGCGGCGCGATCACCTACCAGGGCGCCGATCTGCTGACCGCGCAACCGCACACCCTGGCCGGCCTCGGCATCGCCAGAACCTTCCAGAACCTGGGCTTGTTCACCCGTATGTCCGTGCGGGACAACGTCCTGGTCGGCGCGCACCATCGCGCCCGCGCCGGTTTCGGCACCGCGGGCCTGCACCTGCCCAGGGTGCGGGGGGAGGAGAAGCGGCTGCGCGCCGAAGCCGACGCCTTGCTCGAGCGCCTCGACCTGCGGAAGGTGGCCGACCATCCGGCCGCCGGTCTCCCGTTCGGCACGTTGAAGCGGATCGAGCTGGCGCGTGCCCTCGCGATCCACCCGGCGCTGCTGCTGCTCGACGAACCCGTCAACGGCCTCAGTCACGGCGAGGTCGACGAATTCGCCGAACTGGTGCGAGCCCTGCGCGCCGAACTGGACCTCACCGTCATCGTCGTCGAACACCACATGGGCTTCGTCATGGGTCTCTGCGACCGCGTCGTCTGCCTGGACTTCGGCCGCGTCATCGCCGAAGGCAAACCCGAACAGGTGCAACAGCATCCGGACGTCATCGCCGCCTACCTGGGGACCCCGGCATGACCGAACCATTTCTGAGCATCACCGACCTGCACGCCGGTTATGGCCCCGCGCGGGTGCTGCAGGGCCTGAGCTTCACGGTGCAGAAGGGCGATGTCTGCGCCATTCTCGGACCCAACGGCGCCGGGAAAACCACGCTGCTGCGCGCGTTGTCCGGCATGATCCGCACCGCCGGGGCGATCCGCCTCGACGGCGCCGACATCGCGGGCCGCAGACCCGAGACCATCGCCCGCCGCCGCGTCGCCCATGTACCCGAGGGACGTGGCACCTTCGCTCCGCTGACCGTCGAGGAAAACCTGCGCCTGGGCGCCTACCCGCGCCGCGATCGCCTCGGTGTGGAGGCGGACCTGGAGCGGATCTTCGGCTTCTTCCCGGTGCTGAAGGAGAAGCGCCGCGAAGGCGCGGGCGCACTGTCCGGCGGCCAGCAGCAGATGCTGGCGATCGGCCGCGCACTCATGCTGCGCCCGCAGCTGCTGCTGCTCGACGAACCCTCGCTCGGTCTGTCGCCCCTGGTCACCCAGGAGCTGTTTCACATCATCGCCACCATCAACGAACAGGAGCGGATCACCGTGCTCGTCGTCGAACAGAACGCGCATCTCGCGCTGGGCATATCCAGCCACGCCCACGTGCTGGAGACCGGCCGGATCGTGTTGTCCGGCACGGCATCCGAGGTCCGCGCGGACGCGACGGTCGTGCAGTCCTATCTCGGATACCGGGTGTGACCGTGGTTCAATTTCTGCAACAACTCATCGAAGGCGTCAGCGCGGGGGCGATTTACGCCGGGCTGGCCCTGGCGCTCGTGCTGATTTATCGGTTCACCGGGATCGTGAACTTTGCTCAGGGCGAGCTCGCCATGTTCTCCGCGTTCCTGGCCTGGCAGTGCATCGAGAGCGGGATGCCGTTCTGGCTGGCGCTGCCGATTACCTTGGCGGTGTCCTTCGCGGGCGGCATGCTCATCGAGCGGGTGATCATCCGGCCGGTGGAAGGCGGAGCCGAACTGACTCTGGTCATCGTGACCGTCGGGCTGTTCTTCTTCATCAACGCGGCGGCCGGCTGGATCTGGTCGTTTCAGGTCAAATCGTTCCCGAATCCGTTCCCGGACGGCAATTTACGCGCGGGCGGAGTGAGCGCAGGTTACGGCAGCCTCGGTGTGATCGCCGTGGTCGCGGTGGTCATGGGATTGCTCTACCTGATGTTCCGCTACACCCGGATCGGGTTGGCGATGCGCGCGGTCGCCTGCAATCCGGCCTCGGCGCGATTGGTCGGTATCCGAGTCGGCATGGTGCTCTCGCTCGGCTGGGGCCTGGCCGCGCTGGTCGGCGCGGTCTCGGGCGTGCTGTCGGCGCCGCTGCTGTTCCTGGAGCCGAACATGATGGGCGGGGTCCTGATCTACGCCTTCGCCGCGGCGACGCTCGGCGGATTCGATAGTCCCGGTGGCGCGGTCGCGGGCGGGTTGATCGTCGGTGTCGCCGAAACCCTCACCGGCGCCTACGTCGACTTCATCGGTACCGAGCTCAAAATCGGTGTGCCGCTGGCGATCATCCTCGGCGTGCTGCTGCTGCGGCCCGAGGGTCTCTTCGGGAAAGCGGCGGTGGAACGAGTATGAGCATCAAAGACACCGCACCCGCTGTGGCGGATCCACCGGAAACCACAGCACCACAGTTCTATTCGCTGGCGTCGCGGATTCTGGCGAAGCGCCGGGTCATCGCAGTCGCGGCTCTCTTCATAGCGGCGTGCTACGCGCCGTTCCAGCTGATGCCGTTTCACACCTTCCAGCTGAGCATGGCGCTGGTCTACGCCATCGCCCTGCTCGGCCTGAATCTTCTTGTCGGACAGGCAGGTCAGATCTCCCTCGGGCACGGGGCCTTCCTCGCGGTAGGTGCATACACCGCGGCGGTTCTCCTCGATCGCTGGGAGGTGCCGCATCTGGCGACCCTCCCGGTCGCCGCCGCGGTCTGCTTCGTACTCGGTCTCGGTCTCGGCGTACCCGCGCTGCGACTCCGCGGCCTGTATCTGGCACTGGTCACCCTCGCCATCGCGATCTTCGTGGTGCCGCTGCTCAAGCGCTTCGAATCCGTCACCGGCGGCTCGATGGGCCTCACCCTCGAAAAGCCGGTCCCGCCGGTGTGGTCCGGGCTCGCCGAGGACCAATGGCTGTACTTCCTCTGCCTCGCGACGGCTGTGCTCTGTCTGCTGGTGGTCGCCGGCGTGCAGCGTTCCCGAGTAGGTCGCGCGCTCAACGCGATTCGCGACAACGAGACCGCCGCCGAGATCATGGGCGTGCGCCCGGCCTTCTACAAGACCCTCGCGTTCGCCTGGAGTGCCATGCTCGCCGGTGTCGCGGGCTGTGTCTACACCTGGGTGATCGCCTACGTCTCCCCGGACTCCTTCGCGGTCGGACTGTCCATCACGCTGCTCGCCGGGCTGGTGGTCGGCGGCCTCGGCTCACTGTGGGGCCCGCTGTTCGGGGGACTGTTCGTCCTGTTCGTGCCGAGCCTCGCCCAGGACATCAATCAAGCCGCGCCGGGAGCCGTCTTCGGCCTGCTCATCATCGCGGTCATGTACCTCGCGCCCACCGGTCTCGCCGGTCTCGGTGGCCGTGTCGCGAATTGGATCCGAATCCGGTAAACAGCGATCACCCGAATCCGCCGCGGTGCCGTCCGGTACCGCGGCGGTTCGCTGTGCACCGCATACCCGCGTCGATCGCCCGATCGGAATCGCCTATCGCCCCCGTGTTCCGGGTGGGCGCGGCCCCAGACTTCGGTGGTACGAGCCCAAGCCCGACCGGAGGAGCCCTGGTGGCCCGGCTACAGATCGATGCGATATCGAAGACCTATGGTGCGGACTACGCCGTCCGCGAGGTGAGCCTCGACATCGCCGACGGGGAATTCATGGTGCTGCTCGGCCCGAGCGGCTGCGGCAAGTCCACGCTGCTGCGCATGATCGCGGGCTTGGAGGAGCCGTCGTCGGGCCGAATCCTGCTGGACGGCACCGACATCACCGAGGTTGCCCCGCAGCGGCGGGACCTGGCCATGGTGTTCCAGAGCTATGCGCTGTACCCGCACCTGACGGTGGCGAAGAACATCGGGTTCCCGCTGCGGGCCCGCCGCCGGCCGCGCGCCCACATCGCAGAACGGGTGGCCGCGGTGGCGAAGACCCTGGAACTCTCGGCCCTGCTCGACCGACGCCCGGGCGCGCTCTCGGGCGGGCAACGGCAGCGAGTCGCACTGGCGCGCGCCATGGTTCGCGATCCCGGGGCGTTCCTCATGGACGAGCCGCTGTCCAATCTCGACGCCAAACTGCGCAGCGCCACCCGCGCCGAACTCATCGCCCTGCACCGCCGCCTCGGCGCCACCTTCCTGTACGTGACCCACGATCAGGTGGAGGCGATGACCATGGCCACCCGTATCGCGCTGCTCGACGCGGGCCGCATCGAGCAGGTCGGCACCCCCGAGGAGCTCTACGACCGGCCTCGAACCGCCTTCGTCGCAGGCTTTCTCGGTTCCCCGCCCATGAACCTGTTTCCCGCGGTCGTGTCCTGGCGTGCCGGCGGGTTGCGGGTGTTGTCCGACGGCATCGACGCCGCCCTGGACATCACGGCGGATTCCGGTGACGACAGCGCTGTCCTCGCCGGAATCCGCCCCGAGCACCTGCGCATCGACAGCGACGCGTCCGCGCTGCGCGGGCGGGTGACCATGGTCGAAAACCTCGGCAGTGAGGAGCTCGTGCACGCCGCGGTCGGAAAGCACATCCTGTGCGCCCGAGCGCCACGGCCCGCCGGCGTGCGCGTGGGCGAGGATGTGGGCTTCCGCGTCGCCCCCGCGCACATCCATCTTTTTCATCCCGATTCCGGCCTGCGCCTTACTTGGCAAGAGCAATCCACCCGTCGTCCCGGCGCACTTCCTGCTGGGGCACAGGCGGTTTCGTCGTGAGCAGTCCCACCATCCTGATGAGGAGAATCTCGTGAAACGCACCGCCCCCTTCCTGGGCCTGGTGTTCGCCGCCGCCATCGCCGTGAGCAGTTGCGGCCTCGGCGGCACCACCGCCACCGACCCCGTGTCCGCCGCGCAGGTCCCCGAACTCCAGCCGGGGCAGCAGGTTTCGATCGTGTTCGAGTCCTACAACTACGGCTTGGCCGGTGCGTGGACCGACACCTTCAACGGCCTGATCGCCGATTTCGGCAGAAAGTTCCCCAACATCAAGGTCACCGCGCAGAAGCCGCAGGGCAACAGCCCGAACCCGGCCACCGACACCATCTCCAGCATCCAGAACCAGATCGTCGCCGGAACACCGCCGGATGTCGCCCAATTAGGCTTCAGCGACCTCGATTTCACGATCAACCAGCTGCGCGCCAAGCCGCTGGACGCGCTGTTCGGCAAGGACGCGGTGCAGCACAACTTCGACGGCCGCCTGCCCTACCACCCGCGCGCCCGCACCCTCGACGACTGGGACGGGCACACCTACGGCGTCCCGTTCGTCTTCTCCACGCCGGTGCTGTATTTCAACGCGAGCCTGTTCGCCGCCGCGGGCCTCGATCCGAACCAGCCGCCGGCCACCTGGCAGCAGGTCGCCGACGCGGCTCGGGCCATCAACGCCCAGACCGGCAAGGGCGGCGTCTACATCGACTGCCTGACCAAGGCCGCGAAGGACTGGTGTTTCCAGTCACTGGTGCGTTCCAACGGCGGGCGCGTCATCTCCGACGATCGCCGGACCCTCACCTACGCCGAGGCGCCGGTCGTCGAAGTCACCCGGATGGCACAGGATCTCGTCAACACCGGCGGCATGCCGAAACTCGCGCAGAAGCAGGGCTATGAGTCGTTCGCCCGCGGCGAGATCGGCATGATCCTCGAATCCAGCGCCGTTCAAGGCACTTTCGTCACGGGTGCCAAGGACAAATGGGACCTGCGCTCGACCGTCATGCCGCGCTTCGGCGACAAGCCTACCGTCCCCACCAATTCAGGTGCGGGCCTGCACATCCTGTCCAACGACCCGGCCAAGCAGCGCGCGGCCTGGGAGCTGATCAAGTTCCTCACCAGCGAGGAGTCCTACGTGAAGATCTCGCAGAACATCGGCTACCTGCCGCTGCGCACCGGATTGCTGAACGAGCCCGATTCGTTAGGTGCCTGGGCGGCGGCGAATCCGCTACTGGCTCCGAATGTTTCGCAGCTGAACGGCATGGAGTCGTGGGTCTCGATGCCCGGCAACAACTACTTGCAGATCCGCGACGGCATGATGGACGCGGTCGAGTCGATCGTGTTCCAGGGCAGGGATCCGCAGTCCACCCTGTCCGCCGCCCGCGCCGAGGGCGCGAAACTCCTTCCAGCCGCATGAGGTTCGCGAAAATGCGAGATCTACGGATCGTGCAGCTCACCGACACCCACATCCGCCCCGCCGGTGAGCTGCTCTACGACACGGTCGACACCTACGCCAACCTGACCCACGTGCTGGACCGCCTGCGTGCCTCCGGCCCGATCGACGCCCTGGTCCTCTCCGGCGATCTCACCGACAACGGCTCCCCGGAGGGCTACCGCAGACTGCGTGCGGCGGTCGAACCGGCGGCCGCCGAACTCGGCGCCCAAGTCGTCTACGTCATGGGAAATCACGACGAGCGCAGCGCATTCGGCGTCGAACTGCTCGATCACACACCGGGCGCGGTATCGATCAAGAAGCCGCACGACCAGGTCTTCGAGGTCGCGGGCCTACGCATCATCGCATTGGACAGCACCACGCCCGGGCGGCACGGGGGCAAACTGGAGGCTGGTCAGCTGGTGTGGCTCGGACGGAAGCTACGCCGCCCCGCGCCCCGCGGCACGCTGCTCGTCCTGCACCATCCGCCCTTGTCGTCGAGCATGGCGGCGTCGGAGCTGCTCAACCTCGACCAGGCGGTCCGGCTGGCGGCGGTGGTGGCGAATACCGATGTGCGCATGATCCTCTGCGGCCACAACCACATGACCGCGGCCGGTTCGCTGGCCGGTATTCCGGTGTGGGTCGGCCCGGCGGTCGCGTACCGCTTCGACGCGATGCCGCCACTCGGCCGGATGCGCGCGATCCAAGGCTTCGGCTACAGCCGAATCGACGTGCTCGGCATGGATTTCGTGGTCACCGCGGTGGAAGCGACACCGGCGGGCGAGGTCTACGAGCGGGACGAGGGAGAGATGCTGGACCACCTGCGAGCCATCGACCGAGCCGAGGCACGGTGAGCTCGTCCAAATCCGCCGCTTTGCTCGGCCTGGCGACGGATTTCCGGATCGGTTCCGGGCCAGTGCTGACGAGCCGCGTACCGAAAACGGGGCTCGGGGCGGCGACACTACTCGGGCTGACAACGGAGCCCGGAACGGCGTCGGGGGTCGGCGCTGGCGACAGGGGCTCCGCATGGTTGCGAGGCTCGGGGCTGGCGGTGGGTTCGGGATCGGCCCGGGCTCCGGACGACGGCGGGGTTCGGAATGACGGGGAGGCCGGGGCAGCATGTTCGTCGTTGTTGAGGAACGGGAAGTAGATCTGGAGATCGGGCGGAGAGCGGTGCCCGCGCGTCGGTCGTTCTCACAGCGGATCCTGCGTGGTTGCGCTCCGTATCTGTACTTGGCCCCGGCGCTGTTCCTACTCGTGGTCTGGACCTATCAGCCGTTAGCTCAGGCGTTCCAGCTGTCTACGTACTCCTGGAATCTGCTGCCCAGCTCTCCAATGACCTCGGTGGGCACCGCCAATTACCAACGGCTGCTAGAGCTTCCGGCATTTCGGGATTCGCTGGAACGGACTGCGGTGATGATCGTCGGCCTGCTGCCGTTGACGGTGCTGCTGCCGGTGCTCATCGCACTGGCCAGTCGGCGCGTGCACGGCCGGGCTCGGACCGTCTATCACGCAATGGTTTTCGCGCCGTTCCTGGTCGCCCCGGTTGCGGCGGCGGCGGTGTGGCGCTGGCTGCTGCATCCCGGCAGCGGTTTCGTGGATCAGACGTTCGGTTCGCACCGCAACTGGGTGTACGACGCCACCACCGCGCACGGCGTGATCATCGGGATCACCGGATGGCAGCTGCTCGGTTTCGCGGTGCTGGTGGTGTGGGCCGGATTGGCCGGTATCAGTGGCGATTACGACGAGGCGGCCCGGGTGGACGGTGCCAGCCCTGGTCAGATCCGGCGCTGGATCACCCTGCCCCTGCTCGCACCGACCCTTATGTTCCTGGTGCTGACCACCGTATTGCTCAGCCCCACACTGACTTTCCCGCTCATCGACGCGATGACCCAGGGCGGGCCCGCGCAATCCACCACCAATATCTATTACCTGCTCTGGGATTACGCCTTCCACAGCTTCGACGCCGGGCTCAGCGCGGCGGCGGGCGTGCTGCTGTTCCTCGGCTTCGGCGCCATCGCGGGCATCCTGGTCAGGATCTCGGAAAGGTTTGCCTTCCACGATGATTGAACGTGCGCGGACCGCGGCGAGTCATCTCCTGCTCGGAGTCACCTCGCTGCTGTGCGTCTTCCCCATCTACTGGCTGTTCGCCACCGCGCTGCGCCGTCCCGAGGACGTCACCTCGCTCGCGCCCCTTCCGTGGCCGCTCTCGCTCGCCAACTACGCCGACGCGGCCCACAAGGTGGATATCACCGGGCTGATCGCGAATACCTTTTTCGTAGCGGTACTTTCGGCCGTGGGACAGCTGCTCATCGCCTTGCTCGCCTCCTACGCCTTCGCCATGTACACCTTCCCGCTGCAACGAGTGCTGTACCTGGCCTTCGTCGGCACCTGGCTGGTCCCGTTCCAGGTGACCATGCTGCCCAACTACATCCTGCTCACCCGCCTGGGGCTGATCAATTCCCTGATCGGCGTGGTCCTTCCGACGCTGTGCTCGGCGCTGGGCGTCCTGCTGCTGCGCCAGCACATGGGCGCCTTCCCGAAGGAGCTGATCGCCGCGGCCAAGATCGACGGACGCTCCTCGTGGTCGATCCTGTGGACCGTGGTGGTGCCGAACCTGCGCCCCGCGCTCGCCGCCCTCGGCATCCTGCTGTTCATCAACGCCTGGAACGAATACTTCTGGCCCGCAGTCGTTTTGCGGCAGTCCAACAGTGTGCTGCAGTTGGGCCTGCGCAGCTTCATGGGCACCGAGGGGGACCAGTGGGGTCCGCTGATGGCGGTGGCGAGCCTGGCCTGTCTGCCGGTGCTACTGCTCTACCTGGTGTTGCAGCGCCACATCGTGAACGCTTTCGTCCGTTCGGGTTTGAAGTGATTCCAGGCAGTCCAGAAACAGTGTCGTCGCGGGATTGGTCTCCTCGGCCCGCCACACCGCGTACAGATCCAGCGTCGGCACCGGGTTCGAAAGCTTCACCGCTACAGCACCGTCGCCATGCGCACCCAGGCCCATCGACATCGCCCGCGTCACCGACGCGAACCCGACCAGCGGGCGCACCGACACCATGTGCGCGGTCGCACCCGGATCATCGGCATGGCTGGCCACCGTCAACGAGATCCGATTCTGTGCTGCCGCAAGGAAAATGGAGTCATACATGGCCGGGCACTGCTCCCGCGAGAACAGCACACACTCCTGCCCCTGCAATTCCGCGAACGGCACACTCGCACGTTCGGCCCATCGGTGCCGCCGCCCCACCACCGCCACCAGCGGCACCCGATGCAGCAGCCGCCGATACCGGAAGTCCGAGGTGCTGGGATGCCCGTAGACGAGGGCGATATCGAGCGAGCCCGCCGCCAGCGCCGTCAACTGTGGCCCGGTGCGCTTCTCCCACAGCGAGACCGCGATATCCGGATGCCGATCGGTCATCCGTGCCAGCGCGTCCGGCAGCACGTGCCGGCTCGCGGGCAGGTTGTAACCCACGCTCAGCGTGCCGGCCCGGCCCGCCGCGGTGGCCTTCGCCGCCAGCGCGGCCCGCTCCATCTGCGCGACGATCTGCCGGGCTTGCAGTTCGAACTCCCGCCCCGCCGCGGTCAGCCGAACCTCGTGCGAATTGCGTTCCACCAGCAGCACATCGAGCGCGGACTCCAGCTTGCGCAGCTGCGCGCTGAGACTCGGCTGGGTCAGATGTAAGCGTTGCGCCGCCCGGCCGAAATGCAGTTCTTCGGCGATCGCCAGGAACGAAACGAGATGCCGGAATTCCATGCCGCCTCCTTCCGAGTACCCGTGAGGGTAGTTACGGCAGGTAACACCGGATGAATCCGCGACGCACAACGGCTGGCGGGTCGGTGGCGGGGCCGCGCGGCCCCGCCACCGACCGGCTCAGGCCTGAACTTCGGAGCGGTCACCACTCCACAGCGTGTGGTACTTGCCCTCGGCATCGATGCGCTCATAGGTGTGCGCACCGAAGAAGTCCCGCTGGCCCTGGGTGAGGGCGGCCGGAAGACGCTCGGCGCGCAGCGCGTCGTAGTACGACAGCGACGACGCGAATGCCGGCACCGGAATGCCCAGCAGGGTGGCCGCGGACACCACGCGCCGCCAGCTGTCGATGGCCGTCTCGATCGCCTCGCGGAAGTACGGGGCCAGGATCAGGCTCGGCAGCTCCGGGTTCTCCGCGTAGGCGTCCTTGATGCGGTTCAGGAAGCGCGCCCGGATGATGCAGCCGCCGCGCCAGATCGTGGCCAGGTCGCCCGGCTTCAGATCCCAGTCGTATTCGGCGCTACCGGCGGCGATCTGGTCGAAGCCCTGCGCGTAGGCCACGATCTTCGAGGCGTAGAGCGCCTGGCGGATGTCCTCGGTGAACTGCGCGACGTCCGTGGGCTTGTCGGCGAGCGTGCCCGACGCCAGTCCGACGGCGGCCTTGCGCTGCGCGCGGGAGCCGGAGAGGGCGCGCGCGAACACCGCCTCGGCGATACCGGTCACCGGCACGCCAAGATCCAGCGCCGACTTGACCGTCCAGCGGCCGGTGCCCTTCTGCTCGGCTGCGTCCACGATCACATCGACCAGCGGCTTGCCGGTCTTCGCGTCGACCTGGTTGAGCACTTCGGCGGTGATCTCGATCAGGTAGGACTCCAGGTCACCGGCATTCCAGTCGGTGAACACATCCGCGATCTGCTTGGCGTCGAAACCGAGGGCGTCGCGGAACAAGTGGTAGGCCTCGCCGATGAGCTGCATGTCGGCGTACTCGATGCCGTTGTGCACCATCTTCACGAAGTGACCGGAGCCGTCCGGGCCGATGTGGGTGCAGCAGGGGACGCCGTCGACCTTGGCGGCCACCGACTCCAGCAAAGGCCCCAGCGACTCGTAGGACTCCTTCGGGCCACCCGGCATGATCGCCGGCCCGTTCAGCGCGCCCTCCTCACCACCGGAGATACCGGCGCCGACGAAGTTCAGGCCGCGCTCGGACATGGCCTTCTCGCGCCGGATGGTGTCGGTGTAGAGCGCGTTGCCACCATCGATGATGATGTCGCCCGGCTCCATCGCCGCCGCCAGCTCCTCGATCACGGCGTCGGTGGCGTCGCCCGCCTTCACCATGATCAGCACGCGGCGCGGCTTCTCCAGCGCGCCCACGAACTCCTCGATGGTCTCGGTGCGCACGAAATCACCGTCGCCGCCGTGCGCGTCCAGCAGCGCGTCGGTCTTGCCGACACTGCGGTTGTGCAGCGCGACGGTGTACCCGTTGCGGGCGAAGTTCCGGGCGATATTGCTGCCCATGACCGCCAGGCCGGTCACACCGATCTGTGCGCGCGCTTCAGAGGTCGCCATGAAGAGCCTCTCTCCTTCAGATGTCGTAGCGTGGCCGCGCGAACCGCGCCCGACCCCTTTTCTACCCCGTCGCGCCCGCGCTCAGGACATCGGGCGCGAGCTCCGCACCCCAACCCGGCAGCGCGCAGGGCACACCGGGAGGCAGTCGGGACCTACGCGCCGCGGGCTGCGCCGACAATCTCGCCCGCGCGGACTCGTCACGAGCTCCGGACTCCGAACCTGGTAGCGCGCACGGCACACCGGGTGGTGGTCGGCACTCAGGCCGCGGTCTGGGCCGACAAGGTGGCGCGCCGACTCGTCACATCGGGCGCGGGCTCCGGAGTCCGGGCCTGGTAGCGCGCACGGTCCATCGGGTGGTGGTCGGCACTCAGGCCGCGGTCTGGGCCGACAAGGTGGCGCGCCGACTCGTCACATCGGGCGCGGGCTCCGGAGTCCGGGCCTGGTAGCGCGCCCAGTCCATCGGGTGGTGGTCGGCACTCAGGCCGCGGTCTGGGCCGACAAGGTGGCGCGCCGACTCGTCACATCGGGCGCTGGCTCCCGACCCCGGACCCGGTAGCGCGCCCAGTCCACCCGGTGGTGGTCGGCACGTACTGGCCGCCGGCGGGGCCGCTCGCTGACTGCGGGGTGGGCCACCAGCTTCGAGCGGTCATCGACGGGAGTCATATCGGGGTTATGTGATCTTGAAATGCCCCGATATGACTCCCGTCGATGGAGCTGGGTGGTTGCAGTACAGGTGGCCACCGACAGGGTGGCGGTGGGCAGGGGTGCCGGGGCGGGGTTGTGCACAGTTTGCCGGTTATCCACAGCGTTTGTGTTTTCGCTGGTCGGGCCGATCTTGCCGGTGCTGCGGTATCCGACCATGTGCAAATGAGGCCGCAGTTGAAACAGTTGCAGGACAACCAATCCGGTGTGTTCACCTACGCTCAGGCGCTGTGCGAATACACCCCGGATGAATTGCGCGCCCGGGTGCATCGGGGTTCCTGGGTCCAGGTCTTCCACGCCGTCTATCGCCAGGAATTGACGCCACCGACGGCGGGGCTACGGGTCGAGGCAGCTCGACTGTCGATGCGGCTGCCGCTGCTGGCGGCGGGCTACGGCACCGCCGCAGAGCTGCACGGGTTTTCGGTCCTGGATGTGGACGTCACCCACGTGCTGGGTGTCCAACGATCACGTCCAGGGCAGCTGATTGTGCACCGGGATCGGATCGACTCGTCAGATCTGACGGTCGTCTACAGAACGCTCGCGACAACCCCGGCGCGCACCGCAGTGGACTTGGCGCGCAAGCTGTCTCGCCTCGACGCCATCGCCACACTCGACGCCGCGCTACGCGGCGGGCTTTCGCGCCCGATGCTGGACCTCGAGCTGCCCCGCCATCGAGGCCGCCGCGGCTACCGGCAGGCAGCGGAGCTGATCGGACTGTCCGACGACCGCGCCGAATCGCCCATGGAGTCCCGCATGCGACTCCGTTGCCTCGACGCCGGCCTGCCGCACCCCGAACCCCAATACGAAGTCTGGACCCCCACCGGTCTCCGCCGTCTCGACCTCGGCTGGCCCGATTGGCGTCTCGGCCTCGAATATGACAGCGCTACCTGGCATTCCGGCCCTGCGGCCGCCCTGCGCGACAACCCCCGCCACAACTGGCTCACCACCACCGGCTGGACCATCCAATACGCCACCGCCCCCGACGTGTACCACCACCCCCACCACTTCACCGAGCCCATCCGCCACGCAATCCACGGGAGTCATATCGGGGCCATCTGATCTTTAAAGGCCCCGATATGACTCCCGTGGAATCAGCGAGGTGGGTGGATGGCAAGGTACACGCTGCTCCAGAGTTGGGCGGCGTTGGATTCGGTGACGTCGGCGGTGCGGGCGCCGAAGGGGACGACGTGGAAGGTGTTGTTGTCGGCGCGCCAGGTCCAGAGTTCGGAGTTCTGCATGGATTTGGCGGTGTTGATGGCGGTCCACAGGGTGCGTTGTGCGGATGTCAGGATGTCGCGGGTGTGCTGGGGGAGGTCGGGGCGGCGGAGTTGGCGTTCGAGGCCGCTGGCGAAGGCCGCCTGGACCCAGGACCAGACCACGGTGCCGTGGTAGTCGTGGGTGGTGAATTGCGCTTGCAGCTCGGGATCGGCGAAAACCGGGTTGGCGACGACCATTCCGGCTCCAGTCATCAGACCGAGCGGGAATGGGCGGATCAGGGTGGCGACTTGCTGGTCCAAGTCGGCGGGGTCGGGGCGGCCGAACAGCAGCTCGAAGACGTCGTCGGAGTGCAGGATCGGGATCGGTTTGCCGTCCGCGGCGAGTGAAACTGCCGGGAAGACGAGGGGATCGGCGCCGAGGGGCACGGCTGGGACCCCGATCTGCGTGGCATACCTGCTCATCGCCTCCTGCGCCTGCTGCTGATCTAGCGTCACGGTGAACAACCGGGGTGCCTCGGCCCGCCAGACCTTCGCATGGGCGGCGGCGAACGACAGTTCGAGCCGATCACTCTCGGTCAGGTACGGCGTGAGCAGCCCGCCGTCCAGCAGCCGTGCGGTCGCCTCCAGCGCGGCGGGCACCAGGATGGCGTTGACGTCATACGGATAGCGACCGTTCCCGATCCCGATATCGCTGTCCCGCCACTGCCCGGAATCCCGCCCCGCCTGCAGCGCGATCAGGTTCTGATACCGCGGCTCCCCGGCGAACGCCGCCGCGCTGGATACCACGAGCCGCAGATTCCGGACCAGCGCCGATCCATTCTCGCCCCGCAGATAATCGGTCCCGCGCTTCGCGCCCTCGGCGTTGTCGAGCAGATAGGCGGCGGTTACCGGCGCGAGCAAGTAACTCTCATCGACCATGTTGTAGTCGAGAATCGGCTCGGCACTGGCCGGCTTGCCCTCCTTCTGCCGAGTCAGCAACGCGAACTCCGACAGCGATTCCTCATGCGCCACCGCCCCCTCGGGCCCCAATCGTGCCAGCACCGCCCGAATACCCGCCTCGGTCGCCTCCGGCGCCAGCACCGGCATCAGCAACATCGTCGAGATCAACGTATCCCGCCCGAAATAGGTGAGGTACTGCCAAGACCCACCCACGAACTTCTCCCGATAACTGAGAAACGTCAGCGTGTTCTTCGCACCCTCGAGCCGCGCCTCGCTCCCGTTCAACAGCTCATCCCCGGCCAACGGAGTCAACGGAGTATCACCGGTGGAAGCCGTCACCCGCAGCCGAATCCGCCCGTCCGCGGGCGCGGAGATCACGCCACCCGCCACCGCCCCGTCCATAACCTCGATCCGGAGCCGATACCCCGGCCCGCCGTCCACCCGATCTCGCTCCCACGTAATCGCATCCCCCGAAACAACCGGCGCGACAAGCACTTCCGCCGGTGCAACCCCTTTCTGGTTGTAATCTCGCAGCACCCGCACATTCGACAGCACACCTTGCCGCACCGTCAGCTTCGGCGTCCCGATCGACGCGGTGAACTCGATCCCGGTCCGCGCCCGCCCCCGAGAATCCTTGTCCCCCTTGGCCTCCGGCTCTGCCTCCAACTCCCACTCCGCCGCCGCCCCCAATGGCTCGAACCACGCCCCGACCCCACTGTTCCCAGCCGGAAACGCCACCACAATCCGCGGATTCACCCCAGACCGCAACAGCAGATGCGCCGCGGTATCACCCTCGCGCAGCATGTAGTTGAGGTTCTCGCCTTCGGCAACCTGAAACCGGAAGGCCTTATCGCCGCCGTCCGAGCTGTCCGATCCGCACCCCAGCGCAGCGAGCAGCACCACCGCAACCCAAACCGCCACAAGCTTCTTGCCGATCGAGCGCTGCATCCGAGCCTCCATCCCTGGCGGGCCAGCTTCCAATGTATCGCCGCGGCCCAGCCGCGACGCCGCTTTCACGGCGTACTGGCGCTCCAGATATGGCGCGAGACGTGCTGCGCGGTTTACACCTATCCCGCCATAGCCCGCTCATCGATCAGTTCGGCGAGGAACTGCTGCTTGGCTGGATCCACCGCGTAGATGACCACTCCCCGCATCCCTCTCGTCAGCAGCACCTTGTAGGTGTTCCGCACAAGCTTTTCGAAGTCTTCATCGGGGACTGGGCTCCTTTTCGGGCCCTGGACCTTGTCGTCCTTGTTTGCCGCGCGGCACACAACGAGGCGCTGGTTGTCGACCACAATGTCCGGTCCCAGAATCACACCGGCCCAGTCGTATTCGAATCCCTGAGCGGTGTAGATACATCCAACCTGCTCGAATCCGCCCGGGGCCGTTGCCCAGTAGTCGGACTTGGGTATGTCCTCGCTCTCGTTGCGCCCGTGCATATTCCACGGCTTCGTCCAGTCGCCGATGACAACATCGTGGACCAGTGTGCCGTCCGGATTCGGCTTCTTGGTCCATGGCCAGCAGTAGCCGGCCGCGATTCGTGCGGTATGCCCAGCATCGATCTCCGCGCGCAGGAAATCCTCCATCGCCTGCGGCGATTCCGCGACGCGCACCTCGAAGTTCTCGTCGCCGTTCCATTTGGTCGGCCCGAGTGGGCGTAGGTGGAGAAGGTTCAGAACCCACTCCTCGTACACGGCACTGCCGCCGCAACGGAACTGTCCATCGAGCTCGATGCGGTGCACGGGGAAGCCGGATCGTCTGGCGTGCTCGTTGATCAGCTCGAACGTGCCGACCTCTTCAGGGCGGACGACCTGATGAGCGTCCAGGAGGAAGACCGGGACGCGGGCCGCCGCCATCAACTCGTCAATCTGCGGGCGCTTGGACGCTCGGACTTCCTTGGGGGTGAACCGGTGCTCCGAGGTCTTTCGGATTCGATGCGCTTCGTCGCAGATGAGCACATCCAGCGAATTCTGCTCAGCTTTCGCCAGATTTCTGTAGTAGGAGAAGAGCTTGCGTCGTTTCAGCGAGCCCTTCCCCGGAACCTTCCGCATCGTCTCGGTGATGGCGCTGGACCCCGTTGCATGGAGCACCCTCTGGTTGGGTTCCCTAGCGAGGGCGGCGAGCAGTTTCAGCGCGATCATGCTCTTTCCGCTACCCGGCCCACCGGTGACTATGACGACGCTCTTGTTGTTCCCCTGACGTGATTCCCGGACCGCCTGCATCACTGTTTCGTAGGCGAGTGCCTGGTTGTCCAGCAGCGTCGTCCCGGTGGGTGTGCGCAACTCTTGGGTGGCGAAGTCCAGAAAGGACATTCTCGGGCGCAGATCGCTGCTGAGGAGGCGATCGGCGGCCTCGGGGTGCGACACCGGTGCGAATTGCCGGCGCAGATACTGGCGGAAGTCGTTCCGACGGTCGCCGGTGAACAGCCGGCCCTGATCGTTGCCAGGTCTGCGCAGCAGCTGCGTCACCGACGTTCGGTCGGCGTTGTGTAGGTAGGCCACTCCGTGCAGTGCCTCGGGGCGATTGTGAAGGACCTGTAGGTACTGCGATAGGTATTGACAGTACCCGCGGACCTGATCGATCGGATGCAAATGCGTCCCGGCCATCGACTCGAGCCACACGATCTGGTCGCTGTTGAATTCGAGGACGGCCTCACTCCACTGCTTCAGCTCGACGACAACGTAGTTGTCGGCGCCGGTTTCTGGATGGGCACCGGCGAGCACCACATCCGCCTTTCTGCCGCCCGAGACCGGCATGGGGTACTCGATCAGCATGTCGACTTCGGGCAAGCCCGCTTCGACCAGGTCCTGCGCGAGCACCGGCAGGCTGTTCTCCCACGCCCGCTGCTGAGACGACTTCTTGGCCTTGCGCGCCGCGGTCCGTTCGGCGATCAGCCCCAGGTGTGCGGAGATAATCGCAGACAGCTCGAGCTCCGGGTCCGCTGCTACGTCCAGCAAGGTCCGTGCGGTCGTTCGATAGGCCTGGTCCGTCATAGCCACCCCCGATGTACGAAAACTGTTGCGGGAGAATCATATCCGTGGAGGCTGGAAATTTGCCGCAGGGCGGGTGAACAGGATTCGAGAGTGCACGCAGAGGGGATCGAACCCCCGACCGCTGGTGTGTAAAACCAGTGCTCTACCGCTGAGCTATACGTGCGGGACCGCCGGTGTGAACCGACGGTGCGGGTTATGAATCTAGCGCGGCGAGCGCTTTCTCCCAAGCCGCCTGGTCACGGGGCTCTCCGGGGCCGTTCATTTCGGAGAATCGGATGTGACCGGTCTTGTCGACGACGAAGGTGCCGCGGTTCGGGTAGCCGGATTTCTCGTTGAAGACGCCGTACGCCTGGGCGACGGCGCCGTGCGGCCAGAAATCGGAGAGCAGGGGGAAGACGTAGCCCTGTTCGGAGGCCCAGATCTTGTGAGTGGGCGGCGGGCCGACGGAGATGGCGAGGATTTCGTGGTCCTCGTTCTGGAACTTGGGCAGCTCGTCGCGCACCTTGCACAGCTCACCCTGGCAGATGCCGGTGAAGGCGAGCGGATAGAACACGATGAGCACGTTCTTCTCACCGCGGAAAGACGAAAGCGTGACGTCCTGGTTGTTTTGATCCTTCAGCGTGAAATCCGGTGCGAGCGCACCGATTCCCAAGGGTCCATCCAGGGGCATCCGCGAGTCCTCCATCGTGTCGGGTTTCGCCGGGCGACAAAAGCATCGCCCGGCGAAAACCATAGCGAATGGGTCAGCGTTGCCTGTACTCAGCGCTGCTTGATAGGGGCCTTCGGCTGTACCAAGCGGCTTCCGGTCCACGAACCCAGGCTGATCGCAGACGTCTGCGTCAGGCCCGCCGTGGGCGCGGCTTCGGCGATCTCGCTCGGATCGACATGGCCAGGTTTACCGGTCTTGGGGGTGAGGACCCAGATGACGCCGTCGTCGGCAAGCGGGCTGATGACTTCCATCAGCTCGTCTGCCAGATCGCCGTCTCCTTCGCGCCACCAGAGCAAAACGGTATCGACCACCTCATCGGTGTCGTCGTCGACCATTTCACTGCCGATGGCTTCCTCGACGTCGGCCCGCAGGTCGTCGTCGGTGTCCTCGTCCCATCCCAGTTCCTGGACAACCATGCCGTGTGTAATGCCAAGCTTCTGAGCGTAGTTCTGCGCGTCCGCCGCGGCGACCACGGTGGTGTCCTCCTCAACTCCCGAGACAATAGATAGTTGCAAGCGAACATGGTTATCGCCCCGAGCGCAAGCCGATCGGTGGAATTGCCACCGAATGTCGCGGGTGGATCTCGGGTTTCCGGTCGGTTTTCAGCGTTTCGGGCAAGCGTCCTTCACCGCGGTGCGCGCGTCGTTGACCTGCTTGCTTGCCTCGTTGAGCCCGCCGACGGGTGCGGTATAGGTCATTTTCCGGGTCTCTTCGGCGAGCAAACGAGCCGCGGAAATGTATGCGGAAAATTTACTGGCAAGATCGTCGGGCAGCGCGCCGCCGGCGACACTGTTCATCCCGGCTTCCACTTTGTTGGCAGCATCGTCGAGGGTCTGCGCGGCGCCGTCGCGCTTGGCCGCGTAGTCGGCGGCGTTCGAATCGTGCGCGTCGACGAAATCGTTGTAGGCCTTGACACCGACCCCGGTGGTGGTGGGGAACTGTGCGCAGTTCTCACTGATGGCCTGCGCCTGCGCGGCGGCCTTCCGGGAGGACGTCGCGGCGGCCGACGAGGCGACAGCGTCGGACTTGTACGCGGCCAGATCGGCGGCGTTCGGATTGGCTACTCCGTCAACCCGATTTGCGCAGCCCGCGACGGTCAAACCCGCGGTGACGGCGACGGCCGCGCACACGAGCCCGAATCGGCGTGGATCCAGCAGCTTCATCACTCTCCCCGCTCTTGGGTGTCTGGGCGGTCGATCAGCAAAAGCGCGCGCCGGAAAACTACCGGGTAACCCGCTGCGGAGGAAACCGTACTGGATTTCCTGCTGACATGATGACCTGGGACGCGCCTTCAGCAAGGATGGAGGGTGCGCCCGGACCTTACGTAGACGGGTGGTTCGCACAACCTCAGCGGCCCGCCCGGGGATACAGACGCCAACAGCTTGTCCACCCCCTGTACGAGGAGCAGATTTGACCGACCTGATCCACTCTTCCGCTGCAGCGCAACCCGCTGCACCTAATACCGACCCCGCCTCCGCTGACAGCGCGCCCAAGGCGTCGCATCAGGCGGCGGCCCGGGTTCGGGTGATCCGCGAAGGGGTGGCGTCCTACCTACCGGACATCGACCCGGAGGAAACCAGCGAATGGCTCGAGTCGTTCGATGAGATGCTCGACCGGGAAGGTCCGGGGCGTGCGCGCTACCTGATGCTTCGCATGTTGGAACGGGCCGGCGAACGTCGTGTCGCTATCCCGTCGCTGACGTCCACCGACTATGTCAACACCATCCCCACCGAGAACGAGCCGTGGTTCCCCGGCGACGAAGAGGTGGAGCGGCGCTTCCGCGCCTGGATTCGCTGGAACGCGGCGATCATGGTGCACCGGGCACAGCGCCCGGGCATCGGTGTGGGCGGCCACATCTCGACCTACGCTTCCTCGGCGGCGCTGTACGAGGTGGGCTTCAACCACTTCTTCCGCGGCAAGGACCATTCCGGGGGTGGCGATTCCATCTTCATCCAGGGCCACGCCTCGCCCGGCATCTATGCCCGTGCCTTCCTGGAAGGCCGCCTGTCCACCGACAAGATGGACGGCTTCCGCCAGGAATACAGCCACGGCGGCCCGGGCCACGGCTTGCCGTCGTACCCGCATCCGCGGCTGCTGAACAACTTCTGGGAGTTCCCGACGGTGTCCATGGGCCTGGGCCCGATGAACGCCATCTACCAGGCGCGGTTCAACCACTACCTCAACGATCGCGGCATCAAGGACACCACCGATCAGCATGTGTGGGCCTTCCTCGGCGACGGCGAGATGGACGAGCCGGAGTCGCGTGGCCTGATCCAGGTCGCTGCCAACGAGGGCCTGGACAACCTGACCTTCGTCATCAACTGCAACCTGCAGCGCCTGGACGGCCCGGTTCGCGGTAACGGCAAGATCATTCAGGAGCTGGAGTCGTTCTTCCGCGGCGCCGGCTGGAATGTCATCAAGGTGATCTGGGGCCGGGAGTGGGACGCGCTGCTCGGCGCGGACCGCGACGGCGCGCTGGTGAATCTGATGAACACCACGCCCGACGGCGATTTCCAGACCTACAAGGCCAACGACGGCGCCTACGTCCGCGACCACTTCTTCGGACGTGACCCGCGCACCAAGGCTCTGGTCCAGGACCTGAGCGACGAGGGCATCTGGAACCTCAAGCGCGGCGGCCACGACTACCGCAAGGTGTACGCGGCCTACGCGGCGGCGATGGCGCACAAGGGCCAGCCGACGGTGATCCTGGCCAAGACCATCAAGGGCTACACCCTCGGTAAGCACTTCGAGGGCCGCAACGCCACGCACCAGATGAAGAAGCTGACGCTGCAGGACCTCAAGGACTTCCGCGATCTGCAGCGCATCCCGATCTCCGACGCCGAGCTGGAGAAGGATCCGTACCTGCCCCCGTACTACCACCCCGGTATGGAGGCCCGCGAGATCCAGTACATGCTGGACCGGCGGAAGACCCTGGGCGGCTACCTGCCCGAACGGCGCACTGCGGCAAAGCCTCTGCAACTCCCCGGCGACGAGGCCTACAAGTCGGTGCGCAAGGGCTCGGGCAAGCAGCAGGTGGCCACCACGATGGCACTGGTGCGCTTGATGAAGGAGCTGTTGCGGGACAAGGAGATCGGCAAGCGCATTGTGCCGATCATCCCCGACGAGGCCCGGACCTTCGGTATGGACTCGTGGTTCCCTTCGTTGAAGATCTACAACCGCAACGGGCAGTTGTATACGTCCGTGGACGCGGAATTGATGCTTGCCTACAAAGAGAGCACCGTCGGGCAGATCCTGCACGAGGGCATCAACGAGGCCGGTTCGACCGCGTCGTTCACCGCGGCGGGCACTTCCTATGCCACGCACGGCGAGCCGATGATCCCGCTCTACATCTTCTATTCGATGTTCGGGTTCCAGCGCACCGGCGACGGCCTGTGGGCCGCCACCGATCAGCTGGCGCGCGGTTTCGTGCTCGGAGCTACCGCCGGGCGAACCACGCTGACCGGTGAGGGCCTGCAGCACAACGACGGCCACTCGCTGCTGCTGGCGTCCACCAATCCGGCTGTCGTCACCTACGATCCGGCCTTCTCCTTCGAGCTGGCCCACATCGTGCGCGACGGCCTGCGCCGGATGTACGGCGGCGGCAAGCCCGCGGCTCTGCCGTACGCGGTGCCGGGCACCGAATTGCGGGAGCGTCCCGAGACCGACACCTTCGGTGGCGAGGACGTCTTCTACTACATCACCCTCTACAACGAGCCGTACCAGCAGCCGGCCGAGCCGGAGGGCCTCGATATCGACGGTCTGCTCAAGGGCCTCTACCTCTACAAGCGTGGTGGCGAGGGCGACGTGCGCGCCCAGATCATGGTCTCGGGCGTCACGGTGCCCGACGGCCTGCGCGCGCAGGAGATCCTGGCCGCGGACTGGGGCGTGCAGGCCGATGTCTGGTCGGTGACCTCGTGGGGTGAGCTGCGAAAGGAAGCTCTGGCCAAGGAGATCGCCCAGTTCCGGGACCCGAGCGCCGATATCGAACAGCCATATGTGACCGAGGCGCTCGCGCGCGTGCAGGGCCCGTACATCGCCGCGACCGACTGGATGCGCGCGGTGCCGGACCAGGTCCGCAAGTGGGTTCCGGGCGATTTCACCGTGCTCGGCACCGACGGTTTCGGTTTCTCCGACACCAGGCCCGCCGCCCGGCGGGTGTACAACGTCGACGCCCAGTCGATCGTTGTCGCCGCGCTGGACGGTTTGGCCCGCACTGGCAAGCTGGACCCGGCCAAGGTGGTCGAAGCCGCGCAGAAGTACCGCATCCACGACGTGGACGCCGCGCCGAAACCGGCCGTGGATTCCGCAGAAGATCTCGCGTAGCGGACTATTGCAACGTGGACCGTAAACCGCCGCGGCCGAGACGGATCTCCGAGGGCTCTTCCGAGCACGAGGTGTATCTGCCTACGGGCGCGCTTTCCCCGAACCGGCAAAACCGCGACCCGCTCCCGGACACGCTGCTAAAACGCGTGAAGCAGTTCTCCGGGCGCCTCTCCACCGAGGCGGTCGGGTCGATGCAGGATCGGTTGCCGTTCTTCGCCGATCTGGACGCCGCCCAGCGGGCCGGCGTCCAGATGCTGGTGCAGACCGCGGTGGTGAACTTCCTGGAGTGGTTGCAGGACCCGGAGAGCGACATCCGCTTCAGTCTGGATGCGTTCCAGGTGATTCCGCAGGATCTGGCGCGGCGGCTGACGCTGCGCCAGACGGTGGACATGGTCCGGGTGGCCATGGAGTTCTTCGAGCAGTGGCTGCCCGCGCTGGCGCGTAACGACCGCCAGCTGGTGGCGTTGACCGAGGCGGTGCTGCGATACGGGCGTGAGCTCGGATTCGCGGCCGCCTCGGTGTATGCCAGCGCCGCGGAGTCGCGCGGCGCCTGGGATACCCGGCTGGAGGCGCTCGTCGTCGACGCCGTGGTGCGCGGCGACACCGGTCCCGACATGCTGTCGCGGGCCGCGACGTTGAACTGGGATGCCACCGCGCTGGCCACGGTGCTGGTCGGTACCCCGCCGGGGGACCAGGGCGTCGGCATGGTCGGTTCGGTGCACACCATCGCCGCCCGGCACGGTCGCTCCGCGCTGGCGGTGGTGCAGGGTGCGCGGCTGGTGATGGTGGTGAGCGGTCATCTCGGCGAGAACGGTTATGCCACTCCGTTCCTCGCCGATCTGCTTGCCGAGGTGTTCTCCGACGGTCCCGTCGTCATCGGCCCGACAATGCGCACGCTCGGCGCCGCGCACGCCTCGGCCGTCGAAGCGCTGGCCGGAATGGAGGCCGTCGTCGGCTGGCGTGGGGCGCCGCGCCCGGTGCACGCGGCGGAATTGTTGCCCGAACGCGCTTTGTTGGGCGATAGGGCTGCGGTGGACGCGTTGAACGAGTATCTTGTGCTCCCGTTGGCCGCAGCAGGATCGTCGCTCGCGGACACCCTCGATGCCTATCTGGATTGCGGTGGCGCTGTCGAGACGTGTGCCCGTCAGCTGTACGTCCATCCAAATACGGTGCGATACCGCCTCAAGCGGATCGGTGAGGTTACGGGTCGCGATCCGATGAATCCGCGTGATGCCTATGTGCTCCGGATCGCGGCAACAGTGGGTCGTTTGACACGAACTCGTAACGAACCGTCAACTTCCGCCTCAGAGGCCTCCCATGTCTCCGCCGGTCACGAGGGCCTGTAACAGAATCGGCGAATGGCTCGATCCGGACAACCCACTAGGGCTTTTGTGGGACCCCTACAAAAGCCTTTCCAAACCTTCATTCGCGTCGACATCTCTCGAGACGCGCCACACAGTGTTCTCTTAGAGACGTGATCGCTTTGTTCGCCCCTGGACAGGGGTCCCAGACACCCGGCATGCTCGCGCCTTGGCTCGACCTTCCTGGCGCGAATGATCGCCTCGCCCTCTGGTCCATGGCTTCCGGCCTGGATCTGGTCCGTCTCGGCACCACCGCGACGGCCGAGGAGATCACCGACACTGCCGTCACTCAGCCATTGGTGGTTGCCGCCGCACTGCTGGCGTTCTCCCGCATCGACCCGGAAGTGATTCCGGCCGATACCATCGTCGCCGGACATTCGGTCGGCGAGCTCGCCGCCGCGGCGGTCGCCGGAGTCATCTCCGCCGATGACGCTGTAGCCTTGGCCGCGCTCCGTGGTGCGGAAATGGCCAAGGCGTGCGCACTCGAGCCGACCGGCATGTCGGCGGTGCTCGGTGGCGACGAGGCCACCGTGCTCGGGCGGCTCGCCGAACTCGATCTGGTTCCGGCCAACCGCAACGCGGCCGGTCAGATCGTGGCCGCGGGCAAGCTCGAGGCCCTGGCCGAACTGGCCGCCAACCCGCCGGAAAAGGCGCGCGTGCGCGCCCTGCCCGTCGCGGGTGCTTTCCACACCGCGTTCATGGCTCCGGCCCAGGACGCGGTGGCCGAAGCGATCTCGAAAATCGTGCCCAGGAAGCCGACTCGGGTTCTGCTGTCGAACTTCGACGGCAAGCCGGTCAGCTCCGGTCAGGACGCGATCGACAAGCTCGCCGCGCAGGTCACCCGGCCCGTCCGGTGGGACCTGTGCACCAACACTGTCCGCACCGCAGGCGTTTCCGCGGTGTGGGAACTGCCGCCGGCGGGCACGCTGGTCGGCATCGCGAAGCGGGAACTGAAGGGCACGCCCACGCTGGCCCTGAAGACCCCGCAAGACCTCCCCGCGTTGGCCGGGTTCACCACCTCCGGTTAGCTTTTCCCGCGACTGTGTTTACACACAGTTGTGACCGAGTCGGTGCTAACTACCGCCGCACTCGATACGAAACACTCCAAGACCCTGCAAGAGAAAACAAGAAGGGAGCCACCAAGTGGCCGCTCTGACCCAGGAACAAATCGTCGAGGAACTCGGCAAGATCATCGAAGAGGTTACGGGTATCGAACCCTCCGAGGTGACCGTCGAGAAGTCCTTCGTCGATGACCTGGACATCGATTCGCTGTCCATGGTGGAGATCGCCGTCCAGACCGAAGACAAGTACGGCGTGAAGATCCCGGACGAGGATCTGGCCAGCCTGAAGACCGTTGGCGACGCCGTCAACTACATCCAGAAGCTCGAGGCGGAGAACAGCGAAGCCGCCGCGGAGCTCAAGGCCAAGTTCGACGCCGAGTAGGGCCGAAACAGTGACCACTCCTTCCACCTTGAACGGGAATTTCCCCAACGTTGTCGTCACCAGCATGGCGGCGACCACGTCGATCGCGGGCGACGTCGATGCGACGTGGAAGGGACTCCTCAACGGCGAGAGCGGAATCGACGTTCTCGAGGATTCCTTCGTCGAGGAATACGGCCTTCCGGTCCGCATCGGCGGTCACCTGAAGGTCAACCCGGACACCCTGCTCGAACGGGTCGAGATCCGTCGCATGGCGTATGTCGAACGTCTCGCGCTGGTGCTGGGCCGTGAGGTCTGGCGCAACGCGGGCTCCCCGGAGGTCGATCCGGAGCGGCTGGGTGTGGCAATCGGTACCGGACTCGGTGGCGGCGATGCCCTCATCGATTCGGTCGACAAGCTGAAGACCGGTGGCTACCGCAAGATTTCGCCGCTGGCTGTTCAGATGGTCATGCCGAACGGCCCCTCGGCCGTGGTCGGTCTCGAACTGAAGGCCCGGGCAGGAGTGGTCACTCCGGTCTCGGCATGCTCGTCCGGCTCCGAGGCCATCGCCAACGCATGGCGCATGATCGTCATGGGCGACGCGGACATGGTCGTCACCGGCGGCGTCGAGGGCTACATCGACTCGATTCCGATCGCGGCGTTCTCCATGATGCGTGCCATGAGCACTCGCAACGACGACCCGAAGGGCGCCTCGCGTCCGTTCGATCGGGATCGCGACGGGTTCGTCTTCGGTGAGGCCGGCGCGCTCATGGTCGTCGAGACCGAGGAGAGCGCCAAGGCTCGTGGCGCCACCATCCACGCGCGCCTGCTCGGCGCGGGCATCACCTCCGATGGTTTCCATCTGGTCGCTCCCGATCCGTCGGGCGACGGAGCAGCACGCGCAATGACTCGGGCGATGCAGACCGCTGGTCTGACCAAGAAGGACATCGCTCACGTCAACGCGCATGCGACCGCGACGCCGATCGGCGATACCGCCGAAGCGAACGCGATCAACAAGGCCGTGGGCAATCACGCCTCGGTCTACGCGCCGAAGTCCGCACTGGGCCACTCGATCGGCGCTGTCGGCGCCCTCGAGTCCGTGCTCACCGTGCTCGCGATTCGGGACGGCATCGTTCCGCCGACCCTGAACCTGGAAAACCAGGATCCGGAGATCGATCTCGATGTGGTGCACGGGGAAGCCCGTCGCCAGGAAATCGAGTACGCGATCAACAACTCCTTCGGTTTCGGTGGGCACAATGTCGCGCTCGCCTTCGGTCGCGCATAGCGCTGTCGCAGGACTGCATACAACGATCCCCGGATGGGGTCGAGCACAGCTAGAGGCTCGACCCCGCCGGGGATCGACATGAGCAGCCGCGGCCGCGGCGCATTCATCACTTAGGAGAAAACGCGATGACGATCATGGCACCCGCGTTTCAACCAGATACCGCCACCGACCCGCGCGATCCGATGGGCCGGCTCCAGCGTTTCTTCGATCCCGGCACTGTTCTTCCGCTGCACCCGCGCGACAAGTCCGGCGTGCTCGCCGCGATCGGTGAGGTCGACGGTGTCCGCACCGTGGCCTACTGCTCGGACGCGACCGTCATGGGTGGCGCGATGGGCGTGGAGGGCTGCAAGCACATCGTCGACGCCATCGACACCGCCATCGATTCCGCGAGCCCCGTGGTCGGCATCTGGCATTCCGGTGGCGCCCGCCTGGCCGAGGGCGTCGAGGCCCTGCACGCGGTCGGCCTGGTCTTCGAGGCCATGGTCCGCGCGTCCGGCCTGGTACCCCAGATTTCCGTCGTCGTCGGCTTCGCCGCCGGTGGCGCCGCCTACGGTCCCGCGCTGACCGACATCGTCATCATGGCGCCCGAAGGCCGGATCTTCGTGACCGGACCCGACGTGGTGCGCTCGGTGACCGGTGAGAACGTCGACATGGTCACCCTCGGCGGCCCGGAGACGCACGGCAAGAAGTCCGGCGTCACCCACATCGTCGCCGGCGACGAGTCCGATGCCATGCACCGCGCCCGCCGCCTGGTCTCGATGTTCGCCGAACAGGGCGAATTCGATCTGACCGCGGCCGCACACGGCGATATCGATCTCAAGGCGATGATGCCGGAGTCGGCCAAGCGCGCCTACGACGTGAAGCCGATCATTCACGAGCTGCTCGACAACGTCGACGGCGAGAGTTCTTTCGAGGAACTGCAGGGCGGTTACGCACGCAGCATGGTCACCGGTCTGGGTCGTCTCGGCGGCCGCACCGTCGGTGTCCTGGCCAACAACCCGATCCGGCTCGGCGGCTGCCTGAACTCCGAAAGTGCCGAGAAGGCAGCACGTTTCGTGCGCTTGTGCGATGCCTTCGGGATCCCGCTCGTCGTCGTCACCGACGTCCCCGGCTACCTGCCGGGTGTCGGTCAGGAGTGGGAGGGTGTGGTGCGCCGCGGCGCCAAGCTGCTGCACGCCTTCGCCGAGGCCCGTGTCCCGCGCGTCACCCTGGTGACCCGCAAGATCTACGGCGGCGCCTACATCGCGATGAACGCCCGCTCGCTGGGCGCGACCGCGGTGTACGCCTGGCCCGGATCCGAGGTCGCCGTGATGGGCGCCAAGGCCGCGGTCGGCATCCTGCACAAGAGGGCCCTGGCCGCCGCGCCCGAGGACGAGCGGGAAGCGTTGCACGAGCGCCTGACCGCCGAGCACGAGCAGATCGCCGGTGGCGTCGACCGTGCTGTCGCGATCGGGGTGGTGGACGAGGTCATCGACCCGGCCAAGACCCGCAGTGTCATCGCCGCCGCGCTGGCCGCCGCGCCCGCGCGCAAGAGTCACCACAAGAACATTCCGCTGTAGCGGCACAAGAATTGATGGGCCCCTGGGAATCTCAGGGGCCCATCTTTTTGCGACGCCACGCCTCCGCCGGGCTGAGTAGCATCGTCTGCGTGCGCTACGAAGAACTTGCCGAGGAGCCGTGCTCGATCACACGGCCGCTGGTGATCTTCGGCGACCGGTGGACGCTGCTGATCCTGAAATACGCCTTCGCCGGTATCCGGCGCTTCAACGCTTTCCAGAGTGCGCTCGGCATCTCGCGCGGGCGGCTGCAGGACCGCCTGGATCGGCTGCTCGAGCACGGCATCCTGGTGAAGCAGAAGGCCGCGGTCGGCGCCTACGAGGAGTATCGGCTCACTCCGAAGGGCCACGACATCTACCCGATCTTGATGGCCATCCGGGATTGGGGCGATACCTATATGGCGCCCGAGGGCCCGCCGGTGCACTACCGGCACCGCGAATGCACCGGCGAAGCCCACATCAGACTCGAATGTGACTGCTGCGCAAAGGAAATCACTGCCCGCGAGGTGACCCCGGAGCCGGGGCCCGGACTCGGAGCGCGCGATCTCTAGTCGTTCCGCCAGGTGACGACCTCGTCCAGTTCCGCGCGAGCGGTGCGGAAACCGTTGACCGGATGCTCGCCGTCGGGGTAGCCGAACGAGATTCCCGCGACGACCTTGCGATGCGCCGGAATCTCGAAGTGGCTGCGCAGGAACGGCGCGTAGGTCGCCAGCGCGGCCTGCGGCGTGGCCCCGAGCCCCAGGGCTTGCGCGCCGAGCAGGAAGTTTCCGATGTAGAGCCCGCAGTCCACCGCCCCGTAGACGCCGAGGTCGTCCTCGGTCGTGACGATCGCGACGTGTGGTGCGTCGAAGAGTTCGAAGTTGCGCACCATCTGCCGCATCGTCCCGGCCTGATCGCCCTTGACGACGCCGACGCTCTCGTACAGCTGTAGCCCGCACGCTTTCCGGCGGTCCCGGTACGCGCCCGTGTACTGCGCCGGGAACGGGAAATCCGGTTCCGCGCCGGCGGTCTGGATGTGTTCGAGCAGTTCCTTGCGGAATCGGTCGGTGCCGGCGCCCTCGGTCACCACGACCTGCCAGGGCTGGGTGTTGCACCAGGACGGGGAGCGCTGGGCCAGCCGCAGCAGCTGTTCGATGGTGGCGCGGGGGACCGGTTCGGGCCGGAACTGCCGGCAGGTCCAGCGATCGTCGAGAATCCGGGCCAAGGTGGCGAAGTCGCCGGTCTGGTCGTGGCCGGCCATGGGCCCACCCCTCTGCGTCTTCCCGGCCAGGCCGGGATCTGGTTCCATTTCGAGACTGACCGTAGCAGTCCCGGTCTCGTTCCGGAACCCCCAGTTCGTCTGTCCGGCTGCGTTTTTCGGAGCGATGCAGTTCGGGGGAAAGACATTAGCTGGAGGTGTGCGAAATCGTCCGTCTAATGCAAAGAGTTGCATCGATGTAATTCCATCGACAGATGTTTGAGCACGGTCTAAACTGCCCGGCTTTCAAATATCAATAATGTCATTCAGAGGTGCACGAATGAATCGCATTATCCGGATAATTAGCCGCTCAGGACAACATTCATGACTGTTCAGACACTGCATGGTGCACGCCCCAGTTGCCGGAAACCGTCGCATTGCAGCGGGTTTCGATGCATTCTTATGTGCTTCCTATAAGCGAAACACAACGTCAGGTTGCGGAATGTTGGCCAAAACGTTTCCTGGACACGGACTTTATCTGTGTTTGAATGGCCGAGTGCGCAATCAGATTTTCAGTAATTTCTCAAATGCCCAGCGATGGGGGATGCGGGCAAAGGCCGGGACAAACTGATCAATGGAGGCATCATGGCCAACAGCGAACGTCGTAAGCCGCCCAGTGAACCGATGCGTGCAGTCGACAAGGTGGTGGACCGTCCCTACACCGTGGAGCGACTGGTCGAGCAGCCGGTCGAGCGGGTCGTCGACAAGCCGGTGCAGATGGAACGGGTGATCGAGCGGTTGGTCGTCGACACCGTCGATCAGGTGGTGGACAAGCCGGCCCGCGTCAGCCGCATGGTGGAGCGCCCGGTGGTCACCGTGACCGACGACGTCCGCGAGAAGCAGGTCAAGATCAGCCGGGTGGTGGAGAAGCCGCGCGTCACCGTCACCGATCAGGTTGTGGACAAGCCGGTTTCGGTAACCCGGCGAGTCGAGAAGCCCGTGGTGAAGATGACCGATCAGGTCATCGAGAAGCCGGTCACCGTGACCCGCACGACCGAGAAGCCGGTTGTGAAGGTGGCGGACAAGGTGATCGAGAAGCCGGTCACCGTGACCCGCACGACCGAGAAGCCGGTTGTGACGGTGACCGACAAGGTGATCGACCGCCCGGTGAACGTGACTCGCACGACCGAGAAGCCCCGCGTCACCGTCACCGACCAGGTCATCGAGAAGCCGATCAAGGCGACCCGCACGACCGAGCAGCCGCGGGTGACCATCACCGATCAGGTTGTCGAGAAGCCGTACAACGTCACGCGCACCACCGAGCAGCCCCGCGTGACCGTCACCGATCAGGTGGTGGACAAACCGATTCGGGCCACGCGCCGAATCGAGAAGCCGGTCGTGACGGTGACCGATCAGGTCGTCGAGAAGCCGATGACGGTGGGCCGCCGGATCGAGAAGCCGGTCGTGACCGTCCGCGATCAGGTGGTGGACAAGCCGGTCACCGTGACCCGCCGGATCGAGAAGCCGAACGTGACGGTGACCGATCAGGTCGTCGACAAGCCGATGACGGTGAGCCGCCGGATCGAGAAGCCCGTCGTGACGATGACCGATCAGGTCGTCGAGATGCCGGTCAACGTCAACCGGAAGATCGAGAAGCCGCGCGTCACCGTCACCGATCAGGTGGTGGACAAGCCGATGACGGTGGGTCGCCGGATCGAGAAGCCGGTGGTCACGGTGACGGATCAGGTTGTGGACAAGCCGGTTTCGGTGTCGCGCCGGATCGAGAAGCCGGTGGTCACGGTGACCGATCAGGTAATCGATAAGCCGTACAAGGCAACTCGCACGACCGAGCAGCCGCGCGTCTCCGTGCAGGATCAGGTCGTCGAGAAGCCGATGACCGCCACCCGCCGGATCGAGAAGCCGGTGGTCACGGTGACCGATCAGGTTGTGGACAAGCCGGTTTCGGTGTCGCGCCGGATCGAGAAGCCGGTAGTGACGGTGACCGATCAGGTGGTCGAGAAGCCGATGACGGTGGGTCGCCGGATCGAGAAGCCGGTTGTCACGGTGACCGATCAGGTGGTCGAGAAGCCGATGACGGTGGGTCGCCGGATCGAGAAGCCGGTCGTCACCATGACCGATCAGGTTGTGGACAAGCCGGTCAACATCACCCGCCACATCGAGAAGCCGACCGTCACGATGACCGACAAGGTCACCAACAAGGCGGTCGAGCTCGAGCGCCGCATCGAACAGCCGGTGGTCAGCATCGTCGACAAGATCTCCAACAAGCCCGTCGAGGTGCAGCGCCTCGTCGAGAAGCTGGTCGTCAACATCGTCGACAACGTGCAGAACCGCCCGGTCGAGGTGCAGCGCCTCGTCGAGAAGTTGATGGTCGACATCAAGGACAACGTCGTCACCAAGCCGGTCACCATCGAACGCCGGGTGGAGAAGCCCGTCGTCAACGTGGTCGACAAGGTGGTCGAGGTACCCGTGCAGAAGTTCGTGGAGCGGGTCGTCGAGAAGCCGGTCGAGAAGATCATCGAGCGGGTCGTGGAGAAGCCGGTCGAGAAGGTGGTCGAGAAGATCATCGAGGTTCCGGTCGAGCGCATCGTCTACAAGACGGTGGAGAAGCCGGTCACCCGGACCGTCGAGCTGATGGTCGAGAAGCCGGTGATCAAGACCGTCGAGGTGCCGCGCGAGATCGTGGTCGAGAACATCGTCCAGCGCCCGGTCGAGAAGGTCGTCGACCGTGTCGTCGAGAGCGTGGTCGAGAAGCCGAACATCATCGAGAAGACGATCGAGCGTCCGGTGGACAAGGTCGTCGAGCGGACCGTGGAGAAGCCGCACATCATCGAGAAGCTCGTCGAGAAGCCAGTCGACCGTGTCGTCGAGCGGATGGTGGAGAAGCCGAACATCATCGAGAAGGTGATCGACCGGCCCGTCGAGCGCATGGTGCAGAAGGTCGTCGAGAAGCTCAACGTGGTGGAGAAGGTTGTCGACCGGCCCGTGGACAAGGTGGTCGAGCGGGTGGTGGAGAAGCCGAACATCATCGAGCGCACCATCGACAAGGTCGTCGACCGCATCGTCGAACGAGTTGTGGAGCGGCCGAACATCATCGAGAAGACTGTCGAGCGTCCCGTCGACAAGGTCGTCGAGCGCATGGTGGAGAAGCCAAACATCATCGAGAAGGTTGTCGATCGTCCGGTCGACAAGGTGATCGAGCGGGTGGTGGAGAAGCCCAACATCATCGAGAAGACCATCGATCGCCCGGTCGATCACGTCGTGGAGAAGGTCGTCACCACACCCAACATCGTCGAGAAGACGGTGAACCGTCAGGTCGATCAGGTGGTGGAGAAGGTTGTCACCAGCCCGAACGTGGTGGAGAAGGTGGTCAACCGCAACGTCGATCAGGTGGTGGAGCGGGTTGTCGAGACGCCGAACATCATCGAGAAGACCATCGATCGTCCGGTGGACAAGGTGGTGGAGCGGGTCGTCGAGAAGCCGAACATCATCGAGCGCACCATCGATCGCCCGGTCGACAAGATCGTCGAGCGCGTTGTCGAGAAGCCGAACATCATCGAGAAGACCATCGATCGCCCCGTCGACAAGATCGTCGAGCGGGTGATGGAGAAGCCCAACATCATCGAGAGGACCATCGATCGTCCGGTCGACAAGATTGTCGAGCGGGTGGTCGAGAAGCCGAACATCATCGAGAAGACGATCGATCGTCCGGTGGACAAGGTGGTGGAGCGGGTCGTCGAGAAGCCGAACATCATCGAGAAGACGATCGACCGTCCGGTGGACAAGATCGTCGAACGGGTCGTGGAGACCCCGAACATCATCGAGAAGATCGTGGACCGGCGGGCCGACCAGATCGTGGAGAAGGTCGTCACCCACCCGAACGTGATCGAGAAGGTGGTGAACCGGCAGGCCGATCAGGTGGTGGAGAAGGTTGTCACCAACCCGAACATCATCGAGAAGACGGTCAACCGCAACGTCGACCAGGTGGTCGAAACCGTTGTCACCAACCCGAACATCATCGAGAAGACGGTCAACCGCAACGTCGACCAGGTCGTGGAAACCGTTGTCACCAACCCGAATGTGATCGAGAAGGTGGTCAACCGCAACGTCGATCAGGTGGTGGAGAAGGTCGTCACCAACCCCAACGTGGTCGAGAAGACGGTGAATCGTCAGGTCGATCAGGTGGTGGAAAAGGTTGTGGAACAGCCGAACATCATCGAGAAGACCATCGATCGCCCGGTCGACAAGGTGGTGGAACGGATGGTCGAGAAGCCGAACATCATCGAGAAGGTGATCGATCGCCCGGTCGACAAGGTCGTCGAGAAGATCGTCGAGCGGCCCAAGATCGTGGAGAAGACCATCGAGAAGCCGGTCGAGAAGGTGCTCGAGAAGACCATCCAGGTCCCGCGTCTGGTCGAGAAGGTCGTCGAGAAGCAGGTCGACGTCCTGGCCGAGCGGATCGTCGAGAAGCCGGTCGAGACCATCGTCGAGAAGATCGTCGAGCGGCCGGTCTACGTCGAGGTCGAGAAGATCGTCGAGAAGCCGGTCGAAAAGATCGTTGAGGTTGTCGTCGAAAAGCCGGTGCTGGTGCACAAATACGTGGAGAAGCCGGTCGAGCGGGTCGTGGAACACGGCCAGGAGACCGTCACCACCGTTGTGCACGAGGACAAGGGCTCGGCGCGGGAGGTGCGGGCTGTGGTTCGTGAAGGTGGCGAACCGCGCGACGAGAAGTTCATCGAGCGTCGCACCGGCAAGCACCCCGTCGACGGCATCCTCGGCAAGGCGTCCGATGTCCTGCCGGGTGAGGAACTCGTCCAGGATCCGCGTTCCGAGCAGAAGGGACGCGATCGTGACGACGCCGATCGGGATCATCGCCAGCGTCACTGACGATCCCTGCACGGCCGACAGAAGACACATCCGCAACCCTTTACAAAGGAGTTTGGTGATGTCCGATTGCACGCAGTTCTATCCCGCAGCAACGGTTCTCGGTGAACGCAAGGATTGGCGTGCGCGTGGTGTCGCACTCGGCGCCATGGCCCTGCTCGGTTCCGGTGCGCTGCTCGGCGCGGCCCCGTTCGCCTCAGCCCAAGAGGTGTCGGCGGAGGCCAACCAGCAGATCGATGCTCGCTACTCCGATTTCGGTGGCGCCGGCTCCTTCTGTGGTCAGCCCACCGGTGCGGCCACCGCGGTCGCCGGTGGCGCCATGCGCGCCTACCAGGGCTGCAGCGTCTACTACTCGGCCGATACCGGGGCGAAGGTGATGTACGGCGACATCCTGGCGAAGTACCAGGCGATGGGCGGCCCGGAGGGTTCGCTGGGCTTCCCGACCAATGACGAGAGCGGCACCGGCGACGGTGTCGGCCGCTTCAACAACTTCGCCAAGGAAGGTGGCGCGGCCGTCTATTGGAGCCCGACCAATGGTGCGCACGTCGTAGAGGGCAAGGTCCTCGATGCCTGGCGGGCCAGCGGTGGTGTGGCCGGCCCGTTCGGCTACCCGACCGCCGACATGACCGACGCCAACGGCGTGATGACCGGCATGTTCGCCGGCCCGGCCGGAACCGAGATCCAGTGGTCGGAGGCCAACGGCACCGTCACCGTCCCCGCTGATCTGGCCGCGACCCTGCCCGGGTTCAAGGCCGGGGCGCCGAATATGGAGGCGCCGGCCGTGCCGCCGGCGCCCAATATGCCCAACGCGCCCGACCCCATCCCCGACATGTCCGCGCCGACCGCGAACACGGATACGTCCTCGGGCATCAACAGGTGGTGGGGCGTCCCGATCGGCCTGGCCATCACCGCGGTCGCCGGTGCCCTGCTCGGCCTGATGGGTCGTCGACCGGCCACCACGACCCGCATGGATCGCCCGGTCGCGACCAGGCCCGTGCAGACCCGGACCGCCACGACCCGGGCGCCCGAGCCGCCGAAGTACAACGCGCCGCCGCGGCCGGAGTACAAGGCTCCGCGGGTGGACGTGCCCAAGACCCAGCCGTGGACCACGGCCCGCCCGGCCTACGAAGCCCCCAAGCCGGCGACCCCGCCGCGCATGGTGGAACGCGAGCACGATGTGCCGCCGATGACGACCGGGCGTCATGCGTTCGTCGACGACAAGAACACCGACGACATGACGGTCACCTACGAGAACAACGCGGTCGGCGCCAACCAGCGCAGCCGGGAAGACAAGAGCGATTCCGATCCGACCCGCTAGATTCACCAATCCGATTAGGAGGGAACAGCAATGGAATGGATCCTGGGACTTCTAGCTGGACTGGTCGGCGGTAACCTCGCCGGCGCCAAGAGCAACCTCGGTATGGCCGGCAACAGCGCCCTCGGCGCCGTCGGCGGTGGCATCACCGGTGCCATCATCCAAGCGGCCACCAGCAGCGGCCTGGACTTCGGTCAGGTACTCGGCCAGGTCGCCGGTGGTGGTGTGGTCGGTGCGATCGTGACCGCGGTCGGTGCGATGATCACCCGCGGTCGTGGTACCGGTACCCACACTCGCTGATCACCATTGACGGCATCGGCGCGCCCGTGACATCGCACGGGCGCGCCGATGCTCGTTTCCTATCGGAATCGCCGCGCCACTGGGGCACAATCCCAGCCATGAGTGCGGCGCGCGAGCGCAAACGGCACGGGCGGCATTACACGCCGCCCGTGCTGGCGCGCTTCCTGGCGGACCGCTTGCTGGCGCATGCGCCGCCGGGGGATGTGCTGCGAGTGCTGGATCCGGCCTGTGGGGACGGGGAGCTGCTGCTAGCCGTGCGGCGCGAGGCGGCTGTGCGGCTGCCCGGGGTGCGGCTGGAGTTGACCGGATACGACCTCGACGGATCCGCGGTGGCGCTGGCACGGTCCCGGGCGGGGAACGAAATTGACTGGCACAGTGGAGATTTCCTGATCGCTGCCGGGAAACTTCCGGCGGGCGCGTTCGACGCGATCATCACCAACCCGCCATATGTGCGCACCCAGCAGCTAGGCGGGGCCGCCGCGCAGCTGCTCAGCAGACAGTTCGGCCTGACGGGCCGGATCGACCTCACCCACCCGTTCGTCGCGGTCGCGCCACGCCTGCTGAGATACGGCGGCGTTCTCGGATTACTTTGTGCCAACCGCTTTCTCACCACCAGGGCCGGGGCCAACATCCGCGCGGTACTGCAACGTGACCTAGCCCCGGTGGAACTCTACGACTTGGGGGATACCAAGCTATTCGAGGCGGCAGTCCTACCCGCGATCACCATCGCCAGGCGCGATGTAGCGGTGACCGAGTGCCGGTATGCATCGGCGTACGAGGTCGAGGTCACCGAAATCCCGAGCGAGCAAGACCTTTTCGAAGCGCTGACCCAGGACGACGGCAGCCTGATCACGCACAACGGCCGCACTTTCGCCGTCGAGGTGGGAACACTGTCGACAGGCAAGGTTCCACCCGCATCCGACCCCGCGCCTCGGCGGGAACACCTCGAGTGGAAGCAGCCCAGTCCTCCTGAGGGCCCTCCCAGCATTCCCGATGTGCCTGCTGGTCTTCCCATCATGACTCTTGGGCATTCCGGCGAACGCCGGGATTCAGTTGCTGGCACGGGATTAGAGGTGATGGTTGTTCCGGAGCGGAAGTCCGGCAGGCAGGACGATGGGGCTTGGCGGATGTCGCGGCCTGCGTTGGATGAATGGCTGGCGGGGGTCGGGGCGGCTACCTGGAAGACGTTCGGGGAGGTGGCGCGGATTCGAGTGGGGATCAAGACGACTGCGGATCGGGTGTTCATATCGGATCGGTGGCGGCAGGCGGATCCTTGCCCGGAGCCGGAGTTGTTGTTCGACTTGATTACGCATCATGACCTGGAGCCCTGGCGGATTGCGCGGGCGCGGGATACAAGGGTGCTCTACCCCTACGACACCACGCAGCCGCGGCGGATTCCGGTGGATCTGCGTGAGTTCCCCGGGGCCGCAGGGTATTTGCAGAGTCATCGGGCAGTCCTGGCCGGCCGCAAGTATGTGATCGACGGTGGGCGGGAGTGGTTCGAGATCTGGGTGCCGCAGCGGCCGCATCTGTGGCAGGTGCCCAAGCTGGTGTTCCCGGATATCAGTGTGCGGCCGAGATTCGCCTTCGATAGATCGGGTGCGGTGGTCAACGGGGACTGCTATTGGATCTCGCTGGCAGATATCGGCGCGGAACGGATCGCGTATCTGCTGATGGGGGTGGCGAATTCGGGGCTGGGGCTGCGGTTCTACGACGCGGTGTGCGGTAACCGCCTGTATTCCGGCAGGCGGCGCTGGATCACCCAGTACGTCTCGCGACTACCGGTGCCCGACCCCGGGACACGCGCGGCGTCCGAAATCATCGATCTGGTAGGCGAATTCGTGGACGGCCGCCCCCTCGACGGCGACGCCCAGCGAACTCTCGACGAGCGCGTCGATCTCGCCTTCACGCGGTGACGTGCACGCCGATCATGGGAAGCAATGTGCGCCGGGCGAACTCGCGCCCGGCGGCGGGATCGGCAAGGGGGATCAGGCCATCGGGGGTGAGGGCCAGCGAATGCGCGAGCCGGGCCATCACCTCGGCAACCAGGTCGGCATCGAAATCCGCGTCCGCGGGCCGCGATTCGCGCAGCTTCGTCGCCAGATAGGTGCGGCCGACCGCGAGGATGGGTCCGGCCTCGGTGGTGAGGCGGGGCAGGATGAGGTCGGGTTCGGTGGTCACCAGGCGGCGCAGCAGTTTGTTGCCCGCGATGGCGGCGATGAACGCGACGAAGATCTCGACCAGTTGCTCGTCAGGTCCGCCCTCGACGGCTTGCACACGCTTGTCGATCTCGGCGACGAAGCGCTGCGCCTCGCGCACGCTGACCGCTTCGACCAGGTCGTTCTTCGATTCGAAGCGCCGATACAGGGTGGCGGGGCTGATGCCGGCCCGGCGCGCGACCTCGCCCATGCTGGTGCGTTTGATGCCGAAGTCCAGGAATGCCGACAGGGCGCTTTCGAGGAGTTTCTCACCGTCACTGACGGGCTTCTCGAGGATGCGCTGCAGGATGGTCGGAACGTTCGGCATGAGGCTCCAGTCGGTGGCCGGATAGTGCGCCGCAGCGACGGTGCTGGTGCGGGGTGTTCATTATTTCACCGGCACCGTCGATCTTGCGTCCGCTATGGCCCTAACTACGCGGTAAATCGAAGGCGGCCATCTCTTGCTCGATCGCATTGGCCGCGAAATCTATACCGCTGGAGCGTAATTCGTGGACGCGACGCTGGAGGGCTTCGATCCCGCCCGGCTGCGCCGCGATATCGGCCACGCTCAACTTGCCCACCCCGCCGGCGACCGCCAGCCCCGTGGTCCGCCCCTTCGATCGGTGCATTACCGGTTCCCCGTACGCCACCGTGATACCTCCTGCCATACACGCCTGCCCCAAAAGTGTCCCCGGGGCGGACGGTTCGAACGTCTCGGCAAGAGCCCCCGGGACGCCGGGCACGCAGGCAAAATGTTATCAGTCGTTCTTACTGGACGCTTGATCAGTGTGGGCTGTCTCACACCAATCTTCACAAGACCTTTGCGTCCCGATGGGTCGACATGTTGTGCAGGTAGACCGCGCAGTTGAGGCGGATGCGATCCAGCTCGGGTTCGGTCAACTCGCGGCGAACCTTGCCGGGGACACCGGCCACCAGCGAGCCCGGCGGAATCTGCGCGCCCTCCGGGATCAGGGCATTGGCCGCGATCAGGCTGCCCGCGCCGATCACCGCGCCGTTGAGCACGGTCGCGCCCATGCCGACCAGGACGTCGTCGCCGATGGTGCAGCCGTGCAGAATCGCGTTGTGCCCCACCGAAACTCCGGCGCCGACCGTCAGCGGCATGCCGGGATCGGCGTGCAGCACGCAGCCGTCCTGGATGTTGGTCTTGGCTCCGACGCTGATGTCCTCCAGGTCGCCGCGCAGCACCGCGTTGTACCAAATGCTCACCTCGGCGGCCAGCCGCACGCGCCCGATCACGGTCGCGTTCGGGGCCAGCCACGCGGTGTCGTCAATCTCCGGCGCTACTCCGCCGATCTCGATCATCATGCTTGGCAACCTATCGTGCCCTGGAACACAGCTAGGCCACCGAGGCTCGGCGGAACATGGCGCGGTGGGCGGCGGGGCTGGTGCCGAGGATGCGGTGGAAATGGTGGCGCAGGCTGACGGCGGTGCCGAAGCCGGTGTCGGCGGCGATGCGGTCCATGGTGTCGTCGGTGGTTTCGAGCAGCAGGCGGGCGCGGTCGGTGCGCTGTAGCAGCAGCCACTGCTGCGGGCTGGTGCCGGTGCGGTCGCGGAAGCGGCGGGTGAAGGTGCGACGCGACATCAGCGCGACGGCGGCCCAGCGGTCCAGATCGATCGCATCGCCGAGATGTGCTCGGGCCCAGAGCATCGCGTGCTCGATCGGGTCGTCGTCGGCGGCGTCGGGGACGGCGACCGGAATGTACTGGGCCTGAGAGCCGCTGCGGTGCGGCGCGGTGACCAGGGCGCGTGCGAGATCGGTGGCGGCGCGGCTGCCGAGGTCGTGGCGAACCAGGTGCAGGCAGCAGTCCAGGGCGGCGGCCACGCCCGCGGAGGTGATGATGTCGCCCAGATCGGACCAGAGCGTGTCGGCGCGGACCCGGACCGCCGGGTAGGCGCGGGCCAGGTCGTCGGCGGAGGCCCAGTGCGTGGTGATCTCGCGTCCGTCGGCCAGGCCGCTGGCCGCGACTGCCCAGGCGCCCAGGCATAAGCCGACGATGCGGGCGCCGTTGGCGTGGGCGCGGTAGAGGGCGGCGTGCAGCCGGGGGGAGATGCCGGTGCCGCGGATCCAGCTGGGGATGACGATGGTGCCCGCGTTGTCGAACACATCCAGACCGTGTTTGACGTGGATGTCGAAACCGGATGGGGTGCTGAGGATTCCGGGCTGCTCGGCGCACACCACGACTTCGTACGGGGTGCTCGGATCGCCGTCGGCGCCGATCCGGCCGAACACCAGGGTGGGCACGGACAGGTGGAAGGGGCTGATGCCGTCGAAGGCGAGAACGGCCACGGAGTGCATGGCCCGATCTTAGCGGAAGGTGACTCGCGGGCCACTGGTCGTGCGGTGCGGCGGCGCGCAGGATCTTTTCCATGACCGAGACGATCGAACGCACCAGCCTGCAAGCCCTGCACATCGGCGGACCCACGCTGCGGTTCCGCTACGGCGGTCTGACCTGGCTCACCGACCCCACCTTCGACGAGCCGGGGGATTACCCGGGCCCGGTCACGCTGCACAAGCTCACCGGACCCGCGGTGCCGGTGGCGCAGGTCGGGGCGGTGGATGTGGTGCTGCTCTCGCACGACCAGCACGCCGACAACCTCGACCACTCCGGGCGGGAATTCCTGGACTCGGTCGAGACCGTGTTGTCCACGCCGGATGCGGCCGAGCGCCTGAATGGTGTTCGCGGCATGGCGAATTGGGAGACGGCGGTGGTCGGCGCGGTGACCGTCACCGCCGTTCCCGCGCTGCACGGGCCCGAAGGCTGCGAACCGGTCACGGGTGTCGTCACCGGGTTCGTGCTGCAGGCCGCGGGGGAGCCGACGGTGTACGTGTCCGGGGACAATGCCTCGGTGGACCTGGTCGGGGAGATCGCCGAGCGCGTCGGCCGGATCGATGTCGCGATTCTGTTTGTGGGCGCGGCGAATCCGGGCGCCTTCGGCGATACCGATGTCACCCTGAACGCGCGCACCGCCGTACAGGCCGCGGCGAAGCTGGGCGACGCCGTCATCGTGCCGGTGCACGGCGAGGGCTGGGCGCACTTCACCGAAACCCTCGACCACCTGGCGCGCACCTTCGAATACGCGGGTCGCGCACAGCAATTGCGGATTCCGCCCTTGGGGCAGGAGATCGGAGTCTGACCCCCTCCGGTTCATTGCCGCTGCTCGCGCCGAGGAGCGGGAGCGGGCGACGTGGCGAAATCCCGGATGCGCGAGGACACTGAGGGCATGGCAAACAATGGACCGTTCGGGATTGATCCGGAAGACTTCGAGCGCGTGCTGCGTGAGGTGGGCGTGGAATTCCGGGACAAGCTCGGACAGGCCAGTCAGTACATTGATCGCACCAGCTTCAATACCCTGGCCTCGGTGCTCGGTCAGTTCGTCCAGCAGGAGCGCCCGAGCGCGCCGAAACCGGAGGGGCCGACCACCGGCGAGACCGGCAGCGGAGTGTGGGCGATCTACACCCTCGAGGACGACGGCACGGCGCGGGTCGATCAGGTCTTCCCGAGTGAGCTCGAAGCCCTGCGCGCACATCGGGACAACACCGATGACCGGCGGCGCTTGCGCTTCCTTCCTTACGGCGTTCCCGCGAGCGTGCTCGACGCCGGGTAGGCGTCACGGCAGCAACTGACAGGTCAGCGCGTCGGCCGCCCACGACGTCCACTCCGCGGGTGTCCAGCCGCGTTCGCGGACGAGTAGGTGGTAGGTCTCGGGGGAGAGCACGGCGAGGGCGATGTCTGCCGCGCGGGCGGTATCGAGCCCGGCGCGCAGGGGGGTTTTTCCGGCGAGCGCTTCGGCCAGGCGGCGCTGGACGAGGTGGCGTTGAGCGAGGTTGGTCTGCCAGAGCTCGGCGAGTTCGGGGTCGGTGGCCGCCGCCGACCGGATCACCTCGAGCAGGGGGCTGACGCGGCCGAAAATCGTTGCGGCGGCGTCGACTTGGAATCGCAGTTGATCGGCGGGCGGGGCCGTCAGCGCGGTGGCGAACCAGGCTCGGTCCATGGTCGCGATCGGTTCGGTGTCGCCGGCGATCTCGGTGTCCAGTAGCTCGGACAGGATCGCGCGCTTGGTCGCGAAAGTGAAGTAGAGAGTCTGCACCGCCATGCCCGCTTCCTCGGCGATGGCCTTCATCGTCGTCGCCGTGTAGCCGCGGGTGGTGAACAGTTCCCGTGCCGCCGCCAGCATCTTGGCGCGGTTGGCCATCGTCCGGGCAGCGCGGGCGCCTTTCTCGGTCATACCGCAGATAGTACTTGACTAGAGCGCTACTCCAGTGAAACTCTCACTAAAGTACCGCTCTAGTGAAAGGCTTGACCATGAGTGGCAGAGAAAATTTCGGAGCACGGGAACGGCTGATCCTGCTCCTGATCACGGTCGTCGAACTCGTGGTCTTCTTGGACACGACGGTGCTGAACGTGGCGTTGCCCGACATCGGGGCCGATCTCGGGCTCAGGGAGTCGGGGCTGGGCTGGGTCACCAACGCGTACCTGCTGGCCTTCGGCGGGTTCATGCTGCTCGGCGGGCGGGCGGCCGATGTGCTCGGACCGCGGCGGATGTTCGCCGGTGGGCTGGTGCTGTTCACGGTCGCGTCCGCGCTGGCCGGGTTCGCCGATACCGCGACGGTGCTGATCGGAGCGCGGGCCTTGCAGGGAATCGGTGCGGCCGTGCTGATTCCGGCGCAGCTGGCGTTGCTCACCGCGTCGTTCACCGAATCCGGCGCCCGCAACCGGGCTTTCGGGGTGTGGAGTGCGATGGGTGCGGCGGGTGCGGCGCTCGGCACGGCGGTCGGCGGGCCGCTCACCGATCTGCTGGGCTGGCCGTCGATCTTCCTGATCAATCTTCCGGTGGGAGTGCTCGCGCTGGCCTTCGTCCGTCTGCTGCCGCCTGATTCGGCGCGGAGCGGGGACGCGCGGCTCGACGTGCCCGGCGCGATCACGGGCACCGCCGGGTTACTGCTCATCGGCTATGCCATCGGGGCGCTGGGGGATGCGACGATGCGGGGCGTGGCAGCCGCACTGCTCGGTCTGGGGCTGGCGTTGCTCGGCTGCTTCGTGTTCATCGAGACGCGCAGCCCGCATCCACTGATGCCGTTGCGGCTGTTCAGAATTCGGCAGGTGAGCGGGTCGGCGGTGGTGAATGCGCTGGTCGGTGCGGCGCATGTGCCGACCTTCGCGCTGCTGGCGCTGTATCTGCAGAACACCCAGCACTACACCGCCACCGAGTCTGGTTTGGCGGTGTTGCCGGTGGCCGTGGTGAATATTGTCATCTCCCGCAGCCTGATTCCGTTCGCGCTCGATCGGCTCGGCGCATGGCGGGTGCTGGCGGCGGGGCTCGTTTTGCAGGCCTTGGCCATGGGCTGGTTCGCGCGGTTGCCGGAGCACAGCAGCTACCTGCTCGATGTGCTGCCGGGTGCGGTGCTGCTCGGAATCGGTTTGCCCGCTGCGTTTGTCGGTGTCACCGCGCCCGCGGTGACCTCCGTCGCGCAGGCCGATGCCGGCATCGCGGCGGGTATCGTCAACACGGCACAGCGGGTCGGGTCGGGGCTCGGGGTGACCGCGCTGCTGTTGCTCGCCGAACTGGCGCCGAGCTCGTATCGGAGCGGATTGAATATCGCTTTCGGGGTGGCGGGTGCGCTGGCCGCGCTGGGCGCCGTGTTGACCGTTGTCCTGTTGCGGACGAGTGCCGTGCGGGCCGAGAAGGTGGTGCTGTGATGAGAGTGCTGGTGCTGGGTGGGTACGGAGCGGTCGGGCGGCATCTGGTCGCGCGGTTGCGCGCGGACGGGGACACCGTGCTGGTGGCGGGGCGGGATCCCGAACGTGCCGATCTCGTCCTGGATTTGGGCGAGGACGAGCTGCGGTCCTACCGGGCCGCCCTGGCGGAGGTGGACGTTGTCGTCAATGCCGCCGGATCCGAGGACGCACGGTTGGCGCGGCTGGCCGGGGAGGTGGGCGCTGCGTTCGTCGATATCACCGCGAATGCGGAATATGTTGCGCGACTGCGGGATATAGAGCCGTCGGGGCCGGTGATCGTCGATGTCGGGCTGGCACCGGGTGTGACGAATTTGCTTGCTATGGCGGTGCATTCGGAGGGGAGCGGCCCGATCGATCTGGCGGTGCTGCTCGGTGCGGGTGAGGAGCACGGGGTCGCCGCTACCGCGTGGACCTACGGACTGCTCGGACGCAACTTCGACGCCGAGGACGGGAGCGTTCGGAACTTCAGTCGCCCCACCACATTTCAGCTACCTGGATACGGGCGGCGGCGGCGGATGTACCGCGCCGACTTCTCCGATCAGCACACGCTGACCCGTGAATTGGGGATACCGGTGCGCACCTACTTCGCGGTCGACTCCCGCGTCGCCACGGCAGGTCTGGCCGCGTTGACCTGGTTGCCCGGAGCAGCCAAAATGCCACGCGGACTGCACTTTCCAGGAACCGATCAGTGGCTGGTGCTGGCGCGTCCGCGATCCGGTCCGGCTCGCTGGGTGCGGGGGCGAAATCAGTCGTGGGCTACCGCGCTGCTTGCGGCGGCGGCGGTCCGGCGGGCACGAGACTGTGCTGCGGGCGTGCGTCCGCTGCACCAGTTGATGGCACTGTCGGATTTGGCGACCGAGGAGAACTTCGAACTCGGGCAGGTCTGAAATCAGGTGCCGGACGGTCGCATCGGGCCGACCGGCGACCAGTCCTGAGCACTCCGGAGCAGGGTGAGCGCGGCGTCGGGGACGAGTTCGCGCGGCAGGACATAGCCGTTGGTGTCGGCGGGCTGCAGGTACACCGCGTCGTCGGTGGTGATGACCTTCCGGATTTCGCGGTAGGGGTGGGTGAGCGGCTGGGTGACCAGGCTCAGCTCCATCGCCTCCGGGGTGTAGGTCGCGGACATGCGGGCGCCGGAATAGCTGTAGGCCTTGATGTTCGCGGTCGGGCGGGTCATCCGGACGGCGGTGAGGATGCCTGCCAGGACCAGTTCGACAGCCAGCACCGCGCAGGCCGCGCCGCATACTTCGGCGGGTTCGCTGCCGCCGCCGTCGGCCAGGGACTGAAGGGTGTTGCGGGTCAACAGGAAAACCGGGAGGGCGAGCAGGATGCCCCAGCGCATCGGCAGCCGCCAAGCGATCAGCGCGGCAGCGCGACTGAGGCGAACGGCAGTTGTGCTGTCACAGATGTAGCTGGCCTCGATCAACAGCCCGGTATCGGATTGCGGCGCAGACAGCTTCGGGCAACTCTGCTGCTCCACCGGCTGCTGCTGTTGCATGAATCCCCGATCCTTGGTTGATGATTCGCCGCGATGGTAGACAAACCGCCGCTACCTGTCGAATCAACAAGATCATCAGGCACTGGCGGCGGGCGCTCCTCGGGGAACGCCGCCAGCAGTGCCTGATGATCTTGGCGAGTTACTCGCCGTGCAAGAAGAAGGTGGGGTCGCCTTCGGTGGGGAGGTCGTGCAGCTTGTCGGGGTTGCGGACGACGTCGATGGCGACGATGCGGCCCGCGTCGACGGTGAAAGAGAAGACGCCCGTGTGGGTTCCGTCGAAGACGACCAGGCCCGGGTGGCCGTTGACCAGGACTGCGCGGCCCCAGGCACCCTGTGCGGACGGCGCGTGGTACCAGCCGAGCAGCATCTTCGCGACCAGTTCCGCGCCGTGCACCGGCTTGCGGATGGCGGGCACCTTGCCGCCACCGTCGGCGGTGAGGCTGACCTTCGAATCCAGTACTCCCAGCAGGGCACTCAGATCGCCGGAGCGCCACGCCAGCGCGAACGCCGACACCACCTTCTCCTGTTCGTCGGGTGAGGCCGGGAAGCGGGGCGTGCCGCTCTCCACATGCTTGCGGGCGCGAGATGCCAACTGCCGCACCGCGGCCGGGGTGCGGCCCACCACCTCGGCGACCTCCGGGCCGGTCATGCCGAACACGTCCTGCAGCACGAAGGCGGTGCGCTCGGCGGGCGACAGGGCTTCCAGGACTACCAGCAGCGCGGTGGTGACGCGCTCGTCCTGGGAGATCCGGTCGGCGGGATCGTCCCACGTGGTGACCTCCGGCTCCGGCAGCCACTCACCCACGTACTGCTCGCGGCGCGCGCGGGCCGACCCGAGATAGTCGAGGGCGAGCCGCCCGGTCACGGTGGTCAGCCAGGCCCGCAGGTTGTCGATCTCGCCCGCCTTGCCCGACTCGTGCTGGCGGTGCAGCCGCAGCCACGCCTCCTGCACCACGTCATCGGCGTCGGTGAGGCTGCCCAGCGTGCTGTAGGCCAGCCGCCGCAGGTACGGGCGGTGCTCCTCGAACTGCCGCGCCCACTGCGCGGCGTCGATCGGTTCGGGAGTCGATGCCTCGGTGCTCACTGGTTCCTCGCCGTTTCATTCGGTCGGCCCCGCGGGGACCGTCTGTTCGCGTCATCTCAACGACGACGCACGGCCCAAAAGTGTGACATCGGCTCGTCAGGCCGCCGCAACCACCTCGATCTCAACCAACCAGTCGGTCTCCAGCAACTGCACCACAATCGCCGTCGTCGGCACCGCCCGCCCCCCGAGCGCCGCCACCCTGGCCTCCGCATTCGCCCCCGCATACGCCGGATCCCGCAAATAACTGGTGAGCCGCACGATGTTGTCCACCGTCATCCCCGCCGAGGCGAGTATCACCCGGATGTTCTGCCAAACCAGCTCGAGCTGCTCCGCCACCGACGCCCCGGCCACTCCCGCCGGATCCAACCCCATCGTCCCCGCCACAAACAACAACCGCTCGTGCCCCCGGACCTCTAGCGCATGCAAATAGTCAGAAGCAGCGGGATAGATACCTTCATTCGGACTGTGCGCGACCGTCTCCATCGGCCGATCATGCTGCGAACCTGTATGCCCGTCAACGGATTACGCCTGCGATCAGTGCCTCGTGGTCATTTCGCCCGAGGCCTCTCGCCCAGCCGGTGTACTTCGCGGTGGTGGCCGCTGGTCGGAACAGGCTCGCGGGTTCTGCTCGGGGCGTGCGAGGGGCGACAGCGGCGCGGGCGGGTGGGATGGTTCCGGTCTCCGGGATCATCGGGGGTTGGGGGAGGGGCGGGGGCGGGGTGGTCGTTACCCTCGGCGGATGCGTTCGGGAACTGCGACTGCGGCGGGGTTGGTGCTCGGGTTCGCGTTGGATCGTGCGCTGGGGGATCCGCGGCGGTGGCATCCGGTGGCCGGGTTCGGTTCGGCGGCAAGCGCGTTGGAGTCGGTGACCTATGCCGATCGGCGGGTCAACGGTGTGGTGCACGAGGTTGTCGCGGTCGGCGCTGTGGTCGGGCTCGGGTATGGGTTGCGGCGTGGTGGGGTGGCGGCGACAGCGCTGGCGACCTGGACCGTGCTGGGCGGACGCAGCCTCGCCCGGGCCGGCCGGGAGATGGCCGAACGGCTCGAATCCGGCGACATCGACGGTGCACGCGCTCTGCTGCCCTCCCTGTGCGGCCGCGACCCCTCGGTGCTCGACGCCGACGGATTGGCCCGCGCCGCACTGGAATCCATCGCCGAGAACACCTCCGACGCGACCGTCGCCCCCTTGGTCTGGGGCGCTCTCGCCGGCGTCCCGGGCCTGCTCGGCTACCGCGCCGTCAACACCCTCGACGCCATGATCGGCTACCGCAACGACCGCTACCGCAACTTCGGCTGGGCCGCCGCCCGCACCGACGACGTCGCCAACCTCCTGCCCGCCCGCGTAGCCGGAACCCTCACCGCCGCCTTGGCCCCCGTGGTCGGCGGCCGCCCCCGAAACGCCATCCGCGCTTGGCGCCGCGACGCCGCCAAACACCCCAGCCCCAACGCCGGCGTCGCCGAAGCCACCATGGCCGGCGCCCTCGGCATCCAACTCGGCGGCCGCACCCAATACCGCTACGGCACCGAACTCCGCCCCACCCTCGGCGAAGGCCCACCCCCGGAGGTCCCGGACCTGCGCCGCGCCGTCCGCCTGTCCGAGGCAGTGCAACTCGCAGCGGCACTCACCACCGCGGCGTTCGCCCTATTGGGCAATCGCCGAAAGGATTGAAGCCCGACGACGACTCTGGCTAGGGCGACGCCATATGTCCGGGGACGGCCGGGACGTGCGGCGCCATATGTCCGGGACGGCCGGGATTCGTGGGCAGGGACGCCCATGTCACTTAGGGGCTATTGCGAGATCCGAGGTCCCGCGAGGGCTGCCAGCTGATCCACCACCTCGCCCAGCGGTTTCCGGGTGTCGATCTCCACACTCGCCGCCGAGCGCAACAGCGGCTCGATTTCGGCAATATCAGCCATGATTCGTTCGCGTTCTCCGGCGGCCTTCCCGAACGGGTTGGTGTCGCGTTGCGCAATACGGTCCAAGATCACCGGCACCGGAGCACTGAGCAGCACGATCTCATCGAACCGTGGATAGAACCCGACCTGGTTCCACACAGTCCCTCCGATGAACACCGATTCACCAGACCGTTCATGATCTGCGATCAACTCCTCGATCCGATCTTCGCGCCACTGCCGCTCCGACCCGGTGCCGTCCGGACGCGGCAAGTCCGCTATCCAGCCCCCGTAATCGGTATCGACCACCCGATAACCGCGCTGCGCCAACGCAATCAACGCCGTCGACTTCCCCGTACCCGACATCCCCGTCACCAAAATCACCGCCACCCAGCGGATAGTAAACGGCCCGCACGCGACAAAGACATCGCCGGGGCTAGACGGCCGCATCCATCATCGGGCCGGCGAGTGGGACATGGTGGAGGGCCTACTCGACCGTTGCCGCAGCCATGTCCCAATCGCCGCCAGCTCGGCAGGGCGTCGTTAATGGAGGAGGTGATGGGTCCCTGTTCGGTGGTCGTGGATTGTCACTTGGCCAGGTGAGCCGGCGGGTGGCACAGGTCGTCGTGGAGGATCAATGTGACGAGAGCGGTGGGCACGGACGCGCCAGCGCAGACGTCCACGCCGATCATGCCGAAACATCCACGGCGGGGCCGACTCTCGGTCGCATCCTCGGAAGCCATTCGGTACATCGCATGCGCTGCAACGCCTCGTACTGAAGCATCCGCTTCGACTGACGAAAACCCGCCCCGCGTGCGGTGAGTGGCACATGGTGGAGGGGCCACTAAGACGTTGCCGCAGCCATGTCCCGTTGGCCGTCAGAGGGATTGCCGACTGGAGGTTGTCGCGTGTGGCTGGGTGGCGGCTCGGTGAGCAGGTTGGTTGGCGCAGCCATGGGCCAGGCGTCCGGTGGGCATCAGTGGCTACTCGAATGTTGGTGCGGCCAGGGGGTTCTGCGGGGTCAGCCGCGGCCGTAGCGGTCGGCTAGGCGGGCTTCGGTGGCGGGAGCGGAGTCGGTTGGGGGAGGGCCGGATTCCGTGGGATCGGGTGGGGCGGAGGTGGGTTCGGGGGTGGGGCGGCGTTCTCTGCGGCGTTCGCGGAGTTCGGCGTAGACGAAGTAGCCGAGGCCGAGGGGGGCCATCAGGCCGAAGGCGAGCCATTGGAGGCCGTAGGAGAGGTAGGGGCCGGCGTCGAGTTGGGGGAGGGGGGTGGGGGTGAAGGCGCCGGGCTGGTTTTCGGAGAGTTGGAGGTAGCCGCCGCGGTCTTCGCCGGTGGGGAGGGGGGTGATGGGCTGGGCGAGGACGGTGGCTTCCTGGGTGATGTCGATCGAGTAGACCTGGCGGTAGCCGTCTTGGGTGAGCGGGTCCTTGCCGGGGGTGACGCCCTCGGAGGTGCGGACGCGGCCTTCGAGGCGCTGCTGACCGGCCGGGGCGGCGGGGATCGGGGGCGGGGCGGAGGTGCCGTCGAGGCCGGCGATCATGCCGCGGTCGACGAGCAGGATGTGTCCGTCGGTCAGTTTGAAGGCGGCGAGGACGCCGTAGGCGGGGGCGCCGTCGAGGTGGCGCAGGCGCACCAGCACGGTGGAGTCGGGGACGTAGCTGCCTTCCGCGGTGACTCGCCGCCATTCGGTGTGCCCGTCCGCCTGGGCGAACAGGCTGGTGACGTCGACCGGGTCGGCGCGCACCGAGTCGGCGATCAACTCGTTGCGGTGTTCGGTGGCGGTGTTCTTGCCGAGCTGCCACGGGGCGAGCACGGTGAAGCACATGTAGGCGAAGGCCACGACGACCACGGCCAGGATCACCCAGCTGGGACGCAGGAGGAAGGTGAGTTTGCGCATCAGCGGGGTCCGTCGGGGAGTTCGGCGCGCACCCAGTCGAGCAGGCCGGGGATGGCGGCTTCGATCTGGTCGCGGACCAGTTCGAAATCGGAGGTGTCGCCGTAATAGGGGTCGGGCACGTCGGGTCCGTCGGCGTCGGGGTCGAAGCTGCGCAGGAGTGCGCGCTGCTCGGACGGGACACCGAGATGGGCGAGTGCGCGCTCGTGGGTGCGGTCGAGCGCGACCAGCAGATCGGCCGTCAGATGATCGGGACCGAGCACCGCGGCGGCATGTCCGACGGGGTAGCCGTGGCGGCGCAGCGTGGCGGTGGTGCGCGGGTCGGCGTCGTCCCCGACATGCCAGGATCCGGTGCCCGCGCTGCTCACCCGCACCCGGTCGTCGAGCCCGGCCAAGCGCAGATGGTGCGCGAACATCTTCTCCGCCATCGGCGAACGACAAATATTCCCCGTGCAAACGAACGATATGTGCAGCTCACCCACGACAGCCATTGTGTCGGGTCCGGGTACGTCGCGCCTACCCCGGGGTGCCGAGTTGTGCCGCCCGCCACCGCCGGACGCGACCTCGGGCCGATCGAGCCGGACCGGCGCACCGATTCTTCGGTGTGTCACCGCGTGTCGCAGCGATTGGGCGGGTCCGGGCAGATCGGAGCTCCGCCACGCCGCCGCGATGATTGCATTAGGAGCGGGGGTTACCCAGTCTTGACACCCATGTCCCCCGCGTGCCCGGCCTGCTCCTGGCCCTCCCCGATGCAGGTGTCCTCGCACCGTTCCGTTCGCTACCTCCGCTGTGTGTGCGGCGAATGGCTGATCGCACGCGGCGATTCGGTGAGCTTGATGGCCGGCCGTGGCTGCATCACCGCACCCGAGCACCTCGAATTGATTCCGCTCCCCGAGGAGTGACCTACTACGGTGATCTGGTGCCCGAGGAGAGTGTCGACCACGCGAAACTACGTCACCACGGTGATGTGGATGCGGTGCCGGGCATGCTCGACTTCGCGGTGAACGTGCAGGGCAGCGCGCCGCCGGAGTGGTTGCGGGCGCGGCTGGCCGCGCGGCTGGACGCGCTGGGCCGCTATCCGAGCGCCGCCGAGGACGCTGACGCGCGGGCCGCGGTGGCGGCTCGGCACGGCCGGGATCCGGGCGAGGTGCTGCTGCTGGCCGGGGCCGCCGAAGGATTCGCGATGCTGCCGAAACTGGCGCCGCGTTCGGCGGCGGTGGTGCATCCGTCGTTCACCGAGCCGGAACTGGCGTTGCGCGAGGCCGGGGTGCCGGTGCATCGGGTGCCGCTGGAGCCGCCGTACCGGCTGGAGTCGGCGGTCGTTCCCGACGACGCCGACCTCGTGGTGCTGGGCAACCCCACCAACCCGACCTCCGTCCTGCATCCCACGGCGGCGATTCACGCACTGCGCCGTCCGGGCCGGATCGTGGTCGTCGACGAGGCATTCGCCGATGCGGTTGCGGGAGAACCGGAATCGCTGGCCAGCTTGCGCGCTCCCGACATTCTGGTGCTGCGTAGCCTGACCAAGACCTGGGCCCTGGCGGGGCTGCGCTGCGGGTATTTCCTCGGTGCGCCTGAGGTTTTGGCCCGGTTGAACCACGGCCGCGCGCATTGGCCGCTGGGGACACTGCAATTGGAGGCGATCATCGCCACCGCCGAACCCCGCGCGGTGGCCGAAGCGCAGCACCGGGCAGAAGTGATTGCCGCCGACCGTGATTCGATGATCGCGCGACTGACCGAAGTCGGGGTCCAGATCCACACCCCCGCCCAGGGGCCTTTTCTGCTCTTGCGCGTCACCGATGGTGAACTGCTCCGAAAGCACCTGGCCGACCAAGGTATCGCCGTCCGGCGCGCCGACACCTTCCCCGGCCTCGGTCCGGACCACTTGCGAGTGGCGGTGCGCGGCGCTGCCGAGGTCGATCGGCTGGTTGCGGCGATCCGTGCGTCAGGTTTGTGACATGCGCTGAGCTCGCATGGTCCGGCCGGAAGCGCAGTGATCGTCCGGAGTTGTTGGAAGTAAGTAAATCGATGGAAGGTGGATCGTGACGACGCTGGCGGAACTCATCGGAGTGCTGGACGCGGCGTACCCGCCGAAGCTGGCGGAGTCGTGGGATTCGGTGGGGCTGGTGTGCGGGGATCCCGAGGACGAGGTGACCCGGGTCCTGTTCGCGGTGGACGCCACGGCCGGAGTTGTCGACGAGGCCATCGACTGGCGGGCACAGGCTTTGGTCGTGCACCATCCTCTGTTGCTGCGCGGGGTGGATTCGGTGGCGGCGGACACCCCGAAAGGCGCGCTGCTGCACCGGCTTATCCGATCGGGGTGCGCGTTGTTCTCGGCGCATACCAACGCGGACTCCGCCGATCCGGGCGTTTCCGACGCGCTCGCGGCGGCGATCGGCCTCACCGTGACCGGACCGCTCGATCCGAAACCCACTGCGGCTGTCGACAGCTGGGTGATCCAGGTGCCCCGCACGCACACCGATCAGGTCCTGACGGCACTGTTCGCCGCGGGTGCCGGTGGTCAGGGCGCGTACCACGAATGCGCCTCGCGCACCGCGAGTCTGGGGCAGTTCCGGCCGATGACGGGGGCGAACCCGGCGATCGGCTCGATCGGTGACCTGGAGCATGTGGAGGAGGACCGCGTCGAAGTCATCGCGCCGCCTTCGGCCCGCACTTCCGTATTGGCCGCCCTGCGCGCCGCGCACCCGTACGAGGAGCCCGCGTATCACGTCACCGAACGGGCCGCGCTGCCGTCGGGGCTCGGTATCGGCCGGGTCGGCACCCTTCCGGAGCCGGAAACGTTGCGCGACTTCACCGCTCGTGTCGGCGCGGCCCTGCCGCAGACCGTGTGGGGCGTCCGTTCCGCCGGCGACCCGGATCGGATGATCCAGACGGTCGCCGTGTGCGGCGGCGCGGGCGACTCCTACCTGGGCAAAGTCTCGGCCCTCGGCGTCGACGCCTACGTCACCTCCGACCTGCGCCATCACCCCGCCGACGAACACCTGCGCGCGGGCGGCCCCGCCCTGGTCGACGCAGCACACTGGGCCACCGAGTTCCCGTGGTGCGGTCAGGCGGAGGCGATCGTTCGAAATGCACTGCCCGGCTTGGAAACCCGAGTCAGCACGCTGCGCACCGACCCGTGGACGGTCAGCGCGGGCGACTGACTAGCTGGCGGGTCGTTTCCTGAGACGCATGACCACGTACGCGTTCGCCACCCCGAGAGCTAGGAACGGCAAGCCGACGAGCGACGCCCCGCCGAGTGATTCCAGCGGGCTCCGCTCGCTCGGATCACGCCGCGGGTCAGGTCCGAACGCTTGGCCGAGAATGCCCAAGGTGATGATGGTGCAAAGAAGAACCATGGCCGAACAGCCGACCGACGCGAACCAACGCCCGACACGAAATTCGCGCCGTCCCAACGCGAACGCGCCGATCAGCAGCACCACAGTCAGCGGCCCGAACATCAATTGCCCGGCGATACCGATGAAAGTCCAGAGGGCAAACACCTCGCCGATCATCGTGCTTTTGTCCACGACGCGTTCCGCGGCCAACGATACGAAGAGGAACAGGATCGGTGCCAGCGCCACCCCCGTGGCCCAGGCCGGGTCCCGCGGCAGGCACTCCATCGTGCGCTGGGACACTGGAGCCGCTTGGACCGAGCCCAGAGGTCTACCCGGTTCTGCCTGCTCAGCCATCCGGTCAGATTGACACGGCGTCGCCGGATCGGGCCAGTCGAATTTTCTTGCCGCGAACCATGGCGAAGCTCGCGGCGGCGGGATGGCCGGAGTCACGTCGCTTATGGCGCGGCTGCGCGAAAAGTCATCGCCGCCTGAGGCTTTGCTGGTTATGGATTCCGCGGCGTGGACGCGACCGAGGCCAGGAAGGTGGTGAGGGCGTCGGCAACTTCGGTGGGCGCTTCTTCGGCCATGTGGTGGGCGGAGGGGATGGGACCACCCTGAAGTGCGGTGGTCCAGGGACGCCACACGTCGAGGACGTCCCCGTAGAGGTATTCGAGATCGTCCTTGGTGCTCCACAACACCTGGGTGGGGCAGGCGACGCGGCGGCCGGTAGCACGGTCGGCGTCATCGTGGGTGCGGTCCACGGAGAGGCCTGCGCGGTAATCCTCGAGCATGGCGTAGACGGTGCGCGGGTTGTGGATGGCGTGGTGGAAGTCGGCGAAGTTGCTGGCGCCCATCGCTTCCGGGCTGTTGTGTGGTGCGGCATACCAGGCGTCCGGGTCGGCGTTGATGACGCGTTCAGGGGTTTCGGGCTGCGCGAAGAAGAACCAGTGATACCAAGCCTCGGCGAACCTGGCATCGCAGCGGGCCAGCGCTTCGCCGATCGGAACGGAGTCCATCACGGTCAGGGCGGTTACCGCGTCCGGATGGTCGAGGGCCAGGCGGAACGCGACGTAGCTGCCGCGATCATGGCCCGCGACGGCGAACTGCTCGTGTCCGAGGTGCCGCATGAGGGCGAGCATGTCCGCCGCCATCGCCCGTTTGGAGTAGGGCGCGTGGTCGGGTGTGGTTGGGACGACAGTGGATTCGCCATAACCGCGCAGATCCGGGCAGATTACCGTGTGGTGCCGCGCGAGCAGCGGGGCCACGCGATGCCAGGTCGTGTGCGTGCGCGGATGCCCGTGCAGAAGCAGCAGCGGCGAGCCCCGCCCGCCGTGCCGAATCCGCAGCGTGACCTCGCCGACCGTGACTTGTTCCAACGTGAAAGTGTCGAACACGATCATCGAGTGTCCCGCTCACCGGCTTCGAAACCCTCGACCGTTAGCCACATGAAGTATCAAGTGGCGCTAGGCAGTTCAGGTTGCCGCGATCGTGCGAATTGACGGGCCGATCGGGGGTATAACCAGCGCATGAACTTCTCTGTGGACTTCGGGGTCGTGCAGATCGCGATGATCCTGCTCATCGTGCTGGGGCTGGCACTGCTGATCTCGGCGCTGATCAAGGTGCGCCGAGTCGGCGGTATCCGGATCCTGCTCGGGCGCGGGTCGGCAGGCTTGGTGCTGCTCGTGGTCGCGGTGGTGCTGCTGTGGTTCGCCACCCTCATGCAGACCTACCTCGGGCTGAGCGGCGAGATCAAAGCCGCGCACGTCGTGGTGAACGAGGTTCCCGGGCAAGACCATCAGCTCGAAGTCGACCTCACCCTCTTCGGCCAGGACGGCGAACCGGACCGGCGGGAGAAGCACCTGGTCCAGGGTGACCAGTGGGCGATGCAGGCCAACATCGTGGAACTGGAACCCTGGGTGAACGCTCTCGGCTTCCACTCCGGATACAAGGTGAGCCGCCTGTACGGCCAGCGCACCGACGGCGAACCGACCACCCAGCGCCACATCTTCCTCAACGGCAGCGACAAGGACTTCTACGACGACATGCGCGAAGGCGAATGGTGGACAAAGCCTTTCGTGCGTTCGGCATACGGAAACGCGGTCATCGCGGTCCCGGGTGAATGGGACGTCTACATCTCCCGCGACGCCATCAAGGTCCGCAAACCCGACTGATCCCCCGCCCGGGCGACGGCGGATTCCGCAAAAGCGCTGGGATTACCAGGCATTGGTGCGCGACCGCTGACAGGCTTCGATGCGGTACTGCAGTTGCCGCAGCAGCTCATCCGTCGCGCCCGGCGTCACACTGAGGTCGTCGTCGTTGTGGTTGACCAGCAGATACCGGCCGTCATCCGGGTAGTCCAGCCAGTGAAAAGCCTGACCGTCCTTGGTGGGCCGGGCGTCGTAGGCGATGCTCGGATAGACGGTGATCTCACCCAGACTGGTGCGCGGCCGCCGGAAGAACCGGTTCAACTGCTGCCCGGGAGACGGCCGCATCGAATAGCCGGTGTAATCGGTCTCCGCCAGATCAGAGCGGCGGGCGCCGAACGGCGGATGCGAACCTCCTTGGCAGCGCGGCAGTTTCGCGACGATCTCCGAAGGCAGCAGGCGCGCGCTGCCCATCGTGAGCACGACATCACGACCGTGCTGCGGATCGGGCCCCGGCTGCTGCACGGCCACCACGGCATCCCGATCCACGATGCCCGCATGGATACGCACCACCTGCGACAGCTGCGGACCGTGGAACCCGTGGATCTCGATGCGCACCTGCGGTTCCAGCAACACGACCATCGCCCGATACAGGCGTTCGTCGAACACGCCCTGCACCCGCTCGGCCGCCAGCTTGCGCGCGTACTCCCAGTCGTCGTGGCATTCCATGAACGGCGGCAGGAAACTCAACGGGTACGGCCAGCGGTCGCGACCCACCGCCTCCAGCAGCACGTCGAACGCGAGTCCGTCCAGCTGCCAACGTAATTCACTCATGTGTAGTTCTCGAACCTTCGAAGTGATCTGACTCAGCCGCCGATGACCCCGCCGGGCGGGAGCACGCGCGGCTGAATGCCGAGCAGCTCGGTCTCGCGGTCCTGGATCAGATAGTCCGGGATCTTGTGCTCGTCGTCATCCTGTCCCTGACCGCCGCGGCTTCCCATGCCACCCATACCCGGCATGCCATTGCGGCCGGCGCCGGAACCGGTGCCCTTGCTGTTGGCGCCGGTACCAGTGGCGGTGTTGGTGCCGGGGACGGCGGAAACGGTTTTGGGCGTGCCCGGGGTCGCGCTCGCCGCCGGAGTACCGCTGCCGAGCTTCGGGGTGCCCGAGCCCGGGGTGCCTGTCTTGGGGACCGCGGTGGTGGGGACGTTCGAGCTGGGCACGTTGGTGGTGGCCGGGGTCGTGGGGACGCCGGATGTCGGGACAGCGGTGGTGGGAACGCCGGTCGCCGGAGTGCCGGTCGATTGGGCGCTCGTCGGGGCGTCGGTGGTGGCCGGGGTGGTGGGAGCGCCGGTAGGGCTGCTGACCGGAGAGCCGGTGGGTCCGCCGGTCGGGCCTGCGGTGGGGCCACCCGTGGGTCCGCTGGTCGGGCCACCGGTAGGACCAGCGGAGGGTCCTTGATTGGTGCTCTGAGTGACAGTGCTGTACGGCTCCGGAAGCTTCGGAGTCTGCCCGTCGACCTTCTGCGCGCCCGGCTTGTAGATGGACTCCATGATGTCCTGGGCGTTCGCGGCGGCCTCGTTGGCGCGGTGCTTCTCGAGCTTCAGCACGCCGTTGCCGGGGATGTGGCCGACGATCTCGCCTACGGTGGACACTTCTTTCGGCTCAGTGATCGAATCCTTGGCTTGGACGATGTAGCCCTGGAAGAGATCAATGCTGTTGGCAACCTGCTGGAAAGCAGTCGAAAGCTTTTCGGTCTCTGTGATGTAGGCCTGTGTCCCCTGCGCCGCGGCGTTCGCCGCCGCGCCCTTCCACTTTTCATTGATGTCGTTGGTAACGCCATCCCTGAACGCAGTGATCGCCTCGTTGGTCTTTCTGACCAGGTTGCGCCAGCCGTCAGCACCTGAGTTGATATCGCCCGATGTGACGCCTTTTTCGTTGTTGAGCGCGTCCCAGATCTTCTGATGATCCCAAGTCTTGAAAGCCTCGTTCGCGTCACCTACAAGCACTTTGACGTTGTCCGGCACGTTGTACTTGTCGGTGAGACCGCTGTACTCGTTGTTGATGATGTTTCGGTCGCCACCCCATTCTTGGTTGGCCTTGGACCGTTCACCTCGCTCGTCGTTGTTCTGTTGATCAGATTTCTGGTGGCCATCAATTCCGACGCCGCTGATGCCTATGAGCGCAGCGCCGGCGGCAATGAGGGGGACGACCATTACTTCACCTCTTCGGTCTGCTGCTTCGTGGACAACGCGGCGGACTGATCGGCTTGTGTGATTTTGCCGATCGCTGCGGCGTAGGTGTCATGCATCAGCTTGACGACCTCGATGTGCTGTTCGATCACTTTCGCCGCGGAGCCGTCACCGGACGCCTTCTGCTCGAATTTCTTCTGCAACGCCAGGGCGGAAGGAAGGGTGCCGTAACCCGACAGGTGGTCAAGAGCTTGGGCGTCCTTCTTCATGACGTCGAGTGCGTCAATGAAGGTCTCGCAGCGCTTGCGAAGCGCCTCACCGATGTCGGTGTCCATCTTCAGCTCGCCTGCGAGAGCTTGAGTTTTAAATGTCTGCCAGGTGTTCTTCTGGCCCTCGACCGCCATCGGGTTCCCTCCCAGTGTTCAAGTTCGAAATGAAGTACACGCGCGTCTCACTTCGGCAGGTATGGTTCGAGTTCTTGCGCGTGGGCGATGGCCCGTTCACATCGATCAGCTGTAATAGGTTTCGATGCCCGCCAGCTCACCGCCACCTCGACCATGCCCTGCTCGGCAGGCAAGCTGACGTAGCAGACATCACCACGGGTGTCCGATTTGTCCTGGTAGGTCATGCCTTTTCGAGAACCGATCGTGACGTCTTTGAAGCCAGTGAGCTTCGTGTTGGCCCGAGATTCGTCCTGCGTGTGGCTAGTCGATAGGACCATCAGGAAGTAAGGGAGCTCAGTGGAATTCCACGAGCAAACCCGCCATGACGCCGGGCCGTGTGCTGGATTGGTGGTGACGTCCTTCGTCGCCGGGTCGACCCGTGTCTTCCGCAACGCCTCGTCGCCCAACTGTGTGCACGGATCCCACACTTGGATCGCGTCAGGATTCCGGGTAGTCGGCTTGGCCGTCCCCTCCACAGACTTCCCCGTCCCGCACCCAGCGGCCAGCCCCACCACAGCGGCTCCAGCCATCACGGTCCGTAGAACGTAGGCGATACGCATGTCTCTCCTGGCGTAGGCGTTGATTTTTCCCCTCCGTAACTATATGACGCACCGGACCCACTCGCGGTTCCAGCCTTTTCCCCGATCAGGGCGCAGAACCCTCAGCTGCGCCACGTCGTGCGGCCGGAGCAATCCAAGCCGGGCACGGTAACCCCCTAGAAGTTCGATCTAGCGCTGATCGTAAACCCAAATCCGGCCGCTGACCGGCGACGGACGTATTCCCGCAGCTGACCGCCGCCCGGTCGCGGGCGGGGACGGCCGGGTAGCGCGCGGGCAATGGCCGTCAACCCTTCCGCACCGGGGTACCGTGGAGCCTTGGCATTCGCCGCCTTCGGCGGCACGGCTGCCACCCATCCGTCCATAGCGTTCAGGAGTTTCCCCGCGTTGAATGTCGAACCACCGGTCCAGGCCAAGCTGCTCCAGCTCGCCGCTGTCGACGCCGAGCTGACGCGGATCTCGCATCGGCGCACCGTGCTGCCCGAGCAGCAGGAGGTGGCGCGGCTGGAGGCGGAGCGCAACAAGCACAAGGACGCCGCGGTGGCGGTGGAGATCCAGATCGACGATCTCGATCGGGACATCCGCAAGCTGGAGGGCGAGGTCGACGCCGTCCGCAAGCGTGAAGAGCGGGACCGCGGCATGCTGACCTCGGGAAGCGTTGCCGCCAAACAGCTTTCGGAGATCCAGCACGAGCTGGGCAGCCTGGAGCGCCGCCGCTCGGTGCTGGAGGACGAACTGCTCGAGGTGATGGAACGCCGCGAAGCCTCGGCTTCCGACCACGATCATGCCGGCGCCCGCCTCAGCAAGACCGAAGAGGAACTCTCCGACGCCCAGCGCCTGCGCGACGAAGCGATCGCGGATCTAGATGTGGCACAAGGCCGTTGCGACCAGGACCGCACCAAACTGGTGGAACTGTTCCCAGCCGAACTCCTCACCATCTACGACAAGCAGCGCACCCGGAACGGCGTAGGCGCAGCCCTGCTCCAGGCCCGCCGATGCGGCGCCTGCCGCATCGAACTGGACCGCGGCGAAATCGCCCGCATCGCCAAGGCCGCCCCCGATTCCGTCGTCCGCTGCCCGGAATGCGGCGCAATCATGGTGCGCACCAAGGAATCCGGCCTGTAACCACGGCCCCTTCGCCCTGGTGCGACCACGACGGTCGCATCCACGCGATGACAACTGCAATCGAGACAACCCCGTGGTCCCGGCCGAAAATGCCGGGACCACGGTGTGTTTCCGCACCGATCCGACGTGTTCTCGCCCGACATCGAGGCCGCCCGACATACGCCGGGTGCCGGACCGGTCCGCCGGAGGAGCGATCCGGCACCGCTTCTACGCCAGCCTGATATCGCGGCATTGACTCGTCATGGTGTGTTCCTCTATCGACTCGACGTAAGCCCGGCCGATATCGAAGCAGCTCAACTATGCCGGGATCAGTGTCGACCCGTCGCAGGACTGGCTGGCAGTCTGTACGCCGAGGCCGATATTGCGACGCTGCCCCGGATCGCGGTGGGTTTCCGCACCGATCCGATCGCCGGCCGCCATCGAGCCGCCCGACATATGCCGGGTACCGGACCGGCCGTTCGCATCTGCGAACTGGTCGGCACCGTCTCTGTGGGGAGGCCGAGACCGAGACGCTGGCCCGGATCACGGTGCGCATCCGCACCGAACCGATGTCATCGCTGCCCTGCGTGCAACGCCTTTGCTGGTGAGCACCATCTGTAGGCGATGCTCGGCGAGTGGATGGCTGGCTCGGCTGACGATGTGTGGTGCCAGGATGTCGGGGCGGGATGTGGTTGGCTCTATCGGAGGTCGGCATTGGTTGGGTCAGGCGAGGAGGCTTGGTGAAGAACGCGCATGTGATCGTGGAGGCTGACGGTGGGTCGCGGGGTAATCCTGGGCCTGCGGGGTATGGGGCTGTCGTCTTTGCCGCCGATCATGTGACTGTGCTTGCCGAGCGGCGCGAAAGTGTGGGCGTCGCAACGAATAACGTCGCGGAGTATCGGGGGTTGATCGCAGGGCTGGAGGCGGCGGCGGAGCTCGGGGCGCGCACCGTTGAGGTGCGGATGGATTCCAAGCTGGTTGTCGAGCAGATGTCGGGGCGGTGGAAGATCAAGCACGCGGCCATGATTCCGCTCGCTGATCGGGCCCGTCGGCTGGTGGCCGGTTTCGAGCGGGTGAGTTTCGACTGGATACCGCGGGCCGAGAACGCGTACGCGGACCGTTTGGCCAATGAGGCCATGGATGACGCGCCGCTGATCGATGAGGTGCGTGCGGCACGCGCTGCGGGACATAGTGATTCGGTCGGCGAGTACCGAGTCGGTGCGTCCGAGAGCGCCCGTGCCGCCGAGGCGAGTCCGCCGCCGTGGATCGATGAGCCGGAATCCGCGGCGGCATCACCCCAGAGCGCGCCCCCATCAGTTCCGGATGATCTCGATTTGGTGCCGGACCCAGCAACGGATGAGGGGAGTACGCCGAACTCCGGAGCCGCGCGCGAGTCGGTGGCCACATCCAGCCCGGGCTGGACGGGGGCAGTCGGCCGCCCGACCCGCATGCTGCTGTTGCGCCACGGGCAGACGGAACTCTCTGTGCAGCGTAGGTATTCGGGCCGGGGTAATCCGCCGCTCACCGCCCTGGGCCGGGAGCAGGCCGCGCGAGCCGCGAAAATGCTTGCGGCGAAAGGCGGTATCGCCGCCGTCGTCAGCTCGCCCCTCGGACGTGCTCGCGAAACCGCCGAGGCCGTAGCCGGTGCGCTGGATGTCCCGGTGCGCGTGCTCGACGGACTCATCGAAACCGACTTCGGTGACTGGGAAGGTCTGACGTTTTCCGAAGCGTCGCAACAGGATCCGGAGCTGCACTCGCGCTGGCTCGGCGATACCTCGGTGACCCCACCGGGCGGCGAGAGCTTCGACGCGGTCCGGGAACGCATCGAGGCTGTGCGCCGGGATCTGGTCGCGATGTACGCGGAGGAGAACGTCGTGGTCGTCAGCCACGTCACCCCGATCAAGACTCTCCTCCAACTGGCCCTCGGTGTCGGCCCGTCCCTGCTCTACCGCCTGCACCTGGATCTCGCGTCACTCTCCATCGCCGAGTTCTACCCAGACGGCGGCTCCTCCGTCCGCCTCGTCAACGACACCTCCTACCTCGCCTGACAGCGACGGATCCGCGCGCACCGAAGTAACAACCAGGTGTGTAAAGCCGATCCACAGGCGGAGTAGTAGCCGAGTGTTAACCCCGTATTCGATCGATAGACAGTGCGGGGGAGAACCCTGTCGGGGTGGTGCTCCATGATGTGTGGGTGTGGCCGGCGGCCCGGGAAACCGGGTGCCGGCCAATGTTTCGAGAGAAAGAGTTCTACGTGAAGTTCAGAGGCGTGGCGGCCATTGCTGCCGTCATCGCGGGTGTGGGTGCTGCCCTGGCAGGTACCGCGCAGGCCGATCCGGGGAGTGTTGTGCTGGGCGGGAGCTCGGGGCTGGTCTTCGAAAACAATCACGCGTGTTCGCTGGCCGCCATCGGCTACGACAACGCGGGACGACTGGTCGGCCTGACCGCCGGTCACTGCGCGCCCACCGGCTCGCTGGTCGGCTCGGAGACGCAGCTGCGCGCGGGCGCGGTCGGCATCGTCGCCTACTCCGACGACGGGGAGGGGCTGGATTTCGGGGTGCTCGTCTTCGACAAGGAGCGTGTCACTCCGGTGCGCACCGTCGGCGCCACCACCATCAACGGCATCGGCGCGCGCCCGACGCCCGGTAGCACCGTCTGCTCCAACGGCCGCAGCAGCGGCCCGGGCTGCGGTCTGGTCTGGGGCAACCTCGACCCGATCACCACGCTCAACCAGGCCTGCTCCAAGCCGGGCGATTCCGGCGGCCCGGTCACCGTGGGCGACCGGCTGGTCGGCATGAACCTGGGCCGCCTCACCGGCCTGGCGGGCATCGGCTTCGATATCCCGTGCACCACCGCGGCCAACCCGATCCACTCGCCGGCGTATTTCGCGCCGATCGACGAGATCCTCATGGCCCTCGACGAAATGGGCGGCGCGGGCGCGGGTTTCCGCCCGGTCTAACCGCTGCACGAATCGCGATTCACCGCCGTGGCCACGAAAGGCGCGGCGGTGAAGTCGTTTTCGCACGCCGCACCCCGAAGACGGCGTCGTCCCGCCGGGCCAAAGGGGTGATCTCCCTGAGAGTTTGGGGCTGGTAGGGGCGGGTATTGCGGCCTTCGATCGGGAGGTGACGCGATGCGCGGTGTTGGGCACAAGGATGAGCACAAGACGGATTGGTCGGTAGGCCCGACACAGTTGAAATGGCGGTCCTGGTGGGGAGTATTGAAGCGGACGGTCGCCGAATTCCAGGACGACAACCTGATGGACTGGGCAGCGGCCCTCACCTACTACTCGATGTTGTCGATCTTCCCCGCGATCATCGTGTGTACCGCGCTGCTCGGGTTGATGGGCGACTCGCAGACCCAGACGTTGATCCAGACGGTCGAGGACATCGGGGCCGGTAGCGGCACCGCGTTGCTGGTCGACGCGATCAAGGAATTGCAAGGGTCCCAGCAGATCGCGGGCCCGCTGGCCATCATCGGCCTGCTGACGGCGCTGTGGACGGCGTCCGGATACATCGGGGCGTTCATGCGGGCCGCGAACGCGGTGTACGACGTCGACGAGGGCCGCCCGATGTGGAAGACGATCCCGGTGCGGGTCGGCCTGACCGCCCTCATGGTGGTGTTGCTGGCGGTGTGCGCCGTCGGGGTGGTCGCCACCGGCGGCATCGCGGACCGGGTGGGTCAATGGATCGGTGTCGGGTCGGCCGGGGTGACGGCCTGGGACATCCTCAAGTGGCCGGTCCTGGCGATCCTGATCAACCTGGCGTTCGCCCTGCTGTATTGGGTGGCGCCGAACGCGAAACAGCCAGGGGTCCGCTGGCTCAGCCCGGGCAGCGCGCTCGCCGTGCTGCTGTGGGTCGCTGCCTCGGCCGGATTCGCCTTCTACGTCGCCAATTTCGGGTCCTACAACAAGACCTACGGATCCCTCGGCGGTGTCGCGGTGTTCCTTGTCTGGCTGTGGATTTCGAATATCGCCGTGCTACTGGGCGCGGAATTCGACGCGGAACTGGCGCGCGGGCGCCGGATCGAGGAAGGGATGCCACCCGAGCAGGAGCCGTTCCTGCCCCCACGGCAGGAGGCGGATGAAGATTCCGGCGCCCCAAAAGAATCCTTGGCCGAGCCAAGAGGTTCGGCAGACGCCCCCAAAGAATCGATGACGAAAGGAGACGTGCATGAACCCACGAAAAGCCACCTCCGAAATCGACCGGCTACATGAGATCGCCGGAGCCGCCAAGGGAAAGGCGGCCGATATGAAGCACCGCGCGGACGATGGCACGGCCCAGGCCGCGTATACGGCGACCGACGCGGTGGACCGGGTGCGCACCAAGGCCCGGGATCTGGTCGAGCGCGCGGAAGCGAACGCTCCGGCCGGGAAGAAGAGCAAAGCCGTACCGGTACTTACGATCGCGGTCGTCGCTGCGGCCGCGGTGCTTTGGCGTCTACTGCGGAGGAACTGATGCGTACTTTGTACAAGCCGCTGGAAATGCTGATCAGCGTGCTGGGCGGGCTGCTCGCGGGCGCGGTGTTCAGCAAGGTGTGGGGGTTGCTGACGGGCGAGGACGAGGCGCCGGACGCCACCGCGAAAGACCATGGCTGGCAAGAGATTCTGGCCGCGGCGGCATTGCAGGGGGCCATCTTCGGATTGGTCCGGGCGGCGCTGAACCGCGCTAGTGCCACCGGCTATCAATCGGTGACGGGTACCTGGCCCGACTAACTTTCCGTCTTCGGCCGGGACCCACGGTTTGACCTGGGTCCCGGCCAAAAGCATGCCGGGACGACAGCTCTGGCGAACGCCACGCGGATTGCGTTGTGCGTGTTGAGATCAAGGTTGGCGACTCTGCCACTAATGTTGCTGAAGATTGTCCGACAAGTCCCTTTCTCCCCTTTTGGAAGAGGTAACTGTGCTGGCATCTCGGCGTTTGGCGGCGGCGATCCTGGTCCTCGCCGGTATCGGAACACTGTTTGCGGGTGAGCTGCAAGCAGAACCAACCGTCGCGATGGGCGGCGGCTCGGGCATCATCCTGGACGACGAAGCGGTGTGCTCGGTGACGACGATCGGACACGACGGCGCAGGCCGCCTGGTGGGTTTGACCGCCGGTCACTGCACCGGCGCCGGAGCCCTGGTCAAGGCCGAGCATCAGCCGGGCGCCGGGGTGATCGGCAGAGTCGCCTTCTCCGACGAGGGTCAGGGCTTGGATTTCGCGGTGATCGAATTCGACACCGACAAGGTCATTCCGCTGCGCACCGTCGGCGCCACCACCATCGCCGGCACCGCACCAGCTCCTGGCTTCGGCGCTGTCGTGTGCTCCAACGGCCGCACCACCGGTTCCGACTGCGGCGTCGTCTGGGGCAACCTCGACTACAACACCCTGAACCAATCCTGTTCCCTGCCAGGCGATTCCGGCGGCCCGGTGACCGTCGATGATCGCCTGGTCGGGATGAATCAAGGCCGGTTCATCAGCATCGCGGGTATCCGATTCGACGTCCCGTGCTCCGCACCCAATGACCCCATCCACTCGCCGGCCTACTTCACCTCCATCGATCTGATCCTGGGCGAGGTCAACCGGATGGGCGGCGTCGGCGCCGGATTCCAGCCCATTTAGCACAGCCCCGCGAGTTTGTAGAGCACGAGCGAACCGGCCACTGCGACATTGAGGCTGTGGCCGGTGCCGACCATCGGGATTTCCACTGCGAGATCGAGGTGTTCGAGCCCTTCCGGCGGAATCCCGTCGGCTTCGTGGCCGAGCACCATGATCGTGCGTTTGCGGGCCGGTGGCAGATCGGCGAGGCGGATGGATTCGTCGGTGAGCTCGACACCGACAATCGCCGAGCCGCCCGCTTTCTGCCGTGCCAGCCAGCGGTCCACCCGTCCGTCGACCCAATGCACGCACTGCGGCTTGCGCAGTGTGTTGCCGTGGTCGAGCGCATCGGGCACCCATGGCTTGCGCGGCACCACCAGGCATGCGCCGACCGCGTCGCAGGTACGCAGCAGCGTGCCGAGATTCACCCCGTGTTTGGGCCACAGTGGCGCGGCGAGAATGTGATTCCAGCAGCCGTGTGAGCGCTGGCGGCGTTGGCGGCGCAGTTCGGGGCGGCTGCGAATCCGCGCGGCCGTCACAGCGGAATGGGGAAGCCCTTCCCCAGGGAGAGAACAGAATTCATATCAGCGATGCTTCGCGGCACATCGGGGCCATCGACAGGGGTGAGCGATCACCCGGTAGAAACCGTCGATTCACGATACCGCACGCCGCTGCGCCGATGATCAGGGGCGCAGTACCGAGACCAGGAATTCGGTCTGGTCGTACACCGCCTGCTCGAAGACATCATCGAAGTACACGTCGAAGTGCCCCACCGGATACCGTTTCACCACTGCGTGTTTCGTCCGCTCGGCCGCCTTCAGCGTCGGCTTGACGGGCGCGATCGAATCGTTGTCGGCCACGGCGTAGAACACCGGCACCTTCAAACCCTTGGCGCGCCGCCCCGGTGAATCGAACAGCGCCGAAAACGCGAAGCGCGCTGCGACTTTCGGCTCGTAGGTCAGGCTCTCCTCGGCCAGTCTGCCGTAACCCTCGGGCACGTCCGAGGCCGACATCAACGCCGCCGATCGTTTGCGCCCCGCCAGTTTCACCCGGATCGGCTTGCGGCGGATCGGCCCGAGCAGCAGGTCGGTGGTGGCGAGGGTGGCGACCTTGGTCAGGCTGATCGGTCCCTTCGCCAGCCCCGAGGCCAGCCCGCTGGTGAACGGCACCTGCGCCACGACCGCGGCCAGATAGTCGTCCTCGGGCGCCACCGACAGCACGTGCCCGCCCCCGAAGGACGTGCCCCACAACGCGATTCGCGTCTTGTCGATACCGCGCAGGGTGCGCGCGTAGGCGATGGCATTGCGCCAGTCCTCGCGCTGCTTGGAAATGTTGATCACCTGCCGGGGCGCACCGGCGCTGGCGCCGAAATGCCGGTAGTCGAATATCAGCACCGCCATCCCCGCGGCGGCGAACCGCCGGGCGTAGCGATCCAGACCCATATCCCGTGTGCCCCCCAGGCCGTGCCCCATCACCACGAGCGGGCGGGGCTTGGGGACGCCTGCGGGAGGGTACAGCCAGCCGGCGCAATGCTCGTTACCCGACGGGAAACTGACCTCGAGACGTTCCATGGGCCATTACCGTACTGTGTTCGGCTCCCGCTTTCGCGGCGTGGTTGGGTGGGCTGCTAAGCACCAGCTACGCTGGGCACGCGGACGAGTTGGCCGGGCGACCGCGGCGAAGGGAACGGGCACCGCTGTGCCGCCGCCCGTCGCCGAGGAAAGTCCGGACTCCACAGAGCAGGGCGGTTGCTAACGGCAACCCGGGGTGACCCGCGGGACAGTGCCACAGAAAACAGACCGCCGGCGCATTGCCTTCGAAAGAGGGTGTGGGCCGGTAAGGGTGAAACGGTGCGGTAAGAGCGCACCAGCGCCCCGGGTGACCGGGGCGGCTAGGTAAACCCCGCCCGGAGCAAGGTCGAAGGTCGCACCTCGCGGTGCGGCTGCGCAGGCGTTCGAGGGCTGCTCGCCCGAGCCTGCGGGTGGGCCGCTCGAGGCACCCGGCAACGGTGTGTCCAGATGGATGGTCGTCACCCGGCGCGAGCCGGGGACAGGATCCGGCTTAGAGGCCGACTCGTCCGCCCAGAACCCACGAAACGCCGGTGCTGTAGATACAGCACCGGCGTTTCAGGCTCGAACTAGACGGCCAGCCCCGCGAGGAAGGTGAGGATGTTGGCGACGATGTTGGCGCTGCTCTTCTCTTCCGAACTTCCGGGCAACATGCTGCTCATCTGAACTCCTTCGAGTTGTGGCGAACCTCGCGGAACGCCGTGATCTGGACGAGTACTGCTGGCCTAGCGGACGAGCTCGCTCCGGGACGGGCCCGGTGCGCCTGGTAAATGGTAGCCAGATGTTAGCGAATCGCGGGGATTACTGGAGCGAAATTTCCCAGCTCAACCGACCCTCCTGGGTGCATGATGGAGCTGGGCGTAGGAGGCAGCGGCCAGGGAAATCCTCGCCGCGCGCTTCCTGGAACGGTGCACCGGCGCCGCCGAGGCGCCGGAACCGCAGCAGCCCCAAGGTAAGTGAGGCAACCATGTCCATGTTGATTCCGCTGGTAGCGATCCTCGTCATGATCGGAGTCGCCTACCTGTTGCGGTACCTGCCCCGGTTCCTCGCACCCAAGGACTAAGCGCACATGATCTTGGCCATCTGGTAGACCGACTGCGCCTCTTCCTTGGAGGCCTCGACGGTGCCGTTCTTGGCCAGTTTGATGATGTCGGTGACGATCGCGTCCTCGGACTTGCCGCCCTTCACGTTCGTGCAGGTCTCGGTGAGAATTCCGGCGATCTGGGCGTCGGTGCGGCCCGCGGCCAGCTTCGGGAACGCGGACTTGTAGCTGACCACGAAGGTGCCGGCGCGGGCACTGTCGATGATCGAAGCGGCGGAGGCCGCGGCGGCGCTGGAGGCCGAGGCGGCGGGCGCGGCCGCCTTGTCCTCGCCGCCGCAGCCGGCGAGCAGCAGAGCGGCGAAGACGGTGGAGCTGGCCGCGATGGCGGCGGTAGTTCTGGTCACGCTGCGGGATGCTAGCGGCAACCGGCGAAAGTCGCCTCCCGTCTGGTTAACGGAAGGCGACCACCGCGTGGACGGAAACCGTGAGGTCAGGTCGGGTTGATCATGAAGACCGAAGCCCAGTACGCGGCCTGGTCCGGACCGAGCACCGGCATCAGGTAATCGAAGAGGATCGTTGACATGACTGCGTTTCTCCCAATTGTCGACGTACACGGACACTTTGCGAGCGATGCGGGATTCTGGCCGCCCGCATCGCCGGGGAACCCTAACAGCCGAGGGCGGTTTGCCTGGCCCGGCACGGCGTTTCGCTGGTAACTGGCTTCGGAGTGATCGACGTCATAGAGTGGGCGCCGTTGGTAAGACCCGTTTGCGGGGCGGTCTGACGGGTGCTTTTCATCTCCGAGTGCAGGAAGCAGGTCTCAAAACATATGCGGGTAGTTCGTTCACTGGTCGCCGGCGCGCTTATCGCCGGGGCCGCATCGGTTTTCGCGGTGCTGGGTGCTGGGTCCGCCAACGCGGTCGCGGTGACTCCGCTGCCGGGCGGGTTGCAGGTCGACCTCAGCCCCGGCGATACCCGGTGGGTCAGTCAGTCCAATATCGGTCTGGCGCTTGCCGGTCTGCCGCATCCGTCGGCGGCTTCCTTCGGTCAGGCGCTCGACGCCGCGGCCGAGGTTTCGTCGGCGGTGCCGAACGGCCGGGTGACCTTCACCGTGTTCGGTCCGCTCAATGAGCTGAACGGCACCATGCTGGCGCTGCAGTAGTAGCGGGCGGCTCTCACACTGTGGAACTGCACCAGCGGATTGTCTCGGCTCCGGTTGATTTCGGAGCCATCAGATCCGAATTCGGTTTGGCCTCGGCGTATCCCGCCGAGGCCACCGCGGAAGCCCGCGACGCGTCCGACGCGTTCGCGGGTTTTCGGATCGATCGCACCGACCTCGAGTTCGTGACGATCGACCCGCCGGGCGCCATGGACCTCGATCAAGCGGTTCATCTGGAACGCACGGAAACCGGTTTCACCGTGCACTACGCGATCGCCGACGTAGCCGCGGTGATCAACCCCGACGGCGCGCTCGCGCGCGAATCGGGTTCACGGGGGCAAACTTTCTACTTACCCGATGGCACCGTGCCGCTGCATCCGCCGGAGCTGTCGGAGGATTCCGCCAGCCTGCTGCCGGAACAGACCCGGCCCGCCGTGCTGTGGACCATCGAATGTGACTCCGCCGGAGAACCTTTGGAATACGCGGTCGAGCGGGCCCTGGTCCGCTCCCGCGCCCGGCTGGACTACGCGGGCGTCCAAGCCGACGCCGACGCGGGCCGCCTGCACCCCTCGATCGCAGCCCTGCCGGAATTCGGTCAGCGGCGCATCGAGGCCGGGCTGGCGCGCGGGGCGATCGGACTGCGGCTGCCGTCGCAGAGCATCATCCGCGACGACGGCGCTGATGGGCACTGGCAGCTCGTAGTGGAACCCCGCACCGCCGCCGACGACTGGAACGAACAGGTCTCCCTGCTCACCGGAATGGTCGCCGCCCGAATCATGTTGCAGGGCGACAGCTCCGGCGATGTCATCGCCCTGCTGCGCACCATGCCCCCGCCCGCCGAATCCGCCATCGCCGCCATGCGCCGCACCGCCGCCGCCCTGGGCGTGGACTGGCCCGCCGACCAGCCCGTCGGGCAGATGCTGGCTCTGCTGGACCCGAATACGCCTGCGGCACTTGTCCTGATGTCCGAGGCGACGGGCTTACTGCGGGGGGCCGGGTACACCGTGCTGAACGGGGACCCGGATGCCGCCACGGAAGCAACCGGCCAGGAGAGCGCCGAGAACACGTCTGCCGCTGCGGAACGCCGACCAAACCTGCTGCAACACAGCGCAATCGGTGCTCCCTATGCCCATGTCACGGCCCCGCTGCGCCGCCTGGGCGACCGCTTCGCCACCGAAATCTGCCTGGCTCGGCATGCGAAAACCGAAGTGCCGCAATGGGTCCGCGATGGCCTCACCGAAGTCGTCAGCACCCTGCGCCGCACCGACGCCATGGCGAACAAAATCGAACGCGCCTGCATCGACCTCACCGAATCAACGCTATTGTCCGAACGCGTCGGCCAGGCCTTCGACGCCGTGGTGATCCGCGAAGCCAACGGCAACCGCGCCGCTGAAATCTTCATCGCCGACCCACCGGTGCTCGGCCCGTGCAACGGCGAACCGCCAGAGGGCAGCACCGTCCGCGTCCAACTCACCTCCGCCGATCCCACTACCCGCAAGATCGTGTTCACATACCCGGCCTGACCGGCTCTGTCCCGCGCACAAACTCGCTGTGCGCAGGGGGTTTGCAGCAGTGCTAGTGCGCCCGCGCCCCAAACGAAACCCTTGCGTTCCCACGGACGACCGGCGTCGAGGGAGAACTTGCCGGCGCCGGTGAACCCGACGGCCGCGAGTGTCAGCGCGCTCTGCCGGTGCGACACTCCCGTTTGATGTGCGACGGCTCTACTGGTCGCGGCGGCTGGCGTGCGGGCGTGACGCTGTTCTACGGGGCTGGTTGGGGTGCGTGGGTGGTGAGGGCTTCTGCGGCGGCCGGGTAATTCTCCAGCTCGTCGTGGGCCGCTTCGTCTTCGGCGGACGCCAGCAGGTGGTAGAGGGCCGGGTTCTCGCCCGCGGCTTCGGCTTCGGCGGCGCGAGCAACGATGGCTTCGTGCGACTCGATGGCGTCGCGGTGGTCGCCGAGGACTGATTGCAGGTGTTTGGCGTGCTTACCGAGGTCGGTGGCCTCCTCGCCCAGGATGTCGGCGGCCGCCTCGCAGGAGTAGCGCAGGCGCTTGGCGCTCTTGCGGATGTCGTGCAGCATTTCGATGCGGTCGGCCGGTGCGGTGCTGGGTTCAGCGCGGATGAAAGCTTCGATGCGTTCGTGGTCGCGCTGCAGGACCACCCGGAAGAAATCGGGGGCTGGGACGGCGGCGCGGGAGGGGCGCAACGGGGGCTCGGACTTCCAGCGGGACAAGGTATTTCGCAACGCGAGATAGCGGTCGCTGTCGAGGGCGGCGAGGATCTGCGCGTGCGCGCCGTCATAACGGGCGCGCTCGGCGGTCACCAAGCGCGCAGTGGTCTTGTCGACATCGTCAGCGGTGGCGATGGGGGCGTTGACGCGCGTCTCGCCCGCGGTGACACCACCGCCAGGCGCGCAATCTCCGGGCAGGGCATCGCTGGTTGCGGCATCGCCGGGCGTGGCATCCCTGGTTGCGTCACCATTGGCCGTGCCACCGTTGGGCGCGGCATCGCCGGGCCTGGCATCGCTGGGCGCGGCATCTTGGGGAGCGGCAGCGCTGGTTGCGGCGCCATCCGACTTGGCCTCCCTCGGCGCATCGCCCGACGCGTCCACGGGTTTCCCTGTGACCGTGTCGATTTCGGCGACCTCCGTGGCGGCGTCCAGGTGCTTGGACATCAGCTTCTCGAACCGGTCGGCGCGGACCTCGGCGTCGCGGGCGACGCCGAGCAGGCCCGCGAGCCACTTGAGTTCCGCGCTGATCTCAGCGGCCCGGTCTCGTTGCAGCAGCATGCGGTAGGAGCGCAGCACGCTGCGCAGGCGGCGGGTGGCGACCCGCATCTGGTGCACCGAATCGTCCGCGTCGGAACGGACTTCGGGTTCGGCGGCCAGCAGCCGGTCGATATCGCTGGACAGGGCTGCGATGAGTGCCGTACCGGCGCTGACCTCCATGGGATCAACTCACTTTCGGGCGAAGCTGTCTGTCGCTTCGACCAATCGGTCGACGATGCCGGGTTCGCTCGAGGCGTGCCCTGCGTCGTCGACGATGTGCAGCACCGATCCGGGCCAGGCGCGGTGCAGGTCCCATGCGCTGACCGGCGGGCAGACGACGTCGTAGCGGCCCTGCACGATCACCGCGGGAATATGGGTGATCTTAGCGAGGTCGCGCAACAGCTGCCCTTCCTCGAGGAAACCACCGTGGCGGAAGTAGTGGTTCTCGATGCGGGCGAAGGCGAGTGCGAAGCGGGGGTCGCCGAATTCGGCGACCCGGTCCGGGTTCGGCAGCAGGGAGGCGGTCGCACCTTCCCAGGTGGTCCAGGCGATGGCCGCGGCGGCGGCGACCTCCGGGTCGGGGGAGTGCAGCAGCCGGTGATAGGCCTCGACCAGGTCGCTGTCGCGCTCGTCGACCGGCACCGGGGCGAGGAACTTCTCCCACAGGTCCGGGTACATGTTGCCCGCGGCCCCGTTGTAGTACCAGTCGATTTCCTTGCGCCGCAACAGGAAAATGCCGCGCAGCACCAGTTCGGTGACCCGCTCGGAATGCTGCTGCGCGTAGGCCAGGGCGAGAGTGGAGCCCCACGAGCCGCCGAACACCTGCCAGCGTTCGATGCCCAAATGTGCGCGCAGCGCTTCGATATCGGCGATCAGGTGCGGCGTGGTGTTGGTCTCCAGGCCGGCGCCGTCGGCGATATGCGGTGTGCTGCGCCCACATCCGCGCTGATCGAGCAGCACGATGCGGTAGGCGGCCGGGTCGAAGAAGCGCCGGTACACCGGATCGGTGCCGCCGCCGGGCCCGCCGTGCAGGAACACCACCGGCTTCCCGTCGGGGTTACCGCTGACTTCCCAGTACATGGATTGGCCGTCGCCGACGTCGAGCATGCCGCTGTCGAACGGTTCGATGGCGGGGTAGAGGGTGCGTCGAGTCATCAGAAGGCAATCCCCGCAGCGAGATTCGGGAGCTCCAGGGCTTCGATGGCCTGCTGGCGCACATCGGCACAGGACTTGGTGGTGACCGTGTCGATGATCGACTTGTCGTGCAGGATATGGCCGTTGATGCCGCCCTGCTGAATACCCCACTGGTGCACCAGCGCGTTCAGCCCGATCTTGCCGATCGTCGGGCCCTGCACCCGCCAGCTCGACAGTTCCGGCTTGATCAGCTCACACAGCTGCGTGGCGCTCGCGTCGGAGATCTCCAGCGTGGTGGTCGGCGCGGCCGTCGTCTTCGAACCCTGCGCCGAGGAGGTGCTCGGCGCGGAGGTCCCCGCCGGTTGCGGATCGCTCGAAGTAGTACACGCGGCCAGCGCCGCAACGGTACACACCCCCGCCACCACCAGGGTGCTGCATGAAATCCAACGGCTCTGCGGCATTCGATACCTCGTAACTCGTGTCGGCTGATCGCCCCCGAGTCTGCCACCCTCCCCTGTGGGCTCCATGAAAAGTGGGACATGACCGGGGCGAACGTCGCGTAGACGCCGCGGTCATGTCCCACTTATCGGCTAGTTCAGAAGCTGTGCTCCGGGCCGGGGAAGGTGCCGCGGCGGACTTCGTCGGCGTAGTTGGCGGCGGCGGTGCGCAGGTCCAGGCCGATGCTGGCGAAACGCTTGACGAACTTGGCGGTTTTGCCGCTGGTGTAGCCGGCCATGTCCTGCCAGACCAGCACCTGGGCGTCGCAATCCGGGCCGGCGCCGATGCCGACGGTCGGAATGGTCAGCTTGTGCGTGACCTGACCGGCGATTTCGGCCGGAACCATCTCCATCACCACGGCGAACGCGCCCGCCTCCTGGACGGCCATGGCGTCGTGGACCAGCTGTTCGGCGGCGTCGCCACGGCCCTGCACGCGGAAACCGCCGAGCGTGTTGACGCTCTGCGGGGTGAAGCCGATGTGCGCCATGACGGGGATGCCGGCCGCGGTGATCAGCGCGATCTGTTCGGCGACCCGCTCACCACCCTCCAGCTTCACCGCGTGCGCCTGGCCCTCCTTCATGAACCGGGTCGCGGTGGCGAGTGCCTGCTCGGGGGAGGATTCGTAGGTGCCGAACGGCAGGTCGGCCACCACCAGGGCATTCGGTGCGCCCCGGACCACGCCGCGGACCAGCGGAATCAGCTCGTCGACGGTGATCGGCACGGTGGTGTCGTAGCCGTACACGACGTTGGCGGCCGAGTCGCCGACCAGCAGCACGGGGATACCGGCTTCTTCGAAGAGGACAGCCGAGGAGTAGTCGTAGGCGGTGAGCATGGCCCACTTCTCGCCGTCGGCCTTCATCTGCTGCAGATGGGTGACGCGGGTCTTGCGCCGCTTCTTCGGTTCGGCCGGGGCAGCGCCGTAGGCAGTGGTCTCTGAATCGGATCCGGACATCATCGTCCCTTCATTGAGTGTCGCCTCGAGGCCCTGTCGGGTCCCCGGGTCTTCTGACTCCTCCAGTCTGCCACCGTCGTCGGGCCCTGAATAAGGGCCCTCCCCGGTGCGATCGGTCACACCGGCCGGTGTCGGTCGGTTTGCCCGGGAGCGGCTGGGTGCGGCGGTACTGGCAGGATCGTGCCCATGGGCTTGCGACGGGGCGTGCTGGGTGTGGCGGTGCTGGCGTTGATCGCGGGCGGATGCGCGGCGCAGGAGGACGAAAAGCCCAGCGCGCCGATGCCGGCCACGCCGGTGTCGCTCGACAAGTTCTACGCGCAGACCGTGCAGTGGGGGTCCTGCGAGAACGTCACCAGCGATCGGCTGCCGCCCGCCGCGGAGTGCGCCAAGGTCACCGTGCCGGTCGACTACGCGAAACCGGACGGGCCGACCGCGCAGCTCGCGCTGTCCCGGATTCCGGCTTCCGGCAAGAAGATCGGGTCGCTGCTGCTGAATCCGGGCGGTCCCGGGGTGTCCGGCTTGTCGATCGTGAGCCTGGCCGGGGGTTCGCCGCTGGCCGAGCGGTTCGATCGGGTCGGGTTCGATCCGCGCGGTGTCGGTTCGTCGACACCGTCGATCACCTGCCTGAATCCCCAAGAAGCGGACGCCGAACGCGCCGAGCGGCCCGTGGACAACACGCCCGAGGGGATCGCCGAGCAAGAGGCGGAGAACAAGGAATACGTCGGCAAGTGCGTCGAACGGACCGGGGCGGACATCCTTTCGCATGTCGGCACCCGGGAAGTGGTGCAGGACATGGATGTCATCCGCGCGGTGCTCGGCGACCCGAAACTCAGCTACCTCGGCTACTCCTACGGCACCAAGCTGGGTTCGGCTTACGCCGAGAAGTATCCGGACCGGGTGCGCGCGCTGGTGCTGGACGGGGCCATCGATTCCTCGCAGGATCCGGTCGACGAATCACTGCGCCAGGCCGCCGGTTTCCAGAAGGCCTTCGATGCTTTCAGCGCCGACTGCGCCAAGCAGCCCGACTGCGCCCTGGGATCCGACCCCGCTCAGTCCGTCGCCCGGTTCCGCGACCTGGTGAATCCGTTGCGCGACAAGCCTGCTGCCACCACCGACGCTCGCGGCCTGTCCTACGGCGACGCCATCACCGGCGTCCAGCAGGCGCTGTATTCCGACTCGCTGTGGCGCGTGCTGTTCACCGGCTTGGCCGAGCTGCAGCAGGGCCGCGGCGACACTCTCCTGCAACTGGCCGACATGTACGACGGCCGCAACGACGACGGCTCCTACGTGAACACGCAGGACGCCTTCAACGCCATTCGCTGCGTCGACGACCCGCGTATCACCGACCCCGCCATCGCCTCCCGCCAGGACGCCGAATACCGCAAGGCCGCACCGTTTCTCGACGACGGCAAGGGCACCGGGACGGCCGCGTTGGAACTGTGCGCGTTCTGGCCGGTCCCGAACAGCTCCGAGCCGCACAAGATCTCGGTCCAGGGTCTGCCGAAGGTGGTCGTCGTCTCCACCACCGAGGACCCCGCCACCCCGTACCAGGCGGGTGTCGACCTGTCTCGGCAACTGGGCGCGTCGCTGATCACCTTTCAGGGCACGCGCCACACCGCCGCCCTGGTGGCCGGGGACGAATGCCTGGACAGCGCCGTGGTCGCCTACCTGACGGATCTGACGGAACCGGGCTCGCAGCTCACCTGCGGACAGGCGAGCTGAACTACCGCATAGCGGATTATGCTCTGGCATACCAGAGCGCTCGCAGATACGTTGTGAAGTCACAAGCTCCGGTGCGCAGGACGCCGAGTTGGGCTCGGGGAACTGTTCCGTCGCCTAGCGAAATCGAAAGTCCCTTCCGGGTGGTACCACCGGCTGGGTAGCGTGCGGATTCTCAAATCTGTTCGCACACAAGGAGTTTCTGTGGCGTCCTCACTTACCACCCGCTTGGCGGCGCTGTTCGGCGCGGCCTGTGCGGCGCTGTCACTAGCGGTCACCGCGGCCGCACCCGTCTACGCCGACGAAGAAGTGGAGCCGGAGGTCAACGCCGCCGCCTGCACGACAACACCGACCAACGGCACCGAGGAAAGGGGTCCCGACGGACGCAGGTACCTGGTGAAGGTGCCCGCCGGGCTCTCCGGCAACGCTCCGCTGGTCGTGGCCCTGCACGGCGGCTACAGCAATCCGCGCCAGCACCTCGACCAGTCTGGCTGGGAGGACTTCGCCAACGACAAGAAGTTCATCCTCGTCGCGCCGCGTGGGAACAAGGACGAAGGCGACAGCAATCCCAGCACCTGGGCGTGGCACGCCACCTCCACGGACGTCGACTACATCAAGTCGGTGGTGAACGAGGTCCGGACGAAATGGTGCGTGAACCCCAAGCGCATCCATCTCACCGGGCACTCCAACGGCGGGCAGATGGCCTCCCGCGCCGGCTGCCTGGCCTCGACCTACTTCGCCTCGGGCGCGGTGTACGCACCCGCCCCGCCGCCCACGGGATGCAATCCGGCGCGCGCGATCTCGTGGGGCGTGTTCCACCAGCGTGGTGACGGCACGGTGTGGCACGAGATGGCCTACAGCCACGTCATGTACTGGATGTGGGAGAACCGCCCCTGCAACAACGACACGCCGGACGGCGGGACCAACACTTTCGAATCCAAGCGCTGGAGTTGCGACGCGGGGACCTCGGTCGTGTGGCGCACCTACCACGGCGGCAACCATGACTGGCCCACCGGCGCACGCCGCACCGAAGTGATGAACCGCATGTGGGCGTTGTTCCAGGGCAGCCCGCTGCCGTAAGGCCCCGGCGAGATCCTTCGTGCCGGCGAAGGATCTCGCTTTTTGCCCCGGAACCCAATCTTCAGTCCCGACGTAACACGGATTTAACGCCAGGTGCCTACGCTCGCGGACATGGATCGCCAGAAGGAATTCGTGCTGCGGACGCTCGAAGAACGGGACATCCGCTTCGTGCGGCTCTGGTTCACCGACGTCTTGGGTTATCTGAAGTCCGTCGCGATCGCTCCCGCCGAGCTCGAGGGCGCGTTCGAGGAGGGCATCGGCTTCGACGGCTCGGCCATCGAGGGCTTCGCCCGCGTCTCGGAGGCCGACATGGTCGCCCGGCCGGATCCCTCGACGTTCCAGGTGCTGCCCTGGGCGACCTCCAAGGGTCACCAGCATTCCGCGCGCATGTTCTGCGATATCACCATGCCCGACGGTTCGCCGTCCTGGGCCGACCCGCGCCACGTGCTGCGGCGGCAGCTGAACAAGGCCGCCGATGTCGGGTTCAGCTGCTACGTGCACCCGGAGATCGAATTCTTCCTGCTGAAGAACGGCCCGCAGGACGGCTCCAAGCCGACCCCGGCCGACAGCGGCGGCTTCTTCGACCAGGCCGTGCACGATTCCGCGCCGAACTTCCGCCGGCACGCCATCGACGCGCTGGAGTCCATGGGCATCTCGGTGGAGTTCAGCCACCACGAGGGCGCCCCGGGCCAGCAGGAGATCGACCTGCGCTACGCCGACGCGCTGTCCATGGCCGACAACGTCATGACCTTCCGCTACCTGATCAAGGAAGTGGCGATCGACGAGGGCGTGCGCGCCACGTTCATGCCCAAGCCCTTCGCGGAGTACCCGGGCTCGGCCATGCACACGCACATGAGCCTGTTCGAAGGGGAGGCCAATGCCTTCGCCGACCCCGACGATCCGGACAACCTCTCCGGCACGGCGCGCGCGTTCATCGCGGGCATCCTGGAGCACGCGCCGGAGATCTCGGCGATCACCAACCAGTGGGTGAACTCCTACAAGCGCCTGATCCACGGTGGCGAGGCCCCGACCGCCGCCTCGTGGGGCCGCTCGAACCGTTCCGCGCTGGTGCGGGTGCCGATGTACACCCCGAACAAGTCCTCCTCGCGCCGCGTCGAGATCCGCAGCCCTGATTCGGCCTGCAACCCGTACCTGACCTTCGCCGTGCTGCTCGCGGCCGGTCTGCGCGGCATCGAGAAGGGCTACACGCTGCCGCCGGAGGCCGAGGACGACGTGTGGTCGCTGACCACCGCCGAGCGCCGCGCCATGGGCTTCCGGGAACTGCCGGGCACCCTGGACGAAGCCCTGCAGGCGATGGAGCGCTCCGAGCTGGTCGCGGAGACCTTGGGCGAGCACGTGTTCGACTTCTTCCTGCGCAACAAGCGCCGCGAATGGGCCGACTACCGCAGCCAGGTCACGCCCTACGAGCTTCAGGAATACCTCGGGCTGTAATTTTGGCAGCGCCTGCGGCGCTGCGTGTTCGCGGCCCATTATGTCTCGCTTCCGAACGGCCGAGACTCGCGCCTGCGGCGCATGCGCTTCGGCCGCTCGGAAGCGAGACGGGCCGCGAACGGTCGGTCGCAAGACTCCCTCCGTCGGGGCCGAGTTGTGCGCCGGAAGCTCGGTCCTAGGTACGTACCGTTTGCGTGTCTTTCCGTGCCCTGTGCGGGAAAGCGTTGTTCAGGCAACTAAGTTGGGAGCTATGGTTCGGCCCCCAACTGCGCGCTCAGCTGTTCCCGGTGTCGGCCGGCTCGGGTTGCTCGAGCCGAACGCCGCCCAGTCGTTGCGCGAGCTGGCTTGGGACAATGTCGACAGCATTCCGGTGCTGTGGGCGCTGTCGCGGGCGCCCGACGCGGATCTGGCGCTGAGCACGCTGATCCGGTTGCGGGAGGCCCTCGGTGCGGCTTGGGGCGAACTGGATTCGGTGCTGCGGGCCGATGCGTCGTTGCGTGGCAGGCTGTTCGCGCTGATCGGGTCGTCGAGCGCGTTCGCCGATCATCTGGTGGCCGAGCCGTTGGCGTGGAAGTTGTTGCAGCGCAAGGACTTGCCGGATCGGGCCGAGCTGATCGCGGATCTGCTCGACGCGGTGCAGGCGGTGCCCGAAGCGGGCCCCAACGCGAGCCCGATGCTGTATCGGGCCGGGATTTCCGGGCCGGAGACGGTGTCGCTGCTGCGCCGGCGCTATCGCGATCAGCTCATGTTCCTCGCCGCGCTGGACCTCGCGGCCACCGTGGAGAACGAGCGGGTGCTGCCGTATCAGGTGGTGGGCAAACACCTCACGGCGCTGGCCGACGCGGCGTTGACCGCGGCGCTGTCGGTCGCGGTGGCGCGAGTCTGCAAGGACGGGCCGTGCCCGGTGCGGCTGGCCGTGATCGCCATGGGCAAGAGCGGCGCCTGCGAACTCAACTATGTCAGCGATGTCGACGTCGTGTTCGTCGCCGAACCCGCCGACGCCACCGCCACCCGGCTGGCCGCGGAGATGATGAGTGTCGGCAGTCAGGCCTTCTTCGAGGTCGACGCGGCGCTGCGGCCGGAAGGCAAAGCGGGCGCGCTGGTTCGGACGCTGGAATCGCATATCGCGTATTACAAGCGCTGGGCGCGGACCTGGGAATTCCAGGCGCTGCTGAAGAACCGGCCGATGACCGGCGACCTGGAGCTCGGGCAGGCCTACCGCGACGCGCTGATGCCGATGGTCTGGACCGCTTCCGAGCGTGAGGATTTCGTCGCCGACGTGCAGGCGATGCGCCGGCGGGTGGAAGATCTGGTGCCCGCGGATCTGCGGGAGCGGGAACTCAAACTCGGGCACGGCAGTCTGCGCGACGTCGAATTCGCGGTTCAGCTCCTGCAATTGGTGCACGGGCGGGTCGACGACACGCTGCACGTGCAGGGGACCGTCGAGGCGTTGACGGCGCTGGCGGCCGGTGGATACGTCGGCCGCGACGATGCCGCGAATCTCACTGCCTCCTATGAGTTCTTGCGGCTGCTCGAGCACCGGCTGCAGTTGCAGCGCTTGAAGCGCACGCACACGCTGCCCGCCGCCGACGACGAGGAAGGCATGCGCTGGCTGGCGCGTTCCGCGCATATCCGGCCGGATGGCAGGCAGGACGCGGTCGGCGTGCTCGGCGCCGAGATTCGCCGGAACGCGGTGCGGGTCAGGCGATTACACGCCAAGTTGTTCTACCGCCCGCTGCTGGAATCGGTGGTGCGACTGGAATCGGACGCCCTGCGGTTGAGTCCGAGCGCGGCTATCCGTCAGCTCAAAGCGCTCGGCTACACCTCACCGGAACATGCTCTCGGACATCTGAAAGCGCTCACCGGCGGGGTGTCGCGTAAAGGCCGCATCCAGGCGCTGCTGTTGCCGACGCTGCTCGAATGGCTTGGGGAGACACCGAATCCCGACGCGGGTCTGCTCGCCTACCGCCGGGTGTCGGAAGGGCTGGACGACCAGATCTGGTTCCTGCGCGAACTGCGTGACGAAGGTGCGATCGCGCAGCGGCTGATGATCGTGCTCGGTTCCTCGGAGTACCTGCCCGACCTGCTGATCAACGCGCCCGACACGATCCGCATGTACGCCGACGGACCGAGCGGACCACTGCTGCTGAGCCAGCAGCCCGAAGACGTCGCGCGCGGCATCCTGACCGCCGCCGCCCGCTACGACGATGCGAAACGCGCTGTCGCAGCGGCCCGTTCGCTGCGCCGGCATGAACTGGCGCGCGTCGCCTCGGCCGATCTGCTCGGCATGCTCGACGTGCAGCAGGTGTGCCGGGCACTGTCGGCGGTGTGGGTCGCGACGCTGGAAGCCGCACTGCTGGCGGTCGTCCGGGCCAGCGAAGCCGAACGCGGCGAACCCGCACCAGCCGACCTCGCGGTGATCGGCATGGGCCGCCTCGGCGGCATGGAACTCGGCTACGGCTCCGACGCCGACGTGCTGTTCGTCTGCGAACCGCGTCCCGGTATCGACGAGACCAAAGCGGTGAAGTGGTCCATCTCGGTGGCCGAGAAGGTGCAGCGCCTGCTCGGCGCGCCGAGCACCGACCCGCCGCTGCAGGTCGACGCGGGCCTGCGCCCGGAAGGCCGAAACGGCGCCCTGGTTCGCACTCTCGCCGCCTACGCGGCCTACTACGAACAGTGGGCGCAGCCGTGGGAGATGCAGGCCCTGCTGCGCGCCCATCAGGTCGCCGGTGACGAAGCGCTCGGCGTGCGGTTCCTGCGCACCATCGACAAGACCCGCTACCCGGCGGGCGGTGTCTCCCCGGAAGCGGTCCGCGAAATCCGCCGCATCAAGGCCCGGGTCGACTCCGAACGACTCCCGCGCGGCGCGAACCCGGCCACGCACACCAAACTCGGCCGCGGCGGCCTCGCCGACATCGAGTGGACCGTGCAGCTGCTGCAACTCCGGCATGCCCACGAGATTCCGGGCCTGCACAACACGTCCACGCTGGAATGTCTCGACGTCATCGAGGAAGCCAAACTTCTGGAGCCCACGGATGTGGCGCTGCTGCGCGACGCCTGGCTGACTGCCACCAAGGCCCGCAACGCCTTGGTATTGGTTCGCGGCAAGCCAACCGACCAACTCCCGGGCCCGGGCCGCCTGCTCTCCGCTGTCGCGCGCGTTGCCGGCTGGCCCAATGACGACGGCAGCGAATTCCTCGACAACTACATGCGCATCACGCGCCGCGCGAAAGCGGTGGTGGAGCGCGTCTTCGGTGGTAACTAGCGGGCGTTGCTCTTTCGACGCGGCTGTTGTGGACGCCAGGCAATCGCCTGAACGATGTGCGAGGCCGAGCCTGTGCGGTGCCCGGCTTCACAGCCCACCTTCGCCTTTGCCGACCCGATGGCGGCGCGAACACCGATGGATAGACGAACATGGCCGGTCTCGGCTGCGGTGGTGACCGCTGACTCAGCGGGGTCGGCGGGGGCCGCGTCGCACGAGAATGGCGGGTGACCTCAGGCCGCGGATTCCCGGTCCAGCGGGGCGGGTAGGTCGTATTCGATTTCGGCGATGCGGCGGCCGATGGCGGCGGATTCCACCGGTGATTTGGTCCTCATGCATGGCTCAGGCCGACAGCGCGGTGCCCCAAGCCCGGGTTGGTGGTTCGCACTTCGGTCGGGAGGCTGGTGGGGTGCGCAGCGACACGCAGGGGTGTGCGGCAGGGGCTCCCGGGTGCGGGCGGTTTCGGTGGGATTGGGTCGCGTCGTGGTTCCGTCATTCGGATCGGCGCACTTAGAGTGGCCGGTATGGATCCCCTCCTACCCAAGGAAAATGCCGATCTGAGTGAGCTCGCGCAGACGTTGCGGGCGCTGCCGCCGTCGTGTGGGCGCGTCAGATTGGTTGGGGTGGACGGGCATGCGGGCTCGGGGAAGAGCACTTTCGCCGGGCAGCTGTCCGAGGCGCTCGGGGGTGCGCCGGTGTTGAAGCTGGATGACCTGGCTACCCACAGCGAGTTCTTCCAGTGGACCGACCGGCTGCGGGAGCAGATCCTGGTGCCGTTCAGGTGGGGACACACGGCTTTCTACCGGGCTTATGACTGGGAGCGTTGTGAGTTCGGAGGTGAGCGGGCGTTGCTGGCGGAGCCGGTGGTGCTGCTCGAGGGGGTCGGGGCGGGGCGGCGGACAGTGCGGCCGCACCTTGCGCGGCTGTTGTGGATGGAGTGCGAGGCCGAGGAAGCCTGGGAGCGTGGGCGTCAGCGGGATGGAGCCGCGCTGTCGTCCTTCTGGGATGAGTGGACGGCCGAGGAGCGTGCGCACTTCGCGGAGGATCCTTCGCGTCCACACGCGGATCTGCTTGTGCTGCAACAGCCCTCAGGCTATTCCGTGGTGCCGGGCCCGCGGACGACCGCGTCCTGAGAGCGTCTACACCGAATCTTCACAAGCGGCTCGCGTCGGGTCCATACGGGCCGCATAGGGTCAGTACATGCGTAAATGGTTGGACCGGGCACTGCTCGGGTTGGGGTGGGCCGCTGTGCTCGCAGGGATCGCCGGGGTCGTGCTGCATTTGGGGACGTGGCAGTGGGAGCTGTTCGTGCTCGGTGCTTCGGGGGCGTCGTATCTGATGATCGGCGCGCTGGTGGGTCTGGTGCTGGTGTTGATCGCGCGGGGGTGGCGCAGTGCGGCGTTCGCGGGAGTTGTTGTGGCGGTGGCGTTGTGGACGCAGTTGCCGATCTTCGTGCCGAACGGGCATGCCGCCACCGGACCGAAAGTGACTGTGCTGCAGTCGAATATTCTGTTCGGTGGCGCAGATGTGGGCGCGGTGGTGCGGACCGTCCGCGAAGAAAACGTGGACTTGCTGACCGTCGACGAGCTGACCCAGGAGTCGATCGATCGGTTCGCGGCGGCGGGGATCAGCGCGGAACTGCCGCACCAGTTCCTGATTCCCGGCCTCGGCGGGGGCGGCACCGGTATCTACAGCCGGTATCCGCTGCGGGACACCAAAAGGTTCGACGGATTCCAGATCAACAATCTCGGCGCGACCATGGAGCATCCGGAGCGCGGCGACATCGCGGTGTTCGCCCTGCACCCGATCCCGCCGAACCTGAACTTCGCCGCATGGAGCTGGGAGATGCCGCGCATCCGCGAAATCCTGGACGCCCAAACAGGTCCCGCGATCGTCGGCGCGGATTTCAACGCCACCCGCGACCACGCGGCCTTCCGTGACCTGATCGCCGGCCGGTTCGACTCGGCCGCCGACCTGGTCGGCGCGGGCCCGATGCTCACCTGGCCGGACAGCAGAAGCTGGGGCCCGGTCCTGGGCATCGACCACATCCTGGTCGCCGACGGCACCGCCGAAGACCTCCAATCCCTCTCCATCCCGGGCTCCGACCACCGCGCCCTCCTGGCCCACCTCCGCATGAACTCCTAACCAAGATCAACAGGACCTGAGGGCGGCGGCTTGTCGGCCGATGCCGCCCTCAGGGCCTGTTGATCTTGAATTCGGGCTGGGGTGAATTGTGATACGCGCGTTGAGGTTCCGGCGATTACGATGAGAACGCTCGGCGGGTGGCCCGGGAAATGGCTCTGCGGTGTAACCGGGGAGGAACTTCAGAATGAGACGATGGCGTTTCGGCGTGGTCGCGGTGGTGCTCGCGGTGGGGGCCGCACTGTCCGGGTGCGCGGAGATAGCGAATAGTACTGCGGGGAAGCCGGTTACAGACCCGGACAATCCGTGGGTGCTGGCCGGAGCGGCGAAGGCGGAGGGTCCGAGCGGCCCGCGCAAGAGTGTGCCGGACACGCCGCTGACAGCGGAGAACGGTGACGGGGGAGCGGTCGACAAACTCGCCCTCAACGCCATCGCCGATATCGAGGTTTTCTGGAAAACCGAATACAGCAAGACATTTCCGGGTGCCTTCGAACCGGTCAGCAAATACATTTCCTGGGATGCCCGGACCGGCAGGGAAAGTTCGGTCAGCTTCTGTAAATCCTCCACCTATCAGTTGGTGAACGCGGCCTACTGCAGCCTCGACCACACCATCGGCTGGGACCGCGGCGTGCTGTTCCCGCTGCTGGAGAAGCGGTACAACTCGTTGGCCGTGGTCATGGTGCTGGCGCACGAGTACGGGCACGCCATTCAGGGGCAAGCCAAGATCGCGGGCTTCTTCACCGACGCCCTGGTGCAGGAACAGCAGGCCGACTGCCTGGCCGGTGTCTTCCTGCGCCATGTGGCCGAAGGGGATTCGCCGCATTTCACGATGAACCTGACGGACGGGCTCGACGGCGTGCTCGGCGCCACCATCGCGGTGCGCGACACCGATCCGAGCAACAAGAAGAACGTGCACGGGTCCGCGTTCGAGCGGGTGACCGCGGTGCAGCTCGGTTACACCGACGGCGCGAGCGCGTGCAAGCAGATCAACCGGTTCGAGCTGAACAAGCGGCGCGGCAACCTGCCCACCACCTTCGAGAGCGAAGACGAAGAGCAGCGGCAACTTCCGATCGACAAGGAGTCGCTGGCCAGTGTCGCGCAGGCCCTGTCCAAGGCCTTCCCGGTGGCGCAGGCGCCGACCTTCGATTACCAGGGCGTGGTACGCGACTGCGCGAATGTCACTGCCACGGAGCCGGTTTCGTACTGCCCGAGTTCGAACAAGATCGGAACGAATGTCACCGCGTTGGCCGAACGTGGTGAGACGGAGTACGAGGAGGACGTATTGTCCGCAGACGTGGACGGCGACTACAACGCCTTCATCGTCTTCATCTCGCGCTACATGCTTGCCGTGCAACAGGATCGGAAGCTCACCCTCGCCGGTGCGGAAACCGCCGGCCTCCGCACCGTCTGTCTGAGCGGCGCATTCACCACGAAACTCAGTGCGCCGAACAGTAATCCGCGCCTGTCGGCCAAGGATCTCGACGAAGCGGTGTCGGGCCTGCTGGCCGACGGGCTCGCGGCGGCCGATGTGGACGGCAAGATCGTCAAGAGTGGCTACCAGCGGCTGGAGGCCTTCCGGCACGGGGTGCTCGACGGGGAGCAGGCCTGTCTGACGAAGTTCAAATAAGCTACCGCCGGTTTCGTACCGACCGCAGCAGGGTCCGAAGCAAGTGGACCACCGTCAATACCGAAACCAGGCCCAGCCCGCCGCCGATGAGCAGAAACATCAGCCCGACGGCCCACAGCCCGGTGGAGTCTTGTGATGCGTCGCTTGCCCATGGCACGGCGAAGCCGACCACCGCGACCGCCGCCACCACCGGGATGGTCGTGGGGCGCCGCAAGTACAGGAACGCCACGATGCTGGCGACGACAATGCAAGCGCCGCAACCGATTACCTGCTCGGGGCGGTATGGGCCCTGGGCGACGCCGTCGACCTCGTAATACTCCTGGTCCCAGCCGAGCCAGACCGCCCACATGCCGGCGCAGAACACCCCCAGCGCTGTCAGGACCGCGATCCTGCGCCAACCGGTGTCCGGTGGTGCTGACCTCGCCCGATGTTCGGAACTCCGATCGGGCTCGGTGTCAGTCAACCGCGGCGGGCAAGCTGCGCAACGAGTTCAGGGTGGTCGCCAGTGCGCGAGCCGCTTCTGCGCCCTTCGTCACGAAATGCTCGGTGTAGTAGTTCACGTGCTCGCTGTGCTCGTGGAAGTGGTGCGGCGTGAGCACCACCGAGAACACCGGCACATCGGAGTCGAGCTGCACCCGCATCAGACCATCGATCACCGCGGTCGCGACGAAATCGTGCCGGTAGATGCCGCCGTCGACGACCAGCGCCGAAGCCACGATCGCCGAGTAGCGGCCGGACTGCGCCAGCCGCTTGGCATGCAGCGGGATCTCGAAGGCCCCCGGCACCTCGAACACGTCGATGGTGGCCGGGTCGAAGCCGAGATCGCGGTATTCGGCGGTGAAGCCCTCGACAGCTTTGCCGACGATGGAGCTGTGCCACATGGCGCGGATGAAGGCGACCTTGTTGTTCATGACCGGAGTCTACTGCTGAGTAACATGAGCCTGCAGCCACTCCACGACATCGCCGAGCACCTTGTCCTGCTCGGGCTCGTTGAACACCTCGTGGTAGAGGCCGTCGTAGCGCAGCACCGTCAGGTCCTTGGTGGCGGCGCCGCGCTCGATCAGGTCCGAACTCGACGGTGCGGCCAAAGCGTCGGCGGTGCCGTGCAGCACCAGCATCGGCACGGTCAGCTTGTCCAGGCGGGCCTTGACGATGTCGGTGGCCTGCAGAATTTCCGTGGCCGTGCGGGCCGGAAGCTTGCCGCGATACACCAGCGGGTCGGCGTCATAAGCCGCGACCACGGCCGGATCGCGGCTGATCATCGACGAATCCAGCGTCAGCACACCGAGATTCGGCGTCAACCTGCTCAACACCGGGGCGACCAGCTTCTGCAGCGGGTTGCCGACCGGAATGTCCAGCGGCGGCGCCGACACCACGATCCCGTCCACCTTCAACGGCGCGCGAGTCGCCAGGTACAGCACGATCAGGCTGCCCATCGAATGCCCGAGCAGAAACCGCGGCACCCCCGGCTGTTCCCGGCTCGCGAGCTCGAGCATGCCCTCGACATTGTCGGCCGACCCCGACATCGACCCGATATTCGCCTTCCCACCCTCGGACTTCCCATGCCCCACATGGTCCAGCGCATACACCGCGAACCCGGCATCCGCCAGCCGCGTCCCGACATGGACATACCGCCCCGAATGCTCCGCGATCCCGTGCACCAGCACGACCACCGCCCGCGTCTCCCCATCCGGAAGCCAAGCGCGCCAAGCAATCCGACTGCCAACGCCCTCGAAACTGCCATCCTCGGTGCGGGTCACATGCGCTCCTTACAGAAAGTCCTCAACGGGTGCCTGCCCTGCACCCTGCCCACCAAACTAGCGGCTCAGCCCAGGTCGCTGCCGCAAAACTGGCACTCGACACGGAACCTACCCGCCCGCCCATCCCCCCGCACCCGCCGCCACAAGATCAACAGGACCTGGTGGCGGCATCGGCCGAGAGGCCTCCGCCCTGGGTGCCTGATGATCTTGTTCAGAACGCGTGGGTCCACCGCCGAGGTGACATCCGCGTCAGAGATCAACCTGTGCCGCGATCTCCAGATCACCTGGAATTGCCGGCTGCATCGCCGGGTCGCCCGCCGCGAACGCCCAGTGATCCAGAAAGTCGCAGTGCCCCTGGGCCACACCCGCACCATCCACTTCCATTCGCATTCATGGTCACCGCTGGTCGAGCTGGCTGGTTCCACAAGATCATCAGGAGTTTATGGCGGCATCGATCGAGAGGCCTCCGCCCTCAGTGCCTGATGATCTTGTTCAGGACGCGTGGGTCAACCGCCGAGGTGACATCCGCGTCAGAGGTCGACCTGTGCCGCGATCTCCAGATCACCTGGAATTGCCGGCTGCATCGCCGGGTCGCCCCGCCGCCAACTCCTAGTGATCTAGAAAGTCGCTGTGCCCCTGGGCCACACCCGCACCAACCACTTCCACCCGCATTCATGGTCACCGCTGGTTGAATTGGCTGGTTCCACAAGATCATCAGGCGGTGCTGGCGGTATCGGCCGAGTGGGATCGCCATGAATGCCTGGTGATCTTGTAGGCCGCGGTGCTCCTCGGGTCGTGCTCGGGCCAACCACTTTCGCTCGATGCCGGTAGGGCTGGCCAGTGCACAAAGTTGTCCGGAACTGGTGGCGATATCGATCGAGAGGCCGCCGCCGCCAGTTCCGGATGATCGCGAAGCGCGTTCGGTCGAAGTCTTACGGCGCGCTGGTGCCCCGGGCGAGTTCGGTGATGAGGAGGCGGTTGAACTCGATGAGGCGGGCGTAGTTCAGCCGGGAGATGCGCTCGTCGGTGCCGTGGATTGACTCGATATCCGCCTGGGTGAGCATGATCGGGGCGAAGTTGCAGCGGGTGACGGCGAGATCGTCGTAGTGGCGGGAGTCGGTGGCGCCGGGGACGAGGCCGGTGGTGACCGCGATGCCTGGGACGACGGTTTGTGCGATTCGGGCGATGAGGTCGAAGGCGGGGCCGACGTGAGGGTTGGGTGAGGGTTCGGAGGCGGTGCCGATTATCTCGATGTGAACGCCCTTGTCGCGCACTACTTTCCGGCAATGTTCCAGTACCTTGGCGACCGAATCCCCTGGCAGGATGCGGAAATTCACCAGCGCCTCGGCCCGCTGCGGCAGGACATTCGCTTTGACGCCGCCGCGGATGACGGTCGGTGCGGTGGTGGTGCGCACCAGTGCTTCGGTCGTGGGGCTGGCGGCCATGATCCGAGTGATCAACGGCGCGACAACACTTTTCCCGGACAGTTTGAGCAGGCTGCGGCGTGGTTCTGCCATCGTGTGCCGCAAACGATCCAGCATGTCGGCGATCACCGGGATCAGGCGCATCGGCATCGGATGATCCTGCAATCGGGCCACCGCACGGGCCAGGCGGCCCACTGCGGTCTGGCGTCCCGGCATCGAGGAATGCCCACCTATCTCCTGCACCGAAAGCCGAACGGTGGCATAGCCTTTCTCGCCAACCATGATCGTCGCCACGGGGACGTCCACGCCATCGGCCACACCCTGGGTGATCACCCCGCCCTCGTCGAGCAACAGAGCGGCGCGAACTTTCCGATCGCGCAAGTGCTGTGCCATCAGCACCGCTCCGCGATCGCCGAACACTTCCTCGTCATGCCCGAAAGCCAAGTAGATGGTGTGCTTCGGCCGCACGCCCGCGGTCAGCGCCGCCTCCACCCCCTCCAGGATCGCCATCACCCGGCTCTTGTCATCGATAGCCCCACGGCCCCAAACGAATTCGTCGTCGACAACACCGGCGAACGGGGGATGAGTCCACCGCTCCGCATCATCCACCGGCACCACATCTTGATGCGCCAACAGAACCGCCGCGACCTTCTCGGGTTCCGCCCCCACCCATCGATAGAGCCTGCTGCGTCCGAACCGCTCCAGCTCCAGCTCGGCGTGCACGCGCGGAAACGACCGCTCCAAATGTTCAGCGAGCTTCACGAATTCGGCGTCGGATCCAGCGGTGTCGGACGTTCCGGTGACGCTACCGATATCAAGGGTGGCCCTGGTCGCCCCGGTCTGGCTGGTCGCGCCGGTCTGGCTGGTCTGGCTGGTTGTGCCGGTTTCGCTGGTCTGGCTGGTTGTGCCGGTCTGGCTGGTCTGGCTGCTCGTGCCGGTTTCTCTGGTCTGGCTGGTTGTGCCGGTCTGGCTGGTCTGGCTGCTCGTCCCGGTTTCGCTGGTCTGGCTGCTCGTCCCGGTCTGGCTGGTCTCGCTGCTCGCCCCAGTCTCGCCGGGATCCCGGGTATCGGCGGGCACTGCGGCAACGGTCGATGTCGGGGCGGCCTCGTCCGCACTGCCATCAAGAGTGGCGTTGCTGCCCGCGATGGTCCCCTCGGCCGCTTCGGCGACGAGCGATGTCGGATCGGCTACATCCTCGCCGACCCCGCGCGGTTCGATGCTGCCGCCCGAGCCGGGGCCGATGACAGCGCTGGAATTGTCCGTCGAATCTGCTCCCGCCGGGGCGGTGCTGAATCCGCTTCCACTCCAACCTGCGCCGATGTCGTCGGTGAGATTGGAGCTGGACCCAATCCCGTCGCTGGAAATAGTGACGCACCGTATCGCGACGGCGAGCCGCTCCGCGACCACGTCGTCGACCGGCGTCACCGGGTGGACCAGCGCCGGCTCGATCCTGGGCCGGCTGATCATCGCGGACCCATTCCTGGCAGCGTCACAGACATCCCTGCATTCTTCAACACCCGAGTCCCGTCGAGCACATTCCGCCGAACATCACCCTGTCCGCCTCGGGCCGAGGCCGCCCTGTGCGTCTCAGGCCGAGGCCACCCCGCGTGCCGTGGGTGGTGGGCACTGTGTCTGGCCTGGGTCGTGGCCACCCTGTCGGCCGTGGACCCAGGCCACCCTGAGGCATGGCCGCCAACGGCACATCGGCCGTCCTGCCGCCAACGGGCACCAACCTCCGATAGGGATATTGCTGTGGACGACTGCATTAACCCGAGTCGGTTACCACGAATGGTGCCGCGGCGCCCGCGATCACCGTCCGCTGCGGCGGATGACTGCGGGCCGACCCGCGCAGCCAGATCTTCACCTCGTCATAACGGCCCGAGGCTGACACGGCCGTGGGCAGGCATCCAGTGCGAGATCTCATGATCGCCGTAGTCGCGGAGACCACGGCGTCGCGGAAGTCGCTCAGCGCACGGCAGTTTCGTTCGGCAGATTCATGTGCATCGTGGCTCGGCCCACCTGCTCGGGCGTGAGGCCGATGACCTTTTCGTTGCGCCACTTCCCGTGAGCTTCGCTTCCCCCACCCGTCAGATCCGGCTGCCGCGGTTGGGTCAACAGCGGCACGTCGAGACGGGCGGCTGTCACCGTGACCTGGGCGTTCGAGGGCGCATGCGACCACACGTCGTCCACCACGTCGGTGATCCGCACGCCGAGGCGATGTCCGGCCAGCAGCGGCCAGTCCTGCCCGAGCAGACGGATGTCGGTGGTCTCGGCGACCGGAGCGATTCCGCGGGTGATGACGGTGGCGCGATTGTCCGGCCCGATGTCGAAGAGCTCGACCGCGGCAGTGGCCGACGCGGGGCCGGTCAGGCGCAGCGATGCGGTGGCGACGCCGGACAGATGTGTCGTCTGGGTGAAAGGTTCTGAGATGGACCAGATTTCACGATCAGCGCCGGGAATGAACCCGCGATCGGTGTAACTGCCGGTGCGTAGGTTCACCGCGAACTTGCGGGAATCCACTGGCGGCCAAGCTGTTTCGGATCGCCATCCTCCGTCGAATTGCCCGACCGTCACTCGCGGCCCGGGAATCTGCACGTCCCGCCCGGCTACATGCTTGTCGAAGAACGCGATCATTTCCGCATCGAATTGCGGTGTCCCGCACTTGGTATGGCAGTCGCTGTGTCCCCACTGCCCGAACCAGGCGCGGTGATCACCGGATCCGAGCCCGTTCCACAGGTCGAAGACGCGGTCGGCCCGGGTGTTGTAGTCGAGGAACCCTTGCCCGAGGAACAGCGGAATTGTGTTGCCCCGCACGCCTTCCACGAGGTCGCGGGCCCGCCAGTCCGGGTTGGCGGCATTGTGATCACCGGTCAGCGCCAGGTACTGCTCGCTGCACGGCACCGTCATCGCGACGGCATTGGCCTGGTATTCGGGGGAGTCGTCCGGCCGCCCGGGCGTGGAGGCGATCAGCAGATGCTCCTCGCCGACCTGATCGGCGGGCCGAATCCCGCTCTCGGTCACCGGTTTTCCGGAGAACTTCCACGACACACCCTGCATGTACAGGTACGAATAGGGATCCACCACCGGCGCGAACGCCAGCACCGCCGCTAGCCCCTTCGGCTTCGCGGTCAACCCGAGCAGCCCGGTCCACGCCTCATAGGAAACCCCGGCCATCCCGACCTTGCCGGTCGACCAAGGCTGGTTCGCCACCCACTCGACCGCCGTCACCACATCCGATCGTTCCCCCGGCCCGCCGTAATCCGGGCACCCATTCGACCCACCGAACCCGCGCAAATCCACGATCACATACGTGTAGCCCGCCCGCAGCGCCAGCTCCACCGGCAAATTATCGGTCGACGGCCCCCCTTCGAACCGCGGCGCACTGATGAACGCGGTATGCGACCGATACGGACTGACCGTCAAAATCACCGGCGTCCGAACATCATCTGCGATCCCCTCAGGCCGCAAAATATCCGCATGCAGCCGAGTCCCATCCGGCGCATCGATATAGGTCTGCCGCCACTGATACCCCACCCCCAACGGCTCCGCCACCGTCACCGGCGCGAGCACCCCCAACACCAACGCCACCCCGGCCAAAACCCGAACCACCATGCTCACCCCAGGACTATCGCCTGTACACCCCCACCTGGTACAGCCCCCGGAACCAGGGGATACGAAGATCACCCGGAATGAGGGAGCGCGAAGATCGCCCGTGACTGGTGGCACACAGCACACGCCGATCCCGACTGCGGTTTCGCCCGGTCATGAACCGTTCCGGCACTCGCCGACCGCCAGCCCTTCAAGAGTGCCGGCCAGGTCACGGCGGCTTGTCGCCGGAAGTCACCGCAAATTCCTGATGACCTTGCAGACTCCGCCAACCTTGTCTGGGACACGGACGTGCGTTCCGCAGTGAACCCGCGCACCAGCATTCGAGATCACCGGGCACTGGTGAGTATGCGCCGCCCACATCACCCCGGCACGCGCCTAACCTCTGCAACCAGGGGTGTTGGGAGCCCGTCCATTTGCCAGGTCTGGCCTGGAGTTCATGGCGCAATGCCGCGCGCATCCGATCCACATCGGCTAGGACGCGGGCATCGGCGGCGGTCAGTCGGGCGTTGGAAACACAGGCCTGTTACCCGTCGCGCAGCGGGACGCGAACGATCCGCGATTGTGCACCCGGCCGAGCCGCGTCGGCCTCTGCTCGGCGGATGCCGTCCTGAGCTCATGTCGATCTTGGGCCGCCGTTCCGGGGCGCAGTACCTCGGCAGCTGAGCCCCGCTGAGGCCGAACCGGATCTTCAAGATCATCAGGCACTGCTGGCGCCGACTTCCTGGCCGATTCCGCCGACAACTCCTGATGATCTTCGGGGCCGCAGTTCGTGATCTAGCGCTGGCCAAGAGCGCAAGTTCCGAGGTTCATCAGGGGTTAGCGTGGGGCTTAGCGCCTGATACGCCCTCGCCTCCTGGGAGCTCTCGGCCTGGTTACGGCCGGGGCCGTGCTTGGCGCATACGGATCCCGCTGAAACCGAGGGAACTTGCGGTCACGGCGTCCCAGAACGGCCACAGGTTGGGGAGAACTCGGAGTTGGATTCCTGCTTGTTCGTGCAGGTGAACTAGATCGCCGACGGGTTCGGGTGGTCCGAGTGGATCGACAGGATCGGTCGACACCATGGCGTACGGCTCCGGTTCGCCGATCGGCTGAAAGCCGTGGGCGGGCAGGCGATACGCGAACAACGCAACCGACTGGAGTGCGTCCAGCCCGGAGTATTCGATCGCGTGCACCCGATCCCCGCCGCCTGGCCCCAGGATTCGCTCGCGATCACCCGGCACCGTCGTGGGCGTACTCCAGGCCATCGCCCGAGGGCAGTTGCGCGGAAACCAGTAGCTCGGTGCGTTTCGCACGTCGACGGCCCAGACATATGGCCCGGGCCTACCTGCATTCTTTTGCGGAACAAAGCGTTCGATCGACGGATCCTCAGAGAAATGCAGCACTTGGCCCGGTTCTGGATACATGTCCTCGTCCTACCAGCGCGCGAAAGAGGGTCGACTCGAGGTCATCAGGCACTGATGCCCGGGCTGTTCGGCAAATGCCGCCCGCAGTTCCCTCTCGGCCTCCGCTGCGAGTTCGAGGAACTGCTGAAACTGCTCGACCCCGAAGTGGTCCTCCGAGTGGGCGCACCGGGCTGTGGCGTCGGGCGCGGACAGTGCTGCGGGCCTGCGAGCTGTGGCCCAGATATTCACCGCGGGTCGACGAAACGCCCAGGGTGGTATTCGATTTCACCGTCCGGTACGGCCGCAATATCACCATCGATCTGCCCGCCGACCCGGAAGTGCTCCAGCATCTGGAGGTCGTGCACCAGGAGTGATTGCCCACCGGTATAACTGTCGCGAACGGACCGGTCTCCCAACAAGATTGGACTGGTGTCTCAGGCACGTCGGCGTATGATCGGGCCAGTGCGGATACCCGGGGGAAGAATGAGTGAGCCGGTGACCACGGATTGGGAAGAATTCGTGCAGGCACTGGCGCAATGTCTTTCCGAGCTGCCGTCGCGAGCCACGTTGATCATCGCGGCGCCTGGCAACCGTTACGTCCAGTTCGTGCAGTACGACATCAAACTCTCCGCCGAGCTGGCGGGCAATCAGTATCTGGCCCAGCCTATTTCGCTCGACGCCGCCGAAACGCTGCGCGACATGGGCTGGCAGGAGCCCATCCAGCGCCGCGAGATCGACAACTGGCAGCGCATCCTGTTCTGGCCGCTGTCCTGGAACGGGCTGGTCGAATTCGCTCGCTCGGTCGCCTTCGGCTTGCACGACGCGCTCGGCGTCAACACCCCGGACGACCTGCGCGCCATGGGCTGGACCGAAGCCTCCGGTGATCTGGATCTCACCGTCCTCGGTTCCATGGCCCGCCGCAACAGCAACTGAACCGGCCCGTACCCTCGCCGATCGTAGCTATCATTCGGCAGACGATCGGGAGGTCTGATGCTGGACAGGGGAGATGTCTTCGCCGGCTACCGGATCGAAGGCACACTCGGGCGCGGCGGCATGGGTGCCGTCTACCTCGCCCGACGCTCAGGCATGCCCCGGCCCGTCGCGCTCAAGCTGCTCAACTCCGACGTCTCCGCCGATCCGGAAATCCGCGCCCGTTTCGAAGATGAGGCGGAAGTCGTTGCGCACCTGCACCATCCGGGAATCGTCGCGGTCTATGACAGCGGTATCGACGACGCCAGACTGTGGATGGCGATGCAGTACGTCGACGGCCGCGACGCCACCGTCGTCTCCCCGCACAGCCTGCCCCCGGACCGCGTCATCGCCTTGGTCGGCACCACCGCCGACGCCCTCGACTACGCCCACAACGCCGGTGTCCTGCACCGCGACGTGAAACCCGCAAACATCCTCCTGGCTCGCCCCACCCGCGCCCGCCGCGAAGCCGCCCTGCTCACCGACTTCGGCATCGCCCGCCTCCGCGAGGAACCCGGCCAGCCCACCCACACCGGAACCATCCTCGCCACCCTCGCCTACGCCGCACCCGAACAACTCCGCGGCCTCCCTCTCGACCACCGCTCGGACCAATATTCCTTGGCCTGCAGCCTCTTCCGCATGCTCACCGGCACCCTCCCGCACGCCGCCACCAACCCCGCCGCCATGATCAAAGGCCACCTCCACGACCCACCCCAACCCGTCGCCACCCTCCGCCCCGAACTCCCGAACACCTTGGACAAGGTCATGATCCGCGCCTTGGCCAAAGACCCCGCCGACCGCTACCCCACCTGCACCGAATTCATCGACGCCGTCCGCCAAGCCTTCACCGGCCCCACGACCCACGTATTCGCCTCGCGCACAACTCGTCCCGACCACCGGCCCCGCACCCCGGATCCCGCAGCCTCTTCCCCCGCCCGGGGCGAATCACCCAGCCAGCATTCACGCCTCGGGAAACTGCCCCTCAGCCCGCAGAACCGGGGCTCTGCGAAAGAGCCAGGCCCAGCGCAGGACCCGCAATTCGATGACGAGTCGCCGACGACGAGAATCCCAGCCCTCGCCGCATATCTGACCCGTCCCGCGAAGTCGCCACCTGAGCCACAGCAGACGACGAAGTCGAGCCATCCGGACGAGCCACCGCCGGTCGATGAGATTCGTTCAGCGAAAGCTCCAGTCTCAGTAGCGGATCCGCGCTTCGGGGACGAATCGCCCACGACAAGAATCCCGATTGTCGCTAACCAGCCGGTTTTCGCAGTCATCCCGATGCCGATCGAGCAGCACTTGGCCATGGGACAGCAAGCAGAAGACTCCCCGATAGGGGAGGTGCTTACAGCGGAGCCGACGTCTGACGCCGAAACCTCAGTTCGCGCCACGTTTCTGACCGACGACACGACGTTGCGGCCCACTGCGGAACAGCAGACGACAGCGGAGCCGAGCCAGCCAGCCGAGCTGCTGTTCGAGGAGGATTCTTCAGCGGAAAACTCAGTCCCGGTGGTGGATTCGCATATGGGGGACGAGTCACCTACCACGAGAATCCCGATCGCGGTCGAACAGTCTGCGTCTACGCCGGTGTCCGATGAGGAACAGCTGACCGCTGCGGAACCGTGCCTGCCAGGCGACGGCCAGCAACTGCAAAACTCTCACATCGGTGACGACTTGCCCAGCGCGGAGCATCCATTCGATGCCGACGATTCCGGTCCGCCGGCTTCGGTCACGCCGACGCCGACCGAGCAGCAGGAAGCCCTGAGGCACCCTGCAGAAGATTCGCCTCTGCTGGCGGAGTCTCTCTCCGCCGGGCCGACGCCTGCCGGGCCGACGCCTGCCGAGATGTCGGCTGCCGGGCCGACGCCTGCCGAGATGTCGCCTGCCGGGCCGACGCCCGCCGAGATGTCGCCTGCCGGGCCGACGCCCGCCGAGATGTCGCCCGCCGGGCCGACGCCCGCCGAGATGTCGCCCGCCTACAAAGTCCCGCCCGCCGCGTACCTGACGTGCCCTGCGGAGTCTTTTGCCTCCGAGGACCAGGAGCCGGATTCTCTCGGCCTGCTGGATAGGCAGGGGCGGTCGCTCGATGCGTCGCGTCCCGTAGACGGTTCGCAGTCACCCACAGCTGAGTCTCCGCTAACTGCAGATGATCTGGCATCTGTGGACGAGCTGGAATCCCAGGGAGCGCCGGAAGGGCAATCTGAGGTCCCAAATCCTGCGGCTCAGCTCGACAGCAGCCTGCCGGGAGTTACGCCCCTCGAACCAAAGTTGTCGCTTCTGGAGGAGCGGAAACCGGTGGGCGTCAGAGCCACCTGGATGGAAATCGCGCCGAATGTGTTCCTCTCCGAAGAGATCCCACATGCGGAGGCTCCGCGGCCGTCGTCGCATCGCCGCCCGGTGACGGCTGACAAGGCGCGCCTGGGCTACATCCTGATGGCGCTCGCCGCACTTCTGCTCGTACTGATCGTCATCTTCGGGTAGTCCGGACACAGGGCTCGGCCCCTCCCGAGGGGTTGGAGGGGCCGAGTTGGGTTGCGGGAGTTGTCAGCTGACGAGGTTACGGCGCAGCTTGAGGATGGTGCCGGGGTCCAGGCCCAGGCCTTGGGTGAGGAACTTGCCGAGATCGCCGTACTTGGTTTCCATTTCGCGGACGGCGGTGTCGAGGTAGGCGTCGCGGACTTCCTGCAGCGGGATGAGCAGGTCCGGGTTCTGCATGTATCCGGCCTGTTTCACCTGCTCGCGGAGTTTGGCGTCAGCGGCGGCACGGTACTGGTTGGACAGCAGATAGTCCTGGCGCGCAGTGCGTTCCGGGACGCCGACCGCGCGCAGCAGCACGTAGGTGAGCCAGCCGGTGCGGTCCTTGCCCGCGGTGCAGTGGTAGAGCGTCGGACGGTCGGTGTTTGCCAGATCGCGGATGGTCTGACCGAACGCGGCCCGCGAAGTGTCGCTGTTGATGAAGCTCTTGTACATCCCCGCCATGATCTGCTCGGCCTTGCCGCCGCCGAGCGCCGCCTCCTGCTTCACGGGGTCCCGCGACTGGATGAGTTGCAGCATGGTGACGAACATTCCGGTGTCGTCGATCGGCCGCGCCACCAGCGGCACCCCGCTCGGCAACTTGTCCGGTCCGCTGAACTGGATCTCGCCTTGGGTCCGGAAATCGGTGACCTGCTTCAGGTTGTACCCGGCCAGCACTTGGATGTCGGAGTCTGTCAGCTTCTCCAGCGAGTCCGCCCGAATAGCCTTCTTGGACTTCACTCGCGCACCGTCGTAGGTCCGATACCCGCCGATGTCACGAACATTGACCGCACCTTGCAGTTCGATCTTGGCCAGCGTCGTCACCTCCTCGTCGGCGGTGGCGGTCGGCGCCGACAAGAGCGCTAATGCGGTGAGCGGAGCGGCTAGCAAAGAAATTAGAGAAATCTTCATGGCGCGGGACGTTAGGAGCCCAAAGACTCGCCTGCCAGGGGTTCTCACTATTACGCCGCCGTAGCCCCGCTCACCGGAACCGACCAGCCGGTCACCGGGATGCCGTTGCCGCTCAACGAGATTCGCGCGTTTGGGCTACTGGACAGAAATTCCAGGCTTGATTAGACCATATCGGAATATGTCGGATCGGCAGTAATCACAACGATTGCGGGCCCGAAAACGCCCGAAGGCCCACCCGCGCAATGCGGATGGGCCTCCGGTGACGAACCGCGAAGCAGCCCTACGACTTAGACGTCGTAGTAGAGCTCGGACTACGACCTGGCTGTTTGTCAGCGTGGACCAGGTTGGCACGACGCATCTACCGGCGGAAACGGTGTTGGCGGTGGTGTGCCAGTCACGGCCGGGATCGGTACTGCTGCGTACTCGCTGCGTACTCGTCGCTGGAAGCCCGCGGCACATCGTCGGGGAGCGCACTGCCGACCAACCTGACCCCAGGTCTCGGGTGCGGCATTCCCACACGCCGCCCCCGATATTCAGTGGCTTACGGCGAGTGGACGACCAGGCCGCGTTCGGTGCGGCTCAGTACGTGTGATCTTAGATTGGTCCGGACCTACCATGTTGAGACGCCGATGAGATCGGATCGTGCTCCTGTTTGGTACCAGGGAGGCGCCTCAAGGGTTGAAACATCGGGTGGTTGGGAGCTCGAACTATGATTGCAGCTGCGAATCAGTAATAACCTCAGTTGCTAATGTTCTCACCAAATCAAGGTCAGGGCCAAGCGAGTCAGATTCAAGGCCTCTGGGCAGCAGAAATTTTAAGTTGTCATACTTGGGATCGTCCTTAGCGTGGACGATACGGTTGCGTAGCTGATAGACGCGATCTGCCACTTGGCGCACTAAAGGCTTACTCGCATTTTTCAAAATAATGTGCTCCACGCCGCTTATAGGGCCTCGCTTGCTGAAATGGTGCTCATATCCTTCGCGTTGGAAGAATTCAACTAGGTTGCCCTCACGCACTGCGTCTTCTAATAGCGTTGATATTTGCTCGCCCTCGGTGGCGCGCGAGCCACCTTCCGCAGCCGAAATTATCCGCATGATTCCCTTATCTGAGTCTTGGAATTGAGGATCCCTCAGTTCTCTTCTGATGCTCCGAATAGCATGCCGGCGGACAGCGTAGGGGAAGTAGAATTCGAGCACTTGATAGTAGGACAAGTATGCTAGTGAAGGATTGCTTACGGCCCTCTCTGCAGATGAATATATTTGAGCAACTTGTGGGTCTATCCGAGTCTTAGGAAATCGGACTTCTCCGACAGTTCCACCGAATTCACGTCTTCGTGTACTTGTAAGCTTGAGTGCAGGTACGGGCTCTAGGTATATCCCATTCCGCACGGACAATTCATACAGGAAGGAATCCGCTAGCGCTCTGATCTGTGCTTGTCTCTGCTGAGACTCCTCCTCTGCCAGGCCATCAATCTTCAGGGTAACCCCAAATCCGGAATAGTGTGTTATTCGAGGGATGGTCGCACTAGCGATACCGAAAAGTATGCCACACGGAGACGGTGGTGAGATTTCCAGGCAGATACCGGACTCTGGATCTCCGACATGGATGGGGTGGGGCACCATGCCATCGTCAGTGGCAAATACCTCCAGCGGAGAATCGTCATGAATGCAATCCCACGGCTCTTCGGTATGTTCAGTCGAGAACAGAACTGAAGGCGGAGTGTTCCTCAGGGGTCTAATGACTATCTCTGCGAGACCATCGGCATTGATGTATCCGCAGTATTCATTCAAAGGCGTAGGGTTCGAGCTCAACTGTCGGCGGAGAACGGGAATTCCTGAAATTGGTAGTCCGATATACCGGCGTCGTATTCTGCTGTCGATATCCACCTGGCGGCGAACGAAGAGGATCTCATCATGGGACGGACCGGCGACGAATCCACGGCCCTCGATTTCCGCAATGAATGGATCCGCCGTGATCGCTTTCGTTTTGTCGTTCTCCGTCAATCCGATCTCCTCATTAATCTATCCCATACTAGCTCTGAACTGAGCACCACGTTGCGTAAATCCTAGTCGTACGGTTCCAGAATCGCCGGCGAATAAACCAGCAGAGCAGACATCGGGATGCGCTAGCTGCGCTATCTCATGAGGGTTTTCGAGGTGCTGTCTGCTTGGTCCCCCAGGACTCACCCCCAGGCATTTCCGCACGTCGTGCGCAGTAGGCATGGTCGTGCTGCGATCGCACGAACTGGGATCGTCAGCGGAGTGCATCGCGTGTGGTCCCAACTTGGTCCCAAACACTCGGCCGCGAGGGCCGGCCGACCGCTTGCGGCTGGGTTGGCCAGCAGAATGATCCGAGTGCAGCTCGCGGTTCTCCGCGAGGAGACTGAGGAGGTAGCAATCGCCATCAACACGAGGTACCTCGATCTGTCCAACACGGTGGCCAACCACCCACCGGTGCGAGCCTGCCCTCAAGGCCAGGCTGCTTCCGAATTGATCGCCACGGGCGCCCATCACGTTGGTTTTGCCTTGATCGCAGTGGGATTGGCCGAATGGGGTGCGGAACCCACGGGACATGCAGAGATGCAGACCCGCCTGGCCAACCAGCAGTTCGATACCATGTCCTTGGCTCCTATCAGCTATGCAGCGGCCGCTGCGATGAGTTGCCTGGACGTCTGTGCCGCTGCGACGTACAGACTGTGTGTCGGGGCTCCAAACAGGGGGCATGAGCTGGATTTGCGGAGCCTCGAACAGGCTCAATGCCGCGGCAGGAGTCCCATTGCGCTTCCGCCGAATCTGGATGCATGGGTCAAACGGGTACTCGCGGATCCCGACTACTCAGAGATTGAGGCGGTGCGGCACCAGGTCGTGCACCGCCACATCGGGAGCACATCCATGGTTGGGGCCGCGCCTGGCCGAACAACATTCAGAGTCGGCAATGTATTGGTGACGCCTGAGTATGCTGCGAATACATTCACGCGGTTTGCTGAGCGCTACTACGAGAAGTTCATTGCCGCAGTGCTCGCGGACTTCTGACCCCCCGTCAGCGCCTGCACCGACCCTGCTCGCCGCACACGTCGGTCCCCATCTGGTACGCCATCTCATGAGGTTGGTGCCGCTGGCCGCGCAGGCAATGTGACCGTCTAACTCTCGTCACGGTCGCGCTCATCCGTGGGCGGCCTAAGCGAGACATAATCGAATGGGCGACCACGTGCACGATAGTGATTGATAATTCGTTGCTGCATCTTATGTTCCGCAGCGGAAAGGAGCTTAATATCCAGCAGATCCGACATATCGACAGGAGTGTCTGCATGTAGACCTTCGAGGAAGCGGAGAGCCGCAACAGCGAACTTTCGACTACGAAGCAGTTCTGAGTTTTGGTGCTCAATATCCGCCAGCAAAGATCGTAGTTCGAGGCCTCTGCACTCCAGTCTATGCAGCTCAGATCTAAGCTGTTCCCTCTTGGTTGTCGAGAGAATCCTCCCCTGGTCCAAGATGTCAAGGGTCAGACGATGGATGGCTGACTCTGCATCGGACAGGTCTTGAGCTGCCACAGACCGCCTGCTCGCAATACTATCTTGCTCAATGTCGATAGATTCCAATCGCGATCTGATGCTTAGCAAATCATCGACAATCGCTTTTTCTACGCCATAGACCCGCCTCGTCTGCGCGGTCTTCCGATTCGACTCCAGCGTGTTGATAGTCTCTTCTGAGATCTGGGCCTTCAAGAAGTTATTCGCATAGCGTAAGAATTGGTCGAGGGTTGTTTGATGAAAGGACTGCCCCGATCTTTCCAGCATCTCTGCGCGCATCTCCACGCGTGGACCGACGGTCTGGCCATTGATCCGACGATAGTAATCTTCTTTGACATCATTCGTAATGAAAAGGATTTTACGCTGAGAACTTTCGGCATGCTCAAGGAGTTCGAACCAGATCATGCAATCACCCACGGGATCATCTTTGCCGGAGTCCTTGTACCCGGGTGGCAACTTGGCCTCGATTCTCGCGCACGCATCGATTCGGCGCTGTTCTTCGATCGACGGATCGGGCCGAACGCCAACGCGATCCTTAGTCAGAATTCGATCAAGCGCCGCCCGGATGGGATCATTGGTTCTCGCTGTCGAGAAATCTATTGAATGGGCTTTACGGAGATTCTCGAACTCTTCGGTCATTTCTTCCCGGCGACGCTCAGCGACCGTTTCGATTTCGAGAATGGTTTTATCGAAACCATTCTCGATTGTCCGACGCAACTGTTTGTCGCGCAATCCGTTCATCGCCTGGTTGCGAAGGTCTCGCAATGAATCAACCGCAGCTTGTATAGTCTCTTTATACTTCTCGGTGCCGATGCTCCGCAACGCGTCATACGCATTATGTTGGGTCGCAGCAACACCTAACCGGTTTCTTTGATATTCAAGAGCTACTTGAAAGGGTATCCAGAGCCGGTTCGATACCTGATCCAAGACATGAAGAATCTGCTTTCGCTGACTATCGCTGACGCGATACATTGCGAGGAGGACATTGGCATCCAATGCGATCGTTGCATTCACAACAAAGTCGCGAATTTCGTCTTCGTCCGGGTCATACCATTCAGGGAGAATCGCTTTCAACGATCCGCCTCCTGTTTCAGTTTCACGCTGCGCACTGTCATGGCTAAGTCTGGCACTTCGGCTCACCCTGCCGCTAGCTCTTTTTGATCTCGTTGCCAAGTCCAGTCATACAGGCGCTGACGAAGCGCACCGCGGATCCAAACGAACGTCGCGTCGGCGGGTCGGCAGCACACCCGCGCTCGGCCTCGCTCATGGCCCATCCGGCTGGCTACCTCTCCCAATGACTGAGAAGCGCGGGGCTTTCGAGCGGAAGACGAAGTCCGGGTGCACAGTGGCCGGAGCCCACCTTGAGGGCGTGTCGGACCTGCGGGCTGCCGCCAAACCAGTAGGACAACCAGCGGCGACTCGGATCGCCTCGGGAACCCCCAGCCGGCAGGTCTCGTCGGAATCGATATGGATGACGATCCGATCGACCGCCAGGCCCTCCGCGAAGCCGGCTTGGATGCCGACGACCCCCAGGTTTGGGCTGGACAGCGCTGGATTCAAGATTTGTTGATCTGTCATGGCATCTGGTTGATGAACTGGGACGACCAATGACCTGCGGCGGTTGTGGGCTGGGACCATACACCCTGCGGCCGGACTATCGACACGAACCAATCCGCGATGTCCGTCCGCCCGGCCTGGAGGTGCGACGCAACAACTAGCGGAGGGTGCTCACGCCCGCGCCCGGATGCAGTCCCACAAACGTCCTCGCATCGAAGTGCCGTCAGAATGGCGCGCGCCGTCGATTTTTCGCAGCTCGATCTTGCTGGCAAGAATCAGTTTGGACATGCTGTCGCCGATCTTCTCTAGACCAGCGTCGTATGTCTTCGACCACATCTCGACTCTTTTCTCGCTGGGTGGCCGTGTCCTACGCCCCCGGTGGACGGGGTGATCGTCGTACTCGACGGCGCCGAGTTGCGTAGCTGCGCCAATTAGACCGTCTGCGAAGACGCTGGCCTGCAGTTCGCGGCATGCGAGTGCGACCGTCTCGGCGTCGAGCATCTCGATCATTTGGCCATTCAATGCAAGTTGACGGCCATGGGCCCGGATGCTGGATACGGAACTATGGAGGTCCATCAGAGATGTAATCTCTCGACCCGCATACAGTCGAGCAAGCTCAGCGTTCACTGCGTGAGCAATCTCCAGTGCTTCACGGCTCAGACTCATGATGGTCTCTCGCTGCCATTTGGTGTGTTCCAAGCGATTCGAGGCGGCGATGCTCATCCGGATGCCCCTGTACGTCACGGCAGCAATGACGAGAGCGCTGATCAGCGGAAGCCAGGAAGTCACAGGTCAGAGCTTCGCACGGGTGATAGGTTGGCATCGGGAGGACTCAGCTACGGATAGGCAACGGCTCGGAGGTTGCTCAGGTTTGATGTCGAGGTACTTTTGCCGCACCGAGGCCATGGCGGGGCGATCGAGAATTGTCCCGATCCTCTCTTGGTCGGCCATGTATGCCCGGTTCGGGGGCTCCGATAGGTGGGTCGGCAAGATATGCGTGCCGAATCCCGCAGCCACTGTCGCCTCAGCAGCGTGCACGGATCGGGGCTGCTGACAAACTGGCCAGCAGGTGTGCGGGCGGTTTGCAGCGCATATCTTGCCGACCACGCCCATTCGGGACGAGGTCCTCGCCGGCCCACAGCGCCCATGCATAGAACGGTCGGCAAGATATGCGTGGTTCTGGATCTCCGACGGGAGGTCGGCAAGATATGCGTGGCACCATCAGAGGCCAGCCACTGCCGCAGCAGCGTCCACGCATTGCAAGTGGGGCCGACTTAGCCAGTAGGTGCGCGGTTCGCAGCGCGCATACCTTGCCGACCACGCCCATTCGGCCCGAGGTCCTCGCCGGCCCACAGCGCCCATGTGTACAGCGGTCGGCAAGATATGCGCGGCACCATATAGAGGCCGAACGCTGCCCTCGGGGTAACACGCACAGCGACGAGCCACTCCGCCGCGTTGGCGAAGATTGCCGCAGGTTGTTTTCGCCATTGCTGATGCGGACCTGATGCGGACGCGATGCGGACCTGATGCGGATTCAGAATCCGATCAAAATCCGATCAATCAACGCCGTGACCGGCGGCTTCGCCGCCGGTTGTTGCCCTGCCCGTCCCAAACTCTCTGCGGCTTCGCTGTTCACAGAGAGTTTGGGACGGGCAGGGCAACAACAAGAAACAAAGATCAAGATGAAGGAAGCGAAAGAAAGAAGAACCACAACAGAGGGAAAGGGGAGACCACAACTAGGACCACAACAGTGGGACCACAACAGAGGGCGTGCGGGGGTTGGGCTAGGTGGCAAAGGTTCCGTTTAGAGCTACGCCGCCAGGGCGGCGTGTTCGCGCGTAGAGCTCGTTCAGGGCGGGAGTCGCTCCAGGAGGTGTCAGTAGCCTGCAGATTGACCACAAGGGAAAGGGCCCAGCCTGGCCGGGTACGGTTGGTGCCGTGATTTCTGCGGTGGTCTTCGACGTAGGGGAGACGCTGGTCGACGAGACCCGCGAGTATGGCACGTGGGCGGACTGGCTCGGGGTGCCCCGGCACACGTTCGTATCGGTCTTCGGCGCGGTTATCGCGACAGGCCGCGACTATCGGGAGACGTTCCAAGTGTTCCGGCCGGGGTTCGACCTCGACCGTGAGCGGCAGGCCCGCGCGGATGCAGGGAAGCCCGAATGGTTCGCTGAGGACGACCTCTACGCAGATGTCCGGCCGGCGCTGACCGAACTCCGCGAGATGGGAGTCTTGGTCGGCATCGCGGGGAACCAGACCTTACGAGCGGGCAGGATCCTGCGTGATCTCAACCTTCCCGCTGACTTCATCGCCACATCCGACGACTGGGGCGTTCAGAAGCCCGATCTCGGATTCTTCGACAAAGTAGTTGAGGCGGCAGGCGTACCGGCTTCGGAAATCATCTACGTCGGTGACCGTATCGACAATGACGTGGCACCTGCGAAACGGGCCGGACTCCGAACCGCCTATATCCAGCGGGGGCCGTGGGGCTGGATCCTCCGGGATGCGCCGGAGGTCGCGGAGCTGTCCGATTGGCAGATCCGCGACCTCAACGAGCTTCCGGGAATCGTTGGCGCCGAAGGCGATCTGGTCTAGCCGACGAGCGAATTCACCATGGTATGCCAGTCGTAGAGCCGCTCGTCGAGCGTCCGCACCGCAGGCAGTGAGTCCCACTGCCGCAGACTCTGGCGCACCACCTTGATTCGATCCATCGCGGTGGCGTACCAGTTCTTGCCGAGGATATCGAGCGCCTCCTCCAGGTGTTGGCACGCCTGATCGGGGTTGCTTTCCAGCACTGCCGCGGCGGCGAGGTCGGCCAGGTACACGGCGCGCTGTTTGATCGCATCCTCGGGAAGATCCCGCAGCACTTGCTCCAAGGTTTCGCGCGCTTCCCGCCCGCGACCCGCGACCATGAGCGTGTTGCCCTTGAAGCCGGCCAACCGAATTGGCGAGAACCAATCCATCCAGGCCGGTGAAGGATTGGCCTCACCGTCGTGCTCCCGGTAGGCATCCTCAGCGTGGTGTATCAGACTCAGCGCACGCCGGGTATCTCCGAACCGTGTCTCTACCTCCGCTTCCACTGCATCAAGCCAGGCAGTCATCTCCGCATTCGACCCACCGCGGCGGGCGAACGCGCGCGCCGCCCGCATTCGATCGCGTGCCTCTTCCGCGCGCGTTGCATCCCCGGAGAACGCCGGAGCAAAGGCCATATGTGCGAGCACCGCTGACCCCAACAGCAGATCGTTTGCCTCATGGGCAGCCTGGAGGGCGAGAACGAAACTTGACTGAGACAGCTCGGGCTGCTGGAGATCAAAAAACTCAAGTCGGCCCGCTAGCAAGCTGGACTCCGAAACCGCCTTGGCAAGAACCTCTTTCGCTGGCCCTGAGACCTGTGGAAGAAGCTCTACGCCCAGCTGGGCATGCTCAGCGACGGAGCGGTGGAGGAGAGCGGCCGGAAGCAGCCAGTACAGGTGCCGGTGAGACACCGTGACCGACATGTAGTCATTGGCAACCGAAGGCGGGAGCATTGTCGATCCGGCGACGAGGCGATGACTCACCGTTGACCGTGAATCGCGTCCCGCCTGCCGTCCGGGTCCCGGACCTGCTGGGTTGTTGGACTCTTCCGACCAAGGCGGCGTGAAGCCAAGTTCAGTTACTGGCCGCTTGAACAGGACCTCTAGCGCTCGAGCATGGTCAGGGTGCGGCCAGGGCGGCTCCGCCGACTCCCACCGGCGCACGGTCCGTGCAGCGACCTCGATCCGTAGCCCAATCTGTCGCGCCGTCTCGGTCACGGCCTCTGCGAGTGCCGTCTGAGATCGGTATCCCTGTGCCTGTCGCGCCGCCCGCAATGCAGCGTTTCCTGACGTTGCCATGGGTAAGAGTCTAGTCCCACATAGGGACGTAGCCGTACCCGACCCGGCAGATATGTCCTACTCGCGTCCTCATAACTGGCCTTTTTAGCGGACATTTACCGAGAGATCCTCAGGTGAACGAAGTTTCCGACTTTTGCCCACTGAGGAGTGATCCAGTTGACGACGAATCCACCGCCGACCATTGCGCCCGAAGACCTAATCAGCGTCAAGACCGCTGCAACCCTGCTCGGGGTCGACTCCAACACCATCAAGAACTGGATCAAGGCTGGCCAGCTCCAAGGCTGGCTGCTGAACGGGCGCATGTGGCGCGTCGAACGTGACGCAGTAATCGCACTCGTCCGGCCTGCGGCCCCCGGTGTCCCGAGCGGCGGTGAAGCGTGATGCGCGCTCGAACCTTCCTGCTTGCCATCGCGGCCATTTCGGTCGGCTACCTGGCCCTGACAGCTCCTGACGTTCTTGGCTTTTCGCTGATGCTGCTTGGCGCTTTCGCGCTGTGGCGTTCGAGTCGGAGGCGGGGTGTCCGGCGATGAGTATCAAGGTGAACCGCAACCGGATGTGGTCGGAGACGACACCACATCAGGCGGTGCGCATGTACGCCGCGATGGATGAGTGGGGTGTGTCGTGGCTGCCGTCGCGATTGTTGACCCGGAATCAGGCGACGACGGCCATGGTGATCGCGGAAACGGTGTCCAAGGTTGAGTCACAACGGTTCCCGGGGGGTACATCGCTGGACCAACCGGCCTCGGTCCGCGCGAACGGCTATGGCCAGGAGTGGAAGTGGATTGAGCAGTGGGCCGATGAGATCGGGCTGAACCCGCACCAGATCGTGCACGACGTCGCGTGTGATCAGGCGAACCGTCGAACGGCATCGGCCGGCGAGCAGCACAAGCTGGCCATGGCAGTGGATCGGCGGCGGTCGCGATGAGCGGGCAGTGGCGCAAAGACCCTGCCCCGCAGGGGTATACGGTCACCCGCTTCGATCGGAGCCCAGGGACCGGCCATCACGCCCTGCAGTCGATGGCGGGCCCGGAGTTCACCGGGGTCGGCGCGGTCTACGCCCCGCTGGGTGTGCTGCCGCTCGGTATGCGGTTGGCAGCCTTCGCGTTGCTGCTGCTGGTTGGGATGGCCGGGTGCACTGCTGCGTGGATCGATTACCAGGACTACACGCCATCACCGAACATCTGCCGCTCCGCGACCGCGGGGGTTCCGCCCGAGCGGCCGGGATCGTGCGTCCCCTCGTCGCAGGTGCCGGAGGTGCGGCAATGACCGCTCATAGACCTGATCGGGCCGAGTTGGTGGCATTGGAAGCTGAGAAGCGGCGGCTCAATGTTGTCGACTCGGTGCTCTCAGACATGTTGGATGCTGCCACCGACTCCAGGCAAGCCAAGGACTACCAGAACTGCGCTGGCGAGAACGAGAAGCTCGCGCACTGGGATTCGGTCCACATCGAGGTGTGGGCGGAGAGGAAGGTCGTCAGTAACCGGGCTCTCGATGTGGAGTGGGGCAAACAGAAGGCCGACGAGATTCGAGCGAGAACCGCGGCGCGCATCACCGAAGCCGTGCGACCTGCCAAGCGGCGCGGGATCGAGCGGTCGCGATGAGTACCTCCTATGCGCAAGTGGCGGGCGCGCGGTCCGGGAGCGGTCTGACCGCTACTGATCTGTTCAGTGGTGGTGGGGGTAGTTCCGAGGGGCTGCGGCAGGCCGGCTATCGGATTGTGACCGCGGCCAACCATTGGGCCACAGCCATCGCCACGCATCAGGCCAACCATCCCGACACCGATCACCGGCAGGCGAACCTGTCGGAGACCGATTTCCGGTCGTTCCTGCGCACGGATGTCCTGTGGGCATCGCCCTCGTGTGTGTGGTTTGCCCGCTCGGGTGGTCGCAAGAAGCCCACCGTCGAGGTCGAGAGGCAGCGCGCCGACGACGGCAGTATCGACCGGGCCACGGCGTTCGCGGTGATCGCCGCCACCGAGGTGCACTCCTACGACGCGGTGATCGTGGAGAACGTCACCGAGTTCATGGGCTGGGTGCTCTACCGGGGATGGCTCGATCTGATGACCGCTTTGGGCTACAGGCACCAGGTCGTTGTCCTCAACTCCGCCGACATCGGTCCGAACCCGGTGTCGCAGAACCGGAAACGCTTCTACGCCGTGTTCACCCGCCGTGGTGACGTCGACCTGACCGTGCCGCCGGTCGAGCGGACACCGGCCACCGCGATCCTGGACCCGGACCTCGGACCTTTGGTGACGCGGCGGTTGTATGTGACTCCGCAGATCGAGCAGATCACCGAGCACGGTGTGCCGCATCTGGTCACCTACCGCAAGCACGCGAAAGCGATGCGCGCCGACCGGCACCCACTGGCGACCGTGACCGCCGGCGGGAACCACCACGCGATCGCCACCCTCACCGGCGACGGTCCGACGCATCGGTTCCTGACCCGCCGGGAACGCGCACGCGCACAAGGTTTCCCGGACAACTACGTCTTCCACGGCAAGACCGTCAAGGTCGGCAACCGGTCGATCGATGAGGTCCGCACCCAGATCGGCAACGCCGTCAGCGTCAACGTCGCCCGCTGGCTCGGTGACCGCGTCGCCCAATCTTTGGGGGCGTCGTCATGAGCAAGTACCTGGATCCGGAAGGCCGCCAGCACGGGATCCCGACGTGGCCTTGGCGGATGGCACCGCAGCATCTGCGGACGTGGCGACAGCTGGACGCGGAGAACAAGCGCCCGGTCAGTGAGTACGAGGCACAAGTTCGTGGAACCGGCCGTCGTCAGGCGTATCTCTACGACTCCCACCAGACGCGGGCGAAGCGGGAAGCCTCCCCGGCGCAACGGGAGGCGTTGCAGCTGGCGCGGTGGACCCGCTCGGCCGACGCCGCAGAGCGGCGGGGTGTCGACGCGACGGACATGTGGGAGCTCATCAAGAAGGCCCGCCACGATATCGCCGCCCGCCGGGAGCCGCGGCGTCAGCGACGGGAGCGAACCCGATGAACGCACCCCAGTTCCGTACCTGCGGATGTGGCGCCCCCGGGGATTTCTCGCGCGGGATGTGCTCGCACTGCTACACCTCGACCCGCTACAAGCAACAGATCCTCGGGTCCTGGGATCCCGACCGTCTCGACCCTGCCGCCGCCCGCGCGCACCTCGAACAACTTCGGGCAGCCGGTTTGAACCAAAACCAGGTGGCACGACTAGCCGGGGTCCACCACACCGTGCTGTCGCGGCTTCCCGAGGTCGCGTTCATCACCCGCCGCACCGAACAGGCACTGCTGGCGATCCCGGTCCCCGAACACTGTGCCGAGATCGCACCGGACAAGTCGCTGGTGCCGATCACCGGGTCGGTACGCCGCATCCAAGCATTGGTGGCGTTCGGATACCCGCAAGCTCAGCTGTCCCGTGAGCTGGGCATCCAGGTCGCCAGCATGCGGGCGTTGACCGGCCGCCCCGTCCCGGGCAACAAGTCGGCTGGGCAAGAGATCACCGCGGGCCGGCATCGCCAGATCGAGAAGTTGTTCAACCAACTTCAGATGACCCCTGGACCGTCGCAGGGGGCCCGCGAACTCGGCAAGAAGCACGGATGGGCGCTGCCGTTCGAATGGGACGAGGAAAGCATCGATCATCCCGACGCCAAACCTATTCGCGCGCAACGGACCCCGAAAACGGACCGCGAAGCCCGTCAGGTCGAGCGGCGTGAACTGATCGCCACCGAGGTCCGTCAGGGCGCCACCGGTCACCTGATCGCAGACCGCCACAAGCTGGCGCCCGCGGTCGTCGATCGCATCATCTCCGAACTTGGCGGGGCCGCCGCACTTCGGCAGGCCGGCGACAACGCGGGCAGTCCGCGCCAGTCGAGGCCAGCCGACACCACCGGTACGCGGGCGGTGATCGAGCAGGCTCGCCGCGACATCGCCGGCCGCCGATCACCAGCCCGCACACGAGGACTGGAGCGAACCCGATGAATCACAAGGCCAAACTCCGCTACGCCGCATTGGAACGCACACATCGGGCACAGATTGTCGACGGGCTCCGCACCACCGGCATGGCCTATAGGGAGATCGCGCGGGCACTGGGGATCTCCCTAAGCAAGGTCGAGAAGTGCCTTGGTGAGGCAGCCGAGCTGCGCTGCCAGGGGCTGACGAAGAAGGAGATCGCGGCCGAGCTGGGCATCCCTTACGGATCGGTGGGCAGACTGCTGCCTGCCGCTCACCGACGCGGACTTTCCGGCCGCCAGGACCTGCTGCTATCGGTGGTCTCGGACATGCACGGGGTTCAGGTCGACGTTCTTGCCGAACTCATGCGGGCAGAGCTGAGCACCATCTACGAGTTCGCGACGCTGCTGATCGAGCAGGGTCAGCTGCACCCCCTGACGAGGGTCCAGCCTGGGCGGGCCTGGGTGTATCCGACTCCCCGGACTGCGTCCCGCTATCTGGGTTGGCAGGCGAAGGACTGGACACCTCCGCTGACGCACGCCAACCACTACCGAGCGGTCGCGCAGGCCCGCGCCATGCTGGTCGGCTCCGACCCGCAGCGGTGGGTGTCCGAGCGCAGGCTGCGGCATCTGGCGACGCAAGCCGCGGCGATGTCACGGCAGCCGGCGCTGTTCAGCACGGGTCGGGAACCGCGCCAAGGCCGCTTCCACATCCACGATGGCTGGTTCCTGCAACGGGTCGGGCGGGAGTTGCAGTGGTGGGCGGTCGAGGTCGAGCTGACCCGAAAAATGCCCCAAGCCATGGACATCGCGCTGCAGGGCGCGATCCGCGCGGTCCGCGACGCCGCGCAGCTCGGTGCCGCCGACCAGCTCGTCGGCCTGCTGTATCTGTGCCGCACCGCCACCGTCCAGGACGGGGTGTGGGCCGCCGTCAATCGGCTGCCGGCCGAGATCAAGGCCATCGACATCGCTTTCAAGGCACTGGATTTCGACGACGAATGGTCGACCTACCTCTCCCGGCGCGACCGCGAACGCGCGACGAAACGCCTGACCCGCAACCGACTCCACATCGCCAAGGACGCGTCATGACCAACCCGAACTGCAAACCGCTGATCACGTGGAACGATTGCGATCCGCTCGGCACCAAGACCGCCCCGCCGGCGTCACCACAGCATGCGCCGGGTCCTCCGGGACAGATTCAGGACCCGCTGCCACCCGGTGTGATTCAGCCCAAGCCACCACCGATCCCACACGTCGACGGCTGGGATATGCCGGACATGTCCACGGTCGGCGACGCGGCGATGACAGCCACGGTATGCGGGGTGGTCATTGTCGCGATGCTGGTGATGATCGTCGCCGTCGCTTCCCGGGTTCCGTTGGCGCCGCATCGGTTGCGGAACTTCGCCACCGGATCCCTGCTGCTGCCCGCAGCGTCCGCGATCGCGGGCGGGTCCTGGTCGGTGCCGGCGGTGCTGTTCTGGACCGGGGCTTCCCGTCTCACGGATGGGGAGTGGTCCGGGGTGCGGATGATGCTGGCCCTCGGGCTGCCGCTGTCGGGGTTCGCCGCCACCTACGCGTGGGCGAAGTTCCTCCACAAGACCAACACGGTCGGGTTGAAGTCCCTCGATCGCACCGAACGGGTCCGCAACCGCAGCGCCGAGCGTCGCTTCGCCGCCGCGGTCCGTGCCGCGAGCAACGGGGCGCCGTTCAGCGTGGGCGAGTCGATCGTGCTGGGACCGCTGGCGGAACGGAAATCGGCAAACCCGCTGGGGCTGTGGACCGAGCTGACCGCGCGGCATCAGTCGTGGATGACCCTGCCCCACAAGGAAGCCCGCCGCCACTACGCCATCTTCGCAACCACCGGTGGCGGCAAAACCGAGCTGCAAAAGCGCTGCGCACTGGGCACGTTGGACTACGAGTGGCGGGCCTGGCAGCGGTGGAAGGACGTGCCCGGAATGTCGGGCCGTCATCCGCGCCCGCTGCTGGTGGTGATCTCCTGCAAGGGCGGCCAAGACGACGTCGACCTCGGTATCGAGCTGCGAGCGCACGGGCTCGCGATGGGTATCGAAGCCGACCGGATCGCGTTGGTGCCCTTCGGTGACCGGCTGGAACTGTGGCAGACCATGACCGCCCGGGAAATGCAGGCCGTCGTAATCGACCTGCTCGGTGTCGGAGAGGCCACCACCAGCGAAGGCCAGCACTTCGACGAGATGCGCCGGCGCATCGTGTCGCTGGTCGTCGGTGCACCTTGCGGACCGCCGCGGTCCTCGGCGGAGTTCCTGGACCGGCTGAACCCGGACAAGATCAAGGACCTCTGGGGTGGCGCCCCGGATGTGGTGCGGCAAGTCGACGCGCTGCAGGACGAGAAGGTTCCGCAGATCGATGACGCGCTGATCCGCTGCTCCAACCTGTTCGACCTGCTCCAGGACCCGAACGGGCAGATGGTGTTCGACGGCGGCCGCGACCTGGCCGACCTGGACATGCTGTATGTGACCGTCCCTGGACTGGACAAGGACGCGGCCCGCGCCCAGGTCTCGGCGATCCTGCGGATGATCATGCAAACCGCGGGCCGTACCGCCAAGACCCAGCGTCGCAGTGTGTCGCTGCTGCTCGATGAGACCAGCGCACTGACCACAAGCCAAGGCGCCCTCGCGTTGGAGGATGTGCTCGAACGTGGACGCTCGCAAGGTGTTTCGATCGGGCTGTCGGCTCAATCGCCCGAAGGTGTCGCGCTCAGTGCCTGGAAGTTGGCGCGGCTCTTGAAGGCGTGCGCGGGCGGGATCCTGCTCGGCTACATCGAGAACGCCGGCGAGCTGTGCAAGCACTTCGGCTCGATCCGGCACATGCTGCCCACCCGACACCTGATCAAGGGCCAACGCCACGGCGACGAAGGCCAAGTTTCCGTCGGTGAGCAGTGGCTGGTCGACCCGGACCGGGTCCGCAAATTCCAGACCGGCCAATTCGTCTACGCCAAAGCCGGACACGCCCAATACGGACAGATCGTGCCCGTCCACACCAGCCAGCTCACCCCGCTGCCCGGGACCCGGCTCGCTGACAACGCTGCCCGCACAGCGACCACTCGCCCTGTCGCGGCCTGAAACCGAATCCGATTGGAAGGCAACAGCAATGCGCATCATCCGCAATAACGACCACAACGACGACGATCCCGAGGACTTCGACGGACCCACCGACCCGCAGCTCATGGGCGAAATCCTGGCCAACGAAGCCTCGGACTTCCTCGCCGCCGCCGCGAGCAGTGCACCGTTCCACATCGGACAGGACGCACCACCCCCGCCGGCGGAACCAGCACCGGCGAAACCGGCTCTGCGGCTGGTCAAACCCGATACCGCGACCCTCGAACCCGCGGCGCCCGCCGCGCGCCGGCGAGGTGTGCGCCCGCAGCTGCTGCGGGCCGGGATCGGCGGCTCGCTCCTCATCACCGCCCTGGTGGTGGTCGCGGGCTGGGGTGAACCGCTGATCGTGGGCGGCCCACTCGCGGTCTACGGCCTCGGCTGGATCACCTACCTGTGCTGGAACGCCGCGCTGCGGCCGCCGCTGACCCAAGCCGTCATCGCCGTCACCGGCGCAACCGCCGCCGGGATCGCCGCAGCCTGCAGCGCCATCACCCACAAATTCCGGGCCGGGATCGGCCACCTCGAAACCGCCCGGGACCGCCACGAAACCACCCGCACCGGCCCCGTCCCGCCGGCGCTATAACCCACGAGAGGAACCGAAACACCATGAACCCCAACGAGAACGAACCGATCCTGCCAGCGCCTTCGGACCTGTACCGGCGGATGGCGAAGTTCTACAACCACATCGATCAGATGCGCGATGAACTAGGGCGACTCACCGGCGAATACGCCGATCTCGCGCACTCCCCAGAGTCATTGGCTGTCGACAACCTTGGTGCGCCGATCACTCCGATCGACGCCAATGACGCGGTGCTGTCGGCTCTCGAGGCTGCCGAGCAGCGGCTCTACCGGGTCCAATCCGCGGTCGACGTCGCCCACGAGCATGCCAGCCGGTTGAAGCTCACCGACGCTGCAGCAGAGCACCGCGACCAGCAGCTCGAACGGCAAGAGCGCGGCGAACACGAACCCGATTTCCCGCTCTTCGACAACGACCTGCAGCAGGCCCGTGACGACCGCAGCCGTGGCCGGCGTCGCACCCGATAGCCCCCCGCAATTCCCTTATCTCTGAAAGGAACACACCGAAATGTCTGAGATGGACGACATCGGCCGCGACACTTCCCGCACCCTGCGTGAGGTCATCACCACTGCCCGCGGGTGGATCCAAGCCCACCGCCACCGCAACAACTACACCGGCGTCCGCAAGCTCACCCGCCGCGAAAAGCGGGACCTGGCCGAAGCGTTGCGGATCCAGGTCGGAGAGCAGCGCATCGCCGCGGCCTGGTTCACCAAACGCGTCAGCGACTACCAGCACGAGGCCAACGCCGTGCAGTCCCGAATGCGGCACGGCGCCGATCCGGAATGGGTCGCCGCCCAACAGCAACGCCTGTCCGGCATCCGATACGGCATCGAGTCCACCGTCCACAACACCGCGCTGCGACTCGAACACCGCGGCCAGGTGGTCCAAGCCCTCAACATCCTCGAACGCCACCCACACGTCGAGGTCGACAACCTGTTCCCGCCGATCAACGCCCACGACGCCCTCACCGCGCGGGCGGCCGCGGTCGACTCCGAACGCCGGATCCACCTGCAGCGCGATCGCAACGACCGGGTCCTCGCCGAGCAGCGTGTCGCCGCCGAACGCCGCGCGAACCCGGAGGTCCTGCGCGCGGAGAACACCGAATTGCGCAGGCGGATCAGCGAACTCGAAATGCATTCCCCCGACACCACGCAGCCCGATCCACCGGCGCGGGGCTTCGTATGGGACCGGTTCCACAGCTCCATCAGCTACTTCCCGGAAGGAGAGCCAGGAGCCCGCACCCTCTACGGCGCGCACGACACCGAATCCGATATCGCGTCCTGGACACAGAGCCAGCTGGAGAAGATCCAGGCCAGCCCCGGCACGACGGTGCGGGTACGCGTCAAGGACCTCGATCGCGGTGGCGCCGAAGACCCGGTGCTCAGCGTCGACGGCCCTGCCAACATGGCCGCCGACGAGGTCCGCGACTGGTATCGCGGCACCATCGCCCGTCCCGACCGCGAACACCCGTCCGCCGCCGCGCAGCAGCGCGGACCCGGAAGGGACTCCCGCGCCGTCGACCTGGAAGGCGCCCAAGGCGTGCCGGCCCGATCGGTGAAACCCACCGTCGATTCCGGTGAGGACCGGTTGGCGCAGATCGAGCGGCACCTGTCCGATATCACCGCCGACCGCGACCAGTTGGAGTCCCGGGTCGGGATGCTGCAGCGTGGCCTGGATTCGGTTACCGCCGACCGCGACGAGATGAAGCGGCTGCTGGCGGTGGCGAACGGGCGCATCGATGAGTTGAAGAACCGGAACCTGCGCATGGCCAACGAGATCGGCGAACTCCGAGACCGCCCGAACGTGGATCAAGTTGCCGCAGAGCGTGATCGGTACAAGCGCGAACGTGACGAAGCCGTCGCCAAGCTGGTCCGCGCGACCCCCGAACGTCAGCGCTACGGCAACCGCGCCGGCGCCCCGACCGGGTCGGGGCAGCCAGGGACTCCGCAGCAGAAGTCGCCCGAGGCTCCGAGCGAGGCGCTGCGGGACTGGAACAAGCTGGTCGGCCAGAACATGGCCGAGGCCCTGGACAACGTGGCCGATGTGCCGCCGATCGCGAAACGTCAGCTCGGAGATGTCGATTGGCAGCGCTTCACCAACGGCGGTGACCACGCCGACGAGGTTGCTCGCTGGTGGGCCAACGGTGGGGCCGAGAAATACTGGGCTGAGCACGAAGCACGCGAAAAGTCCGGGCAGCCGATCTACGCCAGTGAGCCGGAGACCACTCAGCCGTGGCGGTCTCAGGACGTGCACGAAGCCACTAACGACAAGCCCGCACCGGACCGTCCGCAGCGCAACGGCCGCGAGCGGAGCCGTTGACATGAGCGACCACCACCAGCAGCAGCGGGCTGCCGAACTCGTCTACCGAAACCGGTACGGGAACGCCGCCGAAGAAACTGTGCAGCTCACCGAGCGCGGGGAACGGTTGTGGCCCAATGCCGCATCCATCCGCGCCAGTGCGCCGATCCCGGTCAGTGGTGCCTTCGCCGCAGACCGCACCCGACAACTCAACGAGCAGGCAGCCGCGGTGAACAGCCTGCGGCACAAGCGAATCGAACGGACCCGATAGCCATGCACAGCGAACACGAAGAAATGATGCGCACCGATTTCACCGAGTACGTCGCGCTGCAGCGACAGGCGTTGCGGCCCACCGTAAGCGACACCGAGATGGACCAATACTTCGCCCAGCAGGCGGCGATCTCCCAGCGGTGGAAGATCGGCCCGCATGCCCAGCATTGGGAATACCTCTCCGACGCTCACCACGACTGGCAGCAGGCCCCGAAGACGATGGAGCGATTCCTGCACGGGGTCGTCTATGACTGTATCGACAACGGTGACGCCTCCGGAGTCACCGATATCCAGCTGCGCAGCCAGGCGCAGGCCCGCGATCTGACCGAGCCGCAGCGCCAGCAGCCGCGGCCGGAGCGGGGCAGGTGATCGGCGATGAGCACTCCACCCGAGTTCCGGATCCTGGTGACAGGGTCGCGTTCCTGGGACAACGCGGTCACTATCCGGGAAGCGTTGCAGCCCTACCGGACCCGCGGCGCGGTCCTGGTGCACGGTGACGCCCCAGGCGCGGACCGGCTCGCGGCGAAGATCTGGACGACGTGGGGCGGGCAGGTCGAAGCCCACCCCGCCAACTGGGACGCCCACGGCAAAGCCGCAGGCTATCGCCGCAACGAACAGATGGTGCGATTCGGCGCCGATATCTGCCTGGCTTTCATCCGCGACCACTCCCCAGGCGCGACCCACACCGTCAACCTCAGCACCGCCGCCGGCATCCGCACCGTCAGCCACGACTACACCCCACCGGTACGACCCACCACCCCGCACAGCGCCGCCGGCCGCACGGAAACTGCTGCACCACAGCAGAACTCGTGGAAGATCATCACCACTGCCCTGGACCAGAAGATGGGGCCGGGGCGCGGCAGCGGGAACCCGCTGAAGTGGACGAACTACCTGTGCCCGGTACACGAGGCCGACGGTAACCACCACACCCCCAGCCTCGGGATCCGCTACGACCCGGAGCAAGCCAAAACCATCGTGCGCTGCTGGGCCACCTGCGACGACGTGAAAGTTCTTGCAGCCCTCCGGCATCCGACCGAGGAGCGGCAACTGGAAGTACGGGACATGTTCGACCGGCTCCCACCCCGCAACCAACCGCAACAGCAGCAAGCTACGCGCCGGCCGGAGCAACACCGCCAGGACGACAAGGCTCCGACCCCAGTGGAGCAGGCCATCGCTGCAGCGCGGTTCCCGATCCTGTCCAAACCCGACCTCGGTGTCCGCACCGGGCCAGGAGAGACCGTCGACACCTACGTCTACTGCTGGCCCGACGGCCGACCCGAAGGCGCGGTCGCCCGTGTCGAAACCCCACACGAGCACGGCCACGCGAAGTCGTTCTGGCAGGCCCGATGGAACGGAACCGACTGGGAGAAAGGCAGATTCGCACCGATCCCATGGCAGCTGGACCGCATCCAGGAAGCCCGCGAGCACGGCCACGACATCTTCATCTGCGAAGGCGAGAAGGACGTCCAGGCCGCCGAGCGGGCCGGGTTGACCGCCACCTGCAATGCCATGGGCGCCGGGTCCTGGACCCAAGAACACGCGAAATGGCTACGCGGAGCCTCCCGCGTGGTCGTGGTCGCTGACCGGGACCGCCCCGGCTACCGCCACGCCGCCAAGGTCGCTGACACCCTGCACCGCACCGTCGGCGACATCCGGATCGTGCAAGCCCGCGACGGCAAAGACCTCACCGACCACTTCGCCGCCGGCCACCTCATCGAAGACCTCGAACCCGTCCCCTACCTCGATCACCACTACCACTCCCAACACCAGCGATTTCAGCGGTCCTCGGGCCGAACACGAAGCCGCTGAACAGATTTCAACAAATAGCCCCGAAAGGAACACCTTCATCATGAGCATCGATTTCAGCCAGCGTTTCAAGCAGGCCGCCGCCAAACCACCGAGTGCATTCGGCAAGAACGCCCAACCCGGCACCACCGTCTACGGCAAGGTCACCGACATCGGCGAACAGCCGAAACTGAAAATCGGCGGCGCCCCCGGAGAAGTCGACAAGGACCGCAAGGGCAACGTCGTCCAGCAGCTGTTCATCACCGTCGACACCCCGGCAGGCCTGCGTAACCTCTACCCGACCTTTCGCATGGAACAGGCAATCGGCGCCGCGATGGAAAAGGCTGGTGCTGGAGCGTTCGAGGTCGGTGCGGTCCTGTCGGTCACCTACGCCGGACCCGACCCCGCCGACGACCGCGCCAAGCTCTACACCGCGGTCTACACCCCACCCAGCAAAGCAGGTGGAGCGTGACCGGAAACCCCTCCGGTGCGGACACGGTGCGCAGCGATGATGCTGCGCACCACCACGCACCAGACGATGCACACAACGGTGCGCAGCAGCCTGCGGGCCGTTTGCGGCCGTGGCCGGTGCTGCTGCTCGCGTTGCCGGCGTTCGTCGCGATCTGGTCTGGCTGGGTCGGCCTCGGTGAACTTACCGGTTTCGGGCCCGTGCACCCGCTGCCGGGGATCGCCGACAACTTCACCATCAATACCGCAATCACCCTGCCGATCGGGATGGAAACCTACGCCTCTTACGCGCTGTATGTGTGGCTGTCCGGACGCATCCGATCCGACCGAACCCGCAGCTACGCCAAATATTCCGCCATCGGCAGCCTCACCCTCGGCGCCACCGGGCAAGTCGCCTACCACCTCATGCAAGCCGCTGGCGTGACCATCGCGCCATGGCCGGTGACCGTCCTGGTTGCCTGTCTTCCTGTTGTGGTTCTCGGTATGGGCGCCGCCCTCGCGCACATGATCGTCGGTGATCACCACTCCACACCACCAATGCACACCGACCCGGACCCGGTGCACACCCCGGAAACGGTACGCACCGTCTCGGTGCGTGAGGTCCACACCGAGACCCGCTCGACCGCAACGAACCGGATCGAATCCCTCACCCCGCCCGAGCTGGAACCGGGCCAACGCATCGAAATCGAAGCCACTGCACCGACCGACCGCTGGGCCGCGATCGCTGAGCAACTGTGCAGTGCGGATCCCGCAGGCCGCCGAAACCCCGACAAGGTTGCCGAAATCCTGCACCTTCGCCACGACGAAGGCTGGGCCCACGCCCGCATCGCCGAACGCGTCGAACTCAGCTCATCTACCGTCACCCGAACCCTTACCGCCGCACAGGAATACACCGCCGAAGTAGGAGGAATCTCATGAACCACGATCGCTATATGCAGGCCCAAGACTGTGAAGAACTCACCGGCATCCCTGCGGCCACATGGCGATACTGGGCGCACATCGGTGCCGGGCCGCCCAGTTTCAAGCTCGGGCGCCGGCGCGTATGGCGGCAGAGCGTCGTCGAAGCCTGGATCGAACAGCAAGAAGCCCAAACCGGACGTGGAGGAGCGGCATAGCGATGACAGCGAGACGGAACCGGCGGGCCGGTGTCGAAGACCTCTGGACCAAGGAAGTCCGAGACGAAGAAGGTACGGTCCGCCGAGTTCCGTCCAAGCTGCACGGCAAGGGCAAACGCTGGCGCGCCCGCTACGTCGACGACGCCGACGGCGAACACACCAAACGCTTCGCCCGCAAGACCGACGCACAAAAATGGTTGGATGATCAGGTTGCGGCTCTGGTCCAGGGCACCCACGTTGCACCCCGCGACGCAAAGCGCACGGTGAAGCAATGGTGCGAAGAATGGATCGAGGGCTACGCAATCCATCGCGACACGACGATTCGACAAGCAAAGGTTCACATCGCGCAGATCAACGCTGAATTCGGCGCCATGCAGTTGTCCGCGGTCCGTCCATCCGCGATCAAGGCATGGACAGCCAAGCTGAAAACCGCTGGGCACGAGCAAAGTTACGTCTACGCGCTCCATGGCCGTTTGTCTCAAATCATGGAAGACGCTGTGTTGGACGGCATTCTGGCACGCAATCCATGTTCGAAGCGCACCGCACCGCCCATGGGCAAGCAAAAAGTGTATTGCGCGACCACCGAACAGGTTTGGGCCCTACACGACGCGATGCCCAAACACCTCCAATCCGCGATCCTTTTGGGCGCATTTGCGGGCTTGCGGATCTCAGAGGCGGCCGGCCTGCGTGTGACCGATGTTGATTTCATTCGGGGGGTCGTTCATCCGAAACAACAGTGGCCAGCGCGAGACCTGAAGACCCCGGGTTCGGATGCACCGGTCCCCATCGCTCGTGAGCTGGCATTGATGTTGTCGGCCGCGGTGCAGTCCTGGCCAGGGAAGAATGTCGTCACCGATGAATTCGGAAAGCCAGTGCCCCCATGGCAGATCGATCGCGCACTCCGCGCGGTCAGGCCGAAAATAGACGGGTTGCCGGAGGAATTCACATTCCAGGATCTGCGGCACTACCTGGCGTCCCTGCTCATCGCGAACGGCGCGAACATCAAAGTGGTCCAGGCGCGGATGCGGCACGCGAACGCGAAGACCACCCTGGACACCTACGGCCACCTGTGGCCGGATACAGACGAGTCCACCCGCAAGGTGATCGCTGATGTGATCACGAAGCGGATGGACTCGCTGCCGTCTACTGCGTACCTACTGCGTACCGAACGCCCGAATCAGGCGTAAACGCGCAGGTCAGGCTTACACGTCGTAGTAGAGCTCGAACTCGTACGGGTGCGGACGCAGGTTGATCGGGGCGATCTCCTGGGTGCGCTTGATGTCGATCCAGGTCTCGATCAGGTCCTCGGTGAACACGCCACCCTCGGTGAGGTAGTCGTGGTCTTCCTCGAGCTTGTCGATGACCGACGCCAGCGAGGTGGGGGCCTGCGGGATGTTCTTGGCCTCCTCCGGCGGGAGCTCGTAGAGGTCCTTGTCGACCGGAGCCAGCGGCTCGATCTTCTTCTTGATGCCGTCGATGCCGGCCATCATCATGGCGGCGAAGGCCAGGTACGGGTTGCCCGAGGAGTCCGGCGCGCGGAACTCGATGCGCTTGGCCTTCGGGTTGGAGCCCGTGATCGGGATACGCACGGCAGCCGAACGGTTGCGCTGCGAGTACACCAGGTTGATGGGGGCCTCGTAGCCCGGCACCAGACGGTGGTACGAATTGACGGTCGGGTTGGTGAACGCCAGCAGCGACGGGGCGTGGTGCAGGATGCCGCCGATGTAGTGACGCGCCAGATCCGACAGGCCACCGTAGCCGGCCTCGTCGTGGAACAGCGGCTTGCCGTCCTTCCACAGCGACTGGTGGGCGTGCATGCCCGAGCCGTTGTCGCCGAAGAGCGGCTTCGGCATGAAGGTGACAGACTTGCCTTCCTGCCACGCGGTGTTCTTCACGATGTACTTGAACAGCTGCAGGTCGTCAGCGGCGCCCAGCAGGGTGTTGAAGCGGTAGTTGATCTCGGCCTGACCGGCGGTGCCGACCTCGTGATGGCCGCGCTCCAGCTCGAAGCCCGCGTTCTGCAGGTTGGTCGAGATCTTGTCGCGCAGGTCGACGTAGTGGTCGTACGGTGCGACGGGGAAGTAGCCACCCTTGTTGCGGACCTTGTAGCCCAGGTTGGGGGAGCCGTCCGGGTTGCGATCGGCACCGGTGTTCCAGGAGCCCGAGACCGAATCGATCTCGTAGAAGGCGCCGTTCATGGCCGAGTCGTAGCGGATCGAGTCGAAGATGTAGAACTCCGCCTCGGCACCGAAGTAGCAGGTGTCGGCGATGCCGGTCGACCGCAGGTACTCCTCCGCCTTACGCGCGATGTTGCGCGGGTCGCGGGAGTAGGCCTCGCGGGTCAGCGGGTCGTGCACGAAGAAGTTCAGGTTCAGCGTCTTGGCGGCGCGGAACGGGTCGATGCGCGCGGTGCTGAAGTCGGGGAGCAGCAGCATGTCCGACTCGTCGATGGACTGGAAGCCACGGACGGAGGAACCGTCGAACGCGAGCCCTTCCTCGGCGAGGTCGGCGGTGAACGCCTTGGCCGGGATGGAGAAGTGCTGCTGCACACCGGGAAGATCGGTGAAGCGGATGTCGACGTATTCGACATCCTCTTCCTTGATGTGCTTGATGACCTCGTCGGCCGTGCTGAACGTCACTTGTTCTCCTTACGGATCGGTTCCCAGCCTGTGTCGATTGCATGGGTTCGTCGCGCCAGACGCTATGGATGCGAAGTTTCCCGGCAGTCAAGGCTGTGTTTCGCCAGTGTTACACGTGCGGCTGAACGGGTGAGGATCGCCACCCGGGCTAGACCAGCAGGACAATTCTCCCATCTGCCCTGTTGGCTCCGGCGTCGGAGGGGGCTCGACGGCCCCTTATTGTGGGGGCATGGCACGCATGACCGGCTCTTGGCTGTCCGGACCGACCCCCGAGCCGGGCGACCCGGCTACTCCGGAGTATCCGGGAGAGCATCTGGGTCTGCCGAAGGAGGGCGTCGGGTCGCTGGTGGGGATGGGGCGGCGAATCGCGGCGCTGTTCGTGGACTGGATCCTGTCGATCGGTATCGCCGCGGTGCTCCTGCGGCCGAACGGCGCGCAGCTCGTGTCGGAGATGAACATTCCGGCCGGGAAGACGCCGCCGTCGGAGCTGGAAGCGGTGATGAACGCGCTGAGCACCCCGACCTGGGGCGTGTGGTTCGTGGTCGGGGTGCTCGCGGTGACGCTGTTCGGGTTCACGCCGGGGCAGTACTTCTTGAAGATCCGGGTGATTCGCGTGGATGCGCCGGTGGCGGTCGGGTTCCTGCGGGCGCTGTTCCGGCAGGTGCTGCTGGTGTTCGTGGTGCCCGCGCTGTTCACCGACGGGGATGGTCGCGGCATGCACGACCGCGCGACAGGCACGGGGTTGGCGCGAGCTCGTTGATGTATGCAGACCGTGCAAAATTCGGCCTGCACGGTTGATTTCGGCCACTTTCGGCTGAATTCTGCACGATTCGCATACATGAAGACCGCTATCGGACGCGCGCCTTGCTCAGCGCAGCACGCGGCTGAGGAAGTCTCGGATGAGCTCCGCGATTTCGGGGCCGTGCGTCTCCAGCGCGAAGTGGCCGGCGTCCAGTAGGTGCAGTTCCGCGTCGGGCAGATCGCGCAGGTAGGCCCGAGCCCCGTCGGCACCGAAGATCTCGTCGTGCTCGCCCCAGGCGATCAGCAGCGGCGGGCGGTGCTCGGCGAAGTACTTCTGGAAGACGGGGTAGCCATCGAGGTTGAATTGGTAGTCCCAGAACAGCTGTAGCTGAATCTCTTTGTTGCCCGGCTGATCCAGGTAAGCCTGGTCCAGGGTCCACGTGTCCGGACTGATGAGTGCGAGCCGGTCCTCCGGGGCGCCGTGCCGGTACTGCCAGATGGTGGCCTCGAGGTCGAGCAGCTTACGAACTTCGGCCTCGTTCGCCGCGCGGTCCTTGGCGTGCGCGAACAAGAGGTCCCAGAACGGGGTGAAGCCCTCGAGGTAGGCATTGCCGCTCTGGGTGATGATCGCGGTGACCTTCTCCGGGTTCTCGCTCGCGATGCGCAGGCCGATGGGTGCGCCGTAGTCCTGAATGTAGAGGGCGAACTTCTCGATGCCGAGGGTGTCGAGGAGTTCGGCGGTGATCTCGGTGAGTTTGTCGAAGCTGTACTCGAATTCGCTGACCGGCGGCATTTCCGACTGCCCGAAGCCGAGATGGTCCGGCGCGATCAGGTGGTAGCTGTCGCTCAGGTCGCGCAGCAGGTTGCGGAACATCGCGGAGCTGCTCGGAAAGCCGTGCAACAGAACGATGGTCGGGTTCGCCGGGTCGCCCGCCTCGCGGTAGAAGACGGTGTGGCCCTGGATCTGGACGGTGTGATGCTGCACGGCGGTCATAGTCTCCACTCCTTGGTCGAGCGATCGAATAACCGCTCATGCAGTGTTTAAAGGTTAGAAACTGGCGTTGTGTTCCCGAGTGGCGGAAACATTTTCACTGCCTGTCAGCGCGACGGCTCGGAGCTGGCGAAATGTGCTGCGGCTATGGCAGATACGCAAAGGCCCGCGTCCCAATCAATGGGACGCGGGCCTTCGTCAGAACAGGATCAGCGGCGACGGATAGTGCGCTGCACGCCTTTCATCTTGGCGCCGGCGGGCATCGGGCCCTTCGGCAGCGCCGGACCGGTACGCGCGCTGAGCGCGGCCAACCGGCCCTCGATGTTGTCCATCCGCTTCGTGTCGATATTGCGGGGCAGCTTGGTGAGCCAGCGCTGCAGATCCTTCAGCGCGATCTGACCCTCGTCGTTGCCGATGGTGACGTCATAGATCGGGGTATCGCCGATGAGGCGGGCGGTGCGCTTCTTCTCCTGCGCGATCAGGCTCTTCAACCGCTGCGGGTTGCCCTCACCGACCAGGATGACGCCCGGCAGGCCGATCACCCGATGCACCGCGTCCAGCTGAGTCGTGGCGGCGATACCTTGCTTGACCCGCCACTTGCCCTGCAGGTTGTCCAGCACCCAGGCGCCCGCGCCGGCCTGGCCCTCGGCCTTGGCGAACACGTTCTTCTGCACCCGGCGGCCGAAGATGATGAACGCGGCCAGCACGCCGAGCAGAATGCCCAGCGGCAGCAGGAACCACTGCAGGCCCGTGAGCAGGCCGATCACCAGGGCGATCGCGGTCAGGCCGAGCAGCGCGCCGATCATCAGCGGCAGCAGCCACTTGTCTTCCTTGCGCTGCATCTGGAACGCCTGCCACAGCTGCTGGCGACGCTCTTTCGAGGCCTGCTTGCGGGCCGCTTTCGCCGCGGCCTTCGCTTCCTTCGACGGCGTGCCGCCCTTACCTGGTGCCATGCGTCTCAGGATAGTGGCTGAGTAACTGCGACTGGGCAGCGGATCAGATCCGTGTCTCAGTCCTTCGCCCCGGCCCGGACGGTGGCCGCGAGCTGGGCGGGCATCGGTTCGTGCCGGGTGTAGGTGCGGCTGAAGTCGCCGGTGCCGTGCGAGACCGAGCGCAGGTCGATGGCGTAGCGGCTCAGTTCCAGTTCCGGGACCTCGGCGTGGATGCGGGTGCGGCCGATGCCGTGCGGTTCGGTGCCGAGGACGCGGCCGCGGCGGCTGGACAGATCGGACAGCACCGGGCCGACGTAGTCGTCGGTGACCACGACCCAGACATCGGCGATCGGTTCCAGCAGATCGATGCCCGCGGTGCTCGCGGCTTCGCGGAGGGCGAGCGCGCCGGCGGTCTGGAACGCGGCGTCGGAGGAGTCGACGGAGTGCGCCTTCCCGTCGAAGAGCGTGACCCGGATGTCGACCAGGGGATAGCCGGCCGCCACGCCTTTCAACGATTGGGCGCGAACGCCTTTCTCCACGGAGGGGATGAACTGCCGGGGCACCACACCGCCCACCACCTTGTCGACGAACTCGATTCCGGAACCGCCGGGCAGCGGTTCCACCTCGATCTCGCAGACCGCGTACTGGCCGTGACCGCCGGACTGCTTCACATGCCGGCCGCGCGCTTTCGCCTTGCCCGCGAAGGTTTCTCGCAGGGCGACCTTGTGATCGATCACGTCGACTTGCACGCCGAATCGGGTGCGCAGCCGTTCCAGAGCGACGTCGCGGTGGGCTTCGCCCAGGCACCACAACACCAGCTGATGGGTTTGGGCGTTGTGCTCGACCCGGACGGCGGGATCCTCGGCGGCCAATCTGCTGAGGCCCTGGGAGAGTTTGTCTTCGTCGGCTTTGCTGTGGGCGCGAACCGCGATGGGCAGCAACGGGTCCGGCATCGGCCACGGATCGATGATCAGGGGAGTGTCGGTGCCGGAGAGTGTGTCGCCGGTTTCCGCGTGACTCAGTTTGGTGACGTAGGCGATGTCGCCCGCGATGACTTGCCCTTGCGGGCGTTGCTGTTTGCCGAACGGAGCGGTCACGCCGCCGACTCGTTCGTCGGCGTCGTGGTCGGGGCGGCCGCGTTCGGCCAGTCCGTGTCCGCAGACGTGCACGGTGTCGTCCGCGCGCAGGGTTCCGGAGAAGACCCGCACCAGCGAGACCCGTCCGACGTACGGGTCGGAGGCGGTCCGGATGACTTCGGCGGCGAGCGTGGCCTCCGGATCACAGGGCAGCGGACGGGTTTTCGCGCCCGTTCCCAGCGCTGCCGCGGAGACGACGTGCTCGGCGGGGGTCGGGAAGCCTCCGGTGATCAAGTCCAGCAGCTCCACCGTGCCCAGCCCTTGCCGGGCGCCCTCGGGCGCGGGTGCGCCGAACAGCACCGGGTGGAAACTGCCGCGCGCCACGGCACGCTCCAAATCGATTACCAGGGTGGACAGTTCGATGTCCTCGCCGCCGAGGTAGCGGTCCATCAGCGATTCGTCTTCGCTTTCGGCGATGATGCCCTCGATCAGGCGGTTCCTGGCTTCCTCCAGCAATTCCCGCTGCTCCGTGGACGGTTCGTTCTTCACGCCCGCGCCGGAAGAATAGTCGACGACGCAGTTCGGCAGCAGTTCGATCAGCCCCGTCACCGGGCGGTGACCGTCCGGACTCTTCGGGCCGTACACCGGAAGATGCAGCGGCAGAATGTTTTCCGAGGACCCCGCACCCAGCACCGCCTGACAGGTCTCCACCATCTCGTCGAAATCTCCACGCGCGGTGTCCAAATGGGTGATGACGATGGCCCGCGGCATCCCGACCGCAGCGCACTCCTCCCACAACGCGCGCGTCGTACCGCTGACCCCCTCCGGACCCTCCGCCGCCGACAAAACAAACAGGGCGGCATCCGCCGCCCTGAGTCCCGCCCGGAGTTCGCCGACGAAGTCCGCGTAACCCGGTGTGTCCACCAGGTTGACCTTCATGTTTTCCCAGGCCATCGGCACCACCGACAACTGCACCGATCGATGCTGCCGATGCTCGATCTCGTCGTAGTCCGACAGCGACGTCCCGTCCTCCACCCGCCCCGCCCGGTTGACCGCCCCCGCGGTCAGCGCCATCGCCTCCACCAACGTCGTCTTCCCCGAACCGCTGTGCCCGACCAGCACCACATTCCGGATCCGTTCCGGCCGGTCCACACTGAATACTCTGCCGTTGCCCCCCGTAGAGCCACCCGTCTTGTCCGCCATGGTCTTGATTCCTTGCGTCGACACGTTCCTTCGAGCTTCCCACCGTGACCTGGGTCACGTCCACGGTTCGTCGGAAACGAGACGTCAGACGATGCGGACCTCGGGGTCGCCGGCGGTGTCCAGGATCGGCGCCGGGACGCCGCGCAGGTGGTGATCCAGGAAAGCGCCCACATACTTGCGGGTCAGTTCGATCCCGCGAGTGCCGTTCAACGTATTGCCCGGCAGCTCGATGCCCAGGTAGTCGGCGATCGGGCCGTAGTCGGTGAACGATCCGTGCGTGGAACCGTCGACAATCAACCAGCGTTTCCAGCCGTTGAACGCGTCGTAGACCCCAGCCCACTTCGGGCCGTACTCCCCGGTCGGTGCGTGGTGCGGCGCGCCCATCATCAGGAACGGCAGGCCGACCGCCCGGCCGTAGGGCAGTGCGGGGAAGCCGCCGTCCAGGTTGAACCCCGCGCGGATGCGGGCGTCCTCCGCGAGTGCGTACGGCGCGGCGAAACCGCCCGCGGAGTGGCCGCCTATGGCGATGCGGGTCCGGTCCACGGGCAGGCGAGGGATCAGCTGATCCAGCACGAAGGACGCATCCTGCGCGCGGTTCACGGAAAACTTCTCGGCGTCCGGACGTCCTTGGCAGGCAACGCATTCGGTGATGCGTCCGTCCGGGAAGGTGATCGCCGCGGCCTCGTAGGTGTGATCGATGCCCAGGACGAGATAGCCGCGGCTGGCCAGGTCCTCGGCCAGCGTGGTGAGGGAGAAGCGAGGCATGCCGAAGCCGGGGGAGAGCACGACGGTGGGCAGCGGGATGCCCAGCTGGGGTGCGTCGACGTATGCATGGGTCGCCACCTCGCTCAGCGCCTCGGGCACGAGGCCGTCGACCTTCTGCGAGGCGAGGATCAGGGCGGACTCTTGCGGGGTCGCATATGGATCCCGCTTGCCGACCGGTGCGAGGGCGGGGTACCAGGCGGAAACCATCAGCTCGCGGTTGCGTTCGGGGACCCAGATGTCTGGGCGGCCGTCGATCAGGTGGAACTCCTGGACGCCGACGGCGAACGGGCCGGTGGGGGCGGGAAGCGGCTGCCGGGGGGTGGCGGAAGCCGGGCCGGCGGCGGCGAGTGCGGCGATGAGAATCGCTGCGGCAGCGAGGAATCGGAGGAGTCGCATGTAGTCGAGTCTGTGCGATCTTGGTGGGTGGCGCATCCGGGAGTTCCCTGAGCTGGCTGGGCGGGCGGGAATTCGATGGGATCGCGATTGCCGAGCTCCCGGTGTACCCGGCGGGCAACCCCCGGTCTACTACCGATCGCCGGGCCTGCAGTACTTCCAGGGCGGGATGCGCTCAACTGGCTGATCGTGGGTTTGTTCGCGGCCTTGATAATCGCAGGGGCTGTAGTGGGGCCTGACGAGAAGACTCTCGTCGGCGGCGATCCCGCGAATTCCACATTGACAGTTCGTAACTGCTTCATAGGAATTCTCATGGGTAGATACCGAGCACGTTCGGTCTGCCGCTACCAGCGGATTGGGCTCGCCGGGCTCGCGTATTTCTTTCTTATCTCACTGAGGGCACCATGTAGCGATGAAATTGTTGAAGCAGGTCCTGCTTACGGCCACCAACTCACCCAAAGCATTGCTGGGCACCTATCTGACCCTGATCTTCGTCAGCGCCCTGCTGTTCTGGTCGTTCGAGGAAAACAAATCCTTCGGTGACGCGATCTGGTGGGCGGTGGTGACCGCGTCGACCGTCGGCTACGGCGATCTGTATCCCAATTCCGCGGCGGGCAGGTTCCTGGCCGGCGGTCTCATCTCCATCATGGTGCTGCTCGTCATCCCGCTGATCACCGCCCACTTCGCGAGCAAACTCATCGTGGACAACGATGCGTTCAAACACGAGGAGCAGGAGGAGATCAAGTCGCAGCTGCGGGCAATCCGCGCGATCTTGGAGGAGCGGTCATCGACAGTGGAGAGGCCCCATGACGCGAAGTCCGAGTGAGATCGGTTGTTAGGCAGGGTCCTCGGCGCGAGGGCAGGTGGCGTTCCCGCACCCCCAGGGTGGGTAGTGGCGCCTCCGGTCCAACGACATCATCGAAGGTAACCCCCCTCGAAATGTCAGGAGACCCCATGTCTGTCATCGCAATCCGTATCCTCACCGGAGCTTTCGCGGCCGCAACCGCCCTCACCATCGCAATTCCCGCCACCGCCGCACCGACCCCCACCCAGACCCAGTCGCAGAGCTGCCTCGACCTCCGCCTCGCCCTCAACCGCGCCGAACGCGAACTGAGCCAGTCCAACAACACGAGCCAGCGATCCGTCCTCGAAACCCGCATCCGCAGACTGGAACGTCAACTGCTCGCCAGCAACTGCTGAATCCTTTCACCCAGCAGGACCCTCTAATCTGCGTACCGGCAACCACGCCGGTACGCGATCAGGAGGTTGTCATGGTTCTCACCGCGATCATCGTCGGCGCTGTGCTTGTCTGTACCTGCAGTGTCGTTGCTTTCCGCCGGTGGAGTGGTCGTCGTGGCTGAGTCGATCTGGCCCGATGAGGCCGTAGTGCTAGCGGCCCGGTCGGGCCACGTGGAGTCGGTCGCCGCGCTGATCTCCGGTTCCCATCCGCATGTCCGGCGGTTCGCGTACTCGCTGTGCGCGACGCCGGAGGACGCCGAGGACGCGGCTCAGGAAGCGCTGATCATCCTGTACCGGAAGATCGGGACCCTGCGTGCCTCAGGTGCGCTGGTGTCGTGGATGTTCCGGATCGTGCGCAACGAATGCCTGCGCCAATTGCGTTTACGGACAAGGCATTTCGACCCGCTGCCGGAACGGGACGTAGCCTCGGCCGAAGAGGAGATGCTGCGTCGGCTCGAGGCCGAGCGGGTCGCCGAAGCCATCGCAGCGCTTCCGCTTGATCAACGCCAGGTATTGATCATGCGCGACATCCAGGGCTACAGCGGCCGGATGGTCGCCGACCTGCTCGGGCTCAGTACCGCGGCGATGAAGTCCCGCCTGCACCGAGCCAGGACCGCCCTCCAGAATGAGCTGCGCGACCCGTCGTGGGATGCGAAATGCTGACCGGGGAAGGCACTTTCGCCAGCACGTCCGTGCCGCGCCACCTGGCCCGGGGATTCCTCGGCTTCGGTGCGCTGATCGCGTCATTCGCTCTGCTTCCCGTAACCGGGCCACTGAGCCTGCTATTCGCACCGCTCGGACTCGTGGCGTTGCGCGGCTGCCCCATGTGCTGGGCGATCGGTCTCGTTCAGACGCTCTCGCGCGGGCGGCTCCAGCGATCCTGTACCGACGGGCACTGCTCGCTGACAATCACGGAAGACGCTGTGCCGTAGTGGAGGTGAGTAGGAGCCCGCTATTCGATGGCTTGATAGATGCGGACGAGTTCCTCGGCGCTGGTGCGGGCGGCGCCGCACCCGCCGCTGCCGACCGCAACCTCGATGGTGTCGAACAGTTTCTCTTCGCGATCCCGCACGATGACGAACGGTGTCGCGTGGCCGACGCCGACCCACAGCCGGCAACTGCCCGCGCCGAGGGCATCGGGCATTTCCACGACCGGCACGTCGCCGATATCTTTGCGCGACTGGCCTTCATAGGCTTTCGTCGCGTACATCTCGTCGAGGAAATCGAACTCGATGTGGTGGCGTGCTTTACCAGAGGCTTCATCGAGGGGACTGCCGGAAACGTCGCCCACATAGAATGTGCACTTCGAGGGATCCCAGGCCTTGCCGACCGACACCCGGGGTTGCCCCTTTCCGGTCACACCCAGCGGCTGACACGGATCCATCTTGCTCAGCTTCGTGGCGGTATTGGAATGCCGAGACTCGGTGCGGAGCGGGCGAGTTGCCAGAGTCGGGATGGCGGCCGTGGCCAAGGCGGTCGCGTCGGGACACCGATTGCCGGTTCCATACACGCGGTAGTTGACGGCCAATTTGTCGTCGTAGGGGGCGTAGGCATTGCAATGGTCGCTGATATCGCTGTGCTCGCTGGTCGTAATGGTCTTGCCATTGACTTCGGCGGGCACGCCGAGACTCGACCGGGCCAGACTCGTCATCTCCACGACCACAAGCGTCACCGGATTCGAACCGGGCTCGTAGTCGATCTCGCAACTGTTCAATTCGCTGCCCGCACCGAAGTATCGAGGCTTGCCGAGGCGCTGCACGGCGGCATCGTCGACGAACCCGCACGGATCGAGCGGGCGAATCGTGTCCAAGTATTCGAGTTGCTCCCGCGCGTCCGGGACCAGGTCGCGATACGCCCGGTCCACGGCAGAGCTCTCCGATTCAGCCCCCGCACAGCTGGCCGCGAATGCCAAGGCCGACACGGCAACTACCACCCTCACCCATTTCACGCCTTCAACCTATGCGAGTGTCGCGCCGAAGGCGGAAAGCAACCCCACCCAGACGTAGTCCCGCGCCAGGGTAATCGCGACCATCGCCTGCCGGTCCCACAGCTCGGTCTGCTCCCGCTCGAAGCCCGATAATTCCCCCGGCCGCCGCAGGTCCGGTGGTTCGCTCACGTGGTGACCGGCTCGTCCCCCGTGTGCGACCTCGGCATGGCGGCGTTGGTGAGTGTGATGGCCGGATCTGCGGTAGTTGTGTCGTTGACGCCACCACCCCTGTCCTCCAGGCTGAATCCATGAGGGTCGTGCTGATCGTGGTGTTCGACGGGTTTCAGCTCTTGGACCTGGCTGGGCCCGCGGATGTCTTCAGCTCGGCCGCGCTGCTAGGGGCGCGGCCCGGGTATCGCGTGGAGATCGCGTCGACGAAGGCGGGACCGGTGCGGTCGTCGTCCGGCATCGAGGTGACGGCGCGGCATGAGCTGGGGAGCTGGTCGGGGCCGGTGCACACGCTGATGGTTGCCGGTGGGCTCACCGCGTGGGAGGCGAGTGAGGAGGCGGCGCTGGTGGAGAGCGTGCGGCGGGGCGCAGGGTATGCCGAGCGGGTTGGTTCGATTTGTTCGGGGGCTTATCTGTTGGCTCAGGCGGGACTATTGGACGGGCGCCGGGCGACTACGCATTGGGCGGGTGGCGAGTTGTTGGCGAGCCGGTTTCCTGCGGTGACGACGGAGCCGGATCGGATCTATGTGCGGGACGGGCCGGTCTGGACGTCGGCGGGGGTGACCGCGGGGATCGATTTGGCGCTGGCGATGGTTGCTGATGATCATGGCGCCGGACTTGCCCGGGAGGTGGCGCGGTGGTTGGTGGTGTATCTGCATCGGCCGGGTGGGCAGAGTCAGTTCAGTACGCCTATCGCAGCCGACCCGCCGCAGCGGAATTCGCTTCGGGCACTTCAGGTGTGGATAGAGGAGAATTTGATGCGCGATCTTTCGCTGGCCGGGCTCGCGGATCAGGCGGGAATGAGTACCCGGCATTTCTCCCGAGTTTTCGCGGCGGAGATCGGGACTACGCCTGCGCGTTACGTCGAGCGAGTTCGGGTGGGGGCGGCGCGGCGGCTGCTGGAGACCACTGATCAGCCGATGGATCGGGTGGCATCGACTGTGGGGCTCGGTAGTCCGGACACGCTGTATCGGATTTTTCATCGTCACTTGGGAATACCGCCGGGTGAGTATCGCGCTCGGTTCGCTGATCGCTGAAAGAGGGAGTGCGCCATGACATTTCAGATCGCAATTGTGTTGTATCCGGGGCTGACAGTGCTCGATGCGATCGGGCCCTACGAGGTGCTGCGAGGGCTGCCGGAGAGCGAAATACGGTTCGTGTCCAATGAAGTCGGGCCGATTGTGTCCGATAGCGGGGTGCTGGTACTCGGGGCGACGCATACGTTCGAGGAGACACCGGCGCCGGATCTGGTGCTGGTGCCCGGGTCCGAGGCTGCGACGACCGAGGCGATGGCCAACAAGGAACTGATCGAGTGGCTGCGGCGCGTGCATTCGAGTACGCAGTGGACGACGTCGGTATGCAGTGGAGCGTTGGTGCTGGCGGCGGCGGATATTCTGCGTGGGCATCCGGCTACCACGCATTGGTCGGTGCAGTCGGCGTTGGCGGCATTCGGGGCGGAGTCGCGGCCGCACGATCGGATTGTGCGCAGCGGCAAAATCGTCACTGCCGCAGGGGTTTCCGCGGGGATCGATTTGGGTTTGTGGTTAGTGGGGGAGATCGCCGGGGAGGAGGCTGCGCAGATGGTGCAGCTGGGGATCGAATACGATCCGCAGCCGCCGTTCGACAGTGGGCATCCGGACAAGGCGCCCGCGGCGGTGTTGCGGAAGGCGCGGCTGGAGATGACGAAACGTGCTGCGACGCCGCGGGTTCCGCTCGATGTCGCTACCGCGCTCTGGCGTCTCACGCTGAATCGGGTTCGGGATCGGGCGGCGAAGCGGGCACGTAGCGCCGCACGCTGACAGCGTCCGAAATCCGCCCTTCGGGCAGGGGAATTAATTCAGTGGCCGCTCCGAGCCGGAACGATCTACAGTTTTCGAGTACGGCAAACCGAGGTGGGCGGGCCGAAGATCGGTCGGTTATCCACTTCTAATGGACAGGTTGCGGGTTCGAGTCCCGCCGGCGGCGCAAGCTGTCGTAGCTCAATTGGCAGAGCGGTACAGTCGGTCGGCGCTAACATGCCCGCCCACCCTCGGTTTGCCCGGACGAGAAGGACGGGCCGGAGCTGATCGGTTATCTGGTATCTACAGGTTCGAATCCTGCTGGTGCCGGTGAAAACCGGTGCCTGTCCGGTCGGCACACCACGACCGTCCTTCTCGCCCAACCGTTTTACACGGGGGAGGCGGGCCGGAGCCTGTCGTTTATCTCTGTCGAAGAAGCCCCGGTAGGCACAAATATGCCTGCCTCCCTTGAAACCCAATGCCCCTGGAAGGGGCCGGAATCGAGGACGACATGGACGCACTGGCAGGCATCAACGCCCGCGCGACCCCGCAGCACACCCAGGCAGACCCGCGGCAGGTCCGCAACAACGCGGGCGGATTCACCTTCGAGGTGACGCCCGAGGTCCGGCTGCGCAGATTCCTGGTTCTCGGTGTCGACGGCGGCACCTATTACGTGCAGTCGCAAGATCTGGCGAAGGAAAACGCCGCTGTCGTAATGGATTTCGCGCGTAACCGGACGGCCGAGCTGGTGCGTGAGGTGGTGGAGATCTCCACCTCCGGTCGTGCGCCGAAGCAGAACCCCGCACTGTTCGCGCTCGCGGCCGCAGCCGCCCTCGGTGACGAGGACGGCAGGCGCACCGCGCTCGAGGCGCTGCCGCTGGTCGCCCGGACGGGCACCCACCTGTTCCTGTTCGCCCGCTACATCGAGCAGTTCCGGGGCTGGGGTCGTGGACTGCGGCGCGCGGTCGGCGCCTGGTACACCGCGAAGTCGGTCGACGATCTGGCGTATCAGGTCGTGAAGTACCGGCAGCGTGAAGGCTGGTCACATCGCGACCTGCTGCGGCTGTCGCACCCGGCGACCGGTGAGGACGCGCGCGTCCGGCTGTTCGACTGGATCTGTGGTCGGGGCGGCTCGCTGGACGGGCTGCGGTTCGTCGAGGGATTCCAGCGCGCTCAGGCCGCACCGGTGTCCCAGATTCCCGCGTTGGTCCGTGAGTACCGGCTGTCGTGGGAGATGCTGCCCGACGCGGCACTCACCGAGGCGGCTGTTTGGGAAGCGTTGCTGGACAACGGACTTCCGCAAACCGCGCTCCTGCGCCAGCTGCCGCGCCTGACCCGGCTCGGGCTGCTGTCGCCGCTCGGTGCGCGGACCGGCGCGATCGCGCAGCAGCTCGCCGACCCGGCGCGGTTGCGCAAGGCGCGGGTGCATCCGGTGTCGGTGCTCGTCGCGCTGCGCACCTACGCCTCCGGGCGTTCGGCGCGCGGCGACAGCACCTGGGACCCGTCGCGTCCGATCGTCGACGCGCTCGACTCGGCGTTCTACGCCGCGTTCGGCGCGGTCGAGCCCACCGGCAAGCGGCACCTGCTGGCGCTGGACGTCTCGGGTTCGATGACGGCGGGTATCTCCGGGCTGCCGATTTCCGCGCGGGAAGCCTCTGCCGCACTGGCTTTGGTGACCGCGAGCACGGAACCGGCGCACGAGATTGTCGGCTTCACCTCGGCCTCGTCCAGCAACTGGCGTGAAAGCGCGCTGATCCCGTTGGCGATCGGCCTGCGGCAGCGGCTCGACGACGCGATCAACGCCGTCAGCAACCTGCCGTTCGGCGGCACCGACTGCTCGCTGCCGATGCGGTACGCGCTGGAGCGGAAGCTCGAGGTGGATGTGTTCACCGTGTACACCGACAACGAGACCTGGGCGGGCGAAATCCACCCGCACCAGGCGCTGCGGCAGTACCGGGAGCAGATCAACCCGGACGCGAAGCTGGTCGTAGTCGGCATGACCGCAACGAATTTCACGATCGCGGATCCGTCGGACGCGGGCATGCTGGACGTCGCCGGCTTCGACTCGGCGGTCCCGGCTCTGCTGTCGGACTTCGCTCGCGGAGTGTGAGAGTCGGTTGCCGGTCTCCTCAGTGAGGCCGGCAACCGCGGTTCCGGGTCAGGTGGAACCGATCGGTGGGTCCGCGCGTCAGAGGAAGTACAGAAGGCGGCGGAGCCAACCGCCGTCGATACGGCCGAAAGCAGGGACTTGCCATGCTCGAGTCTGATGTTTCGAAGTGCACACCGGTGCAGCAGCCTTTCTGTTCGTCCACGTCGAGTCGGGGCAGACGCCCGCGGATGGCTGTGTCCCGGAGCGTCAAGCGGGCCGTGGAGCCGTCCGTCCCGTCTTCCAGCACAGTAGAAACTGTGGCACGGCAGTCTTTGCGACTTGCCTTGGAAATCGTCGACCACCATCGTCCCTTGCGCCACTTGCCTGCGAACGACGCTGTGCTGCAACGAATCCGCACGATCGTCACGGAGGGGTCGGCGCCGCATCGCGCGCTGGGAGTCGCGGTGCTCCTGCGTGTCGAGGTGACCATGCTCGACCCCGCCACCGCCGAACTGTGTGCCCGCTACCAGCGCGGTCCGCGTCTCTTCGCGCTGGCGGCTCGTATGGAGTGTGGTCGATCGAAAGACTGGCGTTTGACGGCGTTCCGGCTGTTCTAGGCCTTGCTAGCTAGGATCTGCGGGCATGGTGCAAAGCAAGGCGGCGACCGTGGACGAGTATCTCGCTGAGCTTCCCGAGGAGCGGCGGGAGGTGCTCAGCCGGCTTCGGGAGTTGTGCCGCCAGGAGCTGGTGGGGTTCGACGAGGCCATGCAGTTCGGCATGCCGGGGTATGTGCGGGACGGGGTGGCGGAGTTCGGGTTCGCCAGTCAAAAGCAGTACATCTCGGTGTATGTGGTGCGCAGTGATGTGCGGAAGGCGTTCGACGAGCGGCTTGCCGGGTTCGATATGGGGAAGAGCTGTTTGCGGTTTCGCAAGGCTGCCGATGTCGACTTCGAGTTGCTGCGCGAGCTGATCGTGGCTACCGCCGCCGGGCCGGGCGAGGTGTGCGGGCCGGTCTAGTTGGAGGTCTTGATCAGGACTGCCTTGATCGACAGTTCCGCTACCGGACGGGATCGCTCCAGGATGGTCCACTGGGCGCCGGGGTAGAGGTGCGGGTCGGCGAGGGTCGGGACGACGAAGCCGATCTTCACGAGTTCGCCCTCATCCGAGAGCTGGCCGGTGCGTTCGATCAGGATGGTGAGCAGAACGTCGTGTAGCCGGATGTTGCCGCCGAGGCCGGGAAGTGCGGTCGGCGTGTAGACCGGGGCGGTCGGCAGGCCGAAGGGGTGCGCGCCGGGGATCCATTGCAGGCGGCCGGTCGCGACGGGGTTGTTGATTCTGTTTCTGCTCATCGGGATTACCGGGAAACCCCGCACGCCATCGCGCGGGGCTCCTCGAAACCTAGCTTCCGAACCGCGCCAGAACAGCGCTGGCTTCTTGGGAGGCAGTGCCTTCCTGAGCCAAATGCGCCATGTCGGACGGGATTTCGCGGCCGTGGTGGGCCATCGCCTGGGCGTACAAGCGGCCCGCGCGGTAGGACGAGCGGACCAGCGGTCCGGCCATGACACCGGCGAAACCGATTTCCTCGGCCATCTTCGAGTGCTCGACGAACTCCTCCGGCTTCACCCAGCGGTCCACCGGGTGGTGGCGGGGCGACGGGCGGAGGTACTGGGTGATGGTGAGGATGTCGCAGCCGGCCTCGTGCAGGTCGCGCATAGCCTGGGTGACCTCATCGGGGGTTTCGCCCATGCCGAGGATCAGGTTGGACTTGGTGACCAAGCCCGCCTCGCGCGCCGCGGTGAGCACGGCCAGCGAGCGCTCGTAGCGGAAGGCCGGGCGGATGCGCTTGAAGATGCGCGGCACGGTTTCCAGGTTGTGCGCCAAGACCTCGGGGCGCGAGGAGAAGACCTCGGCCAGCTGAGCAGGCTCGGCGTTGAAGTCGGGGATGAGCAGTTCGACGCCGGTCGACGGGTTCAGGGCCTTGATGGCGCGGACCGTTTCGGCGTAGAGCCAGGCGCCGCCGTCTTCCAGGTCGTCGCGGGCGACGCCGGTGATCGTGGAGTAGCGCAGGCCCATGGCCTGGACGCTCTCGGCGACGCGGCGGGGCTCGTCGCGGTCGAGTGCGGCGGGTTTGCCGGTGTCGATCTGACAGAAGTCGCAGCGGCGGGTGCACTGTTCGCCACCGATCAGGAAGGTAGCTTCGCGGTCTTCCCAGCATTCGAAGATGTTGGGACAGCCGGCTTCTTCGCAGACGGTGTGCAGGCCTTCGCGTTTGACCAGACCCTTGAGTTCGGAGTACTCGGGGCCCATGGTGGCGCGGGTACGAATCCACTTGGGCTTGCGCTCGATCGGGGTCTCCGAGTTGCGCGCTTCGATCCGCAGCAGTTTGCGTCCTGCCGGGGCTTGAGCTGAGGTCACGTGATCGACCTTACGCCTGGGCCGAAACGGCGGAACGAGCTGTGTCGGCGGCTGTGGCATTTCCGACACGGGGAATATCGTGCTCGGTAACTGGCAACTCGCCGTCGAGCGCGCGCACGATGGCGGCGGCGACCAAGGGCTTCAGCTCCGCGACGGTGACCTCGCGGCCCAGCTCACGCGACAGCGTGGTGACGCCGGCGTCGCGGATGCCGCACGGGATGATGGCTCCGAAGCCGTCCATGGCGGTGCAGTTGAGCGAAATGCCGTGCAGCGCAACCCCACGTTGCACGCGCACACCGATGGCGGCGATCTTGCGCTCGGTGAATACCTCGGTGGCGGGCAGCCAGACGCCGGAGCGGCCCTCGATTCGGCCGCAGGTGAGGCCGAAACCGGCGACGACCGAGATCAGCGCCTCCTCCAGGCGGCGTACATAGTGGACGACATCGACCGGCTCGGCCAGGCGCACGATCGGGTAGCCGACCAGCTGCCCGGGGCCGTGCCAGGTGATCTTGCCGCCGCGGTCGACCTGCACCACAGGGCTGCCGTCGATGGGCATGTCCTCGGCTTCGGTGCGTCTGCCCGCGGTGTACACCGACGGGTGTTCCAGCAGCAGCAGGCGATCGGAGCCGGCGCCCTCAGCGCGTTCCGCGGCGATGGTGCGCTGCAGGTCCCAAGCACTGTGATAGTCGATGAGCCCGAGATCCTCGACCACGATCGGGGTCGTATCGAATCTGGCGGACCAAGTGGTACGCGTGTCGTTCACCTTTGTGACGCTACGCCCAGATCTGGCGTCGGGTACAGGGGGCCGGTGTGCTTCAAGCCACTGGATTGCTGCGATTGCGGGCGTGGATGGCGCCTACCTGTGGCATCGGGTGAACCGCGCACCGCGGGCGGTGACGACGCACGTGTGATCGCACATGCCCGGACTACAGCTGGTCGACCGGGAGCGTCAGCTGCATGAGGGTCAGATCCATCCAGCGGCCGAACTTGTGGCCGACCTCGGGCAGTTGGCCGACAGTTACGAAGCCGAAGCGTTCGTGCAGCGTGATGGACGCGGCGTTGGAGGACTCGATGGCGGCGATCATCGCGTGTACCCGCCCGGAGTCGGCGGCGCGGGAGATCAGCTCGGTGAGCAGCGCGGTGGCCAGGCCGCGGCGGTGGAAGCGATCGGCGATGTAGACCGAGTTCTCCACGGAGAAGCGGTAACCGGACTTCGGCCGCCACTGTCCATACGAGGCGTAACCGGCCACTTCGCCGTCGATCTCGGCGACCAGAATCGGCATGCCCGCAGCCGTCCGGTCCCGGAACCAACGCTGCCGCTCGTCCAACCCGACAAGATCGGTGTCCCAAATGGCGGTGGACGCAGCGATATTCGCGTTGTGAATGTCCAGGATCGCCAAGAGGTCCTCCTCCCGCGCATCCCGGATGACGGTGGCAGGACGTAGCTCGGTGTCGGTCATCGATCGCCTCTGTCGTAGGTGCTGGACCACACGATTGTCGCCGATACCCGCGCGCGGTTCGTCACCACGTCCCGTCAGACCAAGATCACCAGGCACTGGTGGCGGCATTCGTCGAGCAGCCTCCGCCACTAGTGCCTGGTGATCTTGACGCTGCGCGCGGCGCCGGCCGACGGGCAGTCCGAATCTCGACAGACTCCGGGCGGCGGGCGGGGGAGAGGCGCGTCTGCCCTCAGGATCGTGATTGGGCCCGTAAGTCCCGTGTCGGTCCAGCCCCGACGGGTCCTGCAAGATCACCGGGCACTGGTGGCGGCGTTCGCCGGGAAGCCCCCGCCGCCAGTGCCTGTGATCGTGGAAAGGCGCGTAAGTCCCGTGTCGGCCTGGCCCGACGGGTTTTGCAAGATCACCAGGCATTGGTGGCGGCGTTTGTCGAGAAGCCTCCGCCACCAGTGCCTGGTGATCTTGACGCTGTGCGCAGCGCGGGCAGTCCGAATCTCATCAGACCATCAGACCATCAGACACCGGGCGGCGGGCGGGGAGAGGCGCGTTTGCCCTCAGGTCCTGGTGATCGCAAAGGGGCCCGTAAATCCCGTGTCGGCCCACCCCGACAGGTCCTGCAAGATCACCGGGCACTGGTGGCGGCGTTCGCCGGGAAGCCCCCGCCGCCAGTGCCTGTTGATCATGGAAAGGCGCGTAAGTCCCGTGTCGGCCTGGCCCGACGGGTCCTGCAAGGTCACCAGGCATTGGTGGCGGCGTTTGTCGAGAAGCCTCCGCCATGAGTGCCTGTTGATCTTGAATGGTGTGCTGGGGGTCGCTGTAGGCGCTCGGGGTTCCGCGGATGCGGGGGCGGCGGGCTGGGGGCGGGGAGGGGATTTGCGTAGCGTGGCTGTATGGAGCAGCGCATCACTTTGGTCACGCTGGGGGTTTCCGATCTTGCTCGCGCCAAGAGGTTCTACGAGGCGCTGGGGTGGCGAGGGCAAGAGGTCGAGGAGACGGTTTTCTTCCAGGCGGGCGGGCTTGGACTTGTCCTGTGGGATCGTGACAAGCTGGCGCAGGATTGTGGTGTGGCGCCTGGGTTATCGAGTGGGTTCGGTGGCATCGCTCTGGCGCACAACGTCCGGTCCGACGCGGAGGTCGACGCACTGCTCGCAGTTGTAGCGGAGGCCGGGGGGACCATCACCAAGCCTGCGGTTGTCAACGCCGTCGGTTTCTACTCCGGTGCGTTCGTGGATCCGGATGGCCATGCTTGGGAGGTCGCGCACAACCCCACATTCCCGCTCGCCGAGGATGGTTCGCTGACCCTTCCCGACTTCGGGAGTCTCTAGCGGTCGTCGTCGCGTCCGACGGTGGCGGCGAGGGCTGCGCCGATGGTGGGGTGGCGGAACTGGTAGCCGGCGGATTCCAGCGCGGTGGGGATGGCGCGGGGGCCGTGCAGGATGGCCTCGTCGGCGAATTCGCCGACCATGGCGCGCAGGGCGAAGGCGGGGACCACGAAGGGGGCGGGGCGGTGCAGGGCCTTGCCCAGGGCGCGGTTGAATTCGGCGTTGGTGACGGGGGCGGGGCCGACGACGTTGATCGGGCCGGAGATGGTGTCGTGGGTCAGCGCGAAGATGATCGCGCCGATCTCGTCGTCCTCCGAGATCCATGGCGTGTACTGGCGGCCGTTGCCGAGGCGGCCACCCAAACCGAGTGAATACAGCGGCTTCAGTGGGCCGAGGATGCCGCCGTGCCGGGTGAACACGGGAGCGCTGCGGAGCAGGACGGTGCGGATGCCGGCCGCGGCGGCCGGGGCGGTGGCGGCTTCCCAGTCCCGGCACAGTGTGGCCAGGAAACCTGTTCCGGCAGGGGAGGATTCGTCGACGACCCGGTCGCCGGTCGCGCCGCCGTAGTAGTGCACGCCGCTGGCGTTGACCAGCACCGGCACCCCTGCGGCGACCACCGACGAAGCCAGTACGTCGGTCGGCGTGAGGCGGCTGTCGCGCAGCTCCTGCTTGTAGCTGCCGTTCCAGCGCCGCCCGCCGATCGAAGCGCCACAAAGGTTGACGACCGCGTCCGCGCCGCGCAGGGCGCGTGCGTCCAGTTCGGCGCGGACTGGGTCCCAGGTGAATTCGTCGGGAGCGGCGGCATTTCGGCGTACGAGCCGGGCCACCTCGTGCCCGTCGCGGCGCAGGGCCGCGACGAGCGCTGTCCCGATCAACCCGGAGGACCCGGCGATCACAACCTTCATCGCGTACTTACAGACCCAGATCGGCCTCGAACGCCGCTTCCTCGAGCCGGTGCCGGATCGTGGTCAGGAAGCGACCCGCGTCGGCGCCGTCGATGAGACGGTGATCGTAGGTGAGCGGCAGGTAGCACATGGACCGGACGCCGATCGACTCGTTGCCGGTCTCGTCGGTCACCACCACCGGGCGCTTGACGATCGCGCCGGTGCCGAGCATGCCCGCCTGCGGCGGAACCAGGATCGGGGTGTCGAAGAGCGCGCCCTGCGAACCGATATTGGTGATGGTGAAGGTGCCACCGGACAACTCGTCCGGCTTGAGGCCCTTGTTGCGGGCCCGGTTGGCGATATCGGCGATGGCGCGGGCCAGGCCGGCCAGCGACAGATCGCTCGCGTTGTGGATGACCGGGGACAGCAGACCCTGATCGGTATCCACGGCGATGCCCAGGTGGACGGCCGCGTGGTAGGTGATCTCCTTGGTCGACTCGTCGTAGGACGCGTTGACGTTCGGGTGCACACCCAGGGCCTCGATGACGGCCTTGGCGAAGAACGGCAGGAACGTCAGGTTGACGCCCTCGCGCTCCTTGAACGACGCCTTGGCCTGTGCGCGCAGCGCCGCGATCTTGGTGACGTCGGCCTCGTGCACCTGGGTCAGCTGCGCGGTGGTCTGCAGTGATTCCCGGGTCTTGGTGGCCGTGATCTGGCGGATGCGGTTGGCCTTCTGCGTGGTGCCACGCAGATGCGCCAGCTGCGGGCTAGCGGCCGCGGACGGCGCCTTGGCAGCGGGAGCGGCGGCGGTCGCGGTAGCGGCTGCCGGCGCCTTCTTGGCCTCGGCCGCGGCGAGTACATCCTGCTTGCGGATGCGGCCGCCGACACCGGAACCGGTGAGCGCGGACAGGTCGACGCCGTTCTCGTCGGCCAGCTTGCGGACCAGCGGAGTGACGTACGGGGTCGCGCCATTACCCGAGGACGATGCGGAGGCGGCCGGGGCCTGAGCCGGCGGCTGCGGGGCAGGAGCCTTCGGAGCGGGAGCCGGGGCCTTCGCCGCGGGGGCGGGCTCGGGCTTGGGTTCCGGCTTGGGCTCGGGCTTCGGTTCCGGCTTCGGCTCGGGCTTGGGCTCCGGGGCCTTGGCGGCGGGCTGACCACTGCCGACCACACCGAGCTGGCCGCCGACAGCGACGACGTCGTCTTCCTGCGCGGTGATCTCCAGCAGGGTGCCCGCGACGGGCGACGGGATCTCGGTGTCAACCTTGTCGGTGGAGACCTCGAGCAGCGGCTCGTCGACGGCAATCTCGTCACCGACGGCCTTGAGCCAGCGGGTGACGGTGCCCTCGGTGACGGATTCGCCCAGCTCGGGCATCTTCACCGGGGTGCCGGAGCCGCCGTTGCCGTTGCCGTTCCCGGAGGCCGCGGGGGCTTCCTGGGCGGCGGGCTGGGGCTCGGGTTCAGGCTCAGGCTCAGGTTCGGGTTCCGGCTCGGGCGCTGCGGCCTCGGGCTCGGATGCTTCAGGTGCGGGTGCAGGTGCGGATTCGGCCGATTCGCCGGCATCGCTGATGACTCCCAGCTCGCCACCGACCTCGACCACATCGTCCTCATTGGCGACGATCTTCGACAGCACGCCTGCGACGGGGGACGGGATCTCGGTGTCGACCTTGTCGGTGGAGACCTCGAGCAGTGGCTCGTCGACCTCGACCGTGTCTCCTTCCTGCTTCAGCCACCTGGTCACCGTTCCCTCGGTGACGCTCTCACCAAGAGCCGGCATCTGGACGGAGAAGGCCATGTCCGTTGACTCCTCTGACTGCTCGACGGATTTTGCAACAGTTGATCTTCGGCAGGCCGCCGCCGCAGGTCGCGACGAATGCCCGAAAGCCACCGATCGTTCTGGTGGCACCGGAGATCTGGGTGGTTCCTTGTACCGCGATCCATCCTTGCACTCGTCCGCGTGGTGTGTAGCACAGGGCAGCTAACAAACCCGGGAAATCTTAACGAGCTGGCAAGATGGGGGTTGGCGTCTCCGGGGTCGTTAGGAGGTCGGCGCTGATGGGTTTACTTGATCGGTTCAAGGGCACCGGTAGAGGTGGGGGTACCGCGCCACGTGCGGGGACCTCCGCCAAGGAGGACCTGCGCTACTTGCGCGAATGGGTCCGCACGCATGTCGGCGTGGAGGGTTACGTGGAGCCCAAGACCACAGTGACCGATGTCACAGTCGTGTTGATCGCCGCGGACGGGGAATGGACCCGGCGGATCGTCGGCGAGCGGGGCGCGGCCCGGCTAGCCGGAGATTTGCACATTCCCGTGTACGACGTCGGCAAGACGGGCTACCCGCAGCGCATGCGCGACTATGACGCGCGCAAGAAGATCGAACGCCAGCGCGCGTTCGAGCAAGAACTGCGGGACCTATGAACCGGCGGACGATCCGGAGATGAGCACCGAGACGATCCAGGTGTAGATCTGGGTGAAGGTGGTCGCCCACCCGCCCATGTTGAACGAACCCATGTGGACTCCTAGCTGGGGCGGATCTCGTCGCCGCGGGCGGTGAGCGCGCAGGACGTGTCGTCGCTGACGTTGCCGCCGGTCGAAACGATCTGCGCGAAAACGGATTTGCAGTTCTGAATGCCCGGGCCGACGCGGTTGTTCTGGATTCGCGAGCCGGTCAGGATCAGGATGCCGGCGCCCGGGTCCAGGAGATCGGTGACCGGGTCGGGGATGGTGTCGAGATAGGCCGGGGCGATATTGATGCCGCCGCCCCCGTCGCTGGCGCTGTTGCCCTCGACCACCGTGCTGATCAGCGTCACCGGGCCGATGCCGCGGATGTCGAGGCCGCCGCCGCGTCCGGCGAAACCGCCGGGGCGATACCACTTCCCGGGGTTCACCACGTGATTGCCGACGATCTGGGAGTTGGTGAAGGTGCAGGTGTTGTCGCAGCGCACCCCGCCCGCCTCCTCGGCGAAGTTTCCGGTGACGAGGCTGTCGGTCATCTTCATGTCCGCCTGCGGGACGTTGAAGATGCCGCCGCCGTAGTGCGCGGCGTTGCCGGTGACGGTGACCCGGTCGAGAACCAGGTTGCCGCCGTTGGCGATTCCGCCGCCGCCGGTGTCGTAGAACGGGATCTCACGTTGCGCCGTCGCGCCGCCGGTGAGGGTCAGATCCGCGAGCGAGACGTTCGCGGTGGTGAGCAGCACGCGGTCGATGCGGTTGGCGTCGATGATGGTTTCGTCCCGGCCGGCGCCCCGGACGGTGGTGTGCGCGGTGATGTCGAGATCGCCGTTGGTCGGGTCGACGAACGGCGCGTTGATGTGTAGCGGGTTCGGCGGGATGGTGAGCAGGTAGCGTCCAGCGGGCACCACGATGGTGCTGCCGGGTCGCACGTTCGCCGCCTGGATCGCCGCGCGCAGTGTGCATTCGCCTGCGGCTGTACGGCATTCGCCGCTGAGCGGGCGGGCCGCTGCGCCGTCGGCGGTGGTGGTGACCGTAATCGTCTGCGGGGCCATCGATCCGGCGGAACCGGTGTCGGCCATTCCGGAACCCGTTGCCGTGCAACAGAACAGGACGATGGCCGAAGCGATGATGGTTGTCCTCATCGGCGGGCTCCCGGAAGGTGTTGGCGCGCAGTGCGTTGACGCGAGTGCTCTCGGTCTACCAGAAAGAAGCCTTGTTATGAACAGGAATTGGTGTCGGTAACAAGGAACTGGCTCGAAATGTCAGTCGCCGCAGACGGGTGCGGTCCCGGTGCTGGACAGCTGGCCGGGTTTTCGGCCGTGGCGAATAGCGAACGGCCCGACCGGGTTCCGGTCGGGCCGTGTGTCTTCGCCATTCCCGGCGAACCGGATTACTCCGCTGCGGCGATGTCCTCGATGACGGCGATCAGGGTGCGGACCGGGACGCCGGTGCCGCCCTTGCCGATGTAGCCGAACGGGCCGCCGGTGTTGTAGGCCGGGCCGGCGATGTCGACGTGGGCCCACTCGACGCCCTCGGGCACGAACTCCTTGAGGAACAGGCCGGCCGAGAGCATGCCGCCCCAGCGGTGCGGGGCGACGTTGGCGAGGTCGGCGATCTTGGAGTTCAGGTCGGCGCGGAGCTCGGCGGGAAGCGGCATGGCCCAGCCATTTTCGCCGACCGCGCGGGAGATGAAGGCGACGCGGTCGCGGAACTCGTCGGTACCCATGACACCCGGGGTGCGGGTGCCCAGGGCGACCATCTGCGCGCCGGTCAGGGTGGCGACGTCGATGAGGTAGTCGGGGTTGTCCTCCAAGGCCCGGACCATCGCGTCGGCCAGGATGAGGCGGCCCTCGGCGTCGGTGTTGAGCACCTCGACGGTGGTGCCGCCGTACTGGGTGAGCACGTCGCCGGGACGCTGGGCGGTGGAAGACGGCATGTTCTCGGCCATCGGCACGGTCGCGGTGACCGTGATCGGGACGCCCAGGCGGGCGGCGAGCAGCGTGGTGGCCACGACCGCGGCGGCGCCGGCCATGTCCGAGGTCATGTTCTCCATGTTCTGCGCGGGCTTGATGGAGATGCCGCCGGTGTCGAAGGTGATGCCCTTACCGACCAGCGCGACCTTCTTCGGGCCGCCCGCGTAGGTGAGCCGGACCAGCCGCGGCGGGCGCGAGGAACCCTTGCCGACGCCGAGGATGCCGCCGAAACCGCCTGCGGCCAAAGCGTGTTCGTCGAGGATCTCGACCTCGAGACCGGCCGCCTCCGCGAGCTGCTGGGCGCGGTTGGCGAACTCGGCGGGGTAGAGGTGGCTCGGCGGGGTATTGACGAAATCCCGTGCGGTGGCGACTGCTTCGGCGGTGAGCTGGGCGCGCAACAGCGCGTTCTCGCCGAAATCCGGTTCGGGAACCAGGAATTCGACGCGGGCCAGCGGCTGCTCGTCCGGCTTCGGCGCGGACTTCGACGACTTGAACGGGGTGAAGGTGTAGGCGCCGAGGTAGAAACCTTCCGCGGCCGCACCGAGATCGACGCCGCCCAGCGTGGTCGCGACCAGTTCGGTGCCCGACAGCGAACGCGCGGCCACACCGGCCGACTTGCGCACCTGCTCCTCGTCGATCTTGTCGGCCGGGCCCAGGCCGACCGCGAGCACGCTGGTCACATCGTCGAGGCCGGCGGGCGCGGGGACCCGAGTCAGCTCCTCCGGCTTGCCTTTCGCGCCCACAGCGCCGAGCTGATCCAGCAGTTCCGCGCGGATGTCCGCGGACAGCACATCGCCGAACAAGTCCTCGGGGACGATCGACGGGCCGTTCTCCGACGACGTCAACCCGATCACCAGGACATCGGTGTCGGGGTTGATGGTCTGGGTGCGTGCCAGTTCCGGTCCGAGTGAGCGATCTGCAACAGCGGTCATGCGGCTCAGGTTACTGTCCGCTCCGATCTTGTTCGCGACTGTGTTGTTGGCGGCGCGGGCGCCGCGTGTTCGCGGCCCGGGATGTCTCGTGTCCGAGCAGCCGAGACTCGCGCCTGCGGCGCATGCGCTTCGGCTACTCGGACGCGAGACGGCCGCGAACGGGTCGGTCGTAAGACTCCCTCCGGATGGGGTTGCCGGAGGTGCGTACGGTGCGGCGCCGAGGTGCTCAGTGCAGCGCCGCACGGCCGGGTGGAGCGACTAAGCTGCGCGGGGTGACCGATACGAAGCTGCTGCAGGGCCCCATCCACGCCGTCCACGTCGAGCTCGGAGCTACTTTCGCGCCGTTCGGTGGTTGGGAGATGCCGGTCTCGTATGCGGGCACGGTCGCCGAGCATCAGGCGGTGCGCAGCACGGTCGGGCTGTTCGATGTGAGTCATCTGGGCAAGGCGACCGTGCGGGGCGCGGGTGCGAAGGATTTCGTGAACTCGGCGCTCACCAACGACTTGGGCCGGATTCGGCCGGGCAAGGCGCAGTACACGCTGTGCTGCCAGGCCGACGGCGGTGTCATCGATGACCTGATCGCCTACTACGTCAGCGATGACGAGATCTTCCTCGTGCCCAACGCCGCGAACACCGCGGCCGTGGTCGCCGAGCTGCAGAAGGTGGCGCCGGCGGGTATCACCGTGACCGACGAGCACCGCGAGTACGCGGTCTTCGCGGTGCAGGGACCGAAGTCGGCGGAGGTGCTGACCGCCCTGGGTCTGCCCACCGAGTTGGAGTACATGGCCTACGCCGACGCTGAATGGGACGGGCGTCCCGTTCGGGTGTGCCGTACCGGCTACACCGGCGAACACGGCTACGAACTGCTGCCCCGCTGGGCCGACGGCGCTGACCTGTTCCGCGCGCTGACCGAGCAGGTGGAGGCCGCCGGCGGCCAGCCCGCCGGACTCGGCGCCCGCGACACCCTGCGCACCGAGATGGGCTACCCGCTGCACGGACACGAACTGTCGCTGGAGATTTCGCCGGTCCAGGCCCGCGCCGGTTGGGCCGTCGGCTGGAAGAAGCCGGAGTTCTGGGGCAAGGATGCGCTGGCCCAGGAGAAGGCCGACGGACCCCGTCGACTGCTGATGGGTCTCAAGGCGCTCGACCGCGGGGTGCTCCGGCAAGGCCAGAATGTGCTGCGCGATGGTGAGCCCGTCGGCGAGACGACCTCCGGTACCTTCTCCCCGTCCTTGAAGATCGGCATCGCCCTCGCCCTGCTCGACACCGACGCCAACCTGAACCCCGGCGACGAGGTCGAAGTGGACGTGCGCGGCCGCCGTTTGCGCTGCGAGGTCGTCAAGCCGCCGTTCGTCGAGGTGCGTACCGCCTAAGGCTGGTCACGATCAGCGGCCGGAGCATTGCTATTTGTGCAGTAGGACCCGGGCGAGGTGCGGTGTTGCTGGCCGGGATGCCAGGACGCGGGGGGCGAGTTGCGGGAGCCACATCGAGTAGGCCAACCTCGGCTCGAGCGGACGGCCCAGCAGGGCGCACCGTGGGAAATCGGACAGAGTTAGGATCAGCGTCATGACCGTTGCCGCACAGTTCACCCGTATTCCTCATCCTGCGCCCGCCCCGGCGCAGCGGGTACAGGAGATACTGGCGGCTCCCGGGTTCGGCCGGTACTTCACCGACCACATGGTGTCGATCGATTACACCGACGGGCAGTGGGGCGACGCCCGGGTCGAGCCGTACGGTCCACTGCTCATGGACCCGGCAACCATGGTGTTCCACTACGGCCAGGCCATCTTCGAAGGACTGAAGGCCTACCGGCAGGGCGACGGCAGCCTGTCCTGTTTCCGCATCGACGCCAACGCCGCCCGCTTCCAGCGTTCGGCCCGCCGCATGGCGATGGCCGAACTGCCCGAGGAGCTGTTCATCGAGTCGGTGCGGCAGCTGCTCGAGGTCGACGAGCGCTGGGTGCCCGCGGCCGGCGGCGAGGACTCGCTGTACCTGCGGCCGTTCATGTTCGCGACCGAGGTCGGGGTGGGTGTGAAGCCCGCCGACTCCTACAAGTACCTGCTACTCGGTTCGCCGGCGGGCGCGTACTTCAAGGGTGGGGTCAAGCCGGTCAAGGTGTGGCTGTCGAGTGAATTCGTGCGCGCGGCTCCGGGCGGTACCGGCGAGGCGAAGGTCGCGGGCAATTACGCGGCGTCGCTGCTCGCGCAGGCGCAGGCCTCGGAGAAGGGCTGTGACCAGGTGGTGTGGCTGGACGCTTGCGAGCGCCGCTACGTCGAGGAGATGGGGACCAATAACCTGTTCTTCGTCTACGGATCCGGTTCGCAGGCTCGGCTGGTTACCCCGGAACTGTCCGGGTCGCTGCTGCCCGGTATCACTCGCGATTCGCTGCTTACGCTCGCGGCCGACTCCGGATTCAAGGTCGAAGAGCGGCTGGTCTCGGTTGAGGAGTGGCGCAAGGGTGCTGAATCCGGTGAGATCACCGAGGTTTTCGGTTGCGGTACCGCTGCTGTCATTACGCCTGTTGGGTCGGTGCATTCCGCCGAAGGTGACTTCACCATCGGGGGCGGGCAGCCCGGTGAGGTCACGATGGCGCTGCGCGACACGTTGACCGGTATTCAGCGCGGCACCTTCGCCGATATCCATGGGTGGATGAACCCAATCGGCAGGACGACACCTCGCTGACGCTCGGCTTTCGTCCTGCCGATTGTTGGCCGGATGGGCACCGGGGGCGCTTCGCTTCCCCGGTGCCGCACTGCTTCGGGCTTGCCTCGCTGCGCTCGGCGTTCGCCCTGAGGTACTGCCGGTTCGATTGACGCGCTGCCGGTTCGCGCTGGGCGCTGCCGGGGTGCTGCCTGTTTGCGCCGGGGCGTTGGCCGTTCGCGCTGGGACTGCCGGGTTTGCGCTGGCGCGCTCGCTCTCCGCGTGACTCGGGACCGGCCCTCGCGTCGGCGTGCTCGGTGTGGCTGCCCCGGGATTCGGTACGGGCGGTGACCGCGGGGTCGCTGCTGCTACGCGAAGAGCCGATCTCCCCGGCGCTCGGCACCGATTGAGGTGCTGGGGGTTGATGAGGCGTGGTCGGGTCAGCCTGGCATGAGCATCTGCCACTGGTCCAAGGTTTGGGGGCGCATGACGTAGTTGTTGTCCTTGATGTGGGACAGGGGGGCGCTGGGCTCTTGGGAGTACCAGTGGCCGGGGTAGACGACTGGGTTGGTCTTCAGGTCTGCGAGGTAGCGCAGGCTGCGGAACATTTCGTCGGAGTCGCCGCCGGGGAAGTCGGTGCGGCCGCAGCCGTCGACGAAGAGGGTGTCGCCGGCGATGAGGCGGTTGTCGAACAGGAAGCATTGGCTGCCCGGAGTGTGGCCGGGGGTGTGCAGTAACTCGATGTCGAAAGTGCCGACGGTGATCTTGTCGCCGTGTTCGTGTCCGGTCAGTTCACTCTGTGCGATGCCGGTGACGTTCGCAACCCAACCCAGTTCCTGGTTGTTGACATGTACTGGGACGCTGGTCTTTTCGAGTAACTCCCGGACCCCGCGCAGGGTGAATCCGAGCATGGTCCCGCCGACATGATCCGGATGGTGGTGTGTAGCAAGCACTCCGGTCAAACGCAGGCCGTCACCCTCGGCGATATCGACCAGATCCCCTGCGGCGTAAGCGGGATCGACCACCACGCATTCGCCGGTCTCCCGGTCGCCGATCAGATAGGCGAAATTGCGCATCTGCGTCGCGATCGGGTCGCCCACGGCGTAATCCCGCCCGGACAGCAGCTGTCGAAAATAGAGGCGCTCGGAAGACATGGTGACCACCTTAGGTCCCGGCCCAGACGGTCAGCGCGGCAGCGGCGGAAATCGCTGGCAAACCTGCCTGTGCACCGACTCGCCTCTTCCCCAGACGACGACCGCCGCACCGTCGGCGGACCGTGCGAGACCCCTCGACAAGCATGCCGACGAGAGCTCCTGCCGCCCGCATACGAGAGCTCCGGGCCGCCCGCACGAGAGCTACTGACACCCCACCCGGTGCCGCGCGCCGAACCTCAAACGCTCAGCGAGAATCCGGCAGCCGTGACCGCCACGGATACCTCCAGCGCGGCGCCGAGCACATCTCCCGACAATCCACCGAACCGTCGCACGGTATGCCGCACGAGCAGCGCCGACAGCCCGACCGCGCTCACCACCACCAGCGGCCCGAGCCACGCGTCGCCCGGCACAGCAAACACCGCGGCCAGCACCGCGAAACCTGTCCACGCAATCCCGGTCCACAACGACTGCGTCGACGCAACCAACGCCCCGAACCCGGTGTCCGGCGCCGCCTCGACCCCACGCCGACAAGCGAGCACCACAACCGCCCGCCCGACCGCCACCGCCAGCACCACCGCGACCCACCGCCCGGCATCAGCCAGCGCCGCAAACGAAACCGCCTGCACAGCAACGGCAAACAACATCGCCGCCACCCCGAACGGCCCCGCCCCACCACTCTTCATGATCTGTCTGGCCCGCTCCGGCGGCCCATAACTCCCGAGCCCATCGAACGTATCGGCCAACCCATCCAAATGCATCCCCCGCGTAACCAACGCCAGCCCCGCCACCACCACAAACCCCGCCAGCAACGCACTCGCCCCCACCGCCACCAACCCCCACAACAGCCCAGCCACCCCCACCCCGAGCGTCACTCCGACCAACGGCGCCAACGCAATAGCCCACCCCGCCGCCACCCGATCAACCTGCTCCGGCCCCCGCACCGGCAACACTGTCAGCCACGAAAACGCCAACCGCACACCCGTCACCGCACACCCCCAAGCACAAGCGGCGCACCATGGCGTCCGCCCTCGACAGCCATGTTCCGCCCCGAACTCCGCGCCGGAGGCATCCCACGAAGCGCAATGGCCGTCGCCGTGTGCAACTCAGCGTCGACGGAATGACCGAGTCGGGTGACGAGGCGTTGGGCACGACCGAGAGACTGCCGAGTCGGCAGAAGAACTCGATCCAGCGGAAGGAGTTGCGGCCGAGGAGGTTCCGTAGCAATGACGCGACGGCGAAGAGGGGGGAGGCCGAACAGCCCTGAACTCCGTGCTAGCGCCGCATCACGGAGGGTCCACTCGCTGTTTGCCGCAGCCGTGTGCCGCTCGGTGGGGAGACGGGTGGGGGTCACTTCTGGAGGTTCGGCTTTTCGTCGGGAAGGTCTGTGGGGGTGGGGGTTTCGTTGGTGCTTACGCCGGCTTCGGTGAAGGTGGACATTTCGGCGAGGGTGGCTACGGCGGCGCGGAGGAGGGGGAGGGCGGTGAGGGCGCCGGAGCCTTCGCCTAGGCGCATGTCCATGTCGATGAGGGGGTCGAGGCGGAGGTGGGTCAGGGCGAGGGTGTGGGCGGGTTCGGTGGAGCGGTGGCCGGCGAGCCACCAGGCGGAGGCGCCGGCGGCGAGGTCTTCGGCGACCAGGGCGGCGGCGGTGATGACGACGCCGTCGAGGATGACGGGGGTGCGGCGGGTGGCGGCCTGGGCGAGGAAGCCGGTGAGGGCGGCGAAGTCGGCGCCGCCGGCGACGCGGAGCAGGTCGACCGGATCTTTGGCGACGGGGCGGGCGCGGCGCATGCCGTCGCGGATGGCGGCGACCTTGCGGGCCCAGCCTTCGTCGTCGACGCCGGTGCCGCGGCCGACGGCGGCGACCGGTTCCTTGTCGGTGAGGGTGGCGATGAGGACGGTGGCGGGGGTGGTGTTGCCGATGCCCATGTCGCCGGCGATGAGCAGGTCGGCGCCCGCGTCGATTTCCTCGTCGGCGATCGCCTTGCCCGCGGCCAGGGCGGCGGCGACCTCTTCGAGGGTGAGTGCGTCCTCGCGATCGATGGATCCGCTGGAGCGGCGCACCTTGTGCTTGCTGATCGACGGATCGGTGTCGGCGTCGACGGAGATGTCGACGACCCGCACCGTCGCCCCGGCCACCGCCGCCAGCGCGTTGACCGCCGCGCCGCCGCCGAGGAAGTTGGCGACCATCTGCGCGGTCACCTCACTCGGGTAAGCCGACACCCCGTGCCGCGACACCCCGTGATCACCGGCGAACACCACGACCCGCGCCTGTTCGAACTGCTTCGGCGGGCACACCCCCTGACAGGCCGCGACCCAGTTGCCGAGTTCCTCGAGCCGGCCCAGCGCCCCACCGGGTTTCGTCAGCTGCGTCTGCCGCTGTTCGGCCGCCCCGCGAATCTGTGCGTCCGGGGGCGCAACCGGTCCGAATCCGTGTGTCACTGTCGAGCCTCTCGGGTCGGGGCGCGCGGCCGTCGCCGCACTGACTTCGCCGCCCAATCTTGCCTGCTGACTATTTGAGGCGGAGGGGGAGGCCCGCGACGACGAGAAACGCTTCATCACAGACCGCGGCGAGCCGCTGATTGAGCGTGCCGATCTCGTCGCGGAACAACCGCCCCGCCCGCGTGGCCGGGATAACCCCCATCCCCACCTCGGGTGTCACGATCACCAGCCGCTGCGGGTACGCCGCGACCGCCTCGACCAGCGCATCAGCGTCCGGAGTGACGGTGCCGCGCGGCTCCTCCCACGCCCCGCGCGCATCGATCCGCGCGGTCAACCAGGTCCCGATGTCATCGACAAGTGTCGCCCCCACGAACGGCGCCTCGATGAGAACGTTTGCCGGATCAGCACTTTCGACCACCGCCCAGCTCCCCGGCCGCCGCTCCCGATGCCCCGCGATCCGCTCCGCGAAGTCGAGATCCGCCGGATCCGGCACCGAAGTAGCCAAATACCGCACCGCCCCCGCATCAGCCGCGAGCCGCTCCGCAAACGCCGACTTCCCCGACCGAGCCCCACCGAGCACGAGCGTCCGCAGCGGACGGGCAGTTTCGGCAGGATTCGACACGCCTGCACGCTATCAACCAGCCCCGCACAAACCCGCCCCGGCCGCACGTGACCTACCAGCTCTTTCAAGATCACCAGGCCCTCATGGCGGGATCCACTCGACCGAAGCCGCCACCAGGTCCTGATGATCTTGGACCAACCAGGCAGTGACAGCGGCAGTCCCGTTGTGTGCAACGCACATTCGCCCCGTCCGCCTGCGTATTGCTCCCTGCCGGACGTCGGCCAGCTCGCTCGAAAACAACTGGTGGAAGCGACTCGCCCGATGCCGCCGTCAGGATCGAGGTGCCTTCCGAGTTCGGCGAGATCGCCACCGCCGTCAAGATCAACAGGACCTGATGGCGGCATCGGCCGAGTGGCTGCGCCAACAAGTCCTGGTGATCTTGGACCAACGGGGACAGCGGCAGTCCCGTTGCATGCAAGGCGCATTCTCCCCCTGGCCTGTCTGCGTTTCCTCCCACCCGGAGACCGGCCTGCCTGCCAGCTCGCTCGAGATCAACAGGACCGGGTGGTGGAAGCTACTCGCCCTATGCCGCCGTCAGGATCAAGGCGTCTTCCGAGTTCGACGAGATTTCCACCGCCTTCAAGATCAACAGGACCTCGTGGCGGCATTGGCCGAGTGGGCGCGCCATCAGGTCCTGATGATCTTGAAAGTTGATGCATTTCACGCGGGCCCCGCGGTTCCATGGGGCGGCAACTTCCACCTCCGAGCGCCGGCGACCTGGCCGGTACGGGGGCCCACTGCATCCTGGCGATAAGTGGGACGCCACCGTGGAGCGCACTCGCTGTCTGCCTCGGTCATGTCCCAACAAACCCGCCCCGGCCGCGCGTGACCAGCTTCTGCAAGATCAACAGGACCTGGCGGTGGAGATACTCGGCCGATGCCGCCACCAAGTCCTGGTGATCTTGGACCAACGCCGACCAGACCAGTTGGAGCTGACGATAAGTGGGACGTCAGCGGGGGGCGCACTCGCTGTTTGCCTCGGTCATGTCCCGGTTGATGAGGCGTGGCGGGCGGACTGGAGCGGGCGGTGGTGCGGAGGGTGGTTAGTCCGGGACGGAGGTGACAGGCCCGAAGCGGCGGCGGTATTCGGTGGGGGCGATGCCTACGAGGCGTTGGAAGTGGTGGCGGAGGAGGGCGCCGGAGCCGAAACCGGCTCGGGTGGCGATGTATTCGAGGCTGTGGTCGGTTTCCTCGAGGAGGTGCTTGGCGTAGAGGACGCGTTGGTTGGTCAGCCATTTGACCGGGGTGGTGCCGGTTTCGGCGGCGAAACGGCGGGCGAAGGTGCGGGTGGACATCATCGAGCGGGCGGCGAGGTCATCGATGGTGTGGGGGTGGTCGAGGTTTTCGTTGAGCCATTGCAGGGTGCTGCGGAGGCTGTCGGTGGTGCAGGCGGGGACGGGGCGTTCGATGAATTGACGCTGGCCGCCGTCGCGTTGCGGGGGGACGACCATGCGGCGGGCGATGGAGTTGGCTGCGGCGCTGCCGATTTCGCGGCGGACCAGGTGCAGGCAGGCGTCGATGCCGGCGGCGGTGCCGGCGCTGGTGATGAGGTTGCCCGCGTCGACGAACAGGACGTCGGGGTCGACGGTGGCTTCCGGGAAGCGTTCGGCCAGTTCGTCGACATAGCGCCAGTGGGTGGTGCATTTGCGGCCATCGAGCAGGCCGGCGGCGCCGGCCAGGAAGGCGCCGGAACAGACGGTGAGGATGGTCGCGCCCGCGGCGTCGGCGGCGCGGATCGCGTCGAGGATGGCCGGATCGATGTTGTCGATGGCGGAGGCGGGGAAGGCCGGGAGCGCGACTAGATCGGCTGTCGCGACTTCTTCGAGGCCGAAGGCCGGGGTGATGGTGACGCCGGGCGTGGAGGAGGGCAGGCCGACGCCGGGTTCGACACCGCACACCTTGAAGTCGAAGGGCGGAATGCCGTCAGCGGTGCGGTCCAGACCGAAAACCTCGCAGATGACACCGAATTCGAACATGGCGACTCTCGTGGCGAGCACCACGGCGACCTTCGACAACATGCGTTCAGACTACCTGGCTGAATCTTTGCGCACAATGACAGAACCGCCACTTTCGGCGGTAATTAATCGAGCGCAAAATTACTGCCATGCTTACTTTCCTCTTTATCGCCACCGTCATCGTCGCCCTCGGGGTCGTCACCGCCGGCCGGGACCGGACCGGATCCGCGCCCGCCGATCGCGACGCACAGCGTGTCCAGAACGAACTGGCCGCGATGCGCGCCTATTCCGGAGGGGCCCTCCTGTCATGATTGCGCTGATCCTCACCCTGGTACTGATCGCGGTTTTCGCGATCATCGCGATCCGCGGTCGCGGGCTGACCGGTTCGTCCAACGTGGACGACCGCGACGCCCAGCGCCTGCAGTGCGAACTGAATGCGATCTTCGGTCGTGCGGCGGATCATCACTGAGCCGCCGCCCGGTGCCGGCAACCCCCATAAACGAAAACAGGCCCTTCCGAATCCGGAAGGGCCTGTTCGCTGTTCGAGGAGGTCTAGATCGCGTCGCCGGGGCTGACGCGCGGCTTCGGGGCGCGCATCTTGCGGATCTGCGAGGCCCGCACGAACGCGTACCAGCCCAGCTTGACGCCGCCGTCGGTGGTCTCGGGGAACCGCTCCCGCACCCGGTTGTTGACCGTGCGCCCGAGGATGACGCCCTCGACCATCATGAAGAGCATCATGCCGAGCATGACCAAGGTCACGTAGCCCTGGTAGGCGGGCAGCACGAAGGTGGTCAGGATCAGCACCAGCGCCATCGGCATGAACAGTCCGACCAGGTTGCGCCGGGCGTCGACTACGTCACGTGTGAAGGCGCGAACCGGGCCCTGATCGCGCGGCAGCAGGTACTTGTCCTCACCGGCGAGCATGCGCTGGCGCCGGTCCTGGGCGGCCAGACGGCGTTCGGCCGAGGCTGCTTTCCGGTCCGCCTTGTTGCCGCGGGTGGCCTTGCGCCGGGCCCGCGCTTCCTTGGAGGTGAGGGGTGCGGGCGCGACCGGGCCGCGCCGCTTCCCTTGTGCGTCACGACGTTTCGGCGTCGGACGGCCTTTGCCGAGGGTGACAGTGGATGAGTTGCGGGTGTCGGAGGCCACGCCACCGTTCGCGTCCGCCGTGGTGTCGGCGGTCGCGTCGGTGGTGCTGGACTCGCCGCGACGGAACAATTTCACAGCGACCAGGCTATTCGATGCGGGGCGCAGTCGGAAACGCGCGGGTCCCGGAAAGTCCAGGAGCGGATGTTCTGTGTGAGTACGGTGGTGGCAAGATAGGGAATAGCAGCCCGCTGAGTGGTGTTGAGGACCACGAGCCGTGCGCTGTTCACGGGTTGACCACAGCTGTCCCTTTAGGAGAGTTCATGACTGTGCAGAACGAGACCGAAACTCACGGCGCGATCCTGACCGAGGCCGCCGCCATCAAGGCGAAGGCGCTGCTGGAGCAGGAAGGCCGCGACGACCTGGCGCTGCGCATCGCTGTGCAGCCGGGCGGTTGCGCCGGCCTGCGCTACCAGCTCTTCTTCGACGACCGTTCGCTCGACGGCGACCTCGTCGCCGACTTCAACGGCGTCAAGCTGGCCATCGACCGGATGAGCGCCCCGTACGTCCAGGGTGCCTCGATCGACTTCGTCGACACCATCGAGAAGCAGGGCTTCACCATCGACAACCCCAACGCCACGGGTTCGTGCGCCTGCGGCGACTCCTTCAACTGAGCTGAGATTGATACCGTGAGGACGGGGACTGCCCCCGTCCTCACTCATCGCGCGTCCACCCACCGTTCGAAGGGCCTCAGCTCGTGTCTATCGCCGTGTCCGCGTCCATCGCGACCGACCATCTCATGCGCTTTCCCGGGCGGTTCGCCGACGCGCTGTTGGCCGATCAGCTCGACCATGTCTCGCTGAGCTTCCTAGTCGATGACCTGCAGCTGCGCCGCGGTGGCGTCGCGGGCAACATCGCCTACGCGATGGGCCTGCTGAACCAGCGCCCGCTGCTGGTGGGCGCGGTCGGCGCGGACTTCGCCGAATACCGGGCCTGGCTGGAGAGCAACGGCGTCGACTGCTCGACCGTGCTCGTCTCGGAGAAGGCGCACACCGCGCGTTTCGTCTGCACCACCGATGAGGACATGGCGCAGATCGCCTCGTTCTACCCGGGTGCGATGAGCGAGGCCCGCGACATCTCGATCACCGAACTGGCCGAAAACCATTCGCTGGATCTGGTGCTGGTCGGCGCCAACGATCCCGAGGCCATGCTCAAGCACACCGAGGAGAGCCGCGAGGCGGGTATCCCGTTCGCCGCCGACCCCTCGCAGCAGCTGGCCCGCCTCGACGGTGATCAGGCGGTGCGCCTGATCGAAGACGCCGCATACCTTTTCACCAACAAGTACGAGTGGGCGCTGCTGCTGCAGAAGACCGGGCTGAGCGAGGAAGAGGTCGCGGCCAAGGTCGGCATCCGCGTGACCACCCTGGGCGCCGAGGGCGTGAAGATCGTGGATCGCGACGGCACCGAGGTGCACGTCGGCGTGGTGCCGGATCGCGGGCGGGTGGAGCCGACCGGTGTCGGCGACGCGTTCCGCGCCGGGTTCCTCACCGGCCACACCGCGGGCTTGAGCTTGGAGCGTTCCGCGCAGCTCGGTTCGCTGATCGCGGTGCTGGTACTGGAGACCATGGGCACCCAGGAATGGACCCTGAACAAGGACGACGCACTGGAGCGCCTGACCCAGGCCTACGGCGCCGAAGCCGCGGCCGACCTCAAGCCGCTGCTCTGAGCTACCGAATGCGAAGCGCCCCTCGGCCCGAAAGGCTGAGGGGCGCTTCGCTGTTCGTAGAGCTCAGAGCGAAACCGGGTACACCGGCTCCTGGATATCGGGCTTGATCCGGTCCTCGACGAAGATGCCGTGCCACACCATGAACACCAGCAGCGTCCACAACCGGCGGCTGTGGTCCGAGCGCCCGGCGCGATGGTCGTCGAGCATGCCCTTGATCGCGGCCTTGTCCAGCAGGTGGTCGGTCTGCGAGTCGGCGATGGTCTGCTGGGCCCAGTCATAGAGTTCGGTGCCGCGCAGCCAATGCCGCATCGGGACCGGGAAACCGAGCTTGGCGCGATGCAGCACATGCCCGGGCACGATGCCCTCGAGGGCTTGGCGCAGCGCGTATTTGGTGGTGTCCTTGGTGATCTTCTGCTCGAACGGCAGCTGCTCGGCGACCTCGAAGACCGCCGAATCCAGGAACGGCACGCGCAGTTCCAGGGAGTTCGCCATGGTCATCTTGTCGGCCTTGACCAGGATGTCGCCGCGCAGCCAGGTGAACAGGTCCAGGTGCTGCATCCGCACCACCGGGTCCCAGCCGCGCGACTGCGCGTAGATCGGGGCGGTGACGTCCTGGTGGGTCCATTCCGGCCGGAACTCGCGCAGCACGGCACGCAGCTGCGCGTCGTTGAAGCTGCGCGCGTTGCCGTAGTAGCGCTCTTCCAGCGTCAGCGAACCGCGGTGCAGCAGGCTCTTGCCGCGGGTGCCGTCCGGGATCCGATCCGAGAGCCGGCCCGCGAGCTTACGCACACCGCGCGGCAGGTACTCGAACGGCTTGAGCGACAACGGCTCCCGGTAGATGGTGTAGCCACCGAACAGCTCGTCGGCGCCCTCGCCGGAAAGCACCACCTTGACGTGCTTGCGGGCCTCCTTGGCCACGAAGTACAGCGGCACCAGCGCCGGGTCGGCCACCGGATCGTCCAGGTACCAGACGATCTCGGGGATGGCGGCGGCGAACTCGGCGGGGGAGACGGTCCGCACGATATGACGCGCGCCGATCGCCTCGGCGCTCTCGGCGGCCACGTCGGCCTCGGAGTAGCCCTCGCGTTCGAATGCCGCGGTGAAGGTGATGAGTTTCGGGTTGTGCCGGATGGCCAGCGCCGCGATGGCGGTGGAGTCGATGCCGCCGGACAGGAACGAGCCGACGGTGACATCCGCGCGCATGTGCTTGGCGACGGAATCCTCCAGCGCCTGCGCGATTTCGCGGTAGCGGGCCTGCTCCGAACCAGCCGCGAAGGGGCGGATCTTGAAGCCGGGATGGAAGTACCGGCTGACCTTCGGCTCCTGACCCGGCCGAATCGTGGCATAGCTGCCGGACTCCAGCCGGCGAATATCCTTGTGCAGCGTCTCGGGCTCGGGCACGTACTGCAGCACCGTGTAGTGCTCGAGCGCCCGCGGATCCAGCGCGTCGCTCAGCCCGAGCGTAGGCAGTAACTGCAGCAGGCTCTTCTTCTCGCTGCCGAACGCGGTGCCGCCGGGCCCGGTCGCCAGGAACAGCGGCTTGATGCCGAACGGGTCGCGCGCGACGAACAGATCCTGAGTCTCGGTGTCCCAGATCGCGAACGCGAACATGCCGCGCAGCTTCCGGACCGCCTCGGGGCCCCAGTAGTGGAAGGCCGCGACGATGGTCTCGCTGTCGCCCTCGGTCAGGAACATCTGACCGTCCGGGAACTCCGCGCCGTGCGCCTTGGTCAGTTCCGCGCGCAGCTCGATGTAGTTGTAGATCTCGCCGTTGAAGGTGAGCGCGTACCGCTGCCGGTTCTCCGGCGGGCCCCAGCGCAGCGGCTGGTGCGAGTGCTCGATGTCGATGATCGACAGGCGGTTGAACCCGAAGATGATGTGGTCGTCGTGCCAGGTGCCGCGTTCGTCCGGCCCACGATGGCGCACGCAGTGCAAGGCGTCGTACACCTGCTGCACGACTTCGTCGGTTGCCGCATCAGAACTCAGATATCCGAGCAGTCCACACACGGCGTCGGCAACCTCTTTCGTAACGGGGGATTGTTGGCACCGAGTATGCCGTACCGCGAACCGAAATGTTGTGTCCGCCTGCGGCTGACGGGTCACCCCAACCCTGTGTCCAGCGCTTTTGCCGCAAGGCCCGGCGGTGCGGCGCTACCGGTTCAGTATCGGCGGAGTGTCGAACGCGACCCGACGCAAAACTGTGCGCCGGTTTGGTCTACGCTGCGTAGTACTCAGGTCCTTCTCAGCTGGCGTGTGCTCGACAGTGCATGTCCGCACGGAGGCCCTGAAACGTGCTTAGGAAGTGCCGCCGGGAGATCGCACCCCGTCGGCGCAGATGTCGGAATGTGTGGCGACCAGGAAGGCGTGAGCGTGGCGCACAAGGCGAGCGAAGAGATCGGGGCCGGACCCGCGGAGGGTCGGCGGGGCCGCGTCCTTCGACGGGCCGGGCTGGCGGTGTCCCTCGGGATCACCGCGATGCTCGTCTCGGGCTGCTCGATCGACAATGTTTGGCTGCGGTTCGGCTGGCCTTCGGGTGTCACGCCGCAGGCCACCCGGATGCGGGAGCTGTGGACCTGGTCGGTCCTGGCCGCGCTCGCGATGGGTGTGCTGGTGTGGGGCCTGACCTTCTGGACGGTCGCCTTCCACCGTAAGAAGAAGGACTCCCCGGAGTTCCCGCGCCAGACCGGCTACAACGTGCCGCTGGAGCTCACCTACACGGCGATCCCGTTCGTCATCATCGCGGTGCTGTTCTACTTCACCGTCGTGGTGCAGAACTACGTGCACGAGAAGGTGGCCGATCCCGACGTCACCATCGATGTGACGGCGTTCCAGTGGAACTGGAAGTTCGGCTACCGCGAGGTGGACTTCAAGGACGGCTTCAAGTACGACGGCGTCGACACCGCGAGCCAGGCCAGGGCGCAGGAACAGCTCGAGGGCTACAAAGAGCTGAAGAACGACAAGGGTCACCCGCAGCCGGGCCCGGTGCACGGCAAGCCGGCCAACGACATCCTGTCCTACCTGCACTACAACAAGATCGAGACGATCGGTAACTCGCAGGAGATCCCGGTCCTGGTGCTGCCGACCAATCGGGTCATCGAGTTCGAGCTCGCCGCCATGGACGTCATCCACGCCTTCTGGGTGCCGGAGTTCCTGTTCAAGCGCGACGTGATCCCGAACCCGAAGGAAAACCAGTCGGACAACGTCTTCCAGATCTCCAAGATCGAGAAGGAAGGCGCCTTCGTCGGCCGCTGTGCGGAAATGTGCGGCACCTTCCACTCGATGATGAACTTCGAGGTCCGCGCGGTCTCGCCGGAGAAGTTCGTCAAGTACATGGAGGGGCGCCAGGCGGGCATGACCAACGCCCAGGCGCTGGAGTCCATCGGCGAGTCGCCGGTCGCGACGTCCACGCAGCCGTTCAATACTGACCGCACGGTCAAGAGCGCCTCCGAAGCCAAGTGAGGATTGAGCTGACATGAAGATCGAAGCGCGCATTTTCGAACTCCTCACGATTTTCTTCGTGATCACCGGTGTGATCTACGGGTTCTTCACCGCGCAGTCCCGCACCGGCATCGAGTGGGCGGGCACCACCGCGATCGTGCTGACCGCGGGTCTGTCGTTGATCATCGGCACCTACTTCCGGTTCGTGGCCCGTCGTCTGGACCTGCGTCCCGAGGACTACGAGGACGCCGAGATCGTCGACGGCGCGGGCGATCTGGGCTTCTTCTCGCCCGGCAGCTTCTGGCCCATCTCGCTGGCCGCCGCCGGTTCGACCGCGGCCCTGGGCCTGGCGTTCTGGCAGTACTGGCTGATCGCGATCGGTGTGGTGGCCGTGCTGGTCGCCGCGGCGGGCCTGGTGTTCGAGTACTACCTCGGCCCGGAAAAGCACTGAGCTAGACGCTCTTGGAGGCACCCCATCGGGATTCCGGTGGGGTGCTTCGCTTTATCCGGCCGCGCAAGGTCCGGGCCAATCGGGGTTCGATACGGTCCGGGTGGGCGCGGATGGCGGTTTCGATGGACCGGGCTGCTTCGGCGGCCGGGCTCTGGACGGTGCTGACCTGAATGCCGTGCGGGGCGAGTTCGGTGTCGGTGCATTCACCGAAGGTGGTCCAGGCGGCCTGGGCGGCGGCGTAGGAGGCCAAATGCGGTGTCGCGGCGCTCCCGGGGCCCACGTTGATTACCTGCCCGGAGCCGGACTGCAACATGGCCGGTAAGAGGCCGAGGGTCAGGCGCAGGGGGCCGAAGTAGTTGGCGGCCATCATGCGCTGATAGTCACGGAACCGATTGCTGGACTGGGCGAGCGGCCTGCGCGGCGGGCGGCCGGCATTGTTGACCAGCACGTCGATGGTCCGGAACTCGGTGAGCACCCACCGCACGAGCTGGTCGACGTCCCCGAGTGCGGAGAGGTCACATCGGTACCAGCGGGCGAACCCGCCGGTACCGATGATCTCACTGCACACGGAGACGAGCTGATCCCCGTGCGGGGCGACCAGCACCAGGTGCGCGCCGCGAGCAGCGAGCCGGGCCGCGGTGGCCCGCCCGACCTCCGAACACGCGTCGGTGATCAGGATCCGCAGGCCCGCAAGGGAATCGGCGGGACACTCTTGGTCGCGGTCGGACCTGCGGAGTAGCTCAAGGAACGACGGAACCGGGGCGGGGCGGAATTCGAGCATCGGAGCAGCAACCTTCGCATCAGGTGGAACGCTGATCTAACGCATCGACACCCCGCCGACGGTGCCGAAGTTTGCTCGCGACCATCAGGGGCGGTGGAGCAACCCCTCGGCGACTAATCGCGGCGTGAGTGGAGTCTAATCCGCCGACTCGTATCGCAGGGCGTGTTCGGAGGTGCAGATCTCATCGATTCCGGAGACGATGTCGCGCAACAACTCCGATGGCAGCGCCGAGGGGCGCAACCGGCAGGTGAAGGTGATCAGCGCGTGGTCGTCGGTGGGCAGGTTCCGCGTCGCGGCCTGGGCCTGCAGGTATTTCGAACGCACCCCGTAGGTCATGGCCGAGATGACGGTGAAGCAGCCGGTGCGTTCGCGGTGCCCGGCGAACAGGTCGTGCAGCCGGTAGAACACCGAGGTGTAGTTGGCCAGCGGCGCGAAAATCCCGACGCGGTAGGCGGGTCCGCGCTCGGAGGAACTGATGACGGTGTCCGCCAGATACTCCGCGTCGCGCAGGGTCAGCACCTTCGGGGCGAACATGAGCGCGCCCGCCGCGGCGTTGCGCACCGGCATACCGGCCTTGCCGCTGGCGGCAGAAGCGATGGCGCCCAACGACTTCCGGGTGCGGGTGCCGACCTCGCGGCGAGCACGCAGCGACCGGGTCGGAGTGGTGGGGTAGAGGCTGGACCACTGGCCGAAGCGCACGGTACCCAGCTGCACCTGGCCGGTGCCCACCGGCCGCGAAACCTTCAGCGGCGCGGTGTCGACCCAGCGGCCCACCTGCAAGGCGGCGTTGCCGGGCTTGATGATCTCGGCGTAGGCGTGCTCGATGAAGGAATCGAAATCGAGGAACCGGCCGGCGTCGGTGGTGAGCCAGGTGTGGTCCTTGTCGATATCGACGGCATCCAGGGTGAGCGCGGTGATGATGCCCGCACGCCCGCCCGCACCGAGGATCCGATGGAAACGCTCGGTGTGATGAGTGCGCCCGCAGGTGCCGATGCGCCCGTCCGGATCGACGTACTCCAGATCCACGATCTGGTCGATGAACAGGCCGTACTTGTGCGAGGCGCTGCTCACGCCGCCGACCGAGGCGAAACCGCCCGCGGTGATGTCGCGGTGGTCGCCGACGATCGGCAGGCCCAGCCCGTGTGCCCCGAGGCGGCGATCGATATCGGAGAGTTTGGCTCCGGCTTGGACCCGCACGGTGCGTCTGCCCAGGTTGATGTCGAGGACCGAGTTCATCCGGCGCAGGGAGACAACGGTTCTTTGGTCGGGTAAGGAGAGGCCGTCGTCGAGTTGTTCGCCGCCGCGCACCATGAGTTGCTCGGCGCGATCTCGTGAATCCCGCACCGTGCGAACCACATCCGCGGTGTCGCGAGGTAGAAATTCGGCGGCGGAAACAAGACGCGGCGTGCTCATGGATCGAAAGCTAACCATAGGGGGGTCGTCAGCGCGACACCTCGCTTCGCTCGGCTTTCGCGCTGCCGACCTGAGTGGGGTTGGCACCGGGGGCGCTTCGCTTCCCCGGTGCCGCACTGCTTCGGGCTTGCCTTCGCTTCGCTCGGCGTTCACCCTGCGTAATGCATTGGATGGATTGCGATGGGGGACGGCTGTGCTTAGGACGGTGAGGGATTCAGAATGGTGGGGGGACTCAGAAAATGGTGCGGGGATTTGGGAGGGTGCTGGGGATTTGCGCGGATAAGGGGCTGGGGCTTTTCATCCTGTCGGTGACAGACCTGGCCCCTTAGCGCACGTCCCGTGTGACATCACCAATGTCATGGTCCACTTGCCGCTGAAAGATCCGCCGCTCAGCTCACGTCCCGTGTGACGTCACCGACGTCGTGGTCCTAGTCGAGGGTGTCGACGATTTCGGGGAACCAGCGGGTGAATTCGGCGCGGAGGGGGAGTTCGGCGCGGAGTTGGCCTAGGACGCCTAGGCCGGCTAGGGCGGTGCGGGCGACGGGGGTGTGTTGGGAGGGCATGGTTAGTTGGCGGATTACGTTGGTGACGCGGAGGTCGGTGACGGCGCGGAGGTGGGTGCGGAGCCAGTTGGGGGTTAGGGCGATGGTGGGGGCGGTGACGGCGTCGCGGATGGGGGTTAGGCGGGCGATGACGGTTTCGATGTCGAGGTCGCGGCCGGGTTCGATGTAGCCGTGGCGGCGGATTGCGGACTCTAATTCGGCCGGGGTGCAGGAGAATAGGGCGGGGGCGAAGTCTTTGGCCATGTCCAGGTAGCCGTGGGGCCAGGGGGCGCAGGCGCCGAAGTCGACTACGCCTAGGCGGCCGTCGGGCATGACGCGGAAGTTGCCGGGGTGGGGGTCGCCGTAGAGGAGGCCGGCGCGGGCTGGGCCGGATAGGAGGAAACGTAGGATCAGTAGGCCGATGCGGTTGCGTTCGGGACGGAGGGGGCCGTCGGGCCTCGAGCCGAGGGCGATGAGGCGGGATAGGGAGATGCCGTCCAGCCATTCGGTGATCAGGACGTCGCCGTATTGGGCGATGACCTGGGGGACAACGAAATCCGGGTCGTCGGCGTAGGCGGCGGCGAAGGCTCGTTGGTGGGTTGCTTCCAGGGAGTAGTCGAGTTCCTCGCGGATGTAGGAGCACAGGGCTTCGATGACGGCCTTGGTGTCGGCGCCGGGGAGCAGCGCCGAGAAGAGCGGGCCGATGCGGCGTAGGGATTGCAGGTCGTCGTAGATCGCTTGGCGGGCGCCGGGGTACATGACCTTGACCGCGACCGGTCGTCCGTCGTGCCAGACCGCGCGATGTACTTGGCCCACCGAAGCGGCCGCGGGTCGCCGGTCGTCGAATTCCTGGAACCTGGAGCGCCAGCCGGCTCCGATATGTGTCGCGAGCACACCGTGCACCGTCGCCGGGAGCATCGCCGGGGCCGAATCCTGTAGTCGGCCCAGTGCTTCCCGATACGGCGCGGCTACCTCGTCGGGCAGTACGAACTCGTACACCGCGAGCAGCTGGCCGAGTTTGGCGATGCATCCCTTCAACTCGCCGAGCACCTCGAACATGTGCTGGGCGGTGCGCAACCGGATCTCGCGATCGACCTCGTCGACCGATCGGCCCATTGCCCGTTTGCCGACCCCGGCCATCCGCCGGCCCGCGAACGCCACCGGCACCCCCGCCAGCTTCGCGCTGCGCACCAGCTTGCCCGCCGGTGGGACCCCGCCCCCGTCTGCCGGGGTCCGCTTGGGCAGCTGCACTATTCGACCACCGGTGTCGCGGCGGACCATGCTCACCTCACTCGCACGCCGGCGCCGAAGCCACCCCTACCGTGAATTCCGCCCGGCGTTCGGTCCACGCTATCAACCCACCCCTCCGTCACCCCGGCGGACGCCGGGGCCCACGCGATGGATCCCGGCGTTCGCCGGGATGACGGGGAGGGCGTCGCCGCGCTATCAGCGGCGTGCGGCCAGCCCAGCGAGCCGGTGGTGCAGTTCGGCGGCCCAATCCCGTTGACCCAGCGTGGCGTAATCGACCCAGAGCGCGTCGAGTACGTCGCGGCTCTCCGACCACAGGCCGCCGCGCTTGTCCGCCTCGAGCACCACGCTCATGCCCTGATCGTTCGGCATGAAGGTGACCTCGAGCTGGGTGAGCTGCGGATACCGGGGCGAGCCGGCGAATTCGATCTCCTGATAGAACGGCAGGGTCTGGGTGCTGTTGCGGATGCGCCCGTATTCCACGTCGGCGCTGCGCAATCCGAAGCCCAGGCGTTCGACGGCCTCCAGCAGCACATGCTGGGCGGGCAGGGCGCCGATTCCGATCGGGTCGGTGTCGGTGGCGTCGACCGCGCCGTGCACGTCGACGATGGTGCGCAGGGCCACCCAGGTACCAGGCAGCACGCGCCCGTTGTAGAAGGTGATCGGGGTTTCCATCGGTGCCCGGGCGCCGAAACGGAACTCGGCGAACGCGCCTGCCTCCAGCCGGAACGGACCCTGCACCCAGGTGCGCCCGAATCCCATGTCCCGCACGCCCTCATGGTCGTCGCGCTCGTGCTCCACCCGGGTCACGAACTCCACCTCGACCTCGGCGATGTCCTGGGCGATCTTGCCGCCCCGCAACCGGATCACACCTTCGGCGACGCCGCCGGGCTGCACACCGGGGGTGAACAGTTCGGTCTCGACCTCGGCGCCGCCGACTCCCGCCGCGGCCAGCAATTTCTTGAACATGATCAAATCCTCGCCGCCACACCATAAAACCGGCTTACCGTTCGCTTGGCATGTGACAGAGGTCATTTGCGGTCCCGAAGGGCGTGCACCGCGGCGGGGTTGCGCTGGATACTGGTGATACGTCGCGCGCTCGCCAGTCGATATAGCGACAGATAGTGTAGTGCCGCTCTTGATGTCGAAAAACGAACCGGGGACCGCAATGTCATACCCGCACGGGCAGTATCCCGGCGAGCAACCGGGTCAGCCCTACCAGCCGACCCAGCCCTACCAGGGTGATCCGTACCAGTCGGGTCCGCAGTACCAGCAGCACGGCCAGTACCCGCCGGGGCCGCCCTACCAGCCGCCGCCGTACGGCCCGGGCGGGCCCTCGGGTGGCGGTGGCGGCGGCAAGATGGCCGCGATCATCGTGGCGATCCTGATCGGTGTGGTCGCCATCGTCGGCGTGGTCGGCGTGCTGGTGATCCGCAGCAACAAGGACGATCCCGACACCGTCGCGGCGACAACCACCTCGACGTCCTCCTCGTCGAGCAGCGCCGCGTCGACGTCGGAGACCACGACCACGGAGTCGCCGACGCCGACCACCTCGGCGAAGCCCGTCACCTGGATCGCGGCGACCTACAAGGAGGACACCAACCAGGTCGTCTGGGTGCGCTCCACCATCAGCCAGGACTCCGCCACCAATCAGGTGCAGACCGACTGTGGTGGGGGATGCCCGAATCCGATCTGGTCCCGCAACGGCTGCATCGCGCTGGCGTTCGGGCAGAACGGTGGCTGGGGTTCGGACTGGGGCTCCACTACCGAGGAAGCCGAGTCCAAGGCGATCAAGACCGCGACCGGTGTGTACAACGTGTCCGGGCCGTTCGAGCTCTGGTCGAAGTGCGCTTTCGAGTAGTGCGCGCAGGATGACGCGAAAGGCCCCGAATCCGTTGGGATTCGGGGCCTTTCGTTTGCTGTGCGGTGCGGCTAGCTGGCTGCGGTGTCCGGGATGCGCGCGGCGTCGGGGCGGGAGCCGCTCGGCACGCCCTTCTTCAGGCTGTGCGCGTAGACGTCCACGTACTCCTGGCCGGTGAGCTGCATGAGCTCGTACATGACCTCGTCGGTGACGGCGCGCTCGACGAAGCGGTTGCCGCCCATGCCCTCGTAGCGGGAGAAGTCGATCGGCTTGCCGAACTTGACGGTGACCTTCGCGAAGCGCCAGCGGAAGGGTCCGGGCGGGCTGACCTTGTCGGTGCCGATGACAGCGACCGGGATGACCGGGACGCCGGTGTCGAGCGCGAGGCGGGCCAGGCCGGTCTTGCCCTTGTACAGGCGGCCGTCGGGGGAGCGGGTGCCCTCCGGGTACAGGCCGACGAGACGGCCCTCGGCGAGCAGCTTCTTGGCGGTGTTGAGCGCGTCCTCGGCGGCGTCGGCGCCGGTGCGGTCGATCGGGTACTGACCGGCGCCGGAGAAGAACCACTTCTGCAGGCGGCCCTTGAGGCCGGGGGTGGTGAAGTATTCGGCCTTGGCCAGGTAGGTGATCCGCCGCGGGCTCATCAGCGGGCCGAACAGCCAGTCCGCGAAGGAGAGGTGGTTGCCCGCCATGATCGCCGGACCGTCCGCCGGAATGTGTTCGACTCCCTCGACCGTGGGTTTATTGAAGACATGCATGAAAGGTCCAGGAAACACGAACTTCAGCAGCCAGTAGAGCATGACGTCCTTCCCCCACGGGCGGGATAACTTGCGGGCACCTGCGTCAGGTGCCGACTTTACCGCTGGTCGCAGATCACATCCAAGCGCAGCGAGGTATCTCACCACATTCGTAGGAGTGGTTGTGAACAGGGGATTACTCTGCTGGGTCGACGGGAGTTCAATCGAACATATGTTCCCATTCGACGCGGAGGGGAATGCCGTGCTGGCCGGGGCTCGAGGCGACTACAACCCGGCGTAAGGGTCGTCGAGGGCAGTCGGGGTGCTTGCAGCGTCGAGTGCCGCTTCCGGAAAAGCGGGCCCGGGCTTGTAGAAACGGGCACGGGTCCGTCCGACCGGCTCGAGTACCTCCAGTGCGACCAGGTCACGTAGATCCCGTTGTGCCTGTTGGACACTGAGTCCCTCGGCTTGTTCGTAGCGCGTACGGCGGACCCTTCCGGACATGGCGGCATCATGCAACGCGCTGACGACTCGGTCATCCAATCGGATTCCCGCGACATATTTGGCCAGCCTCGCCCATACGGTGCCGGACCGCACCCAACGGGCATGGACGGTTTGGGCTTGCTGGTGGTAAGCCGTCAAGCTGAAGCGAAGCCATTCGGACACGTCTTGATCCGGCCGGTAGGTGCTACCTCGCCGCCCTAGCACCTGGTAGTACTCCCAGGTGTTTCCCGGGCGGCCGAGCCATGCTTCGACAGACGAGAACTCGGGCGCCAGCACGCCTTCCCTGGCGATCACCAATGTTTGCAGTGATCGTGACATGCGGCCGTTGCCGTCCGCCCACGGGTGGATCGACACGAGATGCAGGTGTGCCATCGCGGCACGGACAAGCGGGTGCTGCCCATCGTCGGTGTTCAGCCAATCCACGAGCTCTTCCATCAGTGTCGACACTTGATCGGCGTCCGGGGCTGTGTAGGCGGCGATACTGGGGTCGCGGGCATCGGTCACATAAACCGGGCCGCGGCGCCACTGCCCCGCTGGGCGACGTTCGGTGTGCCGATGTCCTTGAAGCAGCCAATGCAGTGCATTGAGGAAGCCCTTGCTGTACGTGAAATCGTCTACGTCGTGCAGGGTTTGGATGTAGGTCATCGTTCGCTCGTAGGCGAGTGTCTCGGCCTTGTTCTCCTCTGAAACCTCGACATCCCGTTCGCCTGCGATCAGATCTTCTACGTCGATGGTGGAGACTTTGAAGCCTTCGATGGAGTTCGACGCGGCGACTGCGTCCGCAGTCAGGAACTTGCGGAGCCCGCCTGTCCATTTGCCGGGTTTGGCCTGGAGCTCATGGCGCAATTCCGCGCGCATCCGATCCACATCGGCGAGGACGCGGGCATCGGCGGCGGTCAGTTCGGGCGTCGGAAACAACACAGGGCCAATAATATGATGACGTAATCATTACGTCAAAGAGGCTCGCCCATCTGTTGTCAGCTGACGCGGGAAGGGCGGTGGTTGGTGTCGACCAAGACCGCTCGGGCCAGTTCGGCGGCGCCGATCATGCCGGCCGCCTCACCCAGTTGGGTGGTGCGGATGCGGGCCAGGGGGCGATGGCCCGCGCCGGTGACGGCGCGGGCGTACTCCTCTCGGGCGTCGTCCAGGAAGAGGGCGGAGGAGCTGCTTACGCCGCCCGCGATCACTACCAGGTCCGGGTCGAAGATGTCGCTGACGAAGGCCAGGCCGAGGCCGAGCCAGCGGGCGAAGTCGGCCATCGCGGCGACGGCGATCGGGTCGCCGTCCTGGGCGGCGCCGGCGACGCGGCGGCCGGTGAGGGAGCCGGGGTCGCGGTAGACCTCGCGGGCCAGGACGGTGGAGCTGACCGGGTCGGTGGCCAGCAGTTCGATCGCGGTGTCGGCCAAGGCCGTTCCGCTGCAATACCTTTCCCAGCAGCCGTGCTTGCCGCACGGGCAGGCCCGGCCCTGGGGAACCACCTGCAGATGACCGAGTTCCGGTGCGACGCCGTGCGTTCCGCGATACAGCTTGCCCTCGATCAGCAGCGCCGCGCCGATCCCGGTGCCGATGGCGACGAGCACCACATTGTGGCCGCCCGCGGCCGCGCCGAAGCGGTACTCGGCCCAGGCGGCGGCGTTGGCGTCGTGCTCCAGGATGACCGGCAACTCCAGGCGTTCGGTCAGCCGCTTCGCGACGGGGGTGTCCTGCCACGGCAGGTGCGGCGCGAAGCGGACGGTGGTGCGGTCGCTGGTGATGAACCCGGCCACCGCGAGACCGACCGCGCCGATCTGATGGCGCTCGCACAGCTCGCGGACCGAACGGGCCAGCGCGTCCTCCAGGGCGCGCGCCGAATGCGGCGTCGGCGCCACGACGGTGTCGAGCACCTGACCTTCCGCGTCGACCACGGAGGCGCGAATGTTGGTGCCGCCGACGTCGATTCCGACGGTCAGGGGGTGGGCACCGGCGATCTGGCGGGTCATGCCTTGAACGTCACGGGGATTTTGATGTACCGGGAACGTTTGCGACCGGCACGCGGATCCGCCTCGGCGGACGGGGGTGGGCTCGCCTCCTCGGCAGCCGAATCGTCTTGCGGAGGAGCGTCTTCCGGCTGGGTCTCCTCGGGATCGGGCAGCACCGGCTCCACCGGGATCCCGGCCAGCGCCTCGCGCAGCACGGTCACGATCGAGGTGCCGTGCTCGGCGATCGCGGCGACCACGTCGTGGTGTTCCCCGCGCACCAGCGCCGCCGCCGCGCACACCGGGCACCAGCTGCAACTGGACCATTGCGCCTGCCCGTCGGTGGCGGTGCGGCGCAGCACCGGCTCGACCCGCTCCAGCACGGCTTCGGCCAGCAACTTCAATTCCTCGGCGAATTCCCCGAATCCGTCGGCGTGCGCGTCGTGCGCGGCGCCCGGCTCCTGCTTCTCGGTCATCGCGGCCAGAGCTCCGGGTCCGGGACGAAACGCAGCACCAGGTGACTTCCGTCGAGTTCGGCGCCGTCGACTGTGCACCGCCGCAACACCGGCGCCAGGCGCACCCGGCGCCGGACCCCGTCCGCTCCCACGATCACATCGTCCTCCACTCGTCCCAGTTGCAGCGTCGCCGGATCGACGACGGGCAGGTGCATCCGCAACGTGTAGACCGAATGCAGACCGGTGCCCGACTCCCATCGAACCACCGGTTCACCGGAACTTGTGCGAACCTCCGCCGGATTGTCGCCCAACGGAGGTCTCGAGTCCACCACAGCGGCGAGCATCGACAGCGCGGTGAGACCCACCGGTTGGGGCCCGCTGTGCTGGGCGATCAGCACTGGGAGGTCGCCGTCGAGGCGCTGGTGCAGCTGCTCGATGACCTGGAGCTGCTCGGCGCGGCGGGTCAGGTACCAGTCGATCGCCGGATGCGCGGAGTCCGCGGCCGGGACCGCGGGGAGAACTTTGTTGACCAGCACCGCGTCCAGGCGCAAACCGAGCAGGGCGGCCGCGGAACGGACCCGTTCGGTCTCGGCGATCGCGACGCGTTCGGGGACGGTCACCAGTTTCGCGCCGGTGCGGGCGTGGTCGGCCAGCAGGTCACGCACCTCGGTGACGGCGGCGACGATTTTGTTCACGGTCGCGGCGAGTACCGCGCGCCGCAGGTCGATACCGCCGGCGCTCATGGCCCGCGCGTGCGGCGGCCAGACCCGCTCCAGATAGCCGAGCAGGGTGTCGGGCGCGGTGACGATGCGCAGCATGTCCGCCGAGGGCGGGCAGTCCACGACCAGCACATCCCAGTCGTCCTCGTCGGCGAACTGGGCCAGCTCCACCAGCATCAGCAGTTCCTGCACGCCCGGCAGTCCGGTCAGCTCGGCCGGATCCAGTGCGGCCAGATCGATGCCGTGCTGGTGGTTGCCGCCGGTGGACAGCATCCGCAGTACATCGCGGAACCGATCCTCCAGCAGCGCAAGGGAATCGACCTCGATGGCGTCGAGGTTCGGTGCGACCCGGGCGATTCCGGTGACGGTGCCCGGGTCGTGCGGGAAACGCACCCCGAGCGCGTCCCCGAGCGAATGCGCCTGATCCAGCGACGCGATCAGCACCCGCTGTCCGGCCCGCGCGTACGACATCGCGGTAGCGCACGCCAGTGTCGTCTTACCGACCCCGCCCTTGCCGACGAACAGCTCCACCCGGGTCACGGCGGTCAGCCTTCCACCCGTTTCTTCAATTCCTTGAGCGCGGTATCGGTGATCACCTTCTCGGCCTTGCGCTTGAACATGCCGATCATCGGGATGTTCAGGTCGACGGTGAGCTGGTAGATCACCTCGGTGCCGCCGTCGGGGGTATCGCGGAGTTCGTAGGTGCCGTCCTGTGCCTTCTGCAGGTCACCGCTGATCAGCTGCCAGCTGACCGCGCGGTCGTCGGAGCGCCAGTTGTAGGTCAGCACGTAGGTGTCCTTGACGACACCGGCGTCGAGCACGAAACGGGCGGTGCGAGCGCGGCCGTCGGGCCCCTTCTCCAGCACCTCCACCGATTTCGCCGCCGACACCCACTCGGGATAGGACTCCAGATCGGCGATAACAGCCATCACCCGCTGCGCGGGCGCCTCGATGAGGATGGACCTCTCTGTCCGGTCGGCCATCAGCAGGCCGGGGCCACGCCCGCGGGGCGCCCCGCCTCCAGCCGCGCTTTGATCTCGAACGCCATCTCCCGGCCTGCCACCCGGCGGGCCCGGTTGGCGGCGAGGAGCCGCTTGGCGGGGATCGCGTCCCGCGGTTCGGCGTGCAGGAAGTAATGCAGGATCACGCCGTCGAGCATGTCCTGCAGCCACACCTCCATGGTGCCCTCCAGCGCGCCGCTCACGGTCCAGCGAATGCCTTTGTCGCCCCGGTCTTCCCGCACCTCGAGGCTGAGATCCGGCCACCACTTGCGCCAGTTCGTCGGCCCGCCGAGGATCTCGGCGACCGCGGCGCCCGAAGCGGCGACGAATGTCTGATCCGCGACCTGAATACTGCTCACAAAAGAAGAGTAGTGGATTAGGACACAGCCCGGTTCAGTGCAGTAGGTGCTTCAGCCGGTCGCCCAGGCTGTCCCAGCGCCACTGCTGTTCCACCCAGGCCCGGCCCTCGGCGCCCATCCGGACCGCCGCGTCCCGGTCGGCGAGGATGCCGATGATGGCTTTGGCGATGGAGTCGGTCTTGCGGCCGTCGACGACGCGGCCGGTCTTGCCCTCGATCACGGTCTCCGGCGCGCCGCCGGAATTGCCCGCCACCACCGGGACTCCGGAGGCGGAGGCCTCCAGGAAGACGATGCCGAGCCCCTCCACGTCCAGGCCCGCGCCGCGCGTGCGGCAGGGCATGGCGAAGACGTCGGCGAGGGTGTGGTGCGCGGCGAGCTCGTCGGAGGCGACACGGCCGGTGAACACCACGTCCTCCGCCACCCCGAGCGCGGACGCGAGGCCACGCAGCTTGTCCTCGTAGGGTCCGCCGCCGGCGATCACCAAGACTGCGCCGTCGACCTTTTCGCGGATCTCGCGCATGGCCACGATCAGCGCGTCCTGGCCTTTGCGCGGCACCAGCCGCGACAGGCACAGGATCGTCGGCCGGTCACCGAGCCCATAACGCTCGCGCAGTTCCGCGCGCGCGGCCGGATCCGGCCGGAAGACCTCGGTGTCGACACCGGGCGGCAGATACTCCAGCGCGGCGTTCGGGCCGAACGCCGACGCGAAACGCTGGCGGGTGTAGCGGCTGACGTAGGTGACCACGTCGGTGTGCTCGCCGATGGTCCGCAGCGACTGCCGCGCGCCCGGCAGCATCGACCAGCCGACCTCGTGCCCGTGCGTGCTCGCCAGGATCCGTTCCGCGCCCGCGCGGCGCAGCATCGGCGACAGCATCGCCAGCGGCGCGGCCGCGCCGAACCAGACGGTGTCGCACTTCTCGCTGCGCAACAGGCGCGCGGCGCGGCGCAACACCAGCGGGGTCGGCAGCATCAGCGTGGTGGGATGGCGGACCACCTGGAACTTCTGTTTGGCGTCGAACTTCAGATGGCTGTCGCCTTTCCAGCGCGGGGCGTAGACGACCAGGTCATCGGGCGGCAACTGACCGGCCAGCGCCTGCAGATACGACTGGATACCGCCCGGCCGAGGCGGGAAATCATTGGTAACCAGCAGAGTTCGGGCCATGAATGACAACCTACTGCGTCCGATCCGCACGCCGCCGCCCGCCACTGATCGAATCGTGGGCCCTCGCTACGGGTCTTCATGATCATCAGGCACTGGTGGCGGCATCGGTCGAGTAGCCGCGCCGCCAGCGCCTGTTGATCTTGGAGGGCAGCGGGTCAGGATTGAGGGCTGACTGGTCTAGGGGGTTTTCGTCTCGAGCCAGGTGCGCCAGGCGGTGGTGAAGTCCGCGCGGCTGGAGCCTAGGACTTCGCGCAGGAGGGCGTCCTCGGTGGCGGCGACTTGCTTGCTCGCCGCGAGGCCGCGGTAGAGCTCGACGAGCCGGGGTTCGTCATAGGTTTCGGCGACGAAAGCGCAGGCAGACCAAGCCGCTTCGTAGGCCGCGGCAGCGTCCGGGCCGGTGAAAGCGCTGTCGGCGGGCAGGTCGGTGGGCGCCGCACCGGTGCGCAGACGGGTGCTCAGGGTCGGGGCGATGTCGGCGAAGTGGTGGTTCTGCGCGCGGTGCGCGGCGTATTCGGCGAACCCTTCGAGCATCCATTGCGGTGCGCCGTCGACGGTGTCGCCGCGGGTGGCGATATGGGTGAGTTCGTGGCGCAGCACGGTGCGCAGGCCGTCGGGGGAGAGGCGGCGCCCGGCATCGGGACTGAAAACCACGCGCTGCCCGGTGGGTTGGGTGCCGTGCGTGAACGGGTCGGCGACCGAGGCGGCGGCGACCTCCCGGGAGAGCAGGCTGCCCGAACGCAGCAGCGCGGCGAACTCCGAAGCATTCGAGGCGACGACGACCAGCGCGGACTGTGCCCACCCGGTGCCCCACAGCTCGTTGACCGAAGCGGTGGCCGGCGCGAGTTCGCCAGCCAGGACATCCATTTCGACGCGCTGGCCGGAATGGCCTACGACCAGGGATTCCTGCCCGTCACCGGTCGCGACCCGCACCGCGGTGAGCGGGCCGAACGGCTCCATGATGCCGCGCACGGCTGCCAGCCGCGGATCGTCGGCGGCCACCTGCTGCGCCGAAGCGAGCTGGTCGGCGCGGATTTTCGGCATCGCCCAGTTCGGCGCGACGAGCACCGCACCGCAGGTGCCGGTCAGCATCGTCACCATGCCGACGGTGAGCGCGAACTGACCGCGTCGGCGCGCACCGCACCAGCGCCGAAACCGGCGCAATCCCTGCATAGCGAATTAGTATCGCCGAGCGGAGTGGTAGGGCGTCGAGGAGATGGGTGCGACCGCGACCGGGACGCCGAAGGTGGAGGCGTGCAACATGAGTCCGTTGCCCGCGTAGATGCCCACATGGGAGATCTCGGGATAGAAGAACACCACGTCACCCGGCTGCATATTGTCCTTGGACACCGGCGTGCCGTAGGCGGCCTGCTGCGAACTGGTGCGCGGCACGTTCTTGCCGACCTGCTTGAACGCCCACTGCACCAGGCCCGAGCAGTCGAACTGGTTCGGCCCGGTCGCGCCCCACACATACGGATCGCCGACCCGGGTCAGGCCCGCGGCGAGCGCGCTGGTGCCGCTGCCGGGCACCAGGCCCTTCAGCAGCGTGTCCCGGTCGAATCCGGGCGGGAACGGCGAACCCGCCCAGGCGGCTTTGTCTTTGGTGGACAGCGCGGTCCACGCCTCCACGACCTGGGCGGTGGCGGTGCCGAGTTCGTTCTGCTTGCTCTGCAGATCGGCGCGCACCTTGTCGGACTTCGCGGCGGCGTCGTGCGCGGCGTCGGAGGCGGCGCGGGCGGCGGACTCGGCGGCCGAGGCGGCGTCGGTGGCCTTCTTGAACTGCTTGAGCTGATCGGTGGTCTGCGCGGTCATCACGTCCAGCACCGACATCTGGTCGAGCAGCTGCTGCGGCGAGTCACTGGTCAGTACCGCGAACATGCGATTGGTCTTCGCGCCCTGATAGGTCGCGATCGCGGTGCGGTCGATGACCGGCTGGAATTTACGGACCTCGTCGCGAGCGGCGTTGAGCGAGCCGCGCTTGGTCGCGAGAGTGGCGTCGGCGTCGCGCTGGAGGGCGAGCTTGGCGTCGAGATCGGACTGCGCGTTGAGCGCTTCCTCGTTGAGCTTCTCGGACTCACGGGATAGCTCGATCATCTTCTGCACCGCTTCACCGGCGGTGGCGGGCATCGCTACCGGGTCGGCGCCGGCCGGTCCGATGCAGACGGTCGCGGCCAGGATTCCCGCCGCAAGTACCCCTCCCACAACACGATTGGTGCGAAGTGTTCTGTGTGCGGCCACGGCCTGCCTTGCCCCGTTCTCTGTCATTGAGCGATGCGTTGCAGTTGTCCCGAGCGGCGCGGTCGAGGTTTGACAACGGCGCAACCCGGGTAGGTCTCGATTAGGTTACGGAACGGCGTAGGTCTGTGTCCAGTAGGGAACGAACTGGTCACACCCCGGCTGGGTATGTTGCCGATGCCGCCGGATCGCGCGTGGCGACCCGACGGCATCAAAGCGCTTGGAGCCCAGCCGAGTTCGGCGTTCAGTAGCGGCGCGCGCCCGCGAACGGCATCTCGGACATCGAGGCGACCTTCACCGGGACACCGGAGGTGGAAGCGTGGATGACCTGGCCGTCGCCCGCGTACAGGCCGGAGTGGCCGCCGCCGTAGAACGACACCACGTCGCCGGGCTGCAGCGCGTCGGCCGAGACCGGGGTGCCCGCGGACAGCTGGGCGCCGCTGGTGCGGGGGAGCTCCATGCCGGCCTGACGGTAGGCCCACTGGACCAGACCCGAGCAGTCGAAGGCGTTCGGGCCGGCGGCGCCGTAGACGTACGGGGCGCCGACCTTGGATTGGGCCGCCTCCAGGGCGATTTCGCCGGCGGTCTTCACCGGGGCGGGCGGAACGAACGGGCCGGGGGCCGGATTGGGCACCTCGATGCCCGGAATGCCCGCCGGGATCGGGATCTCGTTGGGCACCTCGAAGGTACCCACACCGGGGATGGTCACCGGCTGTGCCGACGCGGGGGCCGCGGGCAGGAGGATCGCGCCGATGGTGGCAGCGCCGACGGCGCCGACGGCAACGGCACGCCGCGCCCCTCGCTTGACGGAGTTAGTCGCCATGATGCGGTTTCTTCCAATCTGCCCCACGACGCTGCACCCGGTCTGGTGCGGCGGACTGCGTGCCGTCCGCACCGTCTCCGTGAACGGGTCTGGTGCGGCGGACTCCGTGAGGTCTCGAAAAGGTTACGAACACATCACGGGGCTTTGTAAAGCCGTACCGGTCGGAATTGGGGGTGCACCACCAATTTGCGCATGCATATCTGCGAGATATCTCACACGGATCACGAAACAATAAAGACCGACCGTTATCAGGGATTTCTCAGATGGTCACCCGGCGCGTCGCAGGCCCTGTACCGGCTACGATAGGGAGCCGATATGGGCATGTTCGCCCAGGTAGTCGAGATGCTGAAGATCGTCGGCGAGGCCCTGGATCGGTCGAGTGTCCAAAACTCGGGTGACACGCCGGGTTGCTACCGCGGCAGAGTCGGACACGCCCGGGCCGTTTATTTAGACCAGTGTTGAATGTGACCTGCATCACATTTTGGTTAACTAGATCGAATTGCGGGGATCGAAACGAAAACCTCGCGCGGAATTCGACAGTTTCTTCGTGAGTTTTGTTGTCGGCTCAACCTGTTGTCCTGGGCTTTCTCGCGCTGGCCAACTTGTCGGTGCCTGCCTCTACGCTGCACGCCGTGCCCGACCCGCGCGCCGCAAAGCAGCTGGCCTTCGATGAGCTCGATACCCCGCTGTACGACACAACTTTCGTCATCGTGGACCTGGAAACGACTGGGACCAGCCCGGATGGCGACGCGATCACCGAGATCGGCGCGGTGAAGGTGCGCGGCGGCGAGGTGCTCGGCGAGTTCGCCACCCTGGTCAACCCGGGCCGCGAGATCCCGCCGCAGGTCGTGCACATCACCGGAATCACGCACGCCATGGTTTACGACGCGCCGCGAATCGAGCTGGTGCTGCCCGGGTTTCTCGAATTCGCCAAGGGCGCGGTGCTGGTCGCGCACAACGCGCGCTTCGACACCGCGTTCCTGAAGGCCGCCGCGGCGCGCTGTGACACCGCCTGGCCGAATCCGCCCGTGCTGTGCACGGTGAAGCTGGCACGCCGGGTACTGACGCGCGACGAAGCGCCTTCGGTACGGCTCGGGGTGCTGGCGCACGTCCTCGGTGCGAGCACCCAGCCGACGCACCGCGCCCTCGACGACGCCCGCGCCACCGTCGACGTGCTGCACGCGCTCATCGCCCGGGTGGGCAACCAAGGGGTGCACAGTCTTACCGAGCTGCTGGACTACCTCCCCAATGTGACGACCGGCCAGCGCGCCAAGCGGGTGCTCGCCACCGATCTGCCCGCCAGTCCCGGGGTGTACCTGTTCCGCGGGCCCTCAGACGAAGTCCTCTATATAGGCACCGCGGTGAATCTGCGCCGCCGTGTCCGGAATTACTTCACCGGCTCGGAAACTCGCGGGCGGATGAAGGAAATGGTCTCGCTGGCAACGCGCGTCGACCACGTGGTGTGCGCGCACGCGCTGGAAGCCGGTGTACGGGAACTGCGCCTGCTCGTCGCGCACGCGCCGCCGTACAACCGGCGCTCGAAATTTCCCAAGAAGGCGTGGTGGCTGACGCTGACCGACGAGCCTTTCCCGCGCTTCGCGGTGGTGCGCACCCCGACTCGAGATGCGCTGGGCCCCTTCAACTCTCGCCTCGACGCCACCGACATCGCGGCGACCGTCGCCGAACACATCGGACTGCGCACCTGCACCACCCGGCTGCCGCGCACCGGCGTCCACGATTGCCCGCCCGCGGTAGTCGGCGGCTGCCCCGCGGCTCGTCTCTCCGAAATCCCTATGAATACAAAGGAATACGCGCCCATCGCCGCAGCGGTCCGGGACCTTTTCTCCGGCCGCTCCGACACCCCGGTCCGGGCGATCCTCGCCCAGCTCGAAACCCACTCCCGCGCCGAACATTTCGAAGCCGCCGCCCGCCTGCGCGATCGCGCGGTCACCGTTGTGCGGGCTATCGCCCGAACCCAGCGCCTCGCCGCCATCGCCCGCATCCCCGAACTCGTCGCCGCCCACCCCGACGGTGCGGGCGGCTGGGAATTCTCCGTCATCAGATACGGGCGCCTCGCGGGCGCAGGCAATGCCCGGCGCGGCGTCGCACCCATGCCGGTCGTCGAGCACCTCGTAGCCTCCGCTGAAACCGTTCTCCCTGAGGGAATCGCCCCACCCGCTGACCTCGCACCGCCGTCCATCGAGGGCCCACCCTTGCTCGGCGGCTCCCCAGAAGAGATAGGCCTCGTCGTCCGCTGGCTCGCCCGCCCCGGCGTCCGCATCGTGCGCAGCACCGCGGGTTATTGGGAACCGCTTTACGGCGCCGCCCGCTGGCTGACATGGGCCGACCAGGCCGAGGCCGCCGCGCGCACCGAACTCGCGGGAGCGGAGTACCTCGGCCAACTAGGCTGACCACCATGATTAACGCGATCGTGCTCATCCACGCCGAAAACGGCCGCATCCCGGAGACCGCCCAGGCCGTCGCCGACACCGCAGGCGTCACCGAGGTCTACTCCTGCGCCGGCGATGTCGACCTGATCGCGATCGTCCGCGTCCGCGACCACGAAAAGATCGCCGAAGTGGTCACCGCGGGCATCGACAAGGTCCCGGGCGTCCTGCGCACCACCACCCACATCGCCTTCAAGTCCTACTCGAGCGCCGACGTCGAGGCCGGATTCTCACTGGGGGAGTGACCCGCGTGCTGCACGAGCTGTGGGACGAAGGTGCGGGCTGCTGGACCTTCTGTCTTGCGGGCCCACGTGGCGACGCCGCCCGCGCACGACTCGAACCGGGCGCGCGGCTGGTGTGGAAGCTCGAGGCAGCCAGCCACTTCGGGGCGATGACCGAGTACTACCGGTATCAGGGTTGGGGCATCTACACGACGCCCCAACCCGAGTACGACCACAAGACCTACGCCGAACTCGGCTGGGAGTAGGTCAGTTCTCGCCGAGGGTGTTGGTGAGCTTGGCCCAGTTGTCCAGCAGCGCAGCGGATTTGCCGCTGTCGATGGCGGCGGCGGCGCGTTCGATGCCGGCGGCCAAGGCGTCGTGGACGTCGATGTCGGGGTCGCCTTCGCCGCGGGACCAGTCGTAGGCGACGATCGCGGCGGCCGAGTTGACCAGTACCGCGTCGCGGACCGGGCCCGATTCACCGGCGAATACCGCGCGGGCGATGCCCGCGTTGGTGTCGGCGTCGCCGCCGCGCAGGGCGTCGAGGTGGACGCGGGGGATGCCGAGGCGGGTCGGGTCGATGACGGTTTCGCGGAGGCGGCCGCCGGAGACGATCCAGGCGGCGGTGGTGTCGGAGGTGGTGATCTCGTCGAGGCCGTCGTTGCCGCGGACCACCAGGGCACTGGCGCCGCGTTCGGCGAAGACGCCCGCGACCACCGGCACCAGGTCGGTGAAGGCGCAGCCGACCAAGCCCGCGCGGGGCTGGGCCGGATTCGTGAGCGGGCCGAGGATGTTGAAGACGGTGGGGATGCCTATTTCTTTACGGGCCGCGCCCGCGAAGCGCAGCGCCGGATGGAAGACGGGGGCGAAACAGAAGCCGATCCCCGCTTCGCGGACACACTGCGCGACCGCGTCCGGACCGAGATTGAGCTTCACGCCCAGCGCTTCGAGGACGTCGGCGCCGCCACTCTTGGACGAGGCGGCGCGGTTGCCGTGCTTGACCACGGGCACTCCGGCCGAGGCGACCACGATCGAAGACATGGTGGAGATGTTCACCGAGCCGGAACGGTCGCCGCCGGTGCCGACGATGTCGACGGCGTCACCGTCGACGTGCACCAGGCGGGCGTGGGAGAGCATGCCGGCGGCGAGGCCGCCGAGTTCCGCGGGCGTCGGGCCCTTGATCTTCATCGCGACGCCGAACGCGGCGATCTGCGCCGAGGTCGCGTTGTCGGACATGATCTCGTTCATCGCCCAGGTGGTGTCGTCCGCCGCCAGGTCGCCGCCATCGGCGAGAGTCCCCAATACCTGTGGCCAGCTACGCATGTGTCCTTCTCCCTATTACTGGTTCACCACCAGTCTGTCGCGATGCAGCCTATCGGGCCAGACGTTATTCCCCGGGACTCGGTTGCAGAGCGTCCCACCCGTCGGCGAATCCGTCGTGGCGCTGCGCGAGCCCGGCCATCCGGGACCGTTCCTGTGAGCAGTGCAGGGCGTCGAGCACCTGTACTCGTCGCAGGACGAGGGTTTGGAGCTCGTCGGCAGTCGCTTCGGCGGGCTCGGGGGCGTATCCGTCCTGCGCGGCGATCTCGCAGACACGCCCGACCTGCGCAGCGGGAATCCGGAGATGATGGCGGAGCACCGCGGGGGCGTCGGTAACCCATGTGGTCGCGCGCGCGAGTGCCGCCGAACAGGCCTCCGCGTCCTCGAAACTCGCGGCGACCACGACCAGATCCGACCGGTCGGGATCCAGCGGCGCCGGTGCGCCACGCCCGAACAGGCGTCGCAACAAACCCTTCACAGAGACCTCCATCTCAGCAATTCCTCAGCGCCGCCTGCCATGCTAGGCCCGGTCATCCTGCGCAAATACCCACGCGTCCTGCACAAACACAGACACGCCGACGCCGGTGCGAGACCCGCTCTGTCCGTGCGTTTTCCGACACGGCCGGACAAGTTTCGCACCCGGGTACTTGTGTCGTACTACGACGAGTCATACTTACCGGCGTGACGACCGCAGTAGGCACCCCAGGATCGGCCATTACTCAGCGTGTGCATTCGCTGAACCGGCCCAACATGGTCAGCGTCGGTACCATCATCTGGCTGTCGAGCGAGTTGATGTTCTTCGCCGGGCTCTTCGCCATGTATTTCGTCGCGCGCGCACAGGCCCACGGCAACTGGCCGCCGGAACCGACCGAGCTGAACCTCACCCTCGCCGTACCGGTCACGGCCGTGCTCGTCGCCTCCTCGTTCACCTGCCAGATGGGTGTGTTCGCGGCGGAGCGCGGCGATGTGTTCGGACTGCGCCGCTGGTATGTCATCACCCTGGCCATGGGTGCGTTCTTCGTCGGCGGTCAGGCCTACGAGTACTACCACCTGGTCCACGAGGGCACCTCGATCTCCAGCAGCGCCTACGGCTCGGTGTTCTACATGACCACCGGCTTCCACGGCCTGCACGTGATCGGCGGCCTGATCGCGTTCGTGTTCCTGCTGATCCGCACCAAGGTCAGTAAGTTCACGCCCGCGCAGGCGACCGCCGCGATCGTGGTCTCGTACTACTGGCACTTCGTCGACATCGTCTGGATCGGGCTGTTCGCCACGATCTACTTCGTCCGTTAACCGGGCGACACCCAGCTACGTACAAGTCGGTTCCGTCTACTCCAAAGGGACACAGATGAGTTCATCTCCCCCGTCAGCGCCAGAGCCCGCCGCCAGCGTCGGGAATGGCCAGGCCACCAAGGTTCGTAAGCAGCGCCGCCTGCGCAGGCGCATCGCTGGCGGACTCGCGCTGCTGGTTGGTCTCGTCGGAGCCGGTTTCCTGGCCACGGCCCTCACCCCGGAGCCGCAGGTCGCCACGGCCAACCAGGACCAGACCGCGCTGATCCGCGAGGGTAAGCAGCTCTACGACACCTCCTGCATCACCTGCCACGGTGCCAACCTGCAGGGCATCACCGACCGCGGTCCGAGCCTTGTCGGCGTCGGCGACGCGGCGGTGTACTTCCAGGTGTCCACGGGCCGTATGCCGCTGGCCGCCAATCAGGCTCAGGCCGCGCGCAAGCCCGTCAAGTTCGACGCCGCGCAGACCGACGCGCTGATGGCCTACATCCAGGCAAACGGTGGCGGCCCCACCGTCGTGCGTGACGCCAACGGTGAGATCGCGCAGGAATCGCTGCGTGGCGCCGACGTCGCCCGCGGTTCGGAGCTGTTCCGGATGAACTGCGCGTCCTGCCACAACTTCACCGGCCGGGGCGGCGCGCTGTCCTCCGGTAAGTACGCGCCGCCGTTGAACGAGGCGAACGAACAGCAGATCTACGCCGCCATGCTCACCGGCCCGGAGAACATGCCTAAGTTCTCCGACCGGCAGCTGACGCCGGAAGAGAAGCGCGACATCGTCGCCTACGTCCGCAACGCCGACGAGGAATCCGCGCCGGGTGGCTGGGATCTGGGTGGTTTCGGCCCCGCGACCGAGGGTCTGGCCGCCTGGGTGATCGGCATCGTCGCGATCGTCGGTGCCGCGATGTGGATCGGATCAAGGTCATGACGGACAAGGAGCCAAACGACATGGGTCGGCCGGATGAGGGCCAAGACAGCGAGCTGTCGAAAGTGACGCACGAGGTCGACGTCAACCGCGACTACACCGAGGCCGAACTCGACGCGATGTCGCGGGACGAGCTGGTCAAGCTCGGCACCATGCGCGACGGCGTCGACGTCGCCTACCGCCGCGAGCGTTTCCCGATCCCGGGCACCCGGGCCGAGAAGCGCGCCGAGCGTGAGGTGAGCTTCTGGTTCGCCGTGTCCGCGCTGTCCGCGGCCGCCCTGATCGGCGTGTTCCTGTTCTGGCCCTGGGAATTCAAGGGCAAGAACGAGGAGGGCCACCAGGCCTACTCGTTGTTCACCCCGCTGATCGGTCTCACCTTCGGCATCTCCATTCTGGTCGTCGGCGTCGCGGTCGTGCTGATCCGCAAGAAGTTCATCCCGGCCGAACTGTCGATCCAGGATCGCCACGACGGTCCCTCGCCCGAGGTCGAGCGCCGTACCCTGGCCGCTCAGCTCGGCGACGCGCTCGACACCTCCACCCTGGCCCGCCGCAAGATGATCACCCGCACCGCGGGCGCCGGTCTCGGCGTCTTCGGTCTCGGCGCGCTGATGGTGTTCGCCGGTGGCCTGGTCAAGAACCCGTGGGCCAAGGGCGACAAGTCGCCGCTGTGGGTCTCGGGCTGGACCCCGGACCACGAGGGCGAGACCATCTACATCCGCCGCGACACCGGCCGCCCCGACGACATCGTCCTGGTGCGCCCGGAGGATCTGGACGCGGGTTCCATGGAGACGGTGTTCCCGTGGAAGGAGAAGTGGCGTGGTGACGAGCACGCCACCCTGCAGTCGCTGCGCGGTATCCGCAACTCGGTCATGCTGATTCGCCTGCGCACCGCGGACGCGGAGAAGGCGATCAAGCGCAAGGGCCAGGAGAGCTTCAACTACGGCGACTACTTCGCCTACTCGAAGATCTGCACCCACCTCGGCTGCCCCACCTCGCTGTTCGAGCAGCAGACCAACCGGATCCTGTGCCCCTGCCACCAGTCGCAGTTCCTGGCGACCGAATGGGGTAAGCCGGTCTTCGGTCCCGCCGCTCGCGCGCTGCCGCAGCTGCCGATCACCGTCAACTCCGAGGGCTACCTGGTCGCCGCAGGCGACTTCATCGAGCCGCTCGGACCGGCCTTCTGGGAGCGTCGTTCATGAGTCCTGCTGCTGGAGCCCAAGCCAATGCGATGGACGAGCGGTATCGCGCCGCTGCGTTCGCGAAGCGGTCGATCAACAAGGTCTTCCCGACCCACTGGTCGTTCCTGCTCGGTGAGATCGCGCTGTACTGCTTCATCATCCTGCTGCTGTCGGGTGTGTACCTGACCCTGTTCTTCGATCCGTCGATGAGCGAGGTCGTGTACAACGGCGCCTACCAGCCGCTGCGTGGTGTCACCATGTCGCGCGCCTACGAGACCTCGCTGGAGATCTCCTTCGAGGTGCGCGGTGGTCTGTTCGTCCGCCAGGTGCACCACTGGGCCGCACTGCTGTTCGCGGCGTCGATCATCGTGCACCTGTTCCGCATCTTCTTCACCGGCGCGTTCCGCAAGCCGCGTGAGGCGAACTGGGTGATCGGCTCGCTGCTGCTGATCCTGGCGATGTTCGAAGGCTTCTTCGGCTACTCGCTGCCCGACGATCTGCTCTCGGGTACCGGCCTGCGCGCCGCGTTCGGCGGTATCACCATGGGTATCCCGATCGCCGGCACCTGGATGCACTGGCTGATCTTCGGTGGCGACTTCCCCGGCACCATCATCATCCCGCGCCTCTACATCGCGCACGTGCTGCTGCTGCCCGGCATCATCCTCGCGCTGATCGCCGCGCACGTGGCGCTGGTGTGGTACCAGAAGCACACCCAGTTCCCCGGACCGGGCCGCACCGAGAACAACGTGGTCGGCGCCCGCATCATCCCGGTGTTCGCCGCCGACCAGGGCGCGTTCTTCGCCTTCACCCTCGGCATCATCGGCATCATGGGCGGCGTGCTGCAGATCAACCCGATCTGGAACCTGGGTCCGTACAACCCCTCTCAGGTCTCGGCGGGATCGCAGCCCGACTTCTACATGATGTGGACCGACGGCATGGCGCGCTTGATGCCGCCGTGGGAGATCTACATCGGCAACTACACGGTTCCGGCCGTGTTCTGGGTCGCGCTCATCATGGGCTTGGTGTTCACGCTGCTGATCGCCTACCCGTGGATCGAGAAGCGCCTCACCGGCGATGACGCACCGCACAACCTGCTGCAGCGTCCGCGTGACGTGCCGGTGCGGACCGCGATCGGTGCCATGGCGATCGCGTTCTACCTGGTGCTGACCCTGTCCTGCGTCAACGACATCCTGGCGTTGAAGTTCGACATCTCGCTGAACGCGACCACCTGGGCCGGCCGCATCGGCCTGCTGGTGCTGCCGCCGGTGGCGTACTACATCACCTACCGGTTCTGCCTGGGTCTGCAGCGCAGCGACCGCGCGGTGCTCGAGCACGGCATCGAGACCGGCGTGATCAAGCGCCTGCCGCACGGCGAGTACATCGAGGTGCACCAGCCGCTGGGCCCGGTCGACGACCACGGCCACCCGCTCCCGCTGGAGTACCAGGGCGCGCACGTGCCCAAGAAGATGAACAAGCTCGGCCTGGCCGGCAAGCCGGGCACCGGTTCGTTCCTCCGCCCGGATCCCTGGCAGGAGAGCGAAGCCCACTTCGAAGCCGAGGAGGCCGAAGAGCACAAGCAGCTCGCCGCCCTCGCGAAGGCCCAGCAGAAGGCCCTTGAAGACAAGTCCGGCCACTAGGCCGGTACAGCGCAAGGCCCCGAGTCGGAAACGACTCGGGGCCTTTGCTTTTGCGCCGTCAGCGGCGGCGGTGGGCTTCGATGGCCTCGAACTTGGCCAGGTTGTGGCGGGCGTCGGCGAGGGCGTCGTGGGCGTCCGGCGGGACCGGGGGGAGGTCGGGGCGGCCGTGTGCCTCCCAGTGCTGGCGCAGTTCGTTGGTGTAGCGGGGGAGGGTGTTGGGGAGGTCGACCATCGAACCCCACAGCTGGCACAGCGCCACGTGGTCGTAGGCGGCTACCCAGGCCCACAGTTCCGGCTGCACGGTGGGGCGGGGGACGAGGAATTTGTAGAGGTCTTCGCGGATCTGCTCGCGGCTGCGCCACAGCGGTGAGGCGGGCTGCGGCAGCTGCGGGAGCACGTATTTGCGCACCCAGGGACCGGCCCGCTCGGGATCGAATTCGGTTGATACCGCGTAGTATTCGCGGCCGTCCTCGCAGACGACCCCGATCGATACGAGGTCGATCGTCAACCCGTCCTCGATGAACTCGCAATCATAAAAGTAACGCGACGAGATCGCCTCTTTCGGTCGTCGGGTGGCATGGGCCAGTTGGGTCAACCCTAAGCCCGGGATGCGAGGCGTTTGCCGCAAGCCCCACCTAGGTGGATTTTCCCGACACCAAGGTTGCGATGGTTTCCTACTACCTCTGGGTATCTGCCCTTCGGCGGTGACCGTATTCTGAATCTCGTGAACTGGACCGTCGACGTACCCATCGACCGCTTGCCGGAACTGCCGCCGCTGCCCACCGAGCTGCGCAGACGTCTGGACGCGGCGCTGGCCCGTCCCGCGCTGCAGCAGCCCTCGTGGGACCCGGAGCAGGCGGCGAAGATGCGCACCGTGCTGGAGAGCGTGCCGCCGATCTGTGTGCCCGCCGAGGTGGAGGAGCTGCGCGAGCGGCTCGCCGAGGTGGCGCGCGGTGAGGCGTTCCTGATGCAGGGCGGTGACTGCGCGGAAACCTTCGCCGACAACACCGAGCCGCACATCCGCGGCAATATCCGCACGCTGCTCCAGATGGCGGTGGTGCTGACCTACGGCGCCAGCCTGCCCGTGGTGAAGGTCGCCCGGATCGCCGGTCAGTACGCCAAGCCGCGTTCCTCGGACACCGATTCGCTGGGCCTCACCTCCTACCGCGGCGACATGGTCAACTCGCTGGTCGCCGACGAGAAGCTGCGCGTGCACGACCCGTCCCGTCTGGTCCGCGCCTATGCCAACGCCAGCGCCGCGATGAACCTGGTGCGCGCGCTGACCAGCGCCGGCATGGCCGACCTGCACAAGGTGCACGACTGGAACCGCGACTTCGTCGCCCAGTCGCCGGCCGGAGCGCGCTATGAGGCCCTGGCCGAGGAGATCGACCGCGGCCTGGCTTTCATGAACGCCTGCCGGGTCAACGACCCCAGCTTGCAGTCCGCGCGCATCTACGCCAGCCACGAGGCGCTGGTGCTCGACTACGAGCGCGCCATGCTGCGCCTGGGCGAGAACCCGGCCACCGGGGAGCCCGCGCTCTACGACCTGTCGGCGCACTTCCTGTGGATCGGTGAGCGCACCCGTCAGCTCGACGGCGCGCACATCGCGTTCGCGGAGCTGCTGGCGAACCCGATCGGCCTGAAGATCGGCCCGACCACCACCCCGGAGCAGGCGGTGGAGTACGTGGAGCGCCTGGACCCGAAGAACGAGCCGGGCCGGTTGACCATCGTCTCGCGGATGGGCAACGGCAAGGTGCGTGACGCGCTGCCGCCGATCATCGAGAAGGTGCAGGCGACCGGCCATCAGGTCATCTGGCAGTGCGACCCGATGCACGGCAACACCCACGAGGCGTCCACCGGTTTCAAGACCCGCCACTTCGACCGCATCGTCGACGAGGTGCAGGGCTTCTTCGAGGTGCACCACGCGCTGGGTACGCATCCGGGCGGCCTGCACATCGAGCTGACCGGTGAGGACGTCACCGAATGCCTCGGTGGCGCGCAGGACATCTCGGATCTGGATCTCAACGACCGCTACGAGACAGCGTGCGACCCGCGCCTGAACACCCAGCAGTCGCTGGAGCTCGCGTTCCTGGTCGCCGAAATGCTGCGCTGACAACAAGATTCACGAGACGGGGCGCCGGGTTTCGACCCGGCGCCCCGTTTCGTCCGGTTCAGGCGGTCCGCAGCTGTGGCCGGTGCTGATCGAGCCAGACGGCCAGATCGAGGAACTGTTCCAGCCCGAGCCGGTCGGGCAGGTCGACGCCGCCGACGTCCCGCTGGGCGACTTTCCGGACCGCTGCCGCGTCCATGATTTCCAGCACCGGGTGTTCGGCCGCGAGCAGCTCGGCGGCCTGGCGTTGCAGCGCGCCGACATAGGGCGCGTCCTGGGCGATCGGGTAGTGCGATTTCTTCCGGTCGACCACGGAGCGGGGCAGCAGCTCGGCCGTGGCGGACCGCAGCAGGCTCTTCTCCCGGCCGTCGTGGGCTTTGAACGCCCACGGGACGTTGTGCAGGTAGTCGACGAGCCGGTGGTCGCAGAGCGGTACGCGCACCTCGAGGCCTACCGCCATGCTCATCCGGTCCTTACGGTCGAGCATCGCGCGCAAGAACCGGGTGATGTGCAGATAGGAGATCTGTCGCATCCGCGCGTCGAGCGGTCCCTCGCCGGGCAGCGGCTCGACGCGGGCCAGCGCGGTTCGGTACTGGTCCCGGACGTAGTTGTCCAGGTCGAGGGCGCGCGCCAGGTCCGGCCGCAGCAGCGCGGTGCGCCGGGTCATCGCTGTCGGCATCGCGGCCATCCAGGGGAAGGTGTCGGCATCGCGCAGCGCGGGTTCGTGGAACCAGCGGTATCCGGCGAAGACTTCGTCCGCGGACTCACCGGACAGCGCGACCGTCGACCGTTCCCGGACGGCTCGGGACAGCAGGTACAGCGAGGCATCCGAATCGCCGAGACCGAGCGGCAGATCCCGTGCGGCGACCACCGCCGCGCGGACCGGGGGAGCGGCCAGCTCGGCGGTGTCGATCTCGATGGTGTGATGGCGCGCGCCGACATGGCGGGCTGCCTCGTCCGCGAACGGCGAATCCAGGGTGCCGCGCCATTCGTCGGCTACGAAGTTCGCCTTCTGGTCCGAGAATTCCACGGTGAAGCTGCGGACGGACGCGCCGCTCGAACGCAGCTGCCGGGCGGCCAGCGCGGTGACCGCCGAGGAATCCAAGCCGCCGGAGAGCAGCGTGCACAGCGGTACGTCCGCGACGAGCTGGCGGCGGACGCTGTCGTCCAGCAGATCCCGGACCGTCGCGATAGTGCGGCCGAGGTCGTCGGTGTGTTCGGCGGTGCGCAGCGTCCAATAGCGCGACTCCCGCAAGCCGTCCCGGTCCACGGTGACGACGGTGCCCGGCTCGACTTGCCGCATGCCGTGCCAGACCGCGGTGGCGGGATCGGTGATCAGCGTGAACAGCTCACGCAGACCGTCCATTCCGACGATGGCGTTCGCGCCCGGATTCGCCAGTATCGCCTTCGGTTCGGAGCCGAACAGCACGCCGTCGCGGGTCGGCAGCAGATAGAGCGGCTTGATGCCGAGCTGGTCCCGGATCAACACCAGCCGCTGCACCCGCGCGTCCCAGATCGCGAACGCGAACATGCCGATCAGCCGCTCGGCGACGGCCGCGCCCCATTCCAGATAGCCGTGCAGCACGACCTCGGTGTCGGAGCGGCCGCGGAAGCGGTGGCCGCGGGCCTGAAGTTCGGCGCGCAGTTCGGTGAAGTTGTAGGTCTCGCCCGAGTACACCAGCGCCACCGGGCCGTCCGGAGTCTCGGCCGTCATCGGTTGCGCTCCGCCTTCGATATCGATGATCGCGAGTCGCCGGTGCCCGAGAGCCGCGTGGCCTTCGACCCACATGCCGTCGGCGTCCGGCCCGCGCGCGGCCATCGTCGCGGTCATCGCCGCCACGACATCGCGTGCTCCGGTCAGATCTTGTTCGTATGACACCCATCCGGTGATTCCGCACATGACTCAAATATGAAGTGACTTCAAAAATAAAGCAACTACAAATTTGTAGCCGATGTAGTAACCTGAGCGAGTGAGCAAGGTGGAGGCCGGATTACGGGAAACCAAGAAAGAGCGCACGCGCCGCAGCCTGCTACTGGCGGCGTACGAACTCTTCGACGAGAAGGGCTATGACGCGACCACGGTCACCGAGATCGCCCGCGCCGCAGAGGTTTCGCCGGGCACGTTCTTCAACTACTTCGGCACGAAAGAGGATCTCGTCTTCGGCGATCGATCCCACATCGCCCAAGCGGGTATCGACGAGCTGACTCGGCGTCAGCCGGAAGACACCCCCGCCGACCTGGTGGCGCGAGCCTTCGAGGGCATGCTCGCCGCCGAACACCAGAGCGATCCGGACGGACTCGAAAAGCACCGGGCCCGTTTGATCGTCACCGTGCCATCCCTGTACGCCACCTCGCTACGCCGGCTGTTCGACGTTCAGCACCAGATGGCGGAGCGGCTGCGCGCGACGTTTCCCGGCGAACTCGACGACCTGCACGCCGCGATCCTGGTGGGCGCCTTCGCCGGCGCCGGGATGGCGGCGATGCGCGCCGCCATCGCGGCCGAGGAACCCCTGGAACCGGCGGTGCGCAAGGCGATCAGCGAGATGGCGCGCCGATTCAGGGGAGTGCGGTCAGCGTGATCGTGGTGCCCGGCTCGACCCGGCTGCCCGCACCGGGAGCCTGGCCGATGACCACCGAGCTGTCGGAATCGGTGAGCGACTGCACCTGCACCTTGAAGCCGAGCGCCACCATTTTCTGACGTGCCTCGCCGACGCTGGACCCGACCACGAACGGGATCTTCACCGCGTCGGAGACAATCAGCGTCACCGAATCACCGGAATTCACAGTCGTTCCCGCCGCCGGATCGGTGCCGACCACCTGACCCGACTCGATGGCCTTGTCGAACTCGGTCTGCTGACCCTTCACCTTGATACCGGCCTTGGTCAGCACCGTGGTCGCCTCTTCGACGGTCTTGCCGCGCACATCGGGCAGTTTCACCGGCGGCGCGCCGTTGCTGCGGTACACCTTCACCTGCGCGCCCATCGGCAGCACCGTGCCGACGCCGGGCTCGACCCGCGCGAGACTGCCCTTGGGCAGCTGACTGCCGACCTCACCCGCGTCGATGGGTTGCAGTCCGGCGTCGCGGATCAGCTGGTTGACCTTCTTGACTTCGGCGCCCGGCTGCACGTCCGGCACCCGCGGCTTGCCGCTGGAGATCAGCACCGCGACCGTGGAGCCCTTGGTCACCTTGGACCCGGCGGACGGATCGGTGCCGACGACGCCACCGACCGGAATGGTGTCGGAGGCCTTCTGCCTTGTCTCGCTGGTGAATCCGGCGTCCTGTAGCGCCGCAGTCGCCTGCTCGGCGCTCATCCCGGCGACGGGCGGGATCGGCGAATAGCGGCCGACCCCGAGCCACCAGCCGCCGATGCCGACGAGCAGGGTCATGGCCACCACGATCGCGGCCCACACCAGCGCCGTGCGCCGCGACTTCACCGGATCGGCGTAGGGCTGGGCCGGGGCCGGGCGGCGCTGTGGCGCGTACTCGTGCACCTCGATGGCGCCGTAGCTGTTGTCAGGGGCATAGCCGTTGTCGTAGGGGTTGTCGTAAGGGTCCGGCCCGTAATCGGGCACGCGCGGACGCGCGGCGGTGACCACCTTGGTGTGCTGCGGTTCCGGCGTGTACTGCGGCTGGGCCACCGGCTGCGGGGTCGCGTCGCGGCCACTCAGGTCGGTGACAGCGGTGAACCCGGCGCTGAGATGTTCGGCCGACTCCTGCGGCGCGGGCACCCGGTACGGCGGCAATTCCAAATCGTTGGCGATGGCGCTCAACGCCGCCGCCATTTCGCCCGCGTCGGCGAACCGGTGCAGGGGGTCGCGGGCGGTGGCCCGGGCGACCAGATCATCGAACTCCGGCGGCACGCCCGCGATGAACTCGCTCGGACTCGGCACGTCGTTCTCGATGCGCTGGTATGCCACCGAGATCGAGGTGTCCCCGGTGAAGGGGACCCGGCCGGTCAGCAGCTCGAAGATCAGCACACCGAACGAATAGACGTCACTGCGCGAATCCGCGGACCCGGACGTCACCTGTTCCGGCGACAGATACGCCGCGGTACCCAGGATCACGCTGGCCGAGGTGGTGTTGGCCGCCGCGACCGCCCGGACCAGCCCGAAGTCGGCGATCTTCACGTCACCGCTGTCGGAGATCAGCACGTTCTCCGGTTTGATGTCGCGGTGCACCAGCCCCGCCGCGTGCGCGACACCGATCGCTTCGAGCACGGGCTCGGCGACCGCGCGCACGGCGTGCGGCGGCATCGGGCCGCGTTCGCGCAGCAGCTCGCGCAGCGTGCCGCCCTCGACCAGTTCCATGATCAGGAACGGGTAATCGCCGTCCACGCCCTGGTCGTACACCCCGACCAGCGACGGATGCTTCAGCTTGGCCACCGCGCGGGCTTCGAACTCGAAACGCGACAGGAACTGCGGATCACCGGCGAATTTGGGATCCATCACCTTGATCGCTACCGGACGGTCCAGCCGGGTATCCACCCCGCGAAAGACCATCGACATCCCGCCCCGCGCGATTGGCGCGTCTATCCGGTAGCGCCCCTCCAGGATCTGCCCGATCAAGTGATGTCCTCCAAAACAGTCGTCCGCTCCGTGCGGCCCCCACGATGGTAACTGTGTTCGAGCCGGTATCCCGGCCTGCCGCGACGGTTTTCCAGGATCCGCCGGGTGTCCCTTGCGACCTGCGCGGGGACACCGTCTACCGTTATCGGGGTGAGTGCATTTCCCTGCAGTGATGATGTTCTTCCGGAGTCGGTAGCCCTGCTGCCACTGCCAGAAGTGGCCGACAAGCTCGGGATCTCGGTAACCCGAGTGCATCAGATGCTGCGCGACCATCAACTGCTCGCGCTGCGCCGTGCCGGCGTCGCCAGCGTCCCCGAGATCTTCTTCGACCCGCACGGCGGCGTGACCAAGCACCTGCCGGGGTTGATCACCGTGATGAAGGACGCAAAATACACCGACAAGGAGATCCTGGAATGGATCTTCACCGACGACGACACCCTGCCCGGTAAGCCGATCGAGGCGCTACACGGCCCGCTGGCCCGTGAAGTGATCCGCCGCGCGGCCGCCGATCCCTTCTGAACATCGTCTGACGCACGGTGGTGCCTGCGTGGCGCCACCGTGGCTTCAGCGTAGGACGAGGTGGGTCGCCGCGACCCGCAGGCGCTTGGGCACACCGACTGCCGCGCGCGATTCGAAGATGGCGTAGTCGCGGTGCTCGATTTCGGTCAGGATGGCCGCGTAAAGGGTGCTGGCGGTGCGGATGGCGGGGCGTACGCGCGGGTCGAGCAGGTCGATGCCGGGGTCGGCGCGGCGGTACAGGTCGCGGTTGACGGCGATCAGGTGGGCTAGCGCGCGGCGGACTCGCTGGTCGGTCCGGCCGGTGCGCCGGCAGTGCAGCAGCAGGTCGTGGTCGACGCCGAAGGCGGTGAGATCGTCGGCCGGTAGGTAGACCCGGCCGCGGTCCAGGTCTTCGCCGACATCACGCAGGAAGTTGGTGAGCTGGAAGGCTTCGCCGAGGGCCGCGGCGGCCGGTTCGGCTTCCGCGCGGGGGACGACGGTGCCGAGAACCGGGAGTAGTTGCAGGCCGATGGCGGCGGCCGAGCCGCGCATGTAGTCGCGGAGTTCGGCCATGGTGGCGTAGCGGTCGCGGTAATGGACGGTACCCGGGATGTCCATGCGCATGGAATCCAGGAACGTCCAGAAGTGCTGTGGCGCAATGTCGTACCGCGTGATGGTGTCGGTCAGGGCGAGCAGTACGGGAGCGTCGGCGACCGTGTCCGGCCCCTGTTCCAGCGCCGTGCGCAGCTGCTTTTCGATCAGATCGACGTCGCCCGCGGGTCCGTGTTCGGACGGGGCGTGCTGCGCGTGGTCGACGATGTCGTCCACCATCCGCGCGAACGCGTACAGCGCGTGCACGGCCGGTCGTCGCGGTGCGGCCAGCAACCTGGTCGCCAGGAAATAGGTGCGCCCGTGTTCGGCGGCGATCCGCCTGCATTCCCGATAGGCGGTTTCGAGCTGCGCGGAACTCACGGCCGGACGGCGGGGACTTCCGCGGGCGGCGGGGTGGCGCGCAACCGCAGCGGGTCCACCTTGCGCAGCGACATCGCCGCCACTACGGCGGCGAAGATCGCAGCGGCCACGTGCGGGAAGTTGTAGAGCCCGATCGAGCCGTCCGGCTGGAACACCAGCATCAGCCAGGTACACAGGCCGACCAGCACCATCAGCGTCGTTGTGGAAAGCGCGAAGCCCGCGGCCAGCGCCAGCGGCCAGGAGTAGTACCAGGGCAGCGCGGCGGGGGACAGGATGACGATGGCGACGAACGCGATCATGATGCCGAGGACGGCTTCGCGTTCGCTGTGCCGGAACCGCCACCAGGTCAGCACCAGTGCCAGTGCCAGCGCCACCGCACACATCATGCGAGTCACTTCGAGCACGGGATCCCGGCCCAGCGGGGTGACCAAGGCGGACAGTTCCGCGAGGATGGTCGGCAGCGAGAGCCAGTTGATGATCTTGTTGGAGCCCTGTAGCGCCTGCAACCAGCCGATGCCGACACCCGCGATCAGCGAAGCGGCCGCGAACACGGCGGCGAAGACGAGCAGGCCCAGACCCGCGATCTTGGCGAAGACGAAGGCCGGATGCGGCATGTCACGTGAGGGCCGGGCCGCGTCGGTATCGACGACCGCGGGGTCGTCGGTCGGCTTGCCCAGCCGCTCGGCGGCGCGTTTCTCCTTCTCGTGCAGCATCCAGATCCACACCAGGAAGGGCAGTGCGATACCGGCGGTCGCCTTGATCGCGACACCGATGGCGACTACCACGATGCCCGCCACATGGTGCCGTTCCAGCACCAGCGCGATGCCGGCACACATCAGGCCGACCATCAGCATTTCGTTGTGCACGCCGCCGATCAGGTGGATCAGCACCAGCGGGTTGAGCACCGCCAGCCACAGCGCCACCGTCGGCTTGCCGCCGAGGTGCTTGGTCAGATACGGCACCGCCCACATCATCAGCGCCAGCCCGGGCAGCATCACCAGGCGCAGCCCGATGGTGCCCGCGACGACGTTGTCGCCGGTGATGGCGGTGATGCCGCGGGCCAGCAGCAGGAAGATCGGCCCGTAGGGCGCGGTGGTGGTGGTCCAGACCGGGCTCACATTGTCCAGCAGCACACCGGGATTGGCGACCGGGCCGACCGCGTAGGGGTCGAACCCGTCGCGCAGCAGCGCGCCCTGGGCCAGATAGGAGTAGGCGTCGCGGCTGAACATGGGCGCCGCGAACAGCAGCGGCAGGACCCAGATGCCGACGATGGCGCGCAGCTCGTTCAGGGTGACCTCGGCGCCGGCGCGGTCGCCGGTACCGATGGTGGTCCGCCCCAGCCGGACCCACGCGGTGATCATGAGCAGCACGCCGATCCAGACGACCATGCTCGACAGCACCAGACCGTGCCCGAACCGCAGCCACGAGAGATGCCAGGACTCCAGCAGCGGGTCGGTCTTGCGAACGCTGCCCGCGCCGAAGCCGCCGAAGGTGATCATGATGGCGCCGACGAAACCCATGAGGGCGGCGTGCCCCTCGGGGCTGCGGATGAAATCGGCGTAGGTCTGCAGGCGGGACCGTGCGGGTTGCGGTGCCGCGGGCTCGCCGGTGCTCGGGGCTGATCCGTTCGAGCGGCCTGGCGAGTGATCGCCGGCGGTGCTCGGATTGCCGGGGGTGACGCGCATGTCCGGGGATGCCATGTGGTGTCGGTCCCCCCGGCAAGGTCAGCGGTCGCAACCGCGAGCGAATAGGTCGGCGATCAGTTTAATGCTTCGCTGGGAACCCTAGCGCCATGGTAGGTGCGGTTTCATCCGAAGCAGGCGACACGTCGCCGGTAATACGGGTTGCCGCCAGTTTTCCGGACAGCAGCACCGTGGGTACGCCTACGCCCGGTGTGGTGCCGCAACCTGCGATAACCACATTGTCGCTGGAGCTCGGCAAGTTGCGCGAACGGAACGGACCGGTCTGCCGGAAGACGTGCGCGGCGGAGAACGGGGTGCCCGCCAGCATGCCCTGGGCCTGCCAGGTCCGCGGGGTGTCGAGGTGGTCGACGGTGAAGTGCGCGGCGATGCCGGTGTACCCGCGCTGCTCCAGCACTTCGAGGAGTTCACGCAGATAGGACGGCCCGATCCGATCCCAATCCAGCGGCGCGGCATCCAGATTCGGGCAGGGCGCCAGCAGCGAGAAGGGTTCGTGCCTGCCGTCCGGGCGAGTGATGTAGAGGCCGGGGTCGGTCAGCGCGGGACGGGTGAGCAGTAGCGACGGGTCGCTCATCAGCCGGCCGCGGCGCGCGGTGAGCTCGGCGAAGGTGGAGTCCCAGGCCGCGCCGAAGTCGATGGTGTGGTGCGCCTGCACCGGCCAGCTCGCGGCGATCTCGGCCGGGACGGTGCCGTGCGCGACAACCGCTGAGGGCGAGGCGCGCAGCCACCGCCGGCGGTGCACGCCGAAACGTTCGATCGAACCGAGGTCGGCGGTGAGCACGACGGCGTCGCAGTCGATGGCCCGGCCGTCGGCGGTGCAGACCCGCCGGGCCCGTCCACCCGCATAGTCGATCCCGACCACCTCGGTGTTCAGTTCCAGGGTGCCGCCCGCGCCGGTGAACGCCTCCGCCATGGCCGCGGCGACCGCCCGCATGCCGCCTTCCGGGAAGTACACGCCGAGCGAGGTGTCCATGTGGGGAATCGCCCCGTACACCGCGAGCGCCTCGGCCGGGGGCATGCCCGCGTAGAGCGCCTGGAAGGTGAACAGTCGCGCCAGCCGCTGGTCCCGCAGGATGCGTCGCACCCGGGCGCCGAGCCTGCCGAAACCGCCGAGCCGCACCAGTTCCAGCAGCGCGGCACGCTTCTTCGGCAGCCGCACCATGTCCAGCGGCGAATCGAAGTTGGTGTCCATGAACTCGGTGAACTCGGCGGCGTAGATCCGCGCCAGCCAGTCCCGCAGCCGCCGATAGCGCCGCGCCTCGACCGGCCCGCAGACCCGGGCGACCTCCGCGGCCATGGCGTCGGCGTCGGCGAACACCCGGATGTCGGCGCCGTCGGCGAACCGCGCGTGATAGCTCGGTGCGAGCTGATGAATGCGCAGCGAGCAGGACTCGGGTGTCCGCTCGACCGCGGCCAGCGCCTCGGTCACCAGCTCGGGCAGGGTCAAAACCGTTGCACCGGAATCGATCTCGTAGTCGGGCCCGCGATAGACGCCGACCCGTCCGCCGACGTGATCGGCGCGCTCCAGCAGGGTCACGGTGCGCCCGGCGCCCGTGAGATGGAGCGCCGCGGCGAGCCCGGACAGACCGGCGCCCACTACGACAACCCGATCAGTCGGTCCCGCAACGGTTTTCATGGAACTCTCCTAAGCGCATGCCGATACCTCCGACCACTACGGATGGCCGGAGGTGTCGAACTACAGAGTGTTATTCGCCGGTCTGCTCGTCGGCGGTTGCCGTCGCGGCGCAGGACCTCGGCAGTCGGATAGCACGGCGGGCGGGCAGCGCCGCACCCATCATGATCCGGCGCTCGGTGAGCACGAAACTCTTGCCACGGCGCTTGGCGGTCGTACGCGGGGCGGGACCCGCACCGACGGTGATTACTCGATCGGCTGGTCCCACAATGGCTTTCATGCGGTCCTCCTGGTTGCGGCGAGTGCCATCGCGCGCAATGACTGTTTCGCGGATTCGGTGGCGGATGAGGTTTCGATGGCGGCGAGGCCGCGTTCGGTGAGGTCGGCGATGCGGACTTCCACATCGTCGACCGCGCCGAGCTCGGTGAGCACGGCGCGCAGGCGCTCCACGTCGTCGGCGCTCAAATCGGTGCCGATGCTGGTGCGCAACAGTTTCGCGGCGGCGACGTCGGTGGCGTCGGCGCGGCGCAGGGCCTCGGCGAGCAGCACGGTGCGCTTGCCTTCGCGCAGATCGTCGCCGGAGGGTTTGCCCGTGACGGCCGGGTCGCCGAAGACACCGAGCAGGTCGTCGCGCAGCTGGAAGGCGATGCCGATATCGGTGCCGAACTCGCGGTAGGCCTCGAACAGCCCGGCGTCGGCGTCGGCGATGGCGGCGCCCAGGTGCAGCGGGCGCTCCACGGTGTAGGCGGCGGTCTTGTACCGGTTGATGCGCAGCGCGGCCTCGACCGAGTCGTCGCCGCCGGCTTCACCGTTGATGTCGAGCAGCTGCCCGCCCAGCACCTCGGTGCGCATCAGCGCCCAGACCGGGGCGAAGCGGGAGATTGCGGCGTCGTCCAGGCCGGAGGCATGGACCATGTCGTCGGCCCAGGCCAGGGCCAGATCCCCGATGAGGATGGCGACGCTGGTGCCGAAGTGCGCGGAGTCGCCGGTCCAGCCGCGCTCGCGATGGCGCTGTTCGAAGTCGACGTGCACGGTCGGGAAACGGCGCCGGGTGCGCGAGGAGTCGATGATGTCGTCGTGGATGAGCGCGCAGGCCTGCACCAGTTCCAGTGCGGCGCAGGCGCTGAGCACAGCGGCGGCTTCGGGGGCGTCCGGGTTGCCGCCCGCGCCCAGCCAACCGGTCCAGGCGAAGGCCGGGCGGGTGCGTTTGCCGCCGCGCAGCACGAACAGTTCGAGCGCTTCGGCGGATTCGACGAACGGGAGGCCCAGCGGCTCGACGGTGGTGCGCTTGGCGGCGAAGAATTCGGTGAGCGCCTTCTCCACCGCGGTGACGAAGCCGGGTGCGCCCAGCCGGGGAGTAGCGGAGGCCGCCCCGTTCACCTCGGCGGATCCGTTGGTCGCCGACGACAGGGTTCGGGTCGGGGTACCTGGTCCGGCGGACAGGGCATCCTCCAAGGTGGATCACGGGCCGCACTGGGGCCAGCACGGCGGAAGTTTGTGTTTTGGGCTCGGGGCCTAGGCGGGATATCAACCAGGTCACCGCGAGGGTACTGCCCAGTAAAATCATACGCGCGCCCCCTGTGACCGGCGTCGCCCGGGCTAGCCCTTTTTCCCGCCATTTGGGAGGAAATAGGTCGAACGTGCAGGTCCCCCTACACTGGACCGGTGACTTTCGATGACTTGCGGCGGCCACCGAACGTCTCTGGAACACCTTCGGTTGTACAGAGCTTGCGATCGCACGGCGGCCGCGCCGTGCCCTTCTCGGTGGAATTCAATCCGCCCCGTGACGCCGCCGCCGAGGCCCGGCTGTGGCGCGCGGTGCGCGAATTCGAGCGCATGCACCCGGCCTTCGTGTCCATGACCTACGGCGCGGGCGGCTCCACCCGCGACCGCACCGTGCGAGTCACCGGTCAGCTGGCGCAGGAGACGATCCTGCTGCCGGTGGCCCACCTGACCGCCGTCGGGCACAGCGTTGCCGAATTGCGGTCACTGGTCGGCGCTTACGCCGACTCCGGAATCAAGAACATTCTGGTGCTGCGCGGCGACCCGCCGGGCGATCCGCTCGGCGAGTGGGAAAAACACCCGCAGGGCGTGGCCTACGCCGAGGAACTGGTGCGCATCGTGCGCGATCTCGGCGACTTCCACGTCGGTGTCGCCTCGTTCCCGCAGGGCCACCATCGGTCGCCGAGCCTGGACCACGACACCGAGCACCTGGCCGCGAAACTGCGAGCGGGCGCGGAGTATTCGATCACCCAGATGTTCTTCGACGTCGAACACTATCTGCGGCTGCGGGATCGGCTCGCCGCGTTCGACCCGATCGAGGCGGAGAAGCCGATCATTCCGGAGTTGATGCCGGTCACCTCGTTGCGCACGGTCGCGCGCGCCGAGGAGCTGTGCGGGCGGTCGCTGCCCGCGCACGTACTGGAGCGGTTGCACAAGGCCGCCGGTGACGGCGCGGACGAGAACCGGGCCGCGGTGCGCGAGGTCGGTATCGAGATCGCCACCGAGATGGGGCAGCGTCTGATCGCCGAGGGCGCGCCCTGTCTGCACTTCATCACGCTGAACTTCGCGAAGGCGACCAGTGAGGTGCTCACCAACCTCGGCTACGGGGTGAAGGCGACGCCGCTCAGCGCATAAATGCACGAAAAGGGGCCGGGTACATCCGGCCCCTTTTCTATGCGCTCACCAGCCGGGGTTTCCGGCGATCGGCACGTTGACGTAGCTCGGTGCGGCCGGGTCCAGTTGCAGATGCTGCGGCTTCAACTCCGTCGCATCCAGGAACGGCCGGATCGGCAGACCCTTGGGGTAGTTGCTCGCGAAGATGTCCACCCGCAGCCGATGCCCTGGCTTCAGGATGGCGTCGGTAGGCGCCAGGCCGATATCGAGCTGGGTGGCTTGACCCGGCACGATCGGCAACCGCTCGGGCAGCGACATTATCGGGTAGGGGTCGGAGTAGTCGCCGTTCGCCGAACGGGCGCTGCGGTTTTCGTCCAGGGTGCGCAGCGAGGCCATCAGCTGTCCGGTGCTCAACGTGGTCGAACGTCCGTCGGGCGCGACATCGTTGACGGTCACCGTCCAGAATCCATCGGTCGCGTCGTGGATCGTGTTGAGGTGTACCGCGATCGGTCCGGAGATCGTGGTCGGTTCCGCGACCGGCGCGCTGGTGAACGTGAGCCCTTGTAGCTCTTGTACTCTGGCGTCCTTACCGCAGCCGGTGAACACCAGGATGCCCGCGGTGCCTTGCGCGGCATCCGCGGAGCACAGGCTCGCCAGGCCGGGCGCGACCGTGAGCCGTCTGGTGTCCGAAGGCGCTCCGGCACTGAGGCTTCCGTCGTGCACGCTGGTGTTCGTGGTGCCGCTCGCCGCCGCCGACAGGTACATCCGCTGGTGCGTGTGGCCCGGGCGCGGGAAGTCCGCCGCGGTGGTCCAGCCCGTGCCTTGCTGCCACATGGTGACCGGGCCGTAGCGGTCGATGCCGTTGTCGATGCCCTTGAGCCACTTGTCGAACCAGGCCCGCGTCAGCACATCGATGCGCGGCGGTTCGCCGTCGCGGCCGCGCATGTCGAAGCCGGCGCTCACGTGGTAGCTGTTGCCCATCACCAGCTGCTTCTGCCCGGGCGGTAGCGGGATGTCCTGATAGATGCGGGGCTCGCCGTTGGCGAAGTTGTCGTGCCAGCCGCCGATCACCATGGTCGGCACCGTGATTCGGTCTGGATGCCCGAGCCAGGCCTGCCGGATCGGGCTGGCGGGGTCGAGCACCAGCTCCAGTTCCGGTGGGACGGCGTCGAAGGAGGTGGTGGTCAGGGTCGCGATCGCGATGTCCAGGAACGACATCGGGCTGCGCAGCCGGTCGGCCAGCCACTGGGTGTCGAACTTACCCAGGGCGATGGACACCATATCGGGGGTGAGTTTGAGCAGGTTCACCGCGAGCAGGTAGGGCGCGAGGATGCCGATGGCGCCGCCGCCCGGGGCGATCATGTCGTGCACCAGATCGTTGCCGGGCACCAGGGGGACAATGGCTTTCAGCGCGGGCGGTTGCTTCGCCGCGGCCTGCACCTGGTTGATGCCGGAGTAGGAGGCTCCGGTCATGCCGATCTTGCCGTCGGACCACTGTTGTGCGGCGGCCCAGGCGATCACCTCCGGGGTGTCGGCCTGGTCCTTCGGGCCCCACGGCTCCCAAATACCTTGGGAGAAACCAGTTCCCCGCACGTCGGCGACGACCTGGACGTAACCGCTGCGGATCAGGTTCGGATCCGCGGCGAAGGCGCGTCCGAAACCGCCACCGAGGGTGCGGGTCTGGTCGGTCAGGCCTTCCAGCGGGGTGCCGTTCAGGCTGAAGTCGCGGAAGACGCCGGTCACCGCGTCCGAGAGCACGGGGACCGACAGCGCTGTCTGCGCGATCATCGAGAGCAGCTTGGTGTACGGCGTGAGGTTGACGATCGTCGGCAGCGGCGTGGTGACCGGCCCGTTCGCGTCGGCGGGGCGGTAGACGTTCGCCTTCAGGACGGTGCCGTCGCTCATAGTGATCGGAACATCCCAGTCGATGTGAATCGACGGATACTGCTGCGGCCCGTCGTGCAGCGCCGCCCATTGCGGTTCACCGGCCGGCGTGGCCTGGGCGGGCGGCGCGCCGGCCAGGGCGGCGGTGACCAGCGCGGTGAGCCCGGCGATCAACCAGCGGGCGCCGCGGCTTGGGGGAGTTGTCGTCATTGATCTCTCTCCGTCGTCCGAACCCGTGAAACATTACATGCACATGTGAATGTTTTTTACCGGATCGGCACCATGCACAAGGTGGCTTGTGCATGTCGACAGGCAGATATATGCACGCCCAGCTGCATGCAAAATGCCCAGGCCCGGTGCTGCGGGCCTGGGCATTGAGCTCAGCTGTCAGGCCGCCCGGGCGGCGCGGGTACCCCAGGCCTCGGCGAGCAGCCGATGCGATTCCAGGCGGTCGGCGTGGTCGTGGGTGACGCTGGTGATCAGCAGTTCGTCCGCGCCGCTCACGCGCTGCAAGGCGGCGAGGCGTTCGGTCACCGTGGCAGGCGAGCCGACGAACTGGGTGGACGTCCGGTCCGCCACCAATCGTTCCTGATCGGCGGTGAGCGGGCCGCTGGTGTCCGGATCGGGGTATTCCGGCGCGCCCGCCCCGCTCCGGATGCCGTGCACCCAGTGGCCGTAGGTGGCGGCCAGATGCTTTGCCGTCGAGTCGGTTTCGGCTACCACGACGTCCGCGGACAGCACCACGTACGGTTCGGGCAATTGCGCCGACGGGCGGAAGGCCGCCCGGTAGGAATCGACCGCGTCCAGAGCGGTGCCCGGCGCGACGTGATAGGCCGCCGCGAACGGAAGACCCAGGCGCCCGGCGAGTTCCGCGCTCGCTCCGCCCGAACTGCCGAACAGCCATACCTCGACCTGCGCGCCCTCGCCCGGAACCGCGTGCAGCGCAAAGCCGTCCGGTGTCGTGTAAGTCCCCGCCAGCAGCGCGCGGATGTCGTCCACCTGCTCGGTGAAGTCCTGCGGCTGCGCACCCTCCTGATGCAGGAGATGCAGTCCCGCGAGATATTTGGAGCGATCGGCGACCCGGCCCGGATCGAACGGCGGCGGTATCACCACGCCGTCGCGCACTTCGGTGCGTCCGGTGGCGGTGTCGACCACCGGACGCGCCCGCTTGGGATGGGTTGGCTCCGAACCGTATTGGGCCTTCCGGTGACCGGAACGCCCGAGGCCGAGATCGAGCCGGCCCGGGTAGAGCGCGTCGATGGTGCCGAACGCCTCCACGATCGACGCCGAGGTGTGGTGACCGACCTGCACGGCCGCCGACCCGACCCGGATCCGGGAGGTGGCCGCGGCGACCAGCCCGATCAGAGTCGTCGAGGACGAGCTCGCGACCGCGACGAAATGGTGTTCGGCGAGCCAATACCGGTGGTAGCCCCACTGTTCGGCGTGCTGGGCCAGATCGATGGTGTTGCGCAGCGCCTGCTGCGCGGTGGAACCGGTACTGATGGGGGACAGGTCGAGGATCGACAGGGGCACGCTCATAGCCGATCACCCAGGCCCAGCTTCGGATGCTGTTCGCCCGCTTCGACGGCCACGCGCAAGCGGTTCTGCTCGGGCGCGATCGGGCAGGTCGCGAAATCGGTGAAGGCGCACGGCAGATTCGCCGACCGGTTGAAATCGAGGTGGACCGTGCCGTCGGGATCGGGTGCGCCGACCGCGACCGCGCGGGCCGCCGGATAGGTGGTCACGCCGCTGGTCGCATCGGTGAACAGCACGCGCAGATCGTCGCCGTTGCCGAAGGCCACGACCTGCTCGGTCACCGCGCCGATCGTGAATTCGATGGTGCCCGTGGCGGTGTGGTGGTGTTCCAGGCCGTCGACGACCGCGCCGGTGGTGAGGGTGCGGGGTACGTCGAAGGGCCGGTAGTGACCGGTCACCACCCAGCGCGGATCCGGTGCGTAAGCGGGGATGCCCTCGAAGGCGAGCAGGGCCGGGGACTTCGGATCGTGCACGCGCACCGCGTACCGGCCGGTGCGGCGGATCACCTCCAGGATCCGATCCCCGTGCCGCACTTCCAGTCCCGGAGCGCCCTCGGCGGGGGTGAGGATCTGGACGCCGGCGATCCCGGTGCCTTGGAACTCGAGCCGGTCACCGGGCTGGGCGGTGATGAAGACCTTGTCCTCGGTGACCCACCAGGTGCCCGGCACGTCCGCCAGTCGCTCGGGCTGGTCGGTCAGCCAGTGCAGCGCCGTGAGGCTGAGGAAGCCGAGCGGATCGCGCAGCTGATCTTCCCGGGCGTGGTGCCACAGTGCCCAGGTGGTGTCGAATTCGGTTGCGGTGCTTGTGGTCATGACGCTCGTGCTCCTTCGTGGGCGGTGCTGCGGTGGGCGGTGCGGGGCGGGCGCAGACCGAGGTGGTCGCGCAGGGTCGAGCCGGTGTACTCGGTGCGGAAGCTGCCGCGTTCCTGCAGCTCCGGGACGACGCGGTCGACGAATTCGTCGAGACCGCCGGGGGTGAGGTGCGGGACGAGGATGAAGCCGTCGGCGGCATCGGCCTGGACGTGCTCGTCGATCTGCGCGGCGACCTGCGCGGGTGTGCCGACGAACTGCTGGCGTGCGGTCACCTCGATGATCAGCTCGCGGATTGTTAGATTCTCCGCCTCGGCTTTGGCGCGCCAGGCCTGGGCCACCGCGCGCGGGTCCTTGGCGTGCCGGACCCGGCCGCGGGTGATGTCGACGTTGTCGGCCGGTTCCACCTCGGGTAGCGGGCCGTCCGGGTCGTAGCCGGAAAGGTCACGGCCCCAGACCTGTTCGAGGAACGCGATGGCGGTCTGCGGCCCCACCTGTTGCAGCCGGATGTGGCGGGCCCGGTCGTGGGCGTCGGCCTCGGTGTCGCCGAGTACGAAGGTGGCGGCGGGCAGAATCTTCAGTTCGTCGGGCGTGCGACCGTATTTCGCGAGCCGCCCCTTGAGGTCGGCGTAGAAGCGCTGGCCGGCTTCGAGGGTGCCGTGGCCGGTGAAGATGGCATCGGCTGTGGCGGCGCCGAATTCGCGGCCGTCGTCGGAATCACCGGCCTGCAACTGCACCGGGTAACCCTGTGGGCTCGGCGGCAGGACGAATCGGCCGGTGATGTCGAATTGCGAAGTGCGGACCTGAGTTTCGGGAACGTCGTGTGCGAAGACGCCAGCTGCGCGGTCCACGACCAGGGCGTCGTCGGGCCAGCTGTCCCACAGCGCCCGGGTCGCCTGCACGACCTCGGCGGCGCGCTGGTAGCGCTGACTGTGCTCCAGATACCCGCCGCGGCGGAAGTTCTCGCCGGTGAACGCGTCGGAGGAAGTGACGGCGTTCCACGCGGCCCGCCCACCCGAGAGGTGATCGAGCGAGGCGAATTGCTTTGCCAGTTCGAAGGGTTCGTTGAACGTGGTGTTGATGGTGCCCGCCAGGCCCAGCTTCTCGGTGACCCCGGCGAGCGCGTTCAGCACGGTGAAGGTGTCCGGGCGGCCCACCACGTCGAGGTCGTGGATGCGGTCGCGGTGCTCACGCAGCCGCAATCCCTCGGCCAGGAAGAAGAAGTCGAACAGTCCGCGCTCGGCGGTGCGGGCCAGATGCGCGAACGAGGAGAAGTCGATCTGGCTCTTGGAGTCCGGGTCAGCCCAGACAGTGGTGTTGTTGACGCCGGGGAAATGCGCGGCGAGGTGGACTTGCTTGCGTGGGGTCATGGGGTCTCTCAGTTCGACGGCGCGGTGGCGTACCGGCTGAGCGGGCGGGGGAGGCCGAGGCGATGGCGGAAGGTGCTGGCGGTCAACGGATTGCGGCCCAGTTCGGCGAGGCGGGCGAGTGCGGGCTGAGCGGCGAGGGGGCGGAGGACGACCCCGTCCGCGATGCGGTCCGCCGCGATCTCGTCGAGCAGTCGCCACAGGCCCGATGTCGTGCCGAGGTGCCGCAGCGGCGCGGTGCCGGCTCTCGGTGCGGACGCGGGCGCCGCCCATTGGTCGAGCTCGAGCACTTCGGTGGCGGCGGCCGCGACGGAATCGGCCAGATGAATGTCGAGGTCGAGCAGCACCCGCACGGTGTCGGGGTCACGATCGGCCGCTCGGAGCGCGGTCCGTAGGTCCTCGCGCCGGGCGCGGGCTGCCGCGGGCGATGCCGCGCTGATCCGGATAAGGTCGGCACGTCGCACCGCCACGGCCGTACTCGCCGGGTCCGTGGCCCGCACCGCGACGATCGGCTGCCCCTGCGGCGAGCGCGGGGTGATCGACGGGCCCTTCACCGAGAAGTTGTCCCCGGCGAAGTCGATGTAGTGCAGCTTGTCCCGATCGATGAAGCGGCCGGTGGGTACGTCGCGGATCTCGGCGTCGTCCTCCCAGCTGTCCCATAGCCGGGACACCACCTCGATCGCCTCGTCGGCCTCGTGCCACAGCGACTCGGGGTCCTGAACATCCTTGCGCCCGAATGCCTTCGCCGCCGCAGTGGATTCGGAGACGGTCACCTCCCAGCCCGCCCGGCCCAGCGAGGCGAAGTCCAGGCTGGCGATCGCCTTCGACAGATGGAACGGCTCGGTGTGGGTTACCGCTGCTTGCGGCAACAGCCCGATCCCGTGCGTGGCCGCGGCCACGCGGGCCGCGACCGCCACCGCGTCGAGGCGGCCGCGGGTGACGCCCGGCCCGCCCGGCTGCAACGCGAACGAATCCGGCAGGAAGGCCGCGTCCACACCGGCGTGCTCGGCGGTGGTGACCGCGTCCACCCAGTACCCGCCGGTGAACAGGTCCTCGGCCCGGGAGTCCGCCCGCCGCCACGAGGCCGGGTGCACGCCGGTGCCGGCGAGCTCGACCGCGACAAAGAGTGTCGAATCAGCCATGTGCGGCAATCCTTTCCAGTTGGTTGTCCGTGCGGACCGCCGGTATCGCCGACAGCAACTCGCGGGTGTACTCGTGCTGCGGGTGACCGAAAATCTCGGCGGTACTGCCGGTTTCGACGATCCGGCCGTGCCGCATGACCGCGACCCGGTCGCTGATGCGGCGCACCACGGCGAGGTCGTGCGAGATGAACAGGTAGCTCAGCCCGAGCTCGGACTGCAGCCGGCCCAGCAGCTCCAGAATCTGGGCCTGGATGGAGGCGTCGAGCGCGGAAACCGGCTCGTCGAGCACCAGCAGTTCCGGATGTAGCGCCAGCGCGCGGGCGATCGCGACGCGTTGCCGCTGCCCACCGGACAGTTCGGCCGGGCGGCGCTGCGCAAACCGTTCCGGGAGCGCGACCTGGTCGAGCAGCTCCCGGACCCGGTCGCGACGGGCGGCCCGGTCGCCGATGCCGTAGGCGCGCAACGGTTCTTCCACGATTTGGGCCACCCGCCAGCGCGGATCCAGTGAGGCGTACGGGTTCTGGTACACGACCTGGAACCGCTGCCGCAGCGCGCGTAGCCGCGACCCGCGCAACCGGATCAGATCCTGTCCGTCGAAGGTGACCGCGCCGCTGTCGGCATCGGTGAGCCGCAACGCGATTCGCGCGGTGGTCGACTTGCCGGAACCGGATTCTCCTACCAGCGACAGGGTTTCACCGCGCCGCAACTCGAAGCCGACATCCGCGACGGCCGCGATCGATCCGCCGGACCGGGCCCGGAACGTCTTGTGCACCCCGCGCACCCTGAGCAGCGGGGGACCGCTCTGCGCGGGTGCGGGCCGGAAGCCCTCGAACGGCGCGAGACTCGGCGAGGCCGCGAGCAGCCGCTGGGTGTACGGGTGCTGCGGGCGTGCCAGGATCTCGGCGGTAGCGCCGGTCTCGACGATCTCACCGCCGTTGAGGACGATCAGACGATCCGCCCGCTCGGCCGCCACCGCCAGATCGTGGGTGATCAGCAGTACCGCCGTGCCACGGGCGGTGGTCTGCGCGGTGAGCTGATCGAGTACCCGCCGCGCAACGGTCGCGTCCAGCGCGCTGGTCGGTTCGTCGGCGATCACCAGATCCGGTTCCGCGATCAGCGCCGCCGCGATCAACACCCGCTGCCGCTGGCCGCCGGACAGTTCGTGCGGATACTGCGACGCCCGCAGTTCCGGCCGATCCAGCCCGGCGTCCGCGAGCAAGCGCACCGCGCGCTCGCGTGCTTCCCGGCGTTCAGCCAGACCGTGCACCAGCAGGGTCTCGGCGACCTGATCACCCACGCGCCGCACCGGATTCAGCGACAGGCCTGGGTCCTGCGGTACGAAACCGATCCGCGCTCCGCGCAGGCGCCGCCACGCCCGCTCGTCACCGGCTTGCTGCCCGTCGAAAGTGATGGTCCCGCCGGTGATTTCCGCTGGCGACCCGAGCAGCCCGAGCACCGCATGCCCGAGAGTCGACTTCCCCGAACCGGATTCACCGACGAGCGCCACCACTTCGCCACGCGCCAGCGTCAGGGACACTCCGGCTAGGGCGGCAACAGCGCCCTGTGCGGATCGGTACTGCACTCTGAGGTCCGCGACCTGGAGCAAAGCAGTCTCGTTCGAATCCGCAGCGATCTGATCGGTGGTTGCGCCCCCTCGCGGCGCAACCACATCCAGCGATGCGGACGTGCCGCGGGTGGAGGTGTCGCGGGCGGACGTGCCGCGGGTAAAGGTGTCGGCGGTCATCGGTGTCCCTCTTTCCCGGCGACGCGGCCGAGGTGCTGCGCGGCGACCACGACCGCGATGATGACCAGCCCCGGCAGTGTGGTCAGCCACCACGCGATGGCGAGGTAGTTGCGGCCCTCTGAAATGAGCGAACCCCATTCCGGCGTAGGTGGTTTCGCGCCGTAGCCAAGGAAACTGAGCGCGGAGACCGACAACACCGCCATCCCGAATTCGACCGCGGCGAGCGCGAGCACTGGCTGTGCGGAGTTCGGCAGGATGTGCCGGGTCAGCACGGCGTACCAGCGGACGCCACTGGCGTGAGCCGCCTCGACGTAGACCTCACCGCGCACCCGCAGCACTTCCGAGCGCATCACCCGGGCGAAGTTGGCGATCAGCGAAACACCCACGGCGATGGCCACATTGCGGGTGCCGAAGCCGAGCGCGGTGACCAAGGCCAGCGACAGCAGCAGCGAGGGGATGGCGAGCAGCACGTCGACCACACGCATGATGGCGGCGTCCACGATGCCGCCGACCGCACCTGAGAGCAAGCCGAGCAGCGAGCCGACCAGCAGCGCGATGGCGACGGCCGTGAGCGTTGCCGACAACGACAACCCCGCCCCGTGCACCATGCGGGTGTACAGATCGCGTCCGAGATTGTCGGTGCCGAACCAGTGTTCGGCGCTCGGTGCCTGGAACTTCTGCGCGGGTATACCGATCAGCGGATCGCCACTGGCGAAAAACGAAGGGAACAGCGCCCATCCGAGGGCGAGCAGAGCCACCGCGCCGGCGAGCAGCGCAAAGGCGTTGGTGCGCAACCAGGTCCAGCTGACGGCAGGTCGCCGCCACCGGAGCGCTGCGCGGTTGCGGCCTTCCAGAAGATCAACCATGGGTTCGCGCCACCTCGGTAATGGCGGCGAATGCCCACGGGGAGGAAAGATTGGCGCGCAACCATTCCCGCCAGCCGCCGGTGCGACCTGAAGCGGGGACAGGTTCGGCCAGCAGCCACGGTGCGAAGCCGAACCCGGCGGTGAGTGGCTGGGGGCGGGCGGCGCCTGGCCCGAGCTCAGCATGGGATTTCGCGTTGTCACGCACGGAGTGCCACCTCCTCAGTGATGTCGAGAGTGTTTGCGGGAGAGCCCTGTTCGGTGCCGGTTCGGACGGACCGGTGGCGGGCGGCGATGCGTGGGTCGAGCAGCGGGTAAATCAGGTCGACCACGAGATTCACTGTCACGAAGATCACCGCGCTGAGCAGCACGATCCCCTGCACGATCGGAATGTCCTGGGCCAGCACCGCGGTCTGGGTGAGCCGCCCGACCCCGGGTCGCGCGAACACGGCTTCCACCACCACGGCTCCGGCGAGGATGTGGCCCACCAGCACACCGGCGATAGTGAAGGTCGGAATGCTGGCGGGGCGCAGCACATGTTTGCGCCGCACCCACCAGCGCGAACCACCCTTGGCCAGTGCGACATCCACAAACGGTTGCCGCCAGGTGTTTTCCAGTCCGGAGGTCAGTACCTGCGCGATGACTGCGCCGATCGGCAGCGCCAGGGTGAGCGCGGGCAGCACCGTGCCGCTGAAGCCGTGACCGCCGAAAGCGGGCGCGAGCCGCCAGTGGAACGAAAACAGCTGCAGTAGTAGGAGTCCGGTGAAGAAGGTCGGCACCGCGACCCCGATCGAGGGCAGCGCCGCCAGGGTGTTGCGCAGCCACGGCCGCCGGGTAGCGGTCGCGGCGAAGGCCAGCCCGACACCCCCCACTGCTGCGAAAAGCAGGGTGAGCGCGGCCAATCCGAGGGTCGAGGGCAGCGTCTCGCCGATCGCCTGCGTCACCGTCTGCCCGGTGACGATGGAATATCCGAGGTCACCGCGCAGCGCGTGCCCGAGCGCCGTCCAATACTGCTGCCACAGCGGCTGATCCAGCCCATACCTGGCCTGCAGCTCGGCGATCGCCGCCGGATCCGCCGGAGAGCCTGTTTCGGCGCCCCCGGCCGCGATCGAGACCGGATCGGCGGGCAACAGATAGAGCACTACGAAGGAGACGGTGAACGCCGCCCACAGCACCCAGATCGCCTGCGCTACCCGCAGTGTCAGATACCGGACCATGATCAGCGCCCGCTCAGCCAGGCGTCGAAGAACTGCAGGCGGGCCGAGGCCTCGAACTTCAGGTCCTGCACGGTGCCCGCGGCGCCGATGGCCTGCGACAGCTCGACCGTCGGGATCCACAGCCCGTTATCCAGAATGCGCTCCTGCGCGGTCCGGATCAGAGCCAGCCGCGCGGTGGTGTCGGCGGCGCTCAGCTGGTTCTCCAGCACCTCGTCCAGCGCTGGAATGCGTTCGCGGACATTGAGATTACGGCCCTCGACGGTGAAAGAGTTGCGCAGGATGTCGCCGTCGGCGCGGGTGGTGTTGTAGTAGTAGCTGTCGTAGTCCTTGGCGTTCTGCCGGGCGGTGCTCTCGGGCACCGACACCAGGTCCAGGCGCAGGTCGACGCCGACCTTGCGCAACTGCTGCTGCACCAACTCGATGATCGCCTTGTTGCCCGCGAACACCTGGCTGAACACCACGTTGAAACTCAGCCGCTCACCGTTCTTCACCCGGATGCCGTCACCGCCGGGTACCCAGCCCGCCTGATCGAGCAGGGTGCGCGCCTTGGCCGGGTCATAAGCCAGCTTCGTCGAGAGATCCTGGTAACCGGGGGTGGTGCTGGCCAGGGTGCTGCTGGCGGGCTTGAACTGCGGCCCGAGCACGGTGTCGACCAGCTGCCGGCGATCGATGGCGGGCAGCAGTGCTTGACGCACCGCGGCGTCGCGGAGCGGGCCGCGGGTCACGTTGGGCTGGAAGCCGAACGGCACGCCGGGGTTGGGCGTGGTCAGCAGGCGGGCGTTCGCCGCCTCCAGCAGCGGCAGGTCCTGGGGCAGGGCGTCGCTGACCGCGTCCAGTTGCCCGGAGGTCAGGCTGCCGGTGCGCACCCCGGATTCGGGCACCACCGTGAAGTCGATGCGGTCCAGGTAGGCCTCGCCCTTGTGGCCGAAGACATCCGAGCCCCAGGCGTATCCCGGGCGCTTGGTCAGCGTGGCCGACACGTCCTGGCGGTAGGCGGTGTAGACGAACGGTCCGGAGCCGACATTGCTGCCGTCGCACCGCTGCTCGGCGGGCTTGGCGGTGGTCGCCTCGCCCTGGATGCCGAGCTGAGTACTCGCCGAAGCCTGCAGGAACTGCGCATTGGGCTTGCTGAACTCGACCCGCGCGGTCAGCTTGTCCACCGCGGTGGTGCCGACGTAGTTGATGAGAAAGCCGTTGGCCAGGGGGGCCTTGGCCGCACCGAGTTTGGTGATCGAATCGAAGGTCTTGCGCACCGAATCCGCGGTGAGCGGCGAGCCGTCGGAGAAGGTGACGTTGTCGGCCAGGTGGAAGGTGAACACCTTCGCGTCCGGGCCGGCCTCCCAGCTGCGCGCCAGCCACGGCCTGATCTCGCCGGTCTCGGGATCCTGATCGGTCAGCGAGTCGACGATCTGGCGGGTGACGTAGAGCGTCTGGTTGCTGCTCGCCTGCGCCGGGTCCGAGCAGGTCGGCGCCGACGACAGGCCGTAGCGCAGCGTGCCCCCGGGCTGTGGCGGTCCGGCGTCGCCACCGGCGCCGCCGGTGTCGCTGCCGCAGGCGGCCAGGGTACTGGCCGCGGCGAGCGCGCCGGCGAGCGTGGCGATGCGATGACGGGTGCGGATCACGGTGTAACTCCAGATAATTCGGTCCGGGGGATGGTTCGGCCGGCGGCCAGGGGACGGCTGGGAATGCGGCGGCGCAGCTCGGGCGCCACGGCCTGCTGGAACAATTCGAGGCTGCCGCGGTGCTGGGCTTCGGTGCGTCCGTCGCGTTCGGAGGACAGATGGATCACTTCGTGGCCGAACTGCTCGTGCTGGCGACCGACCTTGTCGAGCACCTGCTCCGGGCTGCCGATCAGCGCCGAGGAGCGGGCGGCGAAGTCTTCGAGGGTCTCGAACACGATGGGCAGGCCGAGCGTGCGCGACAACCCCAGCCGGGCCCGGAAGATCGGGCGATACGCCTCGAGCGCCTCCTGCGAGGTGGGCGCCACGTGGAAGCCCGCGGTGCCCGCCCCGACCAGCGCGTCGGCCGGATCGTGCCCGTAATGCGCCCACCGCTCGCGGTAGTGCCGCACCAGTTCGGCGTAAGGCTCGATGGGGTTGGTGACATTGGCCGAGAACAGCGGATCACCGTGGCGCGCGGCCAGTTCCACCGAATCCCGGCTGGTGGCGCTGCCGTGCCAGATCCGGAGCAACGGCTGGTAGGGGCGCGGAAGGGCTTTGGCCGCAACCAGTTCCGGGCGGAACCGGCCGGTCCAGGTCACCTTGTCGCTGGCCCACAGCGCGCGGAACAGTTCGTACCCTTCCCGGTTGCGGTCCCACTGATCGTCGGTGGTGACGTGGAACAGCTCCGCCTGCGCGGCGCCGTTGCCCTTGCCGATGATCAGTTCCAGGCGTCCGCCGGACAGGTTGTCCAGTGTCGAGTAGTCCTCGAAGGCCCGCACCGGATCGAGCAGGCTCAGCGTCGTCACGGCGGTGAACAGCGTGATCCGCGAGGTGACCGCGGCGATATGACTGAGCAGCACCGGGGGTGCGGCGGACAGGAACGGATCCTCGTGCCGCTCGCCGACCGCGAAACCGTCATAGCCGAGTTCCTCGGCGAGCCGGGCCTGGTCGACCACCGAGCGCAGCCGCTCGTGCGTCTCGGGCAGCACGCCGGTATGCGGATCGGGTGTCCGGGCGACCAGCGTGAACAGCAGGAACTTCATGCGGTCGCCTCCAGATCGGCTGCGGGCAGGACCTTTTCGAACGCGTGCGCGCCGATCTGCTCGGCCGGGAGCGCCGGGTCGAAGAGCGCGGTGTACCCCACAGCCAGGTAGAGCGCGACCGCTTCGGGCTGGCGCCAGCCGGTGGTGAGGTAGATGCGCCGGTAGCCGCGCCGGGAGACCTCGAGCTCCAGCTGCCGCACCACGAAGCGGCCCAGCCCTTGCCGGCGGTGTTCCTTCGAGGTCCAGATCCGCTTGAGCTCGGCGCTGTCGTCGTCGTAGCGCTGGAACGCACCGCCCGCCACCGCTTCGGAGTCCTGGGTCACCACGAGCAGGCCACCGTGCGGCGCCGCGAAACGGGTGGGCGGGTAGTTGCGGAGTTCGTGGTGCATCTGACCGGCGGAGCGGCCGTAGCGGCTGCTGTATTCGACGGCGAGTTCGGCCAGGAGCGGCGTGGCCAGCGGGTCGTCCTGGGCGACCCGGTGCACCCGCAGGCTGCGGTCGGTAAGGCGTTGGGGCACCGGACTCCCCGGTGTTCCGGGCAGCGCCCCGGCTGCGGGTGCGATCGACGCACTCATATCGATGGTCCTCGGCAGAAGAATGAACGCGACCAAGCCTTCGGCGTCGGTCGCACCACCCGGCCAGCGTCGGGTGCGGGTCTGGCAGCGTCAGCGGCGACAAGCCGTCGAGGTGCCGCGGCACTGATCGATGTGCCGGCGTCCCCAGCAGGTGGTGCGGTGTGTGGTGCTCATATCGGGTCCTCCATCGTTCCTGGCGGAAGCACCCGCACCCGGTGTACCGGGGGGTTGCTGCGACGTCGGCGAGCCAGGTCTCTCAATCGCTCTGGATGGTGCTCGAACATCATGGGGAACAAGCGAACTCGGCGACAAGAGTAGAAATCACGGTGAGCGCAGCCCTGGTCACCAGGGGCTAGATGGCGGATTATCGTCGCGCCCCCTGACTGCGGCTCGTCCCGCGCCGCCCGCCCGCCGACCCGCAAATCACCGGCTTTCCGGGTTTGCGGGCTTACCGTTGAACCTCGATCGTTCCGCCGATGAGGAGGTTCCCAGTGCATATCCGCCCCCTCGACTCGGACACCCGGCGCACCCGGGCGTCCATCCCGCGACGCCTCGCCACCGTGGCCACCCTGTCCCTGGGCAGCCTCGCCCTCGGCATCCCAGCCCCTGCCATCGCGCTGCCCGAAACCCCAGCCGCCGTCGATCACGTCCCCGCGGCAACGGTCCTTGCCGATCATGCGTCCGTGGCTGTGGTCCCGGTCGATCATGCGTCCGTGGCTGTGGTCCCGGTCGATCACGCGTCTGTGGCTGTGGTCCCCGTCAATCACTCCTCCACCGCTGCGGCCCTCGTCGATCATGCGTCCGCAGCCATCGTCGATCATGCGTCCGTGGCTGGGGCACCCGTCGATCACGTCCCCGCTGCTGTGGCACCCGCCGATCATGCGTCCGCTGCTGCGGGCTTCGTCGATCCCGCGCCCACCGCTGAGGCACCCACCGACCATGCGTACACCGCCGCGGCGCCAGGTGCTGGGCAATCCGCTCTCGCTGCCTTGCAGGCCCTAGGTGTGACGCCGTTCCTGTACCCCACGGCAGCGCTGTGTACCGGTGCGGGCGCCACCCTCACCAGTCCCGCAGTGGCGGGCGCGGTCCCTGGTCCTTGGCCCGTGCACAGCATCGCGATCCCCGGCCTCGACCTGACCGCCGTGAAATCCGGCCAGACCATGTTCACCTTCGTGCCGTCGGGCCCCAGCCGATCCGACAGCTCGGGCATGCGCGTCGCCTGGCTGAACGTCGACAACGGACGCGGCGGAGTCGCCGCCATGGGCCCGCTGAACGAGGTCTTCGGCCGCATGGTGCCCCCCGAGGTCCCCGCCGCCCTCCGCCCCCTCGCCGAACAAGCCGTCCGCGACTTCTTCCGCACCGCCATCCCAGTAGGCGGCATCCGCGCGGTCCCGGTCGACACCGGCCGGGGCACAGTACTGGCCGCAGTCTTCGGCACGATGGTCAACGGCACCGAAACCTGCTTCTACCTGCCGACAGTCGGCATCACCACGGTCCCCTGACCCTCCGCGAGCGCACTGGGCGCACGTACGGCCGCAGACGCGCCCGCGACTTCGTCCGCGCCGTTGTCCCGGTCGGCGGCATCCGTGCGGTTCCGGTCGACATCGGCCGGGGCACAGTACTGGCCGCAGTCTTCGGCACGATGGTCAACGGCACCGAAACCTGCTTCTACCTGCCGACAGTCGGCATCACCACGGTCCCCTGACCCTGACCCTGACCCTGACCCTGACCCTGACCCTGCCGCGAGCGCGTTGGGTGCACGTGCGGGCACAGACGCGCCCGCGACTTCTTCCGCACCGTCGTCCCGGTCGGTGGCATCCGCGCGGTTCCGGTAGACACCGGCCGGGCCACAGTACTGGCCGCAGTCTTCGGCACGATGGTCAACGGCACTGAAACCTGCTTCTACCTGCCGACAGCCGGAATCGCCACGGTCCCCTGGCCCTTCTGCGAGCGCATTGGGCGCGGCGCACATACGGCCTCAGAAACGCACCCCTGCACCCGCCCGCCTCACCGCACCCGCCCTTGCCTTTCCTCGCTTTCGTGCGCACCTCGCCCTCCACGCACTCCGCACCCCACCCCCGCCCCTGCACCCGCTTCGCCGCACCCTCCGCGCCCGGCACTCACCTCGCCTCAGCGCGCCCCCACCTTGCTCGCCTTGCTGACCTCGCTGACCGCGCTCGCCGCACACACGTCGTCTCTCCTCGCTCTTCGCGCACGCACGTCGCCCTCCACGCACTCTCCGCACCCTCCGCCCCCGCCCCACCGCCCCCACCTCGCCCTCCGGGCCCCCGCGCTCACCTCACCTCAGCGCGCGATGTGTGAGGAGTAGCTAATGCATTGCTGCATTACGGAAGCGGCTGTCAAAAGGGCGATTTCGCCGGGGGTGGATACACCTCTTCGTCTAACTTTGAGCGACAATCGGCGATGCAGGTTGGAGTTGTCGCTCAGAGTTGGAGGACCAACACTGCTGCCGGATAGCGAGAGTGCGGTATCTGAAACTTAACTATTCGCCGAGTGGCGCTTCCATGTCAGTGTGCTGCCGCGAGTGGGCGAGAAGTAGCTGGCATCGTGCTGAATCTCAGGAGTGGCTGGCGAACGGGCGATTTCGTCGAGGGTGGGTACTCCTCTTCGTCTAACTTTGAGCGACAATCGGCGGTGCAGGGTGGAGTTGTCGCTCAGAGTTGGAGGACTAACACCCCTACCGGATAACGGCAGTGCGGTATCTGAAAGTTAACTGCTCATCGGGCGGTGCTTCCAGGTCAGTGTACCGCTGCGGTGGGCAAGGTGTGAGCGGACGGAGAGGGTGGCGTAGGCGCCGACCGATAGCGGATGTGCCAGGGCGGCAAGGATATCCGTGCGGTTCAGAGGCGCGGCAGTTTCGGTGGACCGGGCGAGTAGGCGGCCGGTGACGGCGGCGAGGTAGCCGGTGATCGCTGTCCGGCGTAGGCGGTCTCGGCCGCCGATTGCGGCCAATGGGGGAACCCAATAACCCAGTGCGGCAATGGCTCCCACCGCCCCGGCGGCCAAAGGTGAAGCACCGTAGGCCGACCACAGCCACCGGGTGTAGCCCGCATCGAGTTCGGTTGTGCCACTGTACATTCGGGTGCTGGCCTGCTTGCCTGCCGCGATCAGGGCTGTGCGTCTGCCACTGCGGCGGAGTGCTCGTGCGATGTCCAGATCCTCGGTCGCGCTGGCGGATACCGCGCGATGGCCGCCGATTGCCCGGTAAGCGGCGGTGTCGAATACCAGAAACTGTCCGCACGCCACCGCCATCGACGGCCTATGACTGTGGTTGCCGACGGTGATCGGCAGCGTCGACGCCCACGACCAGCACAGCAGTGGCTGCACTAGTGCCTCGGCCGCCGAACCCACCTGCTGCGCGGGCCACGGCGACACCAATGCCACGTCGCGGCTGCGCAATTCGGATACCGCGGCGGCGATCGCGCCTGGCGCGAGTCGCACATCGGCGTCGAGGAATACCAGAACGGCGGTGTCCGCCAGTTCGGCGAGGCGAGCGCAGGCAGCCGCTTTACCGGTCCAGCCGGGGGCGGGTTCGTCCTCGGAGCGGATCACCAGAAAACGTTCGTCGGACCCGATCGCCTGCGCCGCCGCGGCACCCGTCCCATCGGAGGAGGCGTCGTCCAGGATCAGCACCCGGAGATCCGGAACCCCGGTCTGGGCCCGCAGATCGGCGATCAATGCGGGCAGCCGGTCGACCTCGTCGCGGGCCGGGATACCCACCGTCACCGGCTCCGCTACCGTGCCGGAGGACGGCAACCGCCGCACCGTCAACCGGTTGTACAGCGCGACAACACAACCGGTAACCGCGATCGCCGTGCCGGCCCGCACGATCCGCTCGGCCGGACCGATCAGCGGTGTTCCTTCACCATGCGCCACCACTCGCTGAGCGAGAACCGCCCGGGGGTACCCGGAGCCGGGGGATTGCGATCCATGTAGGCCATCGCGGCGACGATCGCCGCGACCGCCAGGGTGATGCCGCCGACGATGCCCGCCCAGCCCGCGAACGAGCGAGTGTTCGGGTCCGCGTAACTGACCTCGGCTCGAATCGTGGACACCTCACCGGGCGACAGTTTCCAGGAGACGGTGGAGTCGTCCTCACGGTTGCCGTTGGTCTTGGCGACTCGCGAAGGGAACGCGACTGTGAACTGCACGTCGGAGCCGTGTGGCGGCACCGACTTCAGATCGGCCCGCCCCTCGAGGCTGACCAGATCACCGGTGCGCTGGAAGCTCAGCTGGAACATGCCCTGGCTCTGCTCCGACAGCGAGCCGAGCTGGGACACCTCACCGAAGGACAGGTCCTCGAAGAACACCTTGCTGCCCACGTACCCGTCCTGGGTGTAGGGCTCCACCCGCACCTTTCCCGCCAGCGAGTCGGGCGCCTTCAGCTGCGGCCCTTTGTCGTTGGCGTCGGCCGGCACCACCGCGGCCACGATCCGCCCCGACACCCGGTCGTTGGACGACACACCCATCGACACCTGGACCCGCAGGCAGGCCGCGAGCATCGGCACCAGCAGCGCCGCGAGCAGCACCGCCCCTGCTATCCGCACGCCGGTGCGGCGCGGCGGTGCCAGAACCGGGGCATCGGGCTTCGTGGTCATCGGACTAGGTTGCACGGCTCACATCGTGCCAGGCCCGGCCCCGCAATAGCCACGCGACAAGCCAGAGCGGACGAGCAACCCCAGCAACGGGATTCCGAGCAGCCCCATACCGACCGCCCCGTATCCCGCCGACGCAGGCAATCCGAGAAACACCGCATGCGCCAGCGCCGACCCCAGCCAAGTCCACAAAAACACCCCGACCGGCACCGCAACCGCCGCAGGCCGCCCCGGATCAACCCACCGACCGCTGACCCGCTCCCACATCACGAGAAGGCTCGCCATCACCAACCCGACCCCGAGCCACCCCGCATAATTCGTCAACGGAATCTGCGCCAGCCCAGGCAACCCGGACTCGGTGTCACACCAGCGCCACTGACCATCGGCCACCATCTGCGGATCCAAAAACAAATCCCACCCGACCCCACCGACCGCTGTCAGCCCGATCCGCGCCACCGCCCCCCGCACCAGCAACCCGGCCACCACCCACACCGGATACAACCCACCCGTCCACGCCAACGGCACGATCAACGGCACCCCGGCAACCGCGGGCCCGATCCGATCAACCGCGTACTCATAGCACCCGAACGGAACCCCGGTCGCCGTCCCCACCACCTCGGCCAGCAGCCCCAACCCCGACACGATCACCAAAAACCCAGCGGCATACCGCCACCCACGCGTCACAACCGCATGCGCCAACGCCGTCCCCGCCGACAACAGCACCACAGCCACAGTCACCCGATCGCGGACCACTCCTTCGGTGAGCGGATAACTGATCTGCACCACAACAAGCAACAGCGCAAACGCCACCGGCACGAGTTCTGAAGTGCCAGGCAACCATCGCCTAACGCTCACCCCACGACCGACTTCTCCGCCGCGTCACAGCCGACATCCCCGCGGCCCCGCCACGCCAGCGGCCGCGACTCATGCGCCTCCACCCTTGGCGTGCCGCGCGTGCCGTCGTCCACCGAGCTTCCGCTGCCCCGTAACCAACGGTCGATGTATGCAAATCGTGCACTTCTCGGTGATTCAGGGCGGTACCCGCCATTCCCGAGCAGATTTTGCGCGCCCTGCATACGCCGCGCGCCCGCCTCATCGCCCTGCATACACCGCGCGCTCGTCTCATCGCCCTGCATACACCGCGCGCTCGTCTCATCGCCCTGCGTACGCCGCGCGCCCGTCTCGTCGAGCTGCATGCGCTGCGCGCCCGTCTCGTCGCCCTGTATTCGCCGCGCGCCTGTTTGGTCGACCTGGTTACGTTGCGTGCCTGGTTGATCGACCTGCTTACGACCAGGGCTCCGACGATCGCCACACCGGCGGCGAACTGCCGACCCGGACGGTAGGTGTCCAGCATCGCGGCCGGGCTCCGGTCGTTGCTGGCCTGTTTGGTCGAGTGGTTTGCGTTGCTGGCCTGTTTGGTCGAGCGGCTTGCGCTGCGTGCCTGTTTGGTCGAGTGGCTTGCGTTGCTGGCCTGTTTGGTCGAGTGGTTTGCGTTGCTGGCCTGTTTGGTCGAGCGGCTTGCGCTGCGTGCCTGTTTGGTCGAGTGGCTTGCGCTGTTGGCCTGTTTCGTCGAGCGGCACACGCTGCGTGCCTGTTTGGTCGAGTGGCTTGCGCTGCGTGCCCGTTTCGTCGACCTGCTTACGCCGCGCACTCGTTTCGTCGACGTGGCTCGGGCTGCGTGCGTCCGTCATCGCTTGCGCGGCAAGGCAAACCGGTTTCGCCGAGAATCGCGCAGGAGCAGCTGGGCTGCGCTCCGGCCGCTCGCGCCCGAGACTCCACCACCGGGATGCGTTGACGCCCCGGTCAGGTACAGCCCCGGCGCACCCGGCACCCGCTGATGGGACAACTCCGGGATCGGCCGCCACATCATCATCTGATCCAGCGACATCTCGACGTGCATGACGTTGCCGCCCCGCAACCCCATCTCGCGTTCCAGATCCACCGGCGTCTGCACATGGCGCTGCAGGATGGTGCCAGCGAATCCTGGTGCGTAGGAGTCGACTTCGGCGATGATCCGGTCGGCTTCCTGCTCGGCGTGGGTGGCCCAGTCACTGCCGTCGGCCAGCTCATACGGATGCCATTGCGCCCACAGCGACAGCTGGTGCTCTCCGTCCGGAGCGATACTCGGGTCCAGCGCACTGAAGCTCATGGCCAGCACCACCGGCCGCGGGGGCAGATCACCGGCCAGCGCAGCGCCGTGCGCGCGCCGCAGCTGCCTGCGGTCGGACACCAGGAACTGCAAACCGTGCGACGACTCCGCGAGAGAGGCCCCCGGATAGTGCGGCAGCGCACTGGTGGCCAGCCGGACCACCATGCCGATGCCGGGACCCACCCGGATGCGCGACTGCCAGTCGTCGAGCAGTTCGCTGTCGAAACCGCCAGCGCGCAACAGATCCAGCGTGGTCAGAACGTGCGTGCCCGCGATCACGGTGTCGGCCTGGAGGTTTCGGCCCGAGGCGGTAAGCACTCGCCAGCCCGCGCCCTCGCGCTGCACCGAGGTGACCTCGTCACCCGCGGAGACCACCCCACCGTCGGACTCCAGACGCGCCACCAAAGCCTTTGTCAGCGCACCACTTCCGCCGACCGCCCGCCCGGGCGGCAACTTGTGCATGAGCGCGGCGAACCCGACCATCGGCGCGGTCCCGGGCTCCGACATCGGCGGCCCGGATTGCGCACCGAACCAAGCCAGCGACGCCTTGAGTCGTTCGTCGCGAAAGTAACTGTCCAGCAGCGCGTCTCCGGGCTGCAGGAACTCGCGCGACAGCGCGCTCCCGCCGTCACTGGCATCGAGCCCCCAGAACGACCGCAGTAGCCGCCCCGGCGTGGATCGCCCGCCGAACGCGCGCATCACCCGATCGCTGCGCTCACCCCAGACATCGACGAAGCGCCGATACGCGATCGCGTCGTGCGCACCGCAGGCCGCGGCGATGGACGCGCAGGTGCGATCCAGGGCGCGATGGAAGACGATCGGCGGCGCACCGTCCACCCCCGGGGTGAAGCCCCAGGGATCGCAATCGATATAGCGCAGCCCGAACTTCCCGAGCTGGAGCTCCTCGATGATTCCGGTATGGCGCACCATTATGTGCGCCGAGGACCCGCGATCGACCTGATGCCCCGGAAACCGCTCGACGGTCGACACCGCCCCGCCGAGCACCTCGTCGCGCTCGAGCACCTCGACCTGCTCCCCGGCCCGCGCCAGATAACAGGCCGCGACCAGCGCGTTGTGCCCCGAACCGAGCACCAGCGTCGTCATAGGGGGAGCCGCCGTCCCAGAATCGCGAACGGCCGAGTGTCACCTGCGAACACGAAATTCCGGACCACGTCGCTGAACCCTTCGCGTCGATACAACCGCCAAGCCCGATTGTCCTCGCCTTCCACCTCCGGCGTGGACAAAAGCACCGCGCCCTCGGGACGATTCCGCAGCAACCGGGTCAGCAGAATATTCCCCAGCCCCTGCCCCTGCGCTGCCGGATGCACATGCAACTCGGTCAATTCGAAGTAGTCCGACAGCAATTCACGCGCCGAATGCTCCGGCCACCCGTTGCGCCGCATCCCGCTGTGTACCTGCTGATGCCACCACTGGTGCGACGCGCCGCTGTACCCGTAGGCGATGGCCAGCATCGGCGCCTTGCGCAGATCGATGCGCCCGTCGTCGTCGGGCAGGAACGCGGCCACGGCCTGCCAGCCCGGGCGGGTGGTGTGCTCGGTCCACATCGGGGCCCGATGGTTCTCGGTGCCGTGCGGATAACCCATCGCGGCGACGTACACCGACAGCGCGTCGTGCAGTCGGTAGCGCAGCTCGGCGACCGAGAGGTCGACGACGACGGGTGCGGCGGCGGATTTGTGTGCGGGCTTGACTGCAGTCATGGCTCTCGGACGAAAAAGTTGTCGGTGGGTGTCCCTATATTCAAGCGTAATTCAAACGTTCGAATGCCTGTTCGGTCCGTGCGGTGGGTGAAGAGCACTCCAGGACTCCGGGTGTCGAGGAGCGGAGGACTGGGGAAATGTCTTCTCGTATGGAGCAGCCGGGGCAGCCCGGCAGGGCAGGCAAGCTGCTGAAAAGGGCGGACGGACTGCTCATGGAAGCGGCGGGGGAGGAGGATCCGCGGGAACGCTTCCGGACCGCCTATTTGGCCGCCTTGCGCGGCGCCGGCGCGGTGCTCGCGTTTACCGGGGCTGACGCCGCCCCCAGGGCCCGATCCCGCAATGCCTGGGTGCTGTTGCAGCGCGCCGCGCCCGAGTTCGTCATGTGGGCGGATTATTTCAGCGCCCGCTCGGAATTGCGGGCCGCCCTGGAGGCCGGGCTGGACCGGGATGTCGATGATCACGAGGCCGACGAGTTCTATTCGCGGGTAGGAGCATTCCTGCACGACGTCGAAGACATGCTGACCACAGCCTCGCGTTTGCGGCCCGCACCAGGACTGAACGGGGGCTTGACCGCATAGACGCCACGCCATGACCAGTTAGTTATGCGCGAGTAGGTGGTACGCCCCTGATCGAACTCGTATCATTGGGGTTAGATAGCCGCCAAGGTCGGCTGTTTGTCGCTTACCCGGAAGCGGCAGCCCACGTCTAGTGCCGGGGGAGGTACCGTGCCACTCTCCGAGCACGAGCAGCGCATGCTCGAACAGATCGAGAGCGCGCTCTATGCTGAGGATCCGAAGTTCGCCTCGTCCGTCCGCGGCGGACGTCTTCGCTCGACCTCGAGTCGCCGCAGACTCCAGGCCGCGGCTTTGTTTGTCCTCGGCCTGGTTCTGCTTGTCGCCGGCATCGCTTTGCCGAAGCTCGGCGGCTTCCCGATCATCAGCTTGATCGGTTTCATCGTCATGTTCGGAGCCGGCGTCCTGCTGTTGCTCGGCAGCTCGAAGGGTGGCGCGGTCTCGGCCGAAACGTCCTCGGGTGGCTCGGGTGGCGGCGGTGCGAGCGGATCCGGCCGAGGTAAGAAGTCCGGTGGGTTCTCCGAACGTATGGAGGACCGCTTCCGGAGGCGCTTCGAACAAGAGTAGGTATGCGCCTTCGGGCCCATCCTGAATATCTCTACCGCAGCGGCGACGTCGCACCGATCGGGTGCGACGTCGTCGTCTCATGTCTGCACCCGCCCGGCCCGACCCGGGCCCTCCCATCTTTCTCCACACCGCCCCACCGGATTCCCCCACTCCGACCCACGCCTGATGCGGTTGCTGGGTGTTTCCGGGCGATCAGCCACGGCCACACCGCGTGTCGGCGGAACACGCGAAAGCTCTGTACCACCGTGATAGCTGTGATGACCTGCGGAATCCCGAAACCGGGGAGGGAGATCACCCCGGTATTCGATTGAAAGTGGGGGAAAGTGGGGTAATGTGGAGCGCGCACTACAGGAGAGGCCATCCAGGCGAGGTGATCCAGTAGGGAGGTATCGGGGTTGTTTCTCGGTACCTACACACCTCGGTTGGACGACAAGGGGCGACTCACGTTGCCTGCGAAGTTTCGAGACGATCTGGCGGGAGGGTTGATGGTCACGAAAGGTCAGGACCATAGCCTTGCCGTGTATCCCAAAGATGAATTCACCGCGCTCGCTCGCCGGGCCGCGGCGGCGTCTCGAAGCAATCCGCAGGCTCGCGCGTTCGTCCGGGCACTCGCCGCCGGAACGGATGAACAACGTCTGGATGCGCAGGGCCGGATCGTGTTGTCAGCCGAGCATCGTCGCTACGCGAACCTGGATAAGGATTGCGTGGTCATCGGCTCGGTCGACTTCCTCGAAATATGGGATAAGCAGGCGTGGGAGTCCTACCTCGCCGAGAACGAGGAGGATTACGCGCAAGCGAGAGACGAGTCGCTGGGCGGAATCTTCTAGCCCCGAAACAACGAGTGCCACGCGGCCTCTGCCCGGACACGGACCCTGACGTACTTCCCCGACGCCAGGTGCCAGTTCGGTCAGAGACCACGCGGCATTCGTTTTCGAAAAGCAGCTTTCTCAACCCACGCCGCCGAGCCGTAGGCGGTGCGCAACGATGCGAGGCAGATCCGGGAGGTCGAGGTGAACCCAGAACAGCCCGGCCCCCGCCATGTTCCGGTCCTGCTCAGACGCGCAGATGACTTACTCGGCCCAGCGTTGGCCGAACCCGGCGCCGTCTATATCGATGCCACGCTCGGATTGGGCGGGCACGCAGAGCATTTCCTGCGCACCTATCCCGAATCCCGCCTGGTCGGACTCGACCGGGACACCAACGCGCTGGAGCTCGCGGGTGCCCGGCTGAAGCCGTACGAGGACCGGATCACGCTGGTACACACCCGGTATGACGGCATTGCCGACGCCTTGAAGCAGGCCGGCCTGGACGCGACCGCCTCGGTGAGCGCGATCCTGATGGACCTCGGTGTCTCCTCGATGCAGCTGGACGAGGCCGATCGCGGCTTCGCTTACTCCGTGGACGCGCCGCTGGACATGCGGATGGATCCGACCGCCGGGCTCACCGCCGCCGACGTACTCAATACCTACAGCCACGGCGACATCGCGCGGGTGCTGAAAACCTATGGCGAGGAACGGTTCGCGGGCAAGATCGCCTCCGCGGTCCTCAAGCGCCGCGAACGGCAACCGTTCGAGACAAGCGCCGAGCTGGTCGAACTGCTGTACGCGACCATCCCCGCGGCGACGCGGCGGACCGGAGGACACCCCGCCAAGCGGACCTTCCAGGCTTTGCGCATCGAGGTGAACAGCGAGCTCGACTCGCTGCGCGCCGCGTTGCCGGCCGCGCTGAACTCGCTGCGGGTGGGTGGCCGCATCGTGATCATGTCGTATCAGTCGCTGGAAGACCGGGTCGTGAAACAGGAACTGGCGCCGCGCATCACCTCGCGCACGCCGGTCGACCTGCCGGTCGAACTGCCCGGGATGGGTCCGGAATTCCGGATGCTCACCCGGGGCGCGGAGAAGGCGACCGAGCAGGAGATCGAGGAGAACCCGCGGGCGGCTCCGGTACGAATGCGGGCCGCCGAGCGGATCCAAGAGACGGAGGGGAGAGCATGACAATCAAAGAACGTGTCGCACAGCCGGGTCGGGTCGCCCGGCGAGTGCAGGCCGCCGGACGGGCGAAATCCGATGCGGCGGAGAAGGCTTACGCCAAGCGCAAGCTGCGGGCCGAAACAAAGGAGCAGGCTTCGCCGAAGCTGCCGCGGCGGCGTAGCTCGGTCATGGCCACGCGGATTCCGTTCGTGGCGGCGATCATCGCGCTGCTCGGGTGTGGTCTCGCGCTCACCCTGCTGCTCACCACGCGCGCCGCCGAGGACAGCTACCAGCTCAGTGACGCGCGCTCGCACAATCGCAAGCTGTCCGAGGAACTGGCCGGCCTGCGGCGTGATGTGGAGGCCGCCGACTCGGCGCCCGAACTCGCCGCGCGCGCACGTGAACTCGGCATGATCCCGGCCAAGGATCCGGCCCGGCTGATCATCGAGCCGGACGGCACCATCTCGGTGATCGGTGACCCGACGCCCGCTCAGGGCGCGCCGGCGCCGCCGTTGAACACCCCGCCCGCTCAGCCCGCCCCGCAACCGCACGCGCAAGCGCACGGTGAGCAGCCTATTCCGGTGCAGCCGCCGCGTAAGCCCGGCGAGGCGAATACCGATCAGGCGCAAGGCGCCACGGCGCACACCGCCACGCCGAGCCCCGCTCCCGCGGCCCAGCAGGCCGCGCCGAGCCCGCAGTCGACGCCGAGCCCCGTGCCCTCGCCGATCGCGGCGCCGGTCGAAACCCCGCGACTGATCACGGAATCGCCGGTACCGCAGCCTGAGTCGGTACCCCTCGCAGCACCGCAGGAGGTCGCTCGGTGACTCAGACCAGGCCCGCGCCGCGTCAGCGCCGCGGGCCGCAGCCGCCCGGCGGCACGAGGCCACGTAAGGCGAGCACGGGGGGCAAGGACAATCCGGTGCGGCTGCGCATCGGGGTCGGCCGGATCGTCATGCTGATCGCGCTGGCTGTCGTGGCGCTGCAACTGCTGTGGGTCCAGAGCATCGCCGCGCCCGGGCTGTCCGCGCAGGCCGCAAGCCAGCGCACCGCCCGCGAGATCGACCACGCCACCCGCGGCACCATCACCGACCGCTTCGGCAACAAGCTGGCCTTCACCATCACCGCGAAGGCGCTGACCTTCCAGCCCGTGCAGGTGCGCAAGGAGCTGGAAGCGAAGAAGGCCAAGAGCGCTGGGTCGTCGAAAGACACGGCCCCCGATCCGGGCAAGCGCCTGGAAGAGATCGCCAAGACCATCCACGACAAGCTCGGCAAGCAGGCGCCCACGGTCGCCGCACTGCTGGAAAAGCTGCGTAGCGAAGAGACCTTCGTGTATCTGGCGCGCAATGTCGACGCCCGCGTCGCCAGCGAGATCACCGCGCAATACCCCGAGGTGGGCGCCGAACAGCAGTCGCTGCGGGAGTATCCCGGCGGCTCGCTGGCGGCCAATGTCATCGGCGCGACCGGCTGGGACGGGCACGGCCTGATCGGGCTGGAATCGTCGCTGGACGCGGTACTCGCCGGCACCGACGGCTCGCAGACGTATGACCGCGGCTCCGACGGCGCCGTCATCCCCGGCAGCTGGCGCGACAAGCAGCCCGCGGTGAACGGCAACAGCGTCGAGCTGACCCTGGACCAGGATCTGCAGTACTACGTGCAGCAGCAGGTGCAGCAGGCCCGCGAGATGTCCGGCGCGCAAGGCGCTTCCGCGGTCGTGCTGGACGCCAAGACCGGTCAGGTGCTGGCCATGGCCAACGACAGCACCTTCAATCCCGCACTGCGCCCGGAGACCTGGGACGCCGCCAAGAAGAGCAACCCCTCGGTGAGCGACCCGTTCGAACCCGGTTCGGTGAACAAGATCATCACCGCGGCCGCCGCCATCGAGTACGGGCTCACCGATCCCGATGAGGTGCTGCAGGTTCCGGGCTCGATCCGGATGGCCGGGGTCACCGTCGGCGACGCCTGGGAGCACGGCACCGTGCCCTATACCACCACCGGCATCTTCGGAAAGTCCTCCAACGTGGGCACGCTGATGCTGGCCCAGCGGGTCGGCGAGGACCGCTTCGCGGACATGGTGCACCGGTTCGGGCTGGGCCAGCGCACCGGCGTCGGCCTGCCCGGCGAGACGGCCGGCCTGGTGCCCTCGCGCGACCAGTGGTCCGGCGGCACCTTCGCCAACCTGCCCATCGGGCAGGGTCTTTCGATGTCCACGCTGCAGATGACGGGCATGTATCAGGCCATCGCCAATGACGGCCTGCGGATCCCGCCGCGCATGGTCAAGGCGACGGTGGCGCCGGACGAAACCCGCACCGAGGAGCCCGCTCCCGAGGGCGTGCGCGTGGTGAGCCCGCAGACCGCGGCCACCCTGCGCACCATGTTCCAAGCGGTGGTGCAGAAGGATCCGATGAGCGCCGAGCAGAACGGCACCGGCGCACCGGCCGCCATCGAGGGCTACCAGATCGCGGGCAAGACCGGTACCGCGCAGAAGATCGACCAGCGCTGCGGCTGCTATTCCAGCTCCAGCTACTGGATCACCTTCGCCGGTATCGCCCCCGCCGACAACCCGCGCTATGTGGTCGGCATGATGCTCGACAACCCGGTGCGCAGCTCCGACGGCGGCGGCGGGCAGTCCGCGGCGCCGCTGTTCCACAGCATCGCCTCCTGGGCGCTGCAGCGCGACCGCGTACCACCTTCGGCCGCACCGGCGAAGCGTTTCATCCTGCGCGCTGATGCCTGACCGCCCCAACACCGAGGCGCGTTGTTCGGTGGCGTGCGCGCGTCGGTAACCTGACTCGTCGCAATCCGTGCAAGATCCGAGATGTCCGAATCCGAGAGGAGCAAGGTGCCCGCGCAGTCCCTCCCGCCTGTATTGCGGCCGGCCGTCGCGCTGTCGACACCGCTGTCCGTTGTGCAGGAGCTGACCGGGGCCCGGCTGTCCGGCTCGGAGCCGGCGGATCTGGTGGTCACCGGCATCGAGCAGCGCTCGAACGCGGTGCGCCCAGGGGACCTGTTCGCAGGGTTACCCGGCTCGCAGGCGCACGGCGCGCGGTTCGCCCATGACGCGGTCGAGCGCGGCGCGGTCGCGGTGTTCACCGATGCGGCGGGTGCCGAACTGATCGGTGAGATCGACGTCCCGGTGCTGGTGCGCGAACAACCGCGCACGGTGCTCGGCGAGTTGTCGGCCGCCCTGTACGGCGATCCGTCGCAGCGTTTGCGCGTCATCGGGATCACCGGCACCTCCGGCAAGACCACGACGTCCTATCTGGTGGAGGCGGGCCTGGCGGCCGCCGGACTGTCCACCGCGCTGATCGGCACCATCGAGACCCGCATCGGCGGGCAGCGGGTGCCGAGCGCGCTGACCACGCCCGAGGCGCCGCAGTTGCACGCCATGTTCGCGCTGATGGTCGAGCAGGGCGTGGACGCGGTGGTGATGGAGGTGTCCAGTCACGCACTGGCGCTGGGCCGGGTCGACGGCGTCCGGTTCGCGGTGGGCGCGTTCACCAACCTGTCGCAGGACCACCTGGATTTCCACGCCGACTTCGAGGACTACTTCGCCGCGAAACGCCGGCTGTTCGAGCCGGATTCGCCGGTGGCCGCGGAGATCCCGGTGATCTGCATCGACGACGAGTGGGGGCGGCGCCTGTCCGCCGAGCTCGACGCGCCGATCACCGTATCGACGGGCGGCATCCAAATGGGTTCCACGGACTGGGGACTGGCCGGTGACATCGTCGCCCGCGGCGGCGAGCAGGAGTTCACCGCCGCCAACCGGCGCGGGAATTACCCGGTGCGCCTGCGGCTTCCAGGTCGTTACAACGTGGCCAACGGCCTGCTGGCCATTGCGGTATGCGCGGCCGCCGGTGTCGACCCCGCGGTGGCCGCGGCCGCACTCGGCACCGTCGACGTGCCGGGCCGGATGCAGCGCGTGGACGAGGGGCAGGATTTCCTGGCTGTCGTGGACTACGCGCACAAGCCCGCCGCGGTGGAGTCGGTCATCGCTACCCTGCGCGGTCACCTCGAATCCCTCGGTGCCAAAGGACGTTTGGCCGTCGTCGTCGGTGCGGGCGGCGATCGCGACGCCGGGAAACGCCCGCTGATGGGGGCGGCCGGGGCACGCGGCGCAGATCTGCTGATCATCACCGACGACAACCCGCGCAGCGAGGACCCCGCCGCCATCCGAGCGGCCATGCTCAGTGGCGCACAAGAGGTTCCGGCGGACGAACGTGGCGAGGTGTGCGAAATCGGGGACCGCGCAAAGGCGATCGCGGCCGCGGTCGAATGGGCCCGTCCCGGCGACGCGGTGCTGGTCGCGGGCAAGGGACATGAGGTCGGCCAGGAGATCAACGGCCAGAAGCATCCGTTCGACGACCGGGAGGTGCTCGCCGACGCGGTGCGCCACCGGCCGCAGAACGGAACAGACGCGGAGGACTTGACGGTTCGATGATCGAGATGACACTGCGGGAGATCGCTGACATCGTCGGCGGGACGCTGCACGATGTGCCCGATCCCGAGGCGCGGGTGACGGGTTCGGTGGAGTTCGATTCCCGCGCAATCGGTTCCGGTGACCTGTTCCTGGCCCTGCCGGGGGAGCGTTCGGACGGCCACGATTTCGCGGCCGCCGCCGTCGCGTCGGGCGCTGTCGCGGTGCTCGCCGCCCGGCCGGTCGGCGTGCCCGCGATCGTGGTGACCCCGGATTCCGATGCGGCGCGGTCGAGGTCGGTTGCGCTGACCGCGGATTCGGACGGCTCGGGCGCGGCGGTACTGAACGCGCTGGCCGCACTCGCCCGGGCGAGCGTCGAAAAGCTCACCGCCACCAGCGGACTCACCGTCGTCGGCGTCACCGGCTCGTCCGGGAAGACTTCGACCAAGGATCTGATCGCGGCGGTCCTGGCCCCGCTGGGCTCCGTGGTCGCACCGCCCGGATCGTTCAACAACGAACTGGGCCACCCGTGGACTGCCCTGCGCGCCGACGAGAACACCCGCTTCCTGGTGCTCGAAATGTCCGCCCGCGGTCCCGGCCACATCGCCGCCCTCGCGCGCGTCGCACCGCCGACCATCGGCGTCGTGCTCAATGTCGGTACCGCGCACCTGGGTGAGTTCGGCAGCCGCGAAGCCATCGCCCAGACCAAAGGCGAACTGGTGGAAGCACTTCCGGCCACGGGCGTCGCGATCCTGAACGCCGACGACCCGAACGTCGCCGCGATGGCGGCGCGCACCGTCGCCCCGGTGGTGACCGTCGGCCAATCCACCGGCGCCGGCATCCGCGCCACCGACATCCACATGGACGCCCAGGCGCGCGCGGGTTTCACCCTGCACGCCCCCCAGGGCAGCATCGCCATCCAGCTGGCCGTGCACGGCGAACACCAGGTGGGCAACGCCCTTTCGGCCGCCGCCGTCGCTTTGCACTGCGGCGCCGACCTGGAGACTGTCGCCGCCGCCCTCTCCGGCGCGCGTGCCGCCTCGGCCCGCCGCATGGACGTACAGACCACCGCGGACGGCATCACCGTCGTCAACGACTCCTACAACGCCAATCCGGATTCGGTGAAGGCGGCGCTCAAGGCCCTGGTCACCATGTCCAAGGCCGAGAAAACCGCACGTCGCAGCTGGGCGGTGCTCGGCGAAATGGGCGAACTGGGCCCGGAATCGGTGATCGAACACGACGCCATCGGCCGGCTCGCGGTGCGCCTGGATGTGGACCGGCTCATCGTGGTCGGCACCGGACGACCGTCCCGCGCGATGCATCAGGGAGCGGTGATGGAAGGCTCATGGGGCGAGGAGTCGATTCTCGTGCCCGACATCGGCGCGGCCATCGCGCTGCTCGACGAAGAAGTCGAAGCGGGCGATGTGGTGTTGGTCAAGGCTTCGAAGTCGGTCGGTCTCTGGGCCGTCGCCGAACACTTGATCAGCGCGGAACGTGCCAGCACACGCAGGGGTAGCACGGAGGCCAAACAGTCTTGAGGCAAATTCTATTCGCGGCGGCGATCGCGCTCGCGGTGTCGATCATGTTGACGCCCTTGCTGATCAAGATGTTCGCCAAGCAGGGCTTCGGCCAGGAGATCCGGGTCGACGGCCCGGCCAGCCATCAGGCCAAGCGCGGCACGCCCACGATGGGCGGTGTCGCCATCCTGATCGGCATGTGGGCCGGTTACCTCGGCTCGCACCTGATCGGCATCATGTACAACGCCGACGGCCCGTCCGCTTCGGCGCTGCTGGTGCTGGGCTTGGCCACCGCGCTCGGTGCGGTCGGCTTCGTCGACGATTTCATCAAGATCCGCAAGCAGCGCAACCTCGGGCTGACCGCGGCCGGCAAGTACATCGGCCAGCTCACCGCCGCCGTCGTATTCGGTGTGCTCGCACTGCAATTCCGCAACGACCACGGCATCACCCCGGCCAGCCGGCACCTGTCGTATGTGCGCGATATCGCGACCGTCTCGATGGGCGCGATCATCTTCCTGGTGTGGGTGTCGATCCTGGTCATCGCCTGGTCCAACGCGGTCAACCTGACCGACGGTCTGGACGGCCTGGCGGCGGGCTCGATGAGCCTGGTGCTGGGCGGTTACGTGATCATCACCTTCTGGCAGTACTACCACTCCTGCTCGTTCGAGGTGGAGCGTGGCTGCTACGACGTGCGCGACCCCTTGGACCTGGCGCTGGTCTGTGCTTCCGGCGCGGCCGCGTGTATCGGCTTCCTGTGGTGGAATGCCGCGCCCGCCAAGATCTTCATGGGTGACACCGGCTCCCTCGCGCTCGGCGGCATGCTGGCCGGTCTGTCCATCACCACCCGCACCGAGCTGCTGATGGTCGTCATCGGCGCGCTGTTCGTGGCCGAGGCGCTCTCGGTGGTGTTGCAGGTGGCGGTGTACCGCACCACGCGTAATCGATTGTTCAAGATGGCGCCCTTCCATCACCATTTCGAACTCAGTAAATGGGCCGAGACAACAGTGATCATCCGGTTCTGGTTGCTGGCCGCTATGGCCTCGGCGGTCGGGCTCGGCTTGTTCTACAGCGAATATCTCTCCAAGGTCGGGTGAAACAAGCGTGGTCGACCATTCTCCGCGGGCCCTGCGTTCACCGGGGCCTATGCTGGAATTCCTGCGTGGCCGTGACGTTCTCGTCGCGGGCTGGGGTGTTTCCGGACGTTCGCTGATCGAACCGCTGCGCGATATCGGCGCGCACCCGGTGGTCACCGACGGCGGCGCGAAAGCGCTCGCCGAGGCCGCCGAACTCGGGCTCGAAGTCGCCCCCAGCGCAGATCTGGAAAACACGGATCTGAGCCGGTTCGCACTCGTCATCACCAGCCCCGGCTGGCGGCCGGACTCGCCGGTGCTGGTCTCGGCGGTCACCGAGGGCATCCCGGTCTGGGGTGACGTGGAATTCGCCTGGTGGGTGGACCAGGCCCGGATCTACGGTCCGGCCCGCAAGTGGCTGGTGGTGACCGGCACCAACGGCAAGACCACCACCACCCAGATGACGCATTCCATCCTGCGCGCCGCCGGCATCGCCAGCGTGGCCTGCGGCAATATCGGCCTGCCCATCCTGGACGCGCTGCGCCGCAACCCGGGCCCGCAGGTGCTCGCGGTGGAACTGTCCTCGTTCCAGCTGCATTGGGCGCCGTCGGTCCGGCCCGAGGCCGGCGTGGTGCTGAATGTGGCCGAGGATCACCTGGATTGGCACGGCGGCCTGGACGCCTACGCCGCCGCGAAGGCCCGCGCGCTGTACGGCCGGGTCGGCGTGGTCGGCCTGGACGACGCGGTCGCGGCCGCGCTGGCCCGCAAGTCCAAGGCGCGCCGCACCGTCGGGTTCCGCATCGGCGTGCCCGCCGACGGGGAACTCGGCGTGGTCGACGGCAAGCTGCTGGATCGCGCCTTCACCAAGGCCGCGATCCTCGCCGAGGTCGGCGACATCAGCCCGCCCGGACCCGCCGGTGTCGCCGACGCGCTGGCCGCCGCCGCACTGACCCGCGCGATCGATGTGGCCCCGCAGTTCGTGCGCGAGGGCCTGATCGAGCACAAGGTGGGACCGCACCGCGCCGCGTTCGTGCGCGAAGTCGCGGGCGTCAACTTCATCGACGACTCCAAGGCCACCAATCCGCATGCGGCGCGGTCCTCGATTCTGGCGCACCCCCAAGTGGTTTGGGTCGCGGGCGGGCAGCTGAAGGGCGCGCACGTCGAGGATCTGATCGAGGAGGTCGCCGACCGGTTGGTCGGTGCGGTGCTGATCGGGTCCGACGCGCCGGTGATCGCCTCCGCGTTGGCGCGACACGCACCCGATGTCCCGGTCATCGAGGTGTGGGCGGGAGACGATGCACTGATGGACGAGTCGGTGCGGATGGACAAGGCCGACGCGGTTATGGCGCAAGCGGTTCGGGCGGCGGCCGGTATGGCCAATCCCGGAGATACCGTGCTCCTCGCCCCCGCGGCCGCGTCGCTGGACATGTTCGCCGACTACACCCATCGCGGCCGGAGTTTCGCGGAGGCCGTGAACACTTTGGAGGACGGGGATATCGGGCGGCAGCTATGACGACGATGGCGACCAAGCGCGTCCGCTGGGCCGGTGCCTGGCTGGCGCGTCCGCTCGCGTCGTTCCACCTGGTCGTCACCATCGCCACCCTGCTCACCGTGCTGGGCCTGGTCATGGTCCTCTCGGCCTCCTCCGTCGAGGCCTACGCAAACGACCGGTCCGCGTATGGGCTGTTCATCCAGCAGGCCATGTTCGCCTCGATCGGCTGCGGACTGTTCTATCTGGCGCTGCGGCTGCCGCTGAAACGCCTGCGGCAGTGGTCGTTTCCGATGTTCGCGCTGTCGGTGCTCGCGCTGGCGCTGGTGCTGGTCCCCGGTATCGGCTCGGAGGTGCAGGGCGCGCGGCGCTGGTTCGTGCTCGGCCCGATCTCGATACAGCCCTCGGAGATCGTCAAGGTGACGCTGGTGGTGTGGGGTGCGCATCTGCTCGCCTCGCGGCGCTCGGAGCGGGCGGGCCTGAAAGACATTCTGGTGCCGCTGGTTCCGGCCGGTCTGCTGGTTTGTCTGCTGGTCGTGTTGCAGCCCAACCTGTCGACCACCATCGCGCTCGGCGTGGTGCTGGCCGCGCTGCTGTGGTTCGGCGGGCTGCCGGTGCGGTTGTTCATCACCATCGCCATCTCCGGTGTGATCGCGGCGGGCGTGCTGGCGGTATCGGCCGGTTACCGGTCCGACCGAGTGCGGTCGTTCTTCAATCCGGGCGCCGACCCGCTGGGCGCCAACTACCAGGCGCGCCAAGCGCAGTACTCGCTGGCAGACGGCGGAATCTGGGGCCGCGGCCTGGGCCAGAGCCGCGCCAAGTGGAGTTATCTGCCGAACTCGCACAACGACTTCATCTTCGCCATCATCGGCGAGGAACTCGGCTTCCTCGGCTGCGCACTGGTACTCGGACTGTTCGCGCTGTTCGTCTACACCGGCCTGCGCATCGCCGCCCGCTCGGCCGACCCGTTCCTGCGGCTGCTCACCGCCACCGCGACCACCTGGATCACCGCGCAGGCACTGATCAATATCGGGTACGTGGTGGGGTTGCTGCCGGTGACCGGTCTGCAGCTGCCGCTGGTCTCGGCGGGTGGCTCGTCGCTGGCGATCACCCTGTTCATGTTCGGCATCATCGCCAACGCGGCCCGGCACGAACCCGAGGCGGTCGCCGCGCTGCACGGCGGTGCGGACGGACGGTTCAGCCGGCTGCTGCGCCTGCCCAAGCCCGAGGTGTACTCGCCCGCCAAGGCCGCCTCCTCGGCCCGGGCCCGCAACGCCGCCAAAGCCAAAGGCCAGCCGCAGCAACGCAAACGCCCCCCGCCCCAACCTCAGCGCGGCCGGCAGCAACAGCCGCCGGCGCGCCGTCCGCAACCGGGTGCCGCACCCCGGCGCGGCACCAGCTCCCTGCGCTCCACCCGGGCCTGGGAACCGAACTATCCGATGCCCCACGCGAGAGAACGAGGTAGAGACAGGTGAGCGCCATTTCGGTGATCGTGGCCGGCGGTGGCACCGCGGGACATATCGAACCGGCGCTCGCCGTCGCCGACGCGCTGCGGCGACTCGACGAGTCGATCCGCGTGACCGCCCTCGGTACCGAGCGCGGCCTGGAGAAGGACCTGGTGCCCGCCCGCGGGTATCCGCTCGAACTAATCCCGCCGGTGCCGTTGCCGCGCAAGCTCTCCGCCGACCTGCTGCGTCTGCCCGGACGGGTACGCGCGTCCGTCAACGCGACCCGTGCCGTGATCGACAAGGTCGACGCCGACGTCATCGTCGGTTTCGGCGGTTACGTCGCACTGCCCGCGTATCTGGCCGCTCGCGGCGGCCTGCTCGGGCGCAGGCGCGCAGTGCCGGTCGTGGTGCACGAGGCCAACGCCAAGGCGGGTATCGCGAACAAGGTCGGCGCCCGGTTCGCGACCAGAGTGCTTGCCGCCGTCCCGGATTCGGGACTGGCCGGTGCCGAGGTCGTCGGAATCCCCGTGCGCGCCGCCATAACCACCCTCGACCGGACCGCGTTGCGTGCCGAGGCACGCGCGCATTTCGGCCTGCCCACAGAGGGACCGGTGCTGCTCGTGTTCGGCGGTTCGCAGGGCGCGCGCACATTGAACGAGGGCGTGTCCGGGGCGGCGCGGGAATTGACCGCCGCCGGAATCTCGGTCCTGCACGCGCACGGCCCGAAGAACACCCTGACCCTCGCGGACAGCAACGGTTCGGCCGCGCGCTATGTCGCGGTGCCGTATCTGTCCCGGATGGATCTGGCCTACGCCGCCGCCGACGCGGTGGTATGCCGCTCCGGCGCGATGACCGTCGCCGAGGTGTCCGCGGTCGGACTGCCCGCCGTCTACGTGCCGCTGCCGCACGGCAACGGTGAACAGGAACTCAACGCACGACCGGTGGTGGCGCAGGGTGGTGGCAGAATTGTCGCCGACCAGGACTTGACCCCGGGCTATGTGATCAACGAGGTGATACCGCTGCTGCGCGATCCCGCGCGGCTGACCGAGATGGGCCGCGCCGCGGCGGGCGCGGGACACCGCGACGCCGCCGACGAGGTGGCGCGCATCGTAGCGGCGATCGGACGAGAGAGGCGCGCACAGTGAGTAACGAGCGATCGGCTCTCCCACCCGCGCTGCAGCGGGTGCATATGGTCGGCATCGGTGGTGCCGGCATGTCCGGCATCGCCCGGATCCTGCTGTCCCGGGGCGGTGAGGTGTCGGGTTCGGACGCCAAGGAGAGCCGCGGGGTGCTCGCGCTGCGGGCCCGCGGCGCGCAGGTGCGCATCGGCCACGACGCCAGCGCCCTGGATCTGCTGCCCGGCGGCCCCACCGTGGTGGTCACCACCTACGCGGCCATCCCCAAGACCAATCCCGAACTGATGGAAGCCAACCGGCGCGACATCCCGGTGCTGCTGCGCCCGGCCGTGCTGGCCTCGCTCATGCAGGGGCACCGCACGCTGCTGGTCTCGGGCACGCACGGCAAGACCTCGACCACCTCGATGCTCATCGTCGCGCTGCAGCACTGCGGGTTCGACCCGTCCTTCGCGGTCGGCGGCGAACTCAACGAGGCCGGCACCAACGCCCACCACGGCACCGGCGACAGCTTCGTCGCCGAGGCCGACGAGAGCGACGGCTCGCTGCTGCAGTACTCCCCGGATGTCGCGGTGGTCACCAATATCGAGGCCGACCACCTGGATTTCTTCGGCACGCCCGAGGCCTACGCCCAGGTGTTCGACGACTTCAGCGACCGGATCGCCGACGGCGGCCTGCTGGTGGTGTGCCTGGACGATCCCGGTTCGCGGGAGCTGGCCGCCCGGGTCAGCGACAAGCTCGCCGCCAAAGGCGTGCGGGTACTGGGTTACGGCTCCGGCGAACTGGAGGACGCGCCCGTCCCCGTCGGCGTGCGCCTGCACCACTGGGAGCCGCGCGATGTCGGCGGCGTCGCCCAGTTCCAGCTGTCCGACGAGGCCGCGCCGCGCACCCTGCGCCTGTCGGTGCCCGGTCGCCACATGGCCCTCAACGCGCTGGCCGCACTGCTGGCCGCCAAGGCCACCGGCGCGGATATCGACGAGATCATCCAGGGGCTGGAGGGTTTCGGGGGTGTGCACCGCCGGTTCCAGTTCGTGGGCCGGGAGAACGGTGTCCGCGTCTTCGACGACTACGCCCATCACCCCACCGAGGTGCGTGCGGTGCTCGGCGCCGCCGCCGAACTGGTGCAGCAGGAGGCCCGTGATGGCGCCCGCTCGCGGCAGGGCCGGGTCATCGTGGTCTTCCAGCCGCATCTCTACAGCCGGACCGCGACCTTCGCGACCGAGTTCGGCGCCGCGCTGAGCCTGGCCGACGAGGTGGTCGTGCTCGATGTCTTCGGTGCGCGTGAGGAGCCGCTCCCCGGAGTGAACGGCGCGCTGGTCGCCCAGGCCGTGACCAAACCGGTGCACTACCAGCCGGATATCTCCCGGGTGGGCCGGCAGGCCGCCGGGCTGGCACTTCCCGGCGACGTGGTGATCACCATGGGCGCGGGCGATGTGACGATGCTCGGCAGCCAGATCCTCGACGGCTTGCGTGCGCGTCCGCCGTACGGGCGGTGAGCCGGTGCGACCCGGTCTTGCGCGGTGGCGGCTGGATCGCCGGCTCTGGTTGTTCAGTTTGCTGGGCGTGTGCGTTCTCGCCGCTGTGATGGTGCTGGCCTGGTTCACGCCCACGTTATCGGTGCGGACCGTGCGGATCGAGGGGCTCACCGCGGTGTCCGAGCAGGCGGTGCGCGAGCAGCTGCAGATCCCGGAGGGACGCTCCATGCTGCGCATGGACACCACCGCCATGGCGCGGCGCGTCGCGGGGATTCCGAAGGTGCACACCGCCCGGGTGCAGCGCATGTTTCCGTCCACGATCAAAGTCACGGTGTCCGAACGCGTCCCGGTGCTGTACTTCGACGGCCCTGACGGCGCGCACCTGGTGGACGGCGAGGGCATCGAATTCGCCGTCGAACCCACACCGATCGGTGTGCCCAAACTGCTCACCGAGCGTCCCGGCGGCAGCGACCCGGTGACCGTCGCCGCGGTCGGTGTCCTGCGGGTTCTGCCTCCGGCGCTGGTCGTTCAGGTGGGTGAGGTTGTCGCACGGTCGATTTCGGATATCTCCCTGAACCTGACCGATGGACGCACGGTAGTGTGGGGCGGAGCGAACGACGCCGAACGTAAGGCGCAGGTCGTGTTGCCACTGCTGACCCGCGAGGGCACGGTGTTCGACGTTTCGAGTCCTAATCTGGTCACGGTAAAGTGAGCGACACCTATTGCGCCCAGCGATCTTTCAGAAAGGTCGGGTTCAGGGGGCAATCGTCCACGATATGACGTGTGGCGCGGCAAGGCGAGCGGGATCAACCAAGATTCTGGTACTCACCTCGGCGCGCCTGCGAGCGTATCGCGGCGGCTGCGAATAGCGTTCCGCAGCAGTCGGATACTTGACATAACGCCAACCCTATGGTTGAGGTTCAGGGTTTGCCCGTCCGCAACGACGGCTTTAGATCGAAGGAAGGCGAGAGCCCATGACGCCCCCGCACAACTACCTTGCTGTGATCAAGGTCGTCGGAATCGGCGGCGGCGGCGTGAATGCCGTCAACCGGATGATCGAACAGGGACTCAAGGGAGTCGAGTTCATCGCGGTCAACACCGACGCGCAGGCGCTGCTGATGAGTGACGCCGACGTCAAGCTCGACGTCGGCCGTGAGCTCACCCGCGGCCTCGGCGCCGGTGCCGACCCCGAGGTCGGCCGCAAGGCCGCCGAAGACCACAAAGACGAGATCGAAGAGGTGCTCAAGGGCGCCGACATGGTCTTCGTCACCGCCGGTGAGGGCGGTGGCACCGGTACCGGTGGCGCGCCCGTGGTGGCCAGCATCGCCCGCAAGCTGGGCGCGCTCACCATCGGCGTTGTCACCCGGCCGTTCTCGTTCGAGGGCAAGCGCCGCGGCAACCAGGCCGAGGTCGGCATCAACCTGCTGCGCGAGTCCTGCGACACGCTCATCGTCATCCCGAACGACCGGCTGCTCCAGCTGGGCGACGCGGCGGTGAGCCTGATGGACGCGTTCCGCTCCGCGGACGAGGTGCTGCTCAACGGTGTTCAGGGCATTACCGACCTGATCACCACCCCGGGCCTGATCAACGTCGACTTCGCGGACGTGAAGTCCGTGATGTCCGGCGCCGGCAGCGCTCTGATGGGCATCGGCTCCGCCCGTGGCGAGGGCCGTTCGGTGAAGGCCGCCGAGTCGGCGATAAATTCGCCACTGCTCGAGGCCTCCATGGACGGCGCGCACGGCGTGCTGCTCTCGATCGCGGGCGGCTCCGATCTAGGCCTGTTCGAGATCAACGAGGCCGCCTCGCTGGTGCAGGAAGCCGCGCACATCGAGGCCAACATTATCTTCGGCACGGTGATCGACGATTCCCTCGGCGACGAGGTCCGTGTCACGGTCATCGCCGCCGGTTTCGACGGCGGCGGCCCGGCCCGGCGCAGCTTCGAGAACACCCGCAGCACCGCCATCGGCGCCGCGCGCGCCGGAGAGATCGGCTCGTCGCGGACCAGCAGCGAGCCCGCGGTGACTGCACGGACCGAATCCCCTGCGGCTACGCCGAGTACGCCGACGCGAGGCCCGGTCCCGAGCTATGCGGAGAGTGAGCGGGCGCGCCTCGCCGAACCCACGGTGACGCACAACCCGCGCGCACACATCCAGCCCCCCGACGCCGACGACGATGACGACGACGTCGATGTGCCTTCCTTCATGAGGCGATAACTCGATCTCAGTCACACAGCGGACCATCCAAAGCTCTTGGATGGTCCGCTGTTTTGTGTCTGGGTGATGGTGGTCTCGGGCGGTGCGCGGCATTCGTCGGGGCCTGTGCTGGGCTACTACGCTCGGCGGTATGACTGTTGCGCCGACTATGACTGTCCGACGGGTGACTACGACGAGGACAGGTGGGTTTTCGGCGCCGCCGTACGACACGTTCAATCTCGGGGATCATGTCGGTGATGAACCTAGTGCGGTGCGGCGTAATCGGGAGCGGCTGGCCGAAGGTATTGGGCTGACGCCGGATCGGATGGTGTGGATGGAGCAGATCCACGGACGCAATGTCGAGATCGTCGACGGGCCGCGGGCCGAAGCGGTGCCCGCCACCGACGCGATTGTCACTACCGTGCCGAATCTCGCGCTGGTTACCCTCAGCGCCGACTGTGTGCCGATCCTGCTGTCCGATGACGAAGCCGGCGTGATCGCGGCGGTGCATGCCGGGCGGATCGGTGCCCGGATCGGCATTGTGCCGAAGGTGCTCGAGGCGATGGTGTCCGTGGGTGCACGGGTGGACCGGATCGGTGCGTTTCTCGGGCCGGCCGCTTCCGGCCGCCAGTATGAGGTTCCGGCCGCGATGCGCGCCGATGTGGAGAAGCATCTGCCCGGCAGTGCCGCGACGACCGTGCGCGGTACGCCGTCGCTGGATCTGCGCGCCGGTATTCGCAGGCAGCTCACCGAGGCCGGAATCGGTGCGGTTGCGATGGATCCGCGCTGCACCATCGAGGACAAGACCTTGTTCAGCCATCGGCGGGGGGCTCCGACCGGACGGATCGCCGGGGTGATCTGGATGGAGACTCCTGCGTGAACACCGAAACGCGGCTCGACGCTCGTAGTGCGGAGCTGTCGGCGAACCTGTCCACCTTGACGGCGCGCATCGATGCGGCCTGCCAGGCCGCCGGGCGGGCGGCCGGGTCGGTGCGTCTGCTGCCCGTGACGAAATTCTTCCCGGCCTCGGATGTGGAAATCCTCTACCGGCTGGGCCGTCGCGAGTTCGGTGAATCCCGGGAGCAGGAGGCAACCGCAAAAGTTGCGGCGCTGCCGGAGCTCTTGGGTGAGCGAGACCTCAGCGACGTGCAGTGGCACATGATCGGGCGGCTGCAGCGCAACAAAACGCGGGTTGTCGCGCGCTGGGCACACACCGTGCACTCGGTGGACAGCGAACGGCTGGCAATGGCTCTTGACAAAGCGGCACGCGACGCGCTGGAGGCGGGGGAGCGAGACACGCCGGTGCGGGTACTTCTGCAGGTCAGCCTGGATGAAGACCCGTCCCGCGGCGGCCTCCCGCCGGCCGAACTCGAGACCCTCGCCGACCTGATCGCGGAATCGGAAGGACTGCAGCTAGGGGGCCTGATGGCGATTCCACCACTGCAAGCCGACACCGATAGCGCGTTTGCACGACTTGCGACCTTGCACACCCTGCTGCTGACCCGACACCCCGGTGCGACCGAACTTTCTGCCGGAATGTCCTCGGATTTGGAAGTCGCAGTCGAACACGGTTCGACTTGCGTGCGTGTCGGTACCGCCTTGATGGGCGCTCGACCGATAACCTCGGCGTAGCAAAGAAACCTCATCAGTCACATTCGACACATATGCTTGGGACGGAAGAGGGCTGAGCAAAACTTCAATACCCGGCCGCCACCGGGGCCGAAGGAAGGTCGACCACATGAGCGAACACGAGGTGCGGTAATGAGTACGCTGCACAAGTTCAAGGCTTACTTCGGCATGGTTCCGCTCGAGGATTACGAAGACGACTACGTCGCCGACGATCTGCGCGGAACCGCCGCACCCGCCCCGCGCGGTGGGAGCGAGCCGCGGGGTGCGCGTGGTCGGAGCCCCTACGCGGGCGGCTACCCCGCCGACCGCTACGCCGAAGACCCTTACGGCGCCGAGCGTTACGCTCCGGCCGACCGGTTCGACGACGAGCCGGACTACGCCGAACCCGCGCCGGTCTACAAGCCGTACAAGGCCGGATACCCGGTAGCGCGCCGCGACGACTATGCCGAGGAGTCCTACGGCGACGATCGCTACGAGGCGCCCCGGCGCCCCACCCGGATCGAGTCGGCTCCGTCGTCGGGCCGTCGCTTCACCGCTGGTGGCGGCGCGCCGATGATGCGCGGAGCGACCCGCGGTGCGCTCGCTGTCGATCCCGACGCCGAGGAGCGCCGGCTGGAGGAGCGCGTGCGCCCCGAACCGGCCCCCGCGCGCCGGCCCGGGATCTTCGAGGACGGAGGTCCCTTGTCCAAGATCACGACACTGCGCCCGCGCGATTACAGCGAGGCCCGGATCATCGGCGAGCGGTTCCGCGAAGGTAACCCGGTGATCATGGACCTGGTCGACCTGAGCAACGCCGACGCCAAGCGGCTCGTGGATTTCGCGGCCGGACTCGCGTTCGCGCTGCGGGGTTCGTTCGACAAGGTGGCCACGAAGGTGTTCCTGCTCTCGCCGGCCGATGTCGACGTCTCCGCCGAGGAGCGGCGCCGGATCGCCGAAACCGGCTTCTACAACCAGAAATAGGGTTGTGATCAGGGGGTTTCAGCAGATCCGTTGCGCCGGGGGCGGTGTGGTCATTTTGCGCGGCGCGGATTTTGCGGCAGAGTGAGGTCGTGGCCTTGTTCGCGGTGCTCTACCTCGTGCTGTTCATCTTCTGGCTGTTGTTGATCAGCCGGGTGATTGTCGAGTTCATCCGTAGCTTCGCCCGTGACTGGCGACCGACCGGGTTCGTTGTTGTCCTCCTGGAGGTGATCTTCACGATCACCGACCCGCCGGTGAAACTGCTGAGGCGTTTGATACCCACGGTGTCATTGGGAGGAATTCGACTCGATCTGTCGATCATGGTCCTGCTGTTCGCGGTGTTTATCGCGATGTCGTTTGCCGAAGCGCGCGTGTCGTGACGACCAATCGTTCGCAGGCACAGCCAACCGGTAGCTCCGGTGTGACAGAATGGTCCGAGATACCTTGCTAGATCTGCTACATCTCCAAAAGACGCGTGAAGGGATCCTTCCATGCCGCTGACTCCAGCCGATGTGCACAACGTCGCGTTCAGCAAACCGCCGATCGGGAAGCGCGGCTACAACGAGGATGAAGTCGATGCCTTCCTTGACCTTGTGGAGCAGGAACTTTCACGGCTGATCGAGGAGAACGCCGACCTGCGCCAGCGGGTTGCCGAGCTCGATGCCGAACTGGCCGATGCCAAGAAGAACCGCCCGGCCGCGCCCGCACCGGTGAAAGCCCCTGTGCAGCAGGCGCCCCCGCCGCCGGAGCCGATCAAGCCGCCGGTGCAGGCTCCGCCGCCGCCGATGCCCGTCGCGGCCGCGCCGAAGGAAGCCCCCGGCGCCGATGCCAATCTGCAGGCCGCCAAGGTCCTCAGCCTCGCCCAGGAGATGGCGGACCGGCTGACGAGCGACGCGAAGGTCGAAGCTGAGAATTTGCTCTCGAACGCGCGCGCCAACTCCGAGCGCCTAGTGGGCGACGCCAGAACACGCTCCGAGGCGATGATCGGCGACGCCCGGCAGAAGTCCGAGGCCATGCTGACCGACGCGCAGAACCGCTCGGACAACCAGTTGCGCCAGGCCAAGGAAAAGGCCGACGCCCTGCAGGCCGACGCCGAGCGCAAGCACACCGAGATCATGGCGACCATCACCCAGCAGCGCAGCGTGCTGGAGAGCCGGATCGAGCAGCTGAAGACCTTCGAGCGCGAATACCGCGTGCGGCTCAAGTCGTACCTGGAATCGCAGCTGGAGGAGTTGGAGAACCGTGGGTCGGCGGTTCCGGTGGACGGCGGCGAAGCCTTCGCCGATGCCGGCGCCGGGAACAACCTCGCGCCCGCACAGTTCGCCAAGGGCTCTAAGTAAACCCTGCCCCCCGTCGGCTGCGCGTCCTGCCATCCCCCCAGGGGGTCACCATGCTCGTCTTGACGCTCGTTCTCGCTGCGATCGGGTTCGCCCTGCTCGTGACAGCACTGACCACCGGGTCGGTGCTGTGGGCCTGGGGTTGCATCCTGGTGTGCGTGCTCGGTGCGGTGCTGCTGCTGGTCAGCGCGCTGTCCATGCGCAAGCCGGACGGCGAGGCAGTGCCGCCGCCGGGGCGGCACGCGAAACGATGAGAACCTGTCAGCACCTTGCACCTTCGTGATCATGAGCTACTTGCTTGTACCCGAGCTCAGGGCTACGGAAACCTGCTGGACAGTACTGGTTAGAATCGAGAGAAACACGGCGTCGATCCGGCCATCACCGGGGAGCCTTCGGAAGAACGGCGCGACCAGCGCTTACTAGAACCGAGCGGGTTGAGCCCGTCACAGCTCACAACGAGAGGTCCGTGCGGTTCGGCACGGACAAACGGGGTGGTACCGCGGTTACGGCGCACCGGCGCCGGCATCGTCCCCGTGCCTAACAGATACGCGCTCTCGGGCGCGGTGGCACGAGGAGACGTACCCGCGATGGCGGAGCAGACTGGCAAGGCCGCATACCCTCGCGTCGATCTCGGCGCCGGTAGCGGCGGGTCCTTCCCGGATCTGGAGCGCAAGGTCCTCGACGCGTGGGCTGCCGACGACACGTTCCAGGCCAGCATCGAGAACCGGTCCGGCGCGGGCGAGTTCGTCTTCTACGACGGGCCGCCGTTCGCCAACGGTTTGCCGCACTACGGACATCTGCTCACCGGATATGTGAAGGACCTCATTCCGAGGTTTCAGACGATGCGGGGCAACAAGGTCGACCGGCGATTCGGCTGGGACTGCCACGGATTGCCCGCGGAAATCGAAGCGGAAAAGCAGCTCGGTATCACGGACAAATCACAGATCGATGCGATGGGTTTGGCGGAATTCAATGCCGCCTGCAAATCCTCGGTGCTGCGGTATACCGGTGAATGGCGCGACTATGTGACGCGTCAGGCACGCTGGGTGGACTTCGACAACGACTACAAGACGCTGGATCTCGACTTCATGGAGTCGGTGATGTGGGCGTTCAAGTCGTTGTACGACAAGGGCCTGATCTATCAGGGCTTCCGGGTGCTGCCCTACAGCTGGTACGAGCAGACGCCGCTGTCCAATCAGGAAACCCGCCTCGACGACGCCTACAAGATGCGCCAGGATCCGGCGGTCACCGTCGACATGGTGCTGAGCGTGCCGAGCGACCATCCGCTACACGAGCTGGACGGCGCGAACGCGCTCATCTGGACCACCACGCCGTGGACCTTGCCCTCGAACCTCGCGATCGCGGTGCACCCCGAGGTGCGGTACGTGCACCTGCGCGCCGCCGACGGCAAGCGCTATGTGCTGGCCGCCGAGCGGGTTTCGCATTACGTCCGGGAGTTCGGCGAGGAGCCCGAGGTGCTGTCCGAGCACCTGGGCGCGGCGCTGGTGGGCCTGAGCTACGCTCCGCCGTTCGATTTCTTTGCCGGGCACCCGAACTCGCACCGGGTGCTCGCGGCCGACTACGTGACCACCGACTCCGGCACCGGAATCGTGCACCTCGCACCGGCATTCGGTGAGGAGGACATGGATGTCGCCGCGGCCAACGGGATCGAGATCGTGCAGCCGCTGGATCCGGGCGGCAAGTTCACCTCGATGGTGCCGCCGTACGAGGGCCTGATGGTCTTCGACGCCAACCCGGCGATCATCAAGGACCTCAAGGCCGCCGGAAAGCTGTTGCGGCACGAGACGATCGAGCACTCCTACCCGCACAGCTGGCGTTCCGGTCAGCCGCTGATCTACATGGCGGTGCCGTCCTGGTTCGTCGCGGTGACCAAGTTCCGCGATCGCATGGTGGAGCTGAACCAGCAGATCAGCTGGGTGCCCGAGCATATCCGCGACGGTCAGTTCGGCAAGTGGCTCGAAGGCGCGCGGGACTGGAACATCAGCCGTAACCGCTACTGGGGCAGTCCGATCCCGGTGTGGGTGTCCGACGACCCGGCCTACCCGCGCCTGGACGTGTACGGCTCGCTGGACGAGCTGGAGCGCGACTTCGGCGTGCGCCCGGACGATCTGCACCGCCCGATGATCGACGACCTGGTCCGGCCGAATCCCGATGACCCGACCGGCAAGTCGATGATGCGGCGCGTGCCCGAGGTGCTGGACTGCTGGTTCGAGTCGGGCTCCATGCCCTACGCGCAGGTGCACTACCCGTTCGAGAACAAGGAGTGGTTCGACAGCCACTTCCCGGGTGATTTCATCGTCGAGTACAACGGGCAGACCCGCGGCTGGTTCTACACCCTGCACGTACTGTCCACCGCGCTCTTCGACAGCCCGGCGTTCAAAACCGTTGCCGCACACGGCATCGTGCTCGGTGACGACGGCCTGAAGATGTCCAAGTCCAAGGGCAACTACCCGGATGTGAACGAGGTGTTCAACCGGGACGGCTCCGACGCCATGCGCTGGTTCCTGATGAGCTCGCCGATCCTGCGGGGCGGCAACCTCATCGTCACCGAGCGCGGCATCCGCGAGGGGGTCAGCCATGCGCTGCGCCCGCTCTGGAACGCGTGGACCTTCCTGCAGCTCTACACCTCGGAAGCCGGTGTGTGGCGCACGGATTCGCCGCACGTCCTGGACCGGTACATCCTGGCCAAGCTGGCCGCGACGCGGGACGTGATGACCGAGGCGCTGGAGACCTACGACATCGCCGGCGCCTGCGACGAGCTGCGCCAGTTCGCCGACGCGCTCACCAATTGGTATGTGCGCCGGTCGCGTTCGCGCTTCTGGTCCGAGGACCGCGACGCCGTGGACACCCTGCACACGGTGCTCGAGGTGGTCACCCGGCTGGCCGCGCCGCTGCTGCCGCTGGTCGCCGAGGTGATCTGGCGCGGGCTCACCGGCGAGCGCTCGGTGCACCTGGCCGATTGGCCCAAGGAGGGTGAGCTCCCGCAGGATCCGGATCTGGTCGCCGCCATGGACGAGGTGCGGATGGTCTGCTCCACGGTGCTGAGCCTGCGTAAGGCGCAGAACCTGCGGGTGCGGCTGCCGCTGGCCGAGGTCACCATCGCGGCCGCCGACGCCGAGCGGATGCGGCCCTACGCCGATATCATCGCCGACGAGGTGAACGTCAAGAAGGTGGACCTGACCACCGATGTCGCCGTGCACGGCCGCTTCGAGCTGGTCGTGAACGCGCGCGCCGCGGGTCCGCGTCTGGGCAAGGACGTGCAGACGGTGATCAAGGCGGTCAAGGCCGGTGACTGGTCCGAGAGCGCCGACGGTGTCGTCACCGCGGCCGGCATCAAGTTGCTGCCCGAGGAATACACCCAGCGCCTGGTCGCCGCCGAGCCCGAGTCCACCGCCGCGCTGCCCGGCAATGCCGGGCTGGTGGTGCTCGATTCGGTGGTGACCGAGGAACTGGAGGCCGAGGGCTGGGCCCGCGACCTCATCCGTGACCTGCAGGAAAGCCGCAAGTCCGCGGGCCTGGACGTCTCGGACCGGATCGCCGTGGTGCTGGAGGTGCCCGCCGAGCGGCTGGGCTGGGCCGAGACGCATCGCGATCTGATCGCGGGCGAAATCCTCGCCACCGCACTGACTTTCGGTGACGCGGGCGCGAATGCGGCCGAGATCGTGGGCGGCGTCAAGGTTTCGCTCGGCAAGGCCTGAGCCTTGTCCTCCTGAGCGAGGCGAAGATCTACCCGGGGCCAGCTCCTACCCAGGAGCCGGCCCCGTTTTTCTTTACGCCCCCGCATCTCGACCGTGACCGAGATGCAATGCTGAAAGTTAGCTAGAAGCTTGTTCCGCAAGTCGCTCGGGCGCAGAATTCGGTGTTGCTACTGGGACACAGAGATACCTCCGTGATAGCTGAGGAGATGCGTGCCGTGCCGAAGACATCGGAAAGACCCGGTAAGTGGACTAGTTTGGGCCTGCTACTGGCCGCACCCGCGGTCTGCGCGGCTCTGCTGACCCCCTGCACCGCCGCGGCCGACCCCGGCGCGGCCACCCTCGGCAACACCGCCGAGACCGCCCAGGAGACCACCTACCTGGAACAGACCGTGCGTATGGCCGAGTTTCTCGCCACGGCCGGTGTGAACCTGGCCGAAACCCTCAACGAGGTCGGAAGCAGCAGCGGCTCCGCCGAATTCCCGCTGCCCATCGCCAGCCCCCGCGGGCTCGCCGCGCTCGCGCTCGCCACCACGCAGGTGGGCAAGCCCTACCAGTGGGGTGGCAACGGGCCGCACGCCTGGGACTGCTCGGGTCTGGTCCAGTGGGCCTATCGCCAGGTGGGGATCAAGCTGCCGCGCACCACCTGGGAACAGGCGAAGGTGGGCATCCCGGTGGCGTTCATCGGTTTGGCGCCGGGCGATGTGGTGGTCCTGAACCGAGACGGCTCGCATGTGGGCATCTACGCCGGGATGGGCCAGATTCTCAACGCCTACGACTGGGGCGTCCCGGTCGGGCTGACCCCGCTGCGCGAATTCAACATCTACGCCATCCGCCGGTTCTTCTGAGCTAGCTTTCCCCGGTCACCAGCCCGCGCAACAGCGGGCCGTACTCGGGATGCGCCAGCGCGGAAGCGAATTGGGCGACGAGGTAATCGGCCGGGTTGCCGGTGTCGTACCAGCGACCCCGGATGACCTGGCCGTAGACCGGGTGGCCGGCCGCGAACACATTGATCGCATCGGTGAGATACACCTCGCCGCTGCGATGTTCGTACCAGGCGTCGGTCTGCCGTTGCAGCTCCTCGATGATGCCTGGAGTTACCACGTAGCCCCCGATCGCGGCGTAGGCCGACGGGGCGTCGGCGGGCTTGGGCTTCTCCCGCAGTCCGGTGATGCGCAGCAGGCCGTTGCCCTGATCGTCGGCGACGACCGGTACGCCGTACCGGCTCGATTCGGCCGGATCCATCGGCATCAGCGCGAGGACGGGCGCGCCGGTGGCCTCGTAGGCGTCGACCAGTTGCTGGGCGCGCGGTACCTCGGCGACGAACACGTCGTCCGGCCACAGCACCAGCATCGGCTCGTCACCGGCGTTGCGGGCCGCGTTCAGGACCGGCGTGCCGTTGCCGTAGGGGCCGTGCTGGTCGAGGTAGGTGATGTGGCCGAGCCGGGACAGCTCGCCGACCTCCGCGACAGCGTCGGCGTAGGCGTCCTTGCCGTCCGAGCGCAGCTGCGCGACCAGGGCGGGGTTGGGGCGGAAGTGATCCTGGATCAACGACTTTCCACCGCTGACGACGATGGTGATGTCGGTGATGCCGGACGCGACGAGCTCGCGCACGGTGTGCTCGATGACCGGCTTGTCACCGACCGGCAGCATCTCCTTCGGGATGGCCTTGGTGAGCGGGAGGAGCCGAGAGCCGATTCCAGCGGCCGGGATGACGGCCTTGCGGATCTTCATACCCCCGATCATCACACACCCACGGGGGTGCCAAGTCCGATCGGGGCAGGTCAAGACGGGTAGACCGGGACTCAGGGGCGGCAGCTATCACGCAGTCAACGGCCGGCCCGCCGGTCGGTGAATCTGTCGGTGCGGCCGCGTAGATTCCTGGCCGTGAGGACCCTGAACCCGCGGCGGGCGCGGTGAGTACCCAGCCGCCATACCCGCCGGAGGATGCGGAACGCCCCGCCCGGCGCTGGGTCCTGCACATCGACATGGATGCCTTCTTCGCATCCGTCGAGCAACTGACCCGTCCCACCCTGCGTGGGCGACCGGTGCTCGTCGGCGGCACCGGCGGGCGCGGTGTGGTCGCCGGGGCGAGCTATGAGGCCCGGGTCTACGGCGCACGCTCGGCGATGCCGATGCATCAGGCGCGGCGGCTGGTCGGGGTCACGGCGGTGGTGGTGCCGCCGCGCGGTGTGGTCTACGGCGAGCTGAGCGGCCGGGTGTTCGAGGCGCTGCGCAGCCGGATCCCGGTGCTGGAGACGCTGTCGTTCGACGAGGCCTTCGGCGAGCCCGCGGAATTGGCCGGTGCGACGGTGGCGCAGGTGCACGAGTTCAGCACCGAACTGCGCGCGGTGGTCCGGGAGCGGACCGGTCTGGTCGCCTCGGTCGGCGCGGGGACCGGCAAACAGTTGGCGAAGATCGCGTCCGGTTTGGCCAAACCCGATGGTATCCGGGTGGTTTCGCCCGCCGAACAGCAGCGGCTACTGGCCGCGCTGCCGGTCCGCAAACTCTGGGGGATCGGGCCCGTCGCCGAAAGCAGGCTGCGCTCACTGGGTATCGAGACCGTCGGCGCGTTCGCCGCGCTGCCCGAGTCCGAGGCCGCTTCGATTCTCGGCGGCAGCCTGGGCCTCGCGCTGCACCGGCTGGCCCGCGGCATCGACGATCGCCCGGTCGCCGAACGCGCCGAGGCCAAACAGATCAGCGCCGAGAACACCTACGAGACCGACATCGTCACCCTCGCTCAGCTGCGGCCCGCGATCGAGGTGATGGCCGCGTCCGCGCACCGCCGGCTGGAGAAGGACGGCCGGGCGGCGCGCACCGTGGTGCTGAAACTGAAGAAGTCCGACATGAGTGTGGTCACCCGCTCGTTCACCTTGCCGTACGCGACAACGGATCTGGCAACCCTGTCCACCGCCGCGCAGCGGTCCGCGATCGATCCGGCCGAGTTGGGCCCGATCCGGTTGGTGGGGGTTGGTTTCGGTGGCCTGTCCACCGTGCGGCAGGAGTCGCTGTTCCCGGAGCTGGATCAGGATCCGATCGAGGACAGCGCGGCCGCCTGGGTGCCCGAAACGCCCGCCCCCGCCGCCGCGGACGACACGCCAGAGCCCCGAGCAACCTTCTGGTATCCCGGAATGGATGTCACCCACCCGGAATTCGGGCACGGCTGGGTGCAGGGGGCCGGATTGGGAGTGGTCACAGTACGTTTCGAGACCAGTTCGACAGGGCCGGGCCCAGCGCGTACCTTCAGCGCCGACGACATCAGTCTGTCCCGTGCGGATCCGCTCGACAGCCTCCACTAGCCTGAAGCACCGGCTGTAAATTTTCAGAATCCACGGAACCTACTCGAACGCAAAGGACGAGCAGTTGAAGCTTCGTAAGACTGGACGTATCGCGATCGCCGGCTTGGCACTCGCCGCCGCACTGAGCATGACCGCCTGTGGCAGCGACGACAAGAAGGACACTTCGACGGCGAAGAGTTCGACGACCAGTGCCATGGCGACGGCCACCAGCGCGGCGAACGTGCCGCCGGTCCCGACCGTGGCGGAGCTGAACGCCCAGCTGCAGAAGGCGCTCGACCCGAGTGTGCCGAATGCTGACAAGCTGGACATGGTGCAGGGTGCGCAGGCTGATCCGGAACTGCCGGGGCGTCTCGCGCAGGCCGTCGAGCAGTCGGGTGCGAAGGCCGAGGTTACTGAGGTTACGGCGTTCGGTGACACCATCAACGCCAAGGCGAAGATCACGATCAACGGCCAGGAGAACATCGCTGACGTGCCGTTTGTTGCGGAAGACGGTAAGTGGAAGGTGCAGAAGACCTGGGCCTGCCAGATGCTGCAGTTGGCCAATGTGCAATCGGTTGCTTGCACGGCCTAGTTTTCGCGGGTCGGGCGACGCCTCGCTGCCGCCCGGTTTTCGTCCCGCCTACTGAGTGCGTAGTCGGGACGAAGCCTCGCTGACGCTCGGCTTTCGTCCCGCCTACGAGTTCGGAGGGGCACCGGGGGCGCTTCGCTTCCCCGGTGCCGCACTGCTTCGGGCTTGCCTCGCTTCGCTCGGCGTTCGCCCTGAGGTGCTGAAAAGCATTGGTGCAGGGTTGGTGTGGGTGGTTGGCGGCTGCCCTGGAATAGTCCCTTGACGTGCGGGGATGCTGTTGTGGCGTGGGACTGTCTGGGTGGCAACGGGTTTCAGTTTTCGGAATCGCCGCTATTATCAGGCTCCGTGGCTGACACAATGGTGTGGGCGGGGCAGTCCGTCGACGAATCCGGGACTGAGACCGCGCGTTCGGAGAAGTATCGCGGGTGGGCTCGTCCCGTCGCGTTGATCGCGGCGTTGATCGGTGCGCTGTGTGCGGTCGCGATTCCCTTTCTGCCGGTGCGGATGGATGTCGCCACTATCTCGTGGCCGCAAGCCGGGTCGGTTACCAGTGTTCAAGCGCCGTTGACCGCATATGCGCCGATCGGGTTGTCGGCGCAGGTGCCGTGTACCGCGATGACGGCGCTCGCGGAGACCGGTGGGGTGGTCATGTCGACCATCCCGCGGCAGTCGGCGGATATGGAGCGGTACGGGTTCGTTGTCAAGGTGGTGGCTGATGCCGCTGACAGACCCGGGCGGGTGGATGTTGTCTCGCGGAATACGCTGCTGTGGTCGGCGCCGTTGGAGGCGGTGCGGGGGCAGAACTGTTCGGTGGCAGTTGAATTGGCTGCTGGGAAGAACTCGGTGGCTGTCAGTGGTGCTGGGCCGATCAGTTCTGGTGACCTCGCTGCCAAAGATCTACGGCCGCAAGTGGTTGGGGTTTTCAGTGAGGTAAAGGGCGCTCCGCCAGCGGGTTTGGGTGTGGATATCGCGGTCGATTCGCGGTTCTCCACCTCGCCGACGGCGTTGAAGCTCGCGGCGATCATCTTGTGTGTGCTCGCGACGTTGGTCGCGCTGGTGGCTCTGCATCGACTCGACTGTCTGGACGGCCGGGCGACGCGGCGGTTCCTGCCGACGCGATGGTGGCGGTTGCGGCCGGTCGACGGGGTGGTGTTCGCGACGCTCGGTGTCTGGCATTTCATAGGTGCCAACACTTCTGATGACGGTTACATCCTCGGTATGGCGCGGGGTGCGCAGAGCTCCGGGTACATGTCGAACTACTACCGGTGGTTCAGCGTCGATGAGGGGCCCTTCTACACGCCCTACACCGATGTGATCGGCTGGCTGGCGCAGATTTCCACGGTCAGTCCGTGGGTTCGGTTGCCTACCTTGGCTTCCGCGGTGATCTGCTGGTGGGTGATCAGTCGTGAGGTGTTGCCGCGGCTGGGGGCCGCGTTGCGGGGTGGGGTCGCGGTGTGGACCTCGGCGTTGATGTTCCTGGCGTTCTGGCTGCCCTACAACAACGGGCTGCGGGCCGAATTCGTGGTGGCGACGGGAGTGCTGCTCACCTGGGTGTCGGTGGAGCGGGCGCTGGCCACTCGGCGGCTGCTGCCGTATGCGTGCGCGATCATCATTGCGGCGTTCACCCTGACCGCTGCTCCGTCGGGGTTGATCTGTATCGGGGCGCTGGCCGCCGGTGCGCGGGGGATGACGGAAGTCGTTGTGCGGCGGGCGAAGACGGCTGGGTATCTGTCGTTGCTCACTCCGCTGTTCGCGGCCGGTGTGCTGGTGCTGACCGTGGTCTTCGCCGACCGGACGCTGGCCGCGGTGCTCGAGATGCTGCGGGTGCATGACCTGATCAAGCCGGGGGAGTCGTGGTTCTTCGAGTATCTGCGCTACCAGTATCTGATCACCCCGAGTGGTGACGGCTGGCTGACCCGGCGGTTCGGCATGTTCATGCTGCTGCTCGGACTGATCGTGTGCGTGGTGAGCATGCTGCGCCGCGGTGGGCAGCTGCCCGGGACGGCTGTCGGGCCGACGCGGCGGCTGGTGGGCATCACGTTCGCCGCGATGGTGCTGATGATGTTCTCGCCCACCAAGTGGAATCACCAGTTCGGTGTGTTCGCGGGGCTGGCGGGGTGCGTCGCGGCGCTCACCGCGGTGGCGGTCGGGCACGGGGTGCTGCGCTCGGTGCGTAACCGTGCGTTGTTCGCGGCGGCGGTGTTCTTCACCCTCGCAATGACTTTCGTGGCGGCCAACGGGTACTGGTATGTGTCGTCGTGGGGTATCCCGTGGTGGGACAAGGCGCCCGAGATCGCGGGCAAGGGGCTCTCGTCCGTCGCGGCCGGTCTGTCGGTGCTGGCGCTGGTGGTGGCGGGGTGGTGGCATATCCGCCCGGATACTCGCCTGAGACCGTGGGCGGAGAAGGTCACCCGGGTGCCGGTGCTGGCGCTGGTCGCCGCGTTCATGGTGCTGTTCCTGGTGGGCTCGTTCGCCAAAGCCACTGTGTCGCAATACCCCGCGTATTCGCTCGGGAAATCCAATGTCTCCGCCGCGTTCGCCGGTGGTTGTGGTCTCGCCGATGACGTTCTGGTGGAAACGAATCCGAACGCGTCCATGCTCGCGCCGCTGACCGGGGACACGGCTACCACACTTGCGGGGACCGAATCCGGCGGCTTCGGCCCGAACGGCGTTGCCCCCGTGCTGGTCTCGGACGAGGTGGAATCCGAAACCGGTCGAGCGAACACGGTCTCCAGCGACCCGGAGGAACTCCAGGACGCCGCGGAATCGGCGGACTCGGAATCGGATACGACGAGCGGCAGCACCGTCGCGCTGCCCTTCGGGCTGGATCCAGCCACCACCCCGGTGCTCGGCAGCTACCGCGAGGGCGCGCAGACTCCGGCCGCGCTGAACACCGGCTGGTTCCGACTACCCAGTGCGGTCGACGGAAGTCGCGGTGACATCATCGCCATCGCGGTGGCGGGCCGGATCCGCTCTATCGACTCCGATGGTGTCGTGCATCCCGGGCAGCATCTCGAACTCGAATACGGCACAACGGGTTCCGACGGCAATGTCGCCGCGGGTGGGCGGATCCTGCCGATCGACATCGGCCCCGCGCCGCTGTGGCGCAACGTGCGCGTCCCGCTCGATCAGCTGCCCGGCGACGCCGACGTGGTCCGCCTGGTCGCCGAGGACAAGGATCTCGGCAAGGACCAGTGGCTGGCGGTCACCCCGCCGCGGGTCCCGCAGACGAAAACCTTGAACGCCCTGCTCGGTTCGCGGACGCCGGTGCTGATGGACTGGGCTGTCGGCCTGAACTTTCCCTGCCAGAACCACCTGCCCACCCGGGTCGGCGTCTCCGCGCTGCCCGAATACCGGATCCTGCCGGACCGCACCGGCGCCTCCATCACCAACATGTGGCAGGACCACGTCGGCGGCGGACCGCTCGGCTGGACCCAGCTGCTGTACACCACCCGCACCGTCCCGGCCTATCTGAACCACGATTGGGATCGGCCCGGTGACTGGGGTTCGCTCGAGCAGTACATCCCGTTGGACCCCAACGCCGTTCGCGCTCAGGTTCAGGTCGAACCGGTGCACCGCTGGGGCACCTGGACGCCGGGCCCGATCAACGTCAGCTGGTAGCGGGGGTGCAGGCGCTGATGGCGTCGTCGAGCGTGGCGATGTACCACGACTCGGCCGCGCCGGCGTCGTCGCGCAGCGCCCGCAGCGCCGGAAGGAATTCCGGCGAGCCGAGCACGGTCGCGGCCTCGATGGCCAGCGTGCTCGGGTCGTCGGCGAGCATGGTGTGCAGCGCGGCCACCGCGCGCACGTCACCGCGTCGCGCGAGGCCCATGGCGGCCTCGGCGGCGGTTTCCGGATCGTGGTCGTCCAGGCGGGCGGAGAGCGCGTCCCGCACCGCGGGCGTATCGATGTCGAGCTGGGTGCCCAGCCCGAACACCGCCCAATCCCGCACCATGTCTTCAGGATCGGTACTCAACCGGACCAGCGCGTCCACCGCCTCGCCCGCGGGCGGCTCCCCGGCGATCGTGGCCAGCGCGACCGCGGCCGAGAACCGGATACCCCGGTCTTCGGAGCCGGCGTGCGGCAGCACGAACGGCAGCCCCCGCGGATCGTAGTGATGCCCGAACCCGCCGATCGCCGACGCGACCACCCGCGGATCCGAATCCCCGCACGCCGCCGCGAACAACGGCAACGCCTCCTCCAAGAATGGCTTCTCGTGCGCGTACCCGTACTGACTCAGCACATCGACGGCCAGCAACCGGGTCGTCGCATCCGCCGAATCCACCAGTGCCGCAACAGCATCGAAGGTCCCCCGATCGGTCCGGTGCTGTAACTCCGTCACCGTCCGCCACCACCGATCGTCCTCCGGATCCCCCACCACCAACGCCCGCTCCAGCAACTCCGCAGAACCCACCCCCGCGAGGTCGCTACCGGCCCTATCACTCATAGCCATCGCATCCACGTCATGCCCAGCATTCTCCCCGCGCCACCCCTGCCAACACCCTCACCCCACACCGCAACGGCGTGTTGCGCCGCAACACGATAGACCACCGCTTGTTGTCGGCGGGCGGGACCCGGCGGATTCGGTGCCTGCGAGGTGCCGTGGCGGAGCTCGCCGGGTCAGTCTCCGTGTTCGAGGCGCAGTGTCATCAGTTCGGGCCAGGTTTGGGACCAGGGGCGCACCGGGGTGGTGCAGTGCCAGAGGCGGATCCCGTGGTTCACGCCTTGGTAGCCGGTGGGGTTGTCGAGGCGGGCTAGTGGAGTCACGGAGGTGAATTGGGTGGTGAGGGTGGGGGCGAGGCTGTCGCCGCCGAGGTAGAGGACGCGGGTCGCGGTGTCGGGTGGTGGGCCGAAGTAGCCGTAGCCGCGGCTCGGGCTGTAGATCGGGGGGAGGTCCTTGGTGGACAGGACGTCGAGTGCGCTGGCCTGCCAGTAGTTCTGGGTCATGATGATGGTGTCGGATCGTTCGGTGTCCGGCAGGGCCGCGACGGCGCGTTCGACGGTGTCGACGAGTTGCGGCCAGCCGTGCAGGCCGAAGAATTGGGCGCGGATTGCCATGTCGCCGTTGCGGATCGCGGGTGTGTGCAGCCAGGAGTGTGGCAGGGGGAGTAGGCAGACTGCGGCCACGACGGTCGTCACCCCGATGACGAAATAGGCGGTCAGCAGCTTCTTGGTGCGGTCGCGCAGCTCGTCGCCGACGAGGTAGACCGCGGCTGTCGCGTAGAAGACCGCGAACCCGTCGCCCAGGTAGTAGGGGCGTAGGCCGGCGAGAAACACCGCGAGCAGCGGTATGACACCCAGCGGAAGCAGGAAACGGTAGGGGCGCAGTCGCGGTGCTCGGGCGACCGCCCAGATCCCGAGCAGCAGCAGAATTCCGCTCGGGCCGGTGGTCAGGATCAGTTCCCGGATCGCCGAGGCGAGTTGTCCGTCGGACATGGCGGTCTGCTCCGAACGGATCACCGCGCCCATCGCGATCTGCGGCCATTCGTGGCGGGCCTGCCACAGCAGCGCCGGAATCGTCGACAGCGCCAGGATCGCGGTACCGGCCCACAACGCCGGGCGGCGGAACACCTCCCGTGGCCCGCACAGCAGCACGCTGATCCCGAGCACGCCCCAGATACCCAGCACCATCCATTTCACTTGAAAGTCCACCGCCGCAACCACACCCGCCGCGATCAGCAGTAGGTCCTGGCGGGTGCGAACCCAGCGGATCAGCAGCCAGCACACCAGCGAGATCAGTGCCGCGTCGTAGGCGAAGGTGCTGAGTGCCGCGGACTGCTGCACGGCGAACGGCGTGCAAATGTAGCTCAACGCGGCGACCAGCTGAGCGGCCCGCCCGCCACCGAGCTCGCGGGCGATCAGCGCGGCCAGGCCGACAGTCGCCACCGTCAGGACGACGACCGGAAGCCGAAGCAGCACAGCGGAACCCGGTGCGATCAAGTCCGAGAGATAGGCCTGCAACGGAACCAGCGGCCCCTGGTCGGCGAAGCCCCAGGACGGTCGCCGCCCGACCGGGACGAGATACAGCTCGTCGCCCCACAGCGGATATCGCCCCACCCGCGCGCTCAGCAGAACAGCGAGAAGTCCGCTCAGGATCGACAATTCGCGCCACGCGAAGGTCGGCAACGCCGTCGGCGCTGTGGTCTGGATGTCCTCGGCGGCGCGCATCGCGGCCCTCCGTACCAACGGTTCGAACGATGCGACCGGGCCCCGCCCCACCGCACACAAGCTGACGAAACGCGATGCTAGCCAAGCAATCCCCTCTTCCCCCTCCCCATCCACCCATCTCACAGCCACCTCACCCCGCGGTTGGTGGTCCCCACAGTCCGGCCTGCATCGCGGTGACCGGCGGCGGCGTTGCGAGCGCACGGCGCGGCGTTCGAACGGGTGGTGTTCGCGGTGTGGGGGCGGGAGCCGGTCACCCCGAACCGCACAGCGTTCGAGGAACGGTTCGCGGTCTAGGTGGGTTCCGCGACGACCGGCTGACTGTTGCGCCGGGCGCGGGCGCGGCGCAGGGCATCGGTCGTGAAGATCGCCAGGGCGGCCCAGATCAGGGCGAATCCGGCCCAGCGGGAGGCCGGCATGGGTTCGTGCATGACGGCGACGCCCCACGCCATTTGCAGTGCGGGGGTGAGGTATTGGAGCAGTCCCATGGTGGAGAGGGGGACACGCTGGGCGGCGACAGCGAACAGCAGCAGGGGGACCAGGGTGACGGGGCCGGTGGCGAGCAGCAGGCCGGTATGGGCCGGGCTGGAGGCGAACTCGGTGCGTCCGGAGAACACCAGGTAGGCGATGAAGGCCAGGGCGAAAGGGGCGGCGACGATGCCTTCGGCGGCGATTCCACGCAACGCGTCCAGGCGGATGACCTTCTTGACGAGCCCATAGGTGGCGAACGAGCAGGCGAGGACCAGCGCGATGTAGGGCGGTCTGCCGTAGTCGACGGTGAGCACCGCCACGGCGAGCGCGCCGAGCCCCAGCGCCACCCACTGCGCCTTGGCCAGCTTCTCCCGGAAGATCACCACACCGAACGCGACGGTGACCAGCGGGTTGATGAAGTACCCCAGCGCGCACTCGACCACGTGCCCGCTGAGCACGCCATAGACGTACACACCCCAGTTCAGCGACAGCGCGAACGACGCCACCGCCGCCAGCCGCCAGGTCTTGGCATCGATGCCGATCAGCTCACGTAGCCGCCCGCTGAACGCCAGCACGATCAGGACCATCACCAGCGTCCAGACGATGCGTTGCGCCACCACCTCGACCGAGTCGGCGAAGGCGAGCAGACCGAAGAAGGCCGGGAACAGGCCCCAGATCAGGTACGCGCCTGTCCCGAACACCACACCGGGAGCCGATCCGATTCGCCGCACGCGATGCACGCTACTAGTGCGGGTGGCACGCGGTCATCCCATAATCCGTCGACTGCCCCGCGCGGCACGAACCGGGTCGAAGTCCGACACGCTTTAGGCTGGCGTGCATGTCGATCACCGTGCAGGCCGATGCCGCCACCGGACTCACCGCGGCGGAGGTGGAGGAACGTCGCCGCGACGGGCGCACCAACGACGTGCCCGACCGGGCCAGTCGCTCGGTGCGCGAGATCGTGCGCGCGAATGTCTTCACCCGCATCAACGCGATTCTCGGTGTGCTGTTCCTGCTGGTGCTGGCCACCGGTTCGCTGATCGACGGCATGTTCGGCCTGCTCATCGTCGCCAACAGCGCGGTCGGCATCATTCAGGAGGTGCGGGCCAAGCGCACCCTGGACCAGCTGGCGATCGTCAGCCAGGCCAAGCCGACGGTGCGCCGCGACGGGAAGGCCACCGAGATCCCGCCGCGTGAGGTCGTGCTGGACGACCTGATCGAGCTCGGCCCCGGCGATCAGATCGTGGTCGACGGCGAGGTCGAGGAGTCAGCGGCGCTGGAGGTCGACGAGTCGCTGCTCACCGGTGAGGCGGACCCGGTGGACAAGCCGCTGGGCACCTCGGTCATGTCGGGCAGCTACGTCGTCTCCGGCAGCGGCGCCTACCGCGCCACCAAGGTCGGCAAGGACGCCTACGCGGCCAAACTCGCCGAGGAGGCCAGCAAGTTCACCCTCGTGCACTCCGAACTGCGCAGCGGTATCGACAAGATCCTGAAGTTCATCACCTACCTGCTGATCCCGGCCGGTGTGCTGATCATCTACAACCAGCTGTTCTCGAGTGGCGAGTCCTGGCGGCCCGCGGTCACCGGCATGGTCGCGGCGCTGGTGCCGATGGTGCCCGAGGGCTTGGTGCTGATGACCTCCATCGCCTTCGCCGTCGGCGTGGTGCGGCTGGGCCGGCGGCAGTGCCTGGTGCAGGAATTGCCCGCGATCGAGGGCCTGGCCCGCGTCGACGTGGTGTGCGCGGACAAGACCGGCACGCTCACCGAGAACGGCATGCGCCTGTCCGACATCAAGGTGCTCGACGCCGACGGTGACGGCAAGATCGACGAGGCCGAGGTGCGAAACGCGTTGGCCGCCATGGCCGCCGGTGATCCGCGCCCGAATGCCAGCGTGCAGGCGATCGCCGAAGCGCTGCCCGAGGGTCCGGGCTGGACCCAGACCGCCGTCGCCCCGTTCTCCTCGGCGAAGAAGTGGAGCGGCCAGTCCTACGGCGAGCACGGTGACTGGCTGCTCGGCGCGCCCGACGTGCTGCTCGACTCGGGCTCCGAAGATGCCCGTCTCGCAGAGCAACTCGGCTCCTCCGGCTTGCGCATCCTGCTGCTCGGCCGCAGCGACCGTCCGGTCGACGCCCCGGACGCGCCGGGCACCGTGCAGCCCGCCGCGCTGGTGGTGCTGGAGCAGAAGGTCCGCCCCGACGCCCGCGAAACCCTCGAATACTTTGCCTCCCAGAACGTTACGGTGAAGGTGATCTCCGGCGACAACGCCGTCTCGGTGGGCGCGGTCGCGGCCTCACTGGATCTGCCCGGCGGCGACAACGCCGTCGACGCCCGCAAATTGCCGGACGAGCAGGAGCCCTTGGCCGACGCGCTGGAGGAGCACACCACCTTCGGCCGGGTCCGTCCGGACCAGAAGCGAGCCATGGTGGGCGCCTTGCAGTCTCGCGGCCACACCGTCGCGATGACCGGCGACGGCGTGAACGACGTACTGGCGCTCAAGGACGCCGACATCGGCGTGGCGATGGGCGCGGGCAGCCCGGCGACCCGCGCGGTGGCGCAGATCGTGTTGCTGGACAACAAGTTCGCCACCCTGCCCTACGTGGTCGGCGAGGGCCGGCGCGTGATCGGCAATATCGAGCGCGTCTCGAACCTGTTCCTCACCAAGACCGTTTACTCGGTGCTGCTGGCGTTCCTGGTCGGCGTGGCCGGTGTCGGTTCGCAGATCTTCGGGTACGAACCGCTCGGATATCCGTTCCTGCCACGGCATGTCACGATCGCCGCCTGGTTCACCATCGGTATCCCCGCGTTCATCCTGTCGCTGGCGCCGAACAACGAACGCGCCCGCACCGGGTTCGTTTCGCGGGTGATGCGGCTGGCGATCCCGTCCGGTGCGGTGATCGGCGTGTCGACATTCATCGCCTACCTGATCGCCTATGAAGGCCCCGATGCGTCCGAAACCGAACGCGTGCAGGCGAGTACGACGGCGCTCATCACCCTGATCATGATCGCGGTGTGGGTGCTGGCCCTGGTGGCGCGGCCCTACGTGTGGTGGAAGATCGTGTTGATCGGCGCGTCGGTGGCGGCCTACATCTTCCTGTTCTCGATGCCGTTCACCCGCGAGTTCTTCAAACTCGACCCGTCGAACGTGCGGCTCACCACGGCCGCGCTGGTGCTCGGTGCGGTCGGCATCGTGCTGGTGGAGGCGGCCTGGTGGATCACCGCGAAACTGCGCGGCGGGCAAACACATCCGATCCCGTCGACCGCCTGACCCCCTACTGGACATTCGACCCGGCGCGCCAACGAGAAGCCTTGTGCGCAAGGGTGATTGGGTGTTGGAGTACCTTCAGCGACTATGGAGGTATTGCTGCACCAGATCGACGCGTTCACGGACGCACCGTTCTCGGGCAACCCGGCCGCGGTCATGCCGCTGCCGGGTTGGTTGCCCGATCAGTTGCTGCTGGACTTGGCGCAGGAGAACAACCTGGCCGAAACCGCCTTCTACACGTCGCAATTACCCCCGGACGCGGGCCCGCCGCCGGGCGCCGGACCGGCTTTCCACCTGCGCTGGTTCACCCCCACCGTGGAGGTCGAACTGTGTGGGCACGCGACCCTGGCCAGCGCCGCCCAGATCCTGGAAGACGTCTACCCCGGTGTCGACCAGGTGAACTTTTACACCCGTAGCGGCTGGCTGCGCGTGGACCGCACCGACGACGACGAATACGTTCTCGACCTCCCCGCCCTGGCGTCCACCGAAACCGAACCGGACCCGGCCCTGGTCGCCGCCCTCGGTGTGCGCCCGGTGCGCGCCTACACCGGCTTCGACGAAATCCTCGTCCTCGGCTCCGAACAGGAAGTCCGCGACGCCACGCCGGATTTCGCCGCTTTCCCGCCCTTGCGTTTCGACGCGGTCATCACCGCACTCGGCGACACTTCCGACATCGTCTCCCGCGTCTTCGGTCCCGCGCTGGGAGTCGCCGAGGATCCGGTCACCGGATCCGCTCACGCCCAACTGATCCCGCTGTGGTGCCGGGAACTCGGCCGCAGCCGCATCACCGCCCGCCAGCTCTCCCGTCGCGGCGGTAGCTTGCGCGGCGAACTCGACGGCGACCGCGTCTTCTTGTACGGCCGCTGCCGCCGCTACCTCGACGGCGTCGTCACCTTGCCCGACTGACCCGGCTGTCGCACACCTAGTCGTTCTGCCGTTGTACCGACCGGGTGTGCGACAAGCCCTTTGGGGCGATGGTTGCAGGGCAATCAGGTCGTCGGAGTGACCAGGCCTGCTTCATAGGCGGCGATTACTAGTTGGACGCGGTCGCGGGCAAGCGCCTTCGCGAGGATTCGACTGACGTGCGTCTTCACGGTAAGCGGGCTCACGACAAGGGTTTCCGCGATCTCGGCGTTCGTCATCCCCTTGGCGATGAGCACGAGCACGTCGAGTTCGCGCTCGGTGAGCGCACCGAGGCTTGGGCGCGGAGCCGGATCGGGGACCGAGCGAACCCGGGCGATCACCGTGGCGGTCGCGCTGGGGGAGAGCAGCGCCTCACCGGCGGCAACGGTGCGAATGGCGTCCAGCAGCGCCGCGGGCTTGGTGTCCTTGATGAGAAAACCACTGGCCCCGGCACGCAACGCGGCAAGCACGTTGTCATCGGTGTCGTAGGTGGTGAGCACCAATACCCTGACGCCCGCCAGGTTCTCATCGGCGGCGATGAGCGTGGTCGCGGCAATCCCGTCGAGATCCGGCATCCGAATATCCATCACCACCACATCAGCCCGCTCGCTGCGCGCCAATTCCACTGCCTCACGCCCAGTCCCGGCCTCACCCACCACCTCCATATCCGGCGCGGAGGCGACCAACATGGCGAACGCGCCACGAACCAGCGCCTGGTCGTCCGCCAACACCACCCGAATCATGAGATACCTCCATGGATTTCGCGGCCATCGATGCCGCTCGACAGGTTCGGGCGGGTGGCCGTTTTCGGTGCGGGCCTGGTACCCGTGAGGGATGCCGGCGGCCGCAGCCCGGGCGAAGGCCCGACGCAAATAATGGTCGGTTGCCGATCCGCGCTACCCCGACTTCGATCACCTGGTGCCGCTGGTGATTTCGGCTCCGTCAGTGTCGAGAAGATCGGAGCCCGATGCCTCGGCAGGCGGACCGGCAGTGGGGTCAGCGGCTACGGGGAGGTCGGCGGTGACGGTGAAACCTTTTGCGGAGCCTTCCGCGAGCACAGTCCCGCCGATGGCCTCGGCGCGTTCCATCATCCCGCGGATGCCGAAACCTGGTGTCGCGTTGCTACTTCCGCGGCCGTCGTCGGACACCCGGATTACCAGTCGATCCGGGTGGTACTCGAGGCGCACGGTGGTGTGGTCCGCGCAGCCGTGCTTGGCCACATTGGTCAGTGCCTCTTGGACAATCCGGTAGCCGACCATTTCCACCGTCGGCGTCAGTCGGCGGGCGGGACCGGTGGTCTCGAATTCGACGGTGACACCGGCCGCTTCGGCCAGTGCCGCCAGTGAATGCACCTGTGCCAGGGCAGGAAGCGGACCCCGCGCCTCGCTGCCGGGAGTGCGCAGCACGCCCACGGTTGCGGAGAGTTCGGCGCGCGCGTCGGCGCAGGCGCCGGAGATGGTGTCCAGGGCGCCGAGCACCGTCGCCGGTTCGGCTTGGCGCTCGGTGAGCAGATGCGCGGCGACACCGGCCTGGACCTGGATGACGGTGATCGTGTGCGCCAGCAGATCGTGCAGGTCGCGGGCGATACGGAGTCGCTCCTCGGCTACCTGGCGGCGGGCCTCCTCGTCGCGGGAGCGTTCCGCGCGTTCGGCCCGGTCCAGCACCTCGGCGATATATGCGCGATGCAGTCGTACCGCTTCGCCCGCTACGCAGGCGAGCACGATCCAGCCGATCGCGCCGAAGGCCTGCAACGCGATGTTCTCGCTGTCCTCGCCCGACATCAGGATGCCGCCGAGACCGAAGGTCAGGACCGCGGCGACCATGACGGCGGTGCGCCGCCGATTGCCGTGCCGGGCGGCGGTATAGAGCGCGACGATGGTCGCCGGGATGATCGCCTCGTGCGGAAACTCGTTGGCGTGGTAGGGGATCGCCGTCGCCAGGTGTGCGATCAACACGGGCACCGGTGCGTAGGTACGGGCCGCCAGCGGCGCCGTGGCCAGGATCAGCAGCAGCGCGCCGAATCCGTCCAGCGGCCGCGAGCTCGGAATCAGCGTCGCTGCGATCAGTTCAGCGATCAGCAGTGCGGCTGCGAGCAGGCCGTCGGTCCACCAGTGGCTGACCGGTCTCCGGACCGTCACCTCCGCCGTGCCCTGCTCGGTCTCCATTTCAGACATTCTCCGCCAGCACGGCATTCGCCGCGTACTCCGCGCGGAGTATTCGCAACAGCCCTCCCCGGGCGGACGTTTTCCCGCCGCGTTCCCGCGACGCTGCTCCTATGTCCGTAGCAAGGAGACAGTGATGGGGATGAAGACCCGAGCGTGGCTGCTCATCGGTTTGTGGATCGCGGTGCTGGCCGCGCTGACGCCGTTCGCCGGCAGCCTCGACGATGTCAAGTCCGACAAGGAAACCGACTATCTGCCCGCCGCCGCGCAGTCCACCCTGGCGGCCGAGCTGGAGGCGACGCTGCCCGGCGGGACCTCGAATGTCCTGCTGGTGGTGTATCAGCGGGACACCGGCGTCACCGACGCCGACCGCGCCACGGCCACAGCGCATTACGCGGCATTGCGGGCGAAGTACGGGACCGAGAGTGGGCCGCCCCAGCCGCTGACCGCTAATGATGGTCAGGCCCTGATGTATCCGGTGATCGTGGACCAGTCGCACGGTGAATCCGCGGAGTACATCGAGGAATTCCGCGCGATGGTGGCCGAGCATCCGCAAGGCCTCACCGTGCAGGTCACCGGACCTGGCGCGCTGGGCGCGGATTTCGAGGGTGCGTTCGAGGGTATCGATGAACGTCTGCTGCTGGTCACGGCTTTGGTGGTGACGGTGATCCTGTTGCTCACCTACCGCAGCCCACTGCTGTGGCTGGTGCCCTTGATCTCGGTGGCCGCAGCGAACATTGCCTCGATGGCGGCCGTGTACGGGCTGGCGAAGGTCTTCGACGTCACGGTCAACGATCAGAGCGCGGCGGTGCTGACGATTCTGGTGTTCGGTGTCGGCACCGACTACGCGCTGCTCATCGTCGCCCGGTATCGCGAAGAGCTGCACCACCGTTCGGATGTTGCAGGCGCCATGCTGTCCGCGCTGCGCACCTCGGTGCCCGCGATCGCCGCGTCGGCGGCCACCGTCAGTCTCGGTCTGCTGTGCCTGCTGGCCGCCGATATGAACAGTGCCGCCGGGATGGGCCCGGTCGGCGCGGCCGGCATCGTGTGCACCCTGCTGGTGATGGTGACGCTGTTCCCGGCGCTGCTGGTGGTGTGTGGACGGTGGATCTTCTGGCCGCGCATTCCGCACGTGCAGAACAACATCCAGTCGAAGGCGACGCTGTGGGACCGGATCGGCACGAATATCGCGCGCAGGCCGGTGGTTTCGGCGCTCGCCTCGGTCGCCGTGCTCGGCCTGCTGAGCCTCGGACTGCTGGGCAACACCGACGCCCTGTCACGGGCGGACCAGTTCGTACAGACACCGGAATCGGTGGAAGGCACGAAGACCCTCGCCGCCCACTTCCCGGACCGCGCCGGGACGCCGCTACTCATCATGACCCCCAACGGTTCCCGTGACGCCGTACTGCGGGCCGCCGAAACCGACCCGGGCATCGGCGCGGCCGAAGCGGGGCGTACCGGGCCGGAATTCTCCGAAATCACGGCGATCCCAAGGGATCCGGCGGACTCCCCGGCCGAATACGCGACCATCGAACGACTCCGTTCAGCACTGCCCGACCTCGCACCGGGCACGGTGGTCGGCGGCCCCAGCGCATCGAATCTCGACATCGCCACCTCCTCCGAACGCGACCGCTGGGTCGTCATCCCCTTGGTGCTGCTGGTGGTCACGATCGTCCTGGGCCTGCTGCTGCGCTCCATCGCCGCCCCGATCGGCCTGGTTCTCACGGTCGTGCTGTCCTTCGGATCTGCTTTGGGCGCAAGCGTTTTCCTCTTCGAGCACCTCTTCGGCTTCGAAGGCCTGGACTCCGGCCTGATCCTGCTGGCGTTCCTGTTCCTGGTCGCCCTCGGCGTCGACTACAACATCTTCCTGGTCAGCCGAGCCCGCGAAGAAGCCCAACGACACGGCACCCGAGCCGGCATCCTCCGCAGCCTCTCGGTCACCGGCGGCGTCATCACCTCCGCGGGCATAGTCCTCGCCGCCACCTTCGCAGTCCTGGTCACCCTCCCCCTGGTCTCCCTCGCCCAAATCGGCTTCACAGTCGCCTTCGGCGTCCTCCTCGACACCCTCCTGGTCCGCTCGATCCTCGTCCCCGCCCTCACCCTCATCGCAGGCCCCCGAGTCTGGTGGCCCTCCCAAATGCCCGAACCCACCCAACCCCACCCAGCCACCCGAGATCCGGAACTACTCCCCTTATAACCACAACTACCAAGATCACCAGGCCCTCACGGCGGCATCGCGCAAGAAGCGACCACCACCAGCGCCTGGTGATCTTGAACGCGCCGCATATCGGGCTTGACCCCCCCGCCAACAGCGACCCACCACCGCAGTCGCCAACAAGATCATCAGGACTTGATGGCGGCAATCTCCGAGAGACCCCGCCACCAGCGCCTGGTGATCTTGAAAGCTTGCACTGGCGTGGAATTCGCCAACGCGAGCGAGCTGAGAAAAACCACCCATGCACGAGAGATTTCAAGATCATCAGGACCTGGTGGCGGCATCGCGCAAGAAGCGACCACCACCAGTGCCTGGTGATCTTGAACGCGCCGCGTATCGGACTGGACGCCCGCCAGCAGCGATCCACCATGGCAGTCGCCAACAAGATCATCAGGACTTGGTGGCGGCGTTTATCGAGAGCCTGCGCCATGAATGCCTGGTGATCTTGAACCCCGGGGCTCACTTGACCATTCACGTAGGGCCGCGGGAAGGATCTGCCCGAGGTGCGTGGATTGCAAGATCATCAGGACTTGGTGGCGGCGTTCGTCGAGAGCGTGCGCCGTGAGGGCCTGGTGATCTTGTTATTGGGTGGGGACGGGGCCGTCGTCGGGGGTGGGGGTGATGGTGTCGGTGTGTTCGGGGAGGAGGGGGGTGACGGCGAAGTGGCCGTCGACGGCGTCGGCGGGGAGGGCTTCGACGGCGCGGATGTTGGTGGTGGCGGCGAGGGTTCGTAGTTGGGGGAGGGTGCCTCGGATGACGAGGCCTACGGTGCAGGGGCAGCCGGCGCGGAGGCGGGAGATGGTGACGGAGGTGGCGCGGAGGGTGCGGTCGTCGAGGATGCCCAGGGCCTCGTCGCGATCGAGTTGGGTTTGGAGTTGCCAGGCCGCGTTGGTTGCCGAGGCGATGGCGACGGCGTCGCCTGCCGGTACTCCGACCGTGACGATCGGTGTTTGCACGCGGGGGATCGGGACCCGGTGCAGCACTTGGCCGATGCGAATTCCGCCGCTGTGGGCGGGGATGGCGGCTGGGGCGAGTTCTGTGGTGAACGACACCAGCGCCCAGTGCTCGTCGGAATCCGCACCGTTGAGTGAATCCTGGGCCCGGGCAAGGTAATCCGCGACCGTCTCGCCCTGCTCAGGGCCCAGCCGATCGGTGCCGACGCCGAGCGGTCGCGGCGGATTCAACGCGCCGAGTGTGAACATCAGCGCCGCCACCCCGACGGCGACCGCCCCGGACAGCAGCCCCCGCTTGATAGCGGAAGGGCCTGCCGTACGGGGTGTTTCAGGCATTACGCAAAACACCCAGCGCGTTCTTCAGGTCATCCGGGTACTCGGACTCGATCTCCAGCCAACGCCCGTCGGCCGGATGATTGAAGCCCAGCGTCTTCGCGTGCAGCCACTGCCGTTCCAGCCCGAGCCGTTCGGCCAGGCGCGGATCCGCACCATAGGTGAGATCACCGCAGCATGGGTGCCGGATCGCCGAGAAATGCACTCGAATCTGGTGTGTCCGACCGGTTTCCAGATGGATGTCGAGCAAGCTCGCCGCCTGGAACGCCTCGATGGTGTCGTAGTGGGTGACGCTCGGCCGCCCGTCCGAGGTGACCGCGAACTTCCAGTCGTTGCCGCGCGCCCGGCCGATCGGCGCGTCGATGGTGCCGCTGGACGGATCTGGATGTCCTTGCACCAGGGCGTGATACCGCTTTTCCACGGTGCGCTCCTTGAACGCCCGCTTCATCACCGTGTACGCGCGCTCGGATTGCGCGACCACCATCACACCGGAGGTGCCGACGTCGAGCCGGTGCACGATCCCCTGGCGCTCGTGGGCGCCGGAGGTGGAGATCCGATATCCGGCCGCCACCAGCCCGCCCACCACGGTCGGCCCGGTCCAGCCGACACCGGTGTGCGCGGCCACGCCGACCGGCTTGTCCACCGCCACGATGTCGTCGTCGGCGTAGAGGATCTTCATCCCCTCCACCGGTGCGGCTTCGATCGTCAACTCCCGCTTGGGTTCCGGGAATTCGACCTCCAGCCAAGCACCCCCGACCAGGCGATCCGATTTACCCGCGGCGACGCCGTCGAGCTGTACCGAGCCGTCCGTCGTGAGCGCCACCACCGCGGTGCGGGACAACCCCAGCAACCGCGATAGTCCCGCGTCCACTCGCATGCCGTCGAGCCCGTCCGGCACGGGCATAGACCTTGTCTCCCTCAAACCGTCTCCTCAGTCTTCTCATTGTCGTCGTGTCCGTGCCGCGTCCCATCCGGTTCGAAACCGAACACCGTCAACGCCACCAGCAGAATCGCACCGCACACGATCGCCGAGTCGGCCACGTTGAACACCGGCCACCAGCCGATCGCCACGAAGTCGACGACATGCCCCTGTAGCGGTCCCGGCGCCCGGAACAGGCGGTCGATCAGGTTGCCGAGTGCGCCGCCGAGCACCATGCCCAGCCCGATCGCCCACCACAGTGAGCGCAGCGTGCGCCCGATCCGGATGACCCCCACCACGACGCCCGCCGCGACCAGGGTCAGCAGCCAGGTCATGCCGGTGGCCATGGAGAACGCCGCGCCCGGGTTGCGCACCAGCGAGAATCGAGCCCAATCGCCGATCAGATAGACCGGATCGCCGGGGGTGAGGTTCGCGACCGCGATGATCTTGGTGAGCAGATCCAGCCCCAGTAGCACCACCGCGATGAGCAGGAGGGTGCGCAACCGCCGCGGCGGGTCGGAGTCGGGCACAGCAGGCGCCGTCTCGACCACACCAGAAGCCGCGTCCCGAGGTTCCGGGGACACGGCGGAATGCCCGTCAGAATCTGTCGGTGGCGGATTGTCCTCGGGCGGGCGGTCATCACTCACGACGATCATCATCTCCTAGTCCCGCGAACCCTATGCACCGCGCCTCCGCGCGGGCGTGTTCGGCTGCGGAAACACGTTGCTCAAAGCCCCCACTCAGGAAGCGGTCGTACGCTGTCGGTTGTGACGGTGTTGTCTTCCCCCCACGCCCCCAGGATCGCGCGTCCTGGTGTGCGTTCCGGCGTGCTGCTGGTCGTGCTCGCGCTCGGGCTTTCGGCGTTCAGTGTCGGTTGCGCCGACGACTCCGACACGGCCGCGGTCTCCGACGGCACCGAACCCCTCGGTATCGGTAAGGAAGTCACCGTGCCGATCTCCGAAGCGGCGGCCCAGCTGGTCTCCGCCGGTGCGGAGCCGCATGCCGTGCTGCGTCCCAGCTATGCGGCGGGCACCACGCAGCAGGTGACGCTGCGCACCGAGCACCGGATCCAGCAGCAGATCAATGATCAACCGGTGCGCGACTTCTCGACCGCGCCGCTGACCATCCCGATGACGGCGCAGACCAACGCCGACGGGTGCGACCTCACTCTGGGCGCGGTCACCAGCACCGATCCGGCGCTGGCCAAGGCGCTCACCGCCGCGGGCGGTTCGCACGCCGGTTTCGAATTCAGCGACGACGGCGCCATCACCGCGCTGCGCCTGGCCCCGTCGCCCGACACCTCCAATGCCGCGCGCGCCGCCCTGGAACAGGCCTTCTATCAAGCGGTCTACCGCTCCATCATGTTCCCCGACGAAGCCGTCGGGGAGGGCGCGGTGTGGACGGTGCACCAGGAGGTCGACGGTGGCGTCACCCTCGACCAGGTGACCACCGCGACGCTCACCCACCGCGAAGGCAACCGGCTCACCATCGATCTGAACGTCACCCAGATCCCCAAGTCGAAGGTGTGGTCGCTGCCCAACAACGCGGGCACCCTCGATATCCAGGACTATGTGATGCAGGGCCAGGGCACCATCACCGTCGACCTCGGGTTGCCGCTGCCGGTGTCGGGAACGATCACCGTCGGCGGGCATCAGGCCTACCGTGATCCGACCAGCCAGAGCAATCTGCAACAGACGATCAACACGCAGGTCTCGTGGACCGAGTGACGAGGGGGCTCGGCCTGGTTCTGGCCGGGATGGGTGCGGCGTTGACCGCCTGCTCGTCCGACAGTCCGGATGACAAGCCCGCCCCGCCCGCGTTCGGCCCGGTCGCCACCGCGGCGCCGGCCGGCGGCGCGCCGATCACCGACTCCGATGTGCTGCTCGCCCGCCTGCTCGATCCCGCCGATCTACCCTCCGGATTCACGCCTTCCGGGGCGTCCCGCTCCGCCGACTTCCCGCTCGGTGACCCGCCGCCGACGAAACCGGCGGGCTGCGAGAAGGTCATGACCCCGATCGGCGAACAGCGCCCGGAAGCCCGCGCCTGGAACTTCATCGGTTACAGCGGCCCCAACTTCTCCAGCATCGACATCGACGCCGCGACCTACCCGTCCGACCAGCTCGCCCCCGCTTTCACCGCGATACAGCAGACCTTGCGCGGCTGCACCACCTACAGCGGCGCCGACGCGGACGAAACCGCCATCGACTTCCGTCTCGGCGGTCTCGAGCAACCGCCCGCCGGCGACGCCGCCACCGCGTTCCAACTACGCACCACCAGCGACGGCATCACCCTGGTCACCCTGGTCTCCCTCGTTCAAGTCGGCAACACCCTCACCCAGGTGGCGGTGACCGCCCCGGACGCGGTCGACCCCGGCGTGCTCACCGCCGTAACCGCCGCCCAGGTGCGCCGCCTGCAGGGCGTCGCCGGCCCCTAGGCCACACCCGCCAAAATGTAGATCATTCGGTCGAACAGGCCTTTTCCTCCGGACCCGGGAATAGGCTCGGATTGTTACCACAATTGACTCGACCGGAGGTCTCTCATGTCTGATGTCAAGCCCATTCCCGACGGGTATCCGGTGGTCTCGCCGGGTTTGGCGGTCGACGGCGCCGCCGCCGCGATCGACTTCTACAAACATGTGTTCGGCGCATCGGAGCGGATGCGCATGCCCCGACCCGACGGCAAGATCGCGCACTGCGAGCTGGTGCTGGGCAATTCGCTGATCATGCTGGGTGACCCGGCGCCGGAGATGGAGTTCCTCGACCCGAAGACTGTCGGCGGCACGCCCGTCAACCTCCATGTCTACGTCGAGGACTCCGACGCCGCGTTCACCGCCGCCCTGCAGGCCGGGGCCCGGGAACTCACCCCCATGGCGACCCAGTTCTACGGCGACCGCAGCGGGTCGTTCGAAGACCCGTGGGGCCATCGGTGGACCGTGGCCACCCACGTCGAAGACGTGCCGCCGGCGGAGATGGACAAGCGCATGGCCGAAATGTTCGACAACGGCTAGCCCTCTACGATCGAATCACCCTCCACCCGAACGCTTTTCGACTTCAGTGGCCGGGTGGCCGGGCCGGTCGCCACCGAACCGTCCAGGTTGAATTTGCTGCCGTGGCACGGGCAGTTGATGGTGCCGCCGGCGATCTCGTTGACCTTGCAGCCGGCATGCGTGCAGGTGCTGTCCAGCCCGACGAACTGGCCCGCGGTCGGCTGCGTCACCACGGTGCTGCCGACGATCTTGCCACCACCGACCGGGATGTCGGCGGTCTTGGCGAGGCCGCCGGTTCCGGTCGTTCCGGTGGTACCCGGTTGCGCCGGTTCGGTTTTCGCCGGGTCGGGGGAGTCGTCCTTGCCGTAGGTGGAGCAGGCGGTCAGTGTCGCGGCGGCGGCCAGGGCGCCCGCTCCGGCCACGACCGTGCGGCGGTTCAGATCAGGAATGGTCATAGCTCAGCTTTCGGTTAGAAGGTCAGGCCGTTGTTGAGGAAGAACCAGAGCGCTGAGGTCAGCCAGACGAACGTTAGTCCGCTGAACACGACCCCGCCCGCGATCGGGATGACCCATCCGGGCAGGCCCTTGCGGGTGAGTAGCAGCATCTTCGCCACGAACGCGCCGTAGAAGAAGCAACCGAACAGCGAATGCAGCAGGACCCGGGTCGTCGAATCCTGGTATCCCAGCGCGTACAGGCAGTGCACCGCGACCGGGACGGTGGCCAGCACCGCCAGCCGCCCCGACCAGACGTGCGCGGGCCCGGTCCACGAGGCCTGGGCCAGCGGGCGGATCTTGCCGTACAGCGCCGCCGCCGAGAACAGCTGGAACAGCGCCAGCACGAACGCCAGCGTGGCCAGCCAGGTCTTCACCGCGGTCGGGCTGGAGAACCCGGCCACGTTCACCGAGAAGAACCGCGGGTCATGGACTTTCGCGTACACCCCGAGCAGCACCGCGACCGCCGCGCCCGCCAGCAATGGGAGCACGATGGCCGCCGGACGCGCGGGCTGCACCCGCCGGACTGTGGGTGCGTTCGGATCAGCCGACACTGTCACCACCACTTACCTTGGTCGCGGTTATCTTCTTGCCGTTCACGACCGCCGTCGCGTCGGAGTTCAAGGGCGCGGCCGGGGAGGTGGCGCCGTTCGCGGCACGCTGCACGCCGGTGACGCCGCCGTTCTCGTCGACGATCCAGCTCTGCCGCACCCCGCCCTCGTTGTAGACGTAGAGCCCGGCGGGCGGCGTGACCGGCGAAGCCGAGAATTCCCACTGCTTTCCGCCGATCGAGAGATTGCCGTTGACCGCTGTGCCGTCGTGCGTGCCGGTCAGGGTGGCATCGTTCTTGCCGGTCAACTTGAGGGCGCCGTTGGTCGCGGGGCCCTGTAGCCACGACTCGATGGTCTTGCCGTCGCAGGCGTAGGCGATGGCCTTGTCCCCCTCGACGGTGATCTCCAGCGTCATGGTGCCGCCCGCATCCAGCGGAATCGTGGCGACATAGTCGGCGTTCGCGGGAAACGGCGTCGCCTTCGGTTCGGTGGTGGGCGCGGCGGTCTCGCTGGCCGACGGACCTGAATTCGGTTGTGCGGTAGTCGGTTCGGTGTCCTTGGACAGATTGACGACCAGCAGGACCAGACCGAGCACGGCTACCGCCGCCAAGGTCAGCCACGGGCCGAGACGTTTCCGCATAGGAGCTCCACTGTCGTTGCCGGACAGCTGCATTCGGCCCGCTCGTCCGCGACATGATGTCAGCGCGCTGAATCCACCTGTTTCGCATTGTGTACGTGGCAGTGGGTGCCGGTGGTTCAAACCGGCATTCGCGACCGGGCTGCTCCGGCGTGTTGCCATTCCCGAGGGCGCGTCGCACACCTGCTCGAAAAACGGGGAAGCCCCGCACCGAATGGGTGCGGGGCTTCCCGGTTATCGGACCAACCGGCGGCTCAGTCTTTGACCAATTCCGGTGTGGGCACTTCGTCCTCGTCGTCGACCGGCGCGCCGTGACCGTGGTCGGCGGCACGTGCCGGGAGCAGCACCGCCATGACGATCACGACCACCGACAGCGCGGCGGAGATTCCGAACGCCAGCCGCATCCCGTCGAGCTGCGCCGCGACCGGTTCGGTGCCGCCCTCGACCAGCGACTTGGTACGGGTCGCCATGACCGTGATCACCAGCGCCGTGCCGAAGGCCGCGGAAACCTGCTGCAGGGTGCCCAGCATGGAGCTGCCGTGCGAGTACAGATTCGGCGGCAGCGCGCCGAGCCCCAGCGTGAACACCGGGGTGAACACCGCGGCCAGCGAGATCATCAGCACGATGTGCAGCGCCAGCAGCTGCCAGTACGGCATGGACATCGAGATCTGGGTGAAACCGGCCAGTGCGGCGGTGATGCCGATCGAACCGGGGATCACCAGGACACGTCCGCCGAAGCGGTCGAAGATCTTGCCGACGCTCGGGCCGAGCAGACCCATGGCCAGGCCACCGGGCATGACCAGCAGACCCGTCTCGAAGGCCGACAGATGCCGCAGATTCTGCAGGTACAGCGGCAGCAGCATCATCGAGCCGAGCATCGCCAGGAAGGCGATCGACATCAGGATCAGGCCCTTGGTGTAGGTGCCGGCCAGCAGGACTCGCAGATCCATCAGCGGCGCACCGACTCGCTGCAGCTTCAGCTGACGGACCGCGAACACCGCGACCAGCGCGATACCGGAGACCACCAGCAGCACCGGCGAGGCGACATTGTCGGGCGAGAACTTGCTCAGGCCGTAGATGAGGCCGCCGAAGCCCAGCGCCGCGAGTGCCACACTGGCCCAGTCGATATCACCGGTCTGCGGTTCGCCGATATCTTCGAGCTTGCGGTAGCCCAGGTAGGTGACCGCACCGGCGATCGGCAGCACCAGCACGAAAAGCCATCGCCACGAAGCCCAGTTCAGCACCAGGCCGGAGATGACCGGGCCCATCGCCGGGGCCACCGAGATGGCCAGGGTGACATTGCCCATCACCTTGCCACGATCCGCTTCGGGGACCACCGTCATCAGCGTGGTCATCAGCAGCGGCATCATGACCGCGGTACCGCCGGCCTGGATGACCCGGCCGAGCAGCAGCACTTCGAAGGTCGGCGCGACCGCGGACAACGCGGTGCCGGCCAGGAAGATGCCCATGGCGAGCGCGTAGGCCTTGCGAGTGGTGACCCGCTGCAGGAACCAGCCGGTGATCGGAATGATCGCCGCCATGGTCAGCATGAACGCGGTGGATACCCACTGCGCCGCCTGCTCGTCGACCTCCAAGTCGTGCATCAGACTCGGGATCGCGTTGATCATGATGGTCTCGTTGAGGATCACCACGAAAGTCGCGAGCACCAACAGCCGGATGACTGTCGGCGTTTTCCCCCCGGTCGACGGGGCGGATATGTCGGCGCGCATGCGGCTACCTCCGGGGTGTACGTGAGCGGAAACGAGGGGTGGGCCGATGCCGAGCTGGACAAACCACGTTCCGGACGCCACACGAGATCAGACGGGAACAGATCGGACAACTCATCGGTCGCGGGTAAGTATTCCGATGAGGACCGACAGGTTCATCCGAATTTTCGCCGCTCAGCACCGCAAAAGCACGCCGGACGGCCCGCTCACCTGTGGTTTTCACCAACCTGCCGACTGGATGGTGAGCCCCGTCACGTCCCCCTGACAGCCGGCGCGGTCTTTCGATGCGGCAATCAGGCAGATAACATACCGAACGGTACTGTCCCAGGCTTTCGCTTTTCCGCGCATCATCCGGCGTCGACCCGTGAGGTGGCCATGGCGAGCATTGTCGAGGAAACAACCGCCGCGCAACGTGCGCACGACAAGCGGTGGTGGGTGCTGGCGGTGCTGGCTATCGCACAGCTCATGGTGGTGCTCGACGCGACGGTGGTGAACATCGCCCTGCCGGACGCGCAAAAAGATCTCGGCTTCTCCGATTCCAGCCGGCAGTGGGTGATCACCGGCTACACCCTCGCCTTCGGCAGTCTGCTGTTGCTCGGCGGCCGCCTCAGCGACCTGGTCGGACGACGGCTGATGTTCATCACCGGCCTGATCGGCTTCGCGGTCGCCTCCGCGGTCGGCGGGGCGGCGACGAACTTCCACATGCTCGTCGGGGCGCGCGTCGCTCAGGGTGTCTTCGGCGCCATGCTGGCCCCCGCCGCCCTGGCCCTGCTGACCGTCACCTTCACCGAACCCAAGGAGAAGGCCAAGGCGTTCGGCATCTTCAGCGCCGTCGCCGGCGCGGGCGCCGCGATCGGCCTGCTGCTCGGCGGCGCGCTGACCGAGTGGGCGTCCTGGCGCTGGGCGCTGTTCGTGAACCTCGCCTTCGCCGGTGTGGCCCTGGTCGGCGCGCTGCTGCTGCTGGCCCGGCACGTCGCACACGGGAAGGCCTCGCTCGACCTGCCGGGCACGATCACCGCGACCGCCGGTCTGTTCGCCATCGTCTACGGCTTCTCGCACGCGGCCGACCACGGCTGGAGCAGTGCGACCACCGTGTGGTGCCTGATCATCGGCCTGATCCTGCTGGTGCTGTTCGTGATCATCGAGACCCGCGTCGCGCAACCACTGCTGCCGATGCGCATCGTGCTGGACCGCCACCGCGGCGGCGCCTACCTCTCGGTCTTCGTCGCCGGTATCGGCATGTTCGCGGTGTTCCTGTTCCTCACCTATTACATGCAGCTGATCCTGGAGTACACGCCGATCGTCACCGGCGTCGCCTACATGCCGATGGTGGTGGGCATGATCTTGTCCTCCACCACCGGCCCGACCCTGCTGCTACCTCGCTTCGGGCCGAAGGTCGTCTCGGTCGCCGGGTTTCTCGTCGGCGCGCTGGCCATGGTCATGCTGACCGGCATCGACCTGCACAGCAACTACGCCAGCCACGTCCTGCCCGGCCTGCTCCTGATGGGTCTCGGCCTCGGTGCCTCGATGTCGGCGGCCTTCGCGTGCGCCACCTCCAACGTGCACCACACCGACGCGGGCGTGGCCTCCGCCATGGTGAACACCTCCCAGCAGGTCGGCGGCTCCATCGGCACCGCCCTGCTGTCGACCTTCGCCGCTACCGCCGCCACCAACTACATCGCCGGCAAGAATCCGGGCCCCCTGACCTTCGCCGAAGCTCAAGTCCACAGCTACATCGTCAGCTTCTGGTGGGCGGCCGGCTTCCTGCTGGCCGGTGCCATCCTGATGGCGATCATCATGCCCAACTCGGTCCCGGTTCCTGCTGAAGGTGAGCCGGTGCTCGCGGGCTGACGGCGGTTACCAGCGCACGGGCACCGGCGAGATCCAGGCCGGTGCCCGCGTCGTACGCGGCGGCGAATGCCTGCTCGCCGAGCGCCGTGCGGAGCGCCGCGGTGGGGCGTTCGATGTCAGGGATTTCGGCCGGCAGCAGGGGAGTGTGGGTGGTGGCGCGCAGGGCGGCCGCAGTGCCGAGGAGGTGTGCGGCCGTGGTGAATTCGCCCAGGGCGGTGCTGGCCGAAGCCAGGCCGGCCAGGGCGAAGGCGGTGTCGCGGGGCGCGGCGATGCGCTGCGCGCCGTCGAGGGCGGTCAGGTGCAGGGCCAGTGCGGTGGCCGGGTCGCCCTGCTGTTCGTGCAGGTAGCCGAGTTCGACCTGGAGCATGGGCAGGAACAGCGGGGTGTCCGGGCCGTCGGCCAGTGCGATCAGTTCGCGCAGAAGTTTTTCGGCCTCCTCCGGCCGGCCGTCGCGGCGGGCGGTGAAGGCCAGCACGATGGCGGCGAAGGTACGGCCCGGCGCCGATCCGTGTTCGGTGGCCAACCGCAGTCCTTGCTCGGCGAGTGCGGTGGCTCGGTCGAACGCGCTGTGCTGCATGCTGATCCAGCCCAGCCAGCACAGGTGACTGCATGCCTGGCTCCACCACCGCAGCTCCTGCGCCAATTCCAGTGCCTCACGGTGGATTTCGGCGGCGCCGGTCAGGTCGCCGGTGAGTTCGGCGAGACCGCCGAGCCATTCGGCGGCTTGCAGGCGGCCCCAGCGGTCACCGAGCTCGGTGAAAATCCGTGCGGCGCTGCGGGCGTGCTGTTCCAGGGCGGTTACCTCGGCCCGGCTGTGCGCGGTTTTGGCCAGCGCCACGTGCGCCGCCGCCATACCCCAGCGGTCGCCGACTTGTTCGCACGCCGGTAGCGCCCGGCCGACCAGCGCCTCCAGGTCCCGCAGGTCCCCGGTGTCCATCGTGAACAGGGCGAGCAGCAATTCCGCCCGAGCTCGTCCCGCCGGATCGTCGACGGTGTCGTACAGGGCCAGCACCTCGGCGCGCTTGACCGCGGCGTCGGCGGATTCGCCCTGCTGGCAAGCGAATCCGAGATCCCACGCCAGTGCGGGTGCGCGCAAGTGGGCCGGACCACCCAACGCGAGCGCCGCGGCGAGGTTGCGCCGCGCCTCGCCGAACCGGCCGCGCAGCTGCCAGTACCAGGCCAGCGCGCGGGTCATCCGCAGGGCGCGCTCCGCATCGCGTTCCCGGAGGAAACCGTCCAGCGCGGTCCGCAGATTCGCGGCCTCCGCGTCGAGCCGCTCCAGCCATCGTTGTTGATCGGCGCCATAGAGTTCCGGCGCGGCCCGCTCGGCCAGTTGGAGGTAGTAGCGGTGGTGCGCCGCATGTGCCGCATCGGACTCATCGGCCTTGCGCAGCTGATCCGAGCTGAAGGCAGCCACTGACTCCAGCAACCGGTACCGTCGTCCGATCAGCTGGACCAGCGAGCGATCCACCAGCCGCGCGACCGTATCCGCCACATCTTCCTGTGCCACGTCGTGCTGTGCCGCATTGTGCTGTGCCGCATTGTGCTGTGCCGCATTGTGCTGTGCCGCATCGTGCTGCGCCGCATCGTGCTGTGCCGCATCGTGCTGTGCCGCATTGTGCTGTGCCACATCGTGCTGCGCCACAACGCACTGCGCCACAACGTCATCGAGAACGGCTGTGCTGCAAACGGTCTCGGCGGCATCCAGGGTGCAGCCGCCGGCGTGCACGGACAGGCGGCGCAGTACGGCGCGCTCGGTGTCGTCGAGCAGGCTCCAGCTCCAGTCGATCATCGCGGTCAGTGTCTGCTGACGAGGCGGCGCACCACGATGACCGGTGGCGAGCAGGCGGAATCGATCGTCCAGCCGCGCCACCATCTCGTGCACACCGAGCGCGCGGACGCGGGTGGCCGCGAGTTCCAAGGCCAGGGGAATGCCGTCGAGGCGCCGGCACAGCGTGGCAACGGGCGCGGCGGTGTCGGCGTCCAACACGAAATCTCGCGCGCCCGCCCGCGCGCGAGCGACGAAAAGCTGGGCCGCACTCGAGTTTTCGAGCTCCGACAGCGTCGCCTCCCGATCGGGAACGGTGAGCGGCCGCACGGGGACGATGTCCTCACCGGGTAGGCGCAGCTGTTCTTGGCTGGTCGCGAGAATGTGCAGTCGCGGCGCCGCACCGAGCAGGGTTTCGGCCAGCTCGGCCGCGGCGTCGACCACGTGCTCGCAATTGTCGAGCACCAGCAGCAGTTCCTGGTCGGCCAGGGTTCGGCAGAGCAGCTCCACCGGATCGGCCGGTGTGCCCTCGGCGGCGCGGAGGCCGAGCGCCTGTGCCACTGTGTCGGCCAGCACGGTCGCCCCTTCGGCCGGTGGCAGCGGCGCGAACTCGATCATCCAGGCGCCGTGCGGAAATGGACCGGCCAGCTCGGCCGCGACGGCCGCCGCGAGCCGGGTCTTGCCGACGCCACCCGGTCCGGTGAGGGTGACCAGCCGGGCGTCGCCGACCGCGCGGCGCAGCTCGTCGAGTTCGCTGTCGCGGCCGATCAGCGCGGTGCGCTGGGCGGGAATGTTGGTGGTGCGACGACGGATCGGTGTGGGCGCGGCGATGTCCTTCCGCTGGGACGCGACCAGCTCGAGTTCCTGTCCGAGGATAGCGCGTTGCAGCGCAACGAGTTCCGGGCTCGGATCCAGGCCGAGTTCGTCGTCGAGGTGCCGGCGCAGGTCTTCGTAACTGTCCAGGGCTTCGGCTTGCCGACCCGCCCCGTAGAGCGCGCGCAACTGCGCGGCCCGAAGCCGCTCACGCAGTGGGTGTTCGCGGACGAATCCCGCGAGATCGCCTGCCACCTCGCGGTATTCGCCCAGCGCGAGTCGCGCCTCCGCCAATTCCTCGACCGCGACCAGCCGCTGCTCCTCCAACTGGGCGATGGCGGGCTGCGCGAACGACGTATCCCGGAAGTCGGCGAACGCGGGCCCCCGCCACAGGCCGAGTGCGTCGGTGAGCGCGCGGACCCGGCCGCCACTGTCGGTGGCTTCGCGGGCAGCTGCCAGCAGGCCGCGGAAGCGCAGTGCGTCGACCTGGTCGCTACCCAGGCGGTAGCCGGGCGGCGGTGAAACCACCAGATCGCGGCCACCCGGTTCGGCGTCCTCCAGCGCCCGGCGCAGCTGGGACGCCTTCGCGGCGAGGGTGCCTGCCGGATTGCCTGGTGGATCCTCGGCCCAGATGTCGTCCACCAGCCGGTCACCCGAGACCGGCTGACCGGCGTGCACCAGCAGATCCGCGAGCAGCGCACGCACTTTCGCGCCCGGAATCGGCACGACGGCGCCGGCGTCCGTCCACACCGTCAACGGACCGAGCACACCGAAACGCATGGCCGCAGCCTAGTGAACGGTGACGCCGGCATTCCGGTGCGGCGGAATCGGACCGTAAACAAACCGGAAGGTGGCCCCGCCAATGTTGGTGTCAACACGGAAGCAACTACCGAAGGAAGCCACGAACATGAAGCTCAAGACCACTTTCGCCACTGTCGTCATCGCCGCGGGATTCGCCGCGACCGCGCTCACCGGTTGCGGAACCCAGAACGACAACGCACCGGCCCCCGCGACGCCCGGCGCTTCCGCCGACGTCAATGGACTGCGCATGTACTACGAGGTGCACGGCACCCCCTCGGCCCAGCCGCCGCTGGTCCTGCTGCACGGTGCTTTGTCGGGCATCGGCACCGATTTCGGCCAGCTGATTCCGGAACTGTCCAAGACGCGCCAGGTCATCGCGGTCGAGCAGCAGGCGCACGGCCGTACCGCCGATATCGACCGCCCGCTGCGCACCGCCCAGATGGCCGAGGACACCGTCACACTACTGCGCCAGATCGGAATCCAGCGGGTGGACCTCTTCGGCTACAGCATGGGCGCCGGTGTGGCACTGGAGATCACGCTGAAGCACCCGGACCTGGTACGCAAGCAAATCCTGGCCGCCGGCGGACTGAACGCGGGCGCGATGCACCCCGGACTGCTGGAGGGCTTGGCGGAGCTGCAGCCGGAGCAGCTGCACGGGTCGCCCTTCCACAGCGACTACCTGAAGAACGCGCCCCGCCCCGAGGACTTCCCGCGACTGGTCGGGCGGGTCAAGGAGTACGACCAGAACGATCTGCCCGATGTCGCGCCCGAGGCCGCGCGTCAGATCAAGTCGCCGACGCTGACGGTGATCGGCGACTCCGATATCGTCCGGCCCGAACACGCCGTGGAGATGTTCCGCCTGTTCGGCGGCGGCATCATGGGTGACACCCCGGCGGGCCTGCCCAACGCGCAACTCGCCATCCTGCCCGGCACCTCGCACGTCACCCTGGTGCACCGCCCGGAACTGCTGCTGCCGATGATCCCGGCCTTCCTCGACGCCCCGATCAAGGACGCGAAGTGACGACATCGGACCGACTGCGGGTGGCGCTGATCATCGGCTCCACCCGCTCCGGGCGCTTCGGCCCGACCGTCGCCGACTGGTTCACCACCCGGGTGGCCCGGCGCGCCATCACCCTGGACCGTATCGATCTCGCCACCGCCGGACTACCCGACCAGCTCACCGACCACGACGAACCGGCTCCCGCCGCGGTGCGGGAGCTGGGGGCGCGGCTGGCCGCCGCCGACGCTTTCGTCCTGGTCACTCCGGAGTACAACCGCAGCTTCCCGGCCGCGGTGAAGAACGCCATCGACTGGTTCGGCAGCGAATGGGCCGCCAAGCCTGTCACCGTCATCAGCTACGGCGGCGACTCCGACGGCAGCCACGCCACCGCCCAACTGCGCCAGGTCTTCGCCGAACTGGACGCCGTCCCGATCCGCCGCACCGTCGGAATCGCCAGGGCCTGGCAGCGTTTCGCCCCGGACGGCAGCTGGCCCGGCCGCGACCCCGAACTCGAGGACGCGGCCCGGGGCATGCTCGACCAACTGACCTGGTGGGCAACCGCTTTGCGCGAAGCCCGCGGCAAGACCCCGTTCGTGCTGTGACCCCGCTACTCCTCGGGTTTGGCCCAGCGGCCGCGAGCCTGGCTGACGTGCTCGCGCAGGAATTTCTCGACGGCTTCCTGATCCCTGGATTCGATCAGGTCGACGATGGTGAAATGCTCCCGCGCCACCTCGACCAGCGCGCCCTTCTTCGCCAGGGATGCCAGGCCGAACAGGCGGGTGTGGTCGCGCAGGTCGGAGACGAGCGCGGACAGGCGCGGATTGCCGGCGTAACCGAGCAGCGTCAGGTGGAAGACCTGATCGGCAGCGGTGTATTCGACCAGGTCGCCTTGCTCGGCTCCCGTGACGATCCGGGCCGCGAGTTCACGCAGGCGGGGGAGGTCTTCGGCGGGGATCAGCGGGGTGACATCGCGGACGGTGGGCGGTTCGAGCAGGAGCCGGAGCTGGGTGATGTCATCGAGATCCTTCTCGGCGACCTCGATGACGCGAAAACCCTTGTTGGGCACGATCGTGATGAGGTTCTCGCGCGCCAGATCCTGCATCGCCTCCCGGACCGGAGTGGCGGAGACGCCGAACCGGGCGCCGAGCGCCGGAGCCGAATACACCGCGCCCGGCTCCATTTCCCCCGCGATGATCGCCGCGCGCAGCGCCCGCGACACCTTGTCGCGGAGGTTGGTCTTCTCCATCTGCGCGAAGTGTTCGATACTCACCTGATCGTTTCCCCTGCCGTGATCCGCTGATTCGATCGGTCGCCAGCATTCTATGCCATGTCACGTTGCATACAGGGCGCTCATCGCTCGGCGGCCTCCGCGTCGACGGCCCGCAGTGACTTCCCGGAGGTCTCCTTCGCCAGGCCGACCGCGAGCACCGAGATCAACGCCGCCGCAACAAGATACAGGGAGATCGGCACCGAGCTGTGGAAACTGTTGAGCAGGCTGATGGCGATCAGCGGTGCCAGTGAACCCGCGAGAATCGGGGCGACCTGATAGCAGAACGACAGCGCCGTATAGCGGACGTGCGTCGGGAACATCTCCGTCATCAGAGCGGAATACGGTGCGTAGGTGAGAGATTCGATGGCCAGGCCCAGCGTGATGGCGATGATGATGAGCGCGTAATTGCCGGTGTCCATCATCGGGAACGCCGCGAAACCCCAGCCCGCGGTGAGCACCGCACCGGTGAGATAGACCGGCCGGCGACCGATCAGATCCGAGAGCAGGCCCGCGGCCGGGATCATGCCGATGTGCAGGAGATGGGCCACGAGCATCAAGGCCAGGATCGGCGCGGTGTCCACGTGCACCACCAGCTTGAGATAGGTGATCGAGAAGGTCACCACGATGTAGTAGAGGATGTTCTCGGCGAAGCGTGCGCCGATACCGATCAGGACCTCGCGCCGATGGTGGCGCAGCACCTCGACGATGCCGAGCGAACGATGCTGCTCCGCTTCGGCTTTGGCCTGCGCCTCGAGGAAGATCGGTGCGTCGTCGACGCTGGAGCGCACCCAGTACCCGACTAGGACGACGATGGCCGACAGCCAGAATCCGATCCGCCAGCCCCAGGACAGGAACTGGTCGTCGGACAGATTCGCGGACAGGACCAGCATCACGACGGTCGCGAGGACGTTGCCGAGCGGCACACCCGCCTGCGGCCAGCTGGCCCAGAAGCCGCGGCGGTTGTCCGGGCTGTGTTCGCTGACGAGAAGCACCGCGCCGCCCCATTCGCCGCCGAAGGCGAAACCCTGGATCAAGCGCAGGGTCACCAACAGGATCGGCGCCCAGTATCCGATGCTGTCGAATCCGGGCAGGCAGCCCATAAGAAAGGTGGTGATTCCGACGACCACCAGGCTGAGCTGCAACAGCGCCTTGCGCCCGATCCGGTCGCCGAAGTGGCCGAACAGCAAGCCGCCGAAGGGCCGAGCCAGGAAACCGACCGCGTACAGCGCGAACGCGGCGATGATGCCGTCGACGGCATTGCCGCTGGATCGGAAGAACACCTCACCGAAGACGAGCGCCGAAGCGGTGCCGTAGAGGAAGAACTCGTACCACTCGGCGACGGCGCCGGCCATGGCCGCGGCCACGATGCGGCGTAGTCCGGCGGGTGCCCCGGCTTTCCGTCCGTCGAGTTGCTGTGTGGTCGCCGGGGTGTCGTCGACAGCCGTCATGGTGCTCCGCCCTCATCGCTTGGTGCTGTGTGACATTGCACCGTAGAGAAGTGACCGCGCTCACGCAAGTGGTTGCGTGACACCGGCCACACCGGCTAGCTTCAGTGCAATGTCACACGGCACTGCGGTGACAGCGGCGGCCGGGCGCACTTCCCCGGACTCTCGATTCGATGGAGGCCCTCAATGTCCGAAACGACCGCGTCGACTGTGCACAAGCCCTGGCACGGGGTACTGGTCGCGACGACCCTGCCGTTCACCGCGGACCTCTCGGTCGACTACGACGCCTACGCCGCACACGTGGCGTGGCTGGCGGCCAACGGCTGCCACGGCGTGAGCCCGAACGGCTCGCTCGGCGAATACCAGACCCTCGACGACGACGAGCGGGCTCGGGTGGTGACCACGGCCATTGCCGCCGCACCGGCGGGATTCACGGTGATGCCGGGTATCGCCGCCTACGGAGCGCTCCAGGCGCGCCGCTGGGCCGAACAGGCTGCCGAGGCCGGCGCGCAGGCGGTAATGCTGTTGCCGCCCAACACCTATCGCGGCGGCCGGGACTCGATCCTCGATCACTACCGCACCGTCGCGCAGGTCGGTCTGCCGATCGTGGCCTACAACAACCCGATCGATACGCGCATCGACCTGACCCCCGGCATTCTGGCCGAGCTGCATGCCGAGGGCCTGATTGTCGGTGTCAAGGAGTTCACCGGCGACGTGCGCCGCTTCTACGAAATCAAGGAGCTGGCACCGGAACTCGATGTGCTCATCGGCTCCGACGACGTGGTGCTGGAGCTGGGGATCGCGGGTGCGGTCGGCTGGGTCGCGGGATACCCGAACGCGATTCCGCAGGCGACGATGGAGCTCTACAACGCCTCGGTGAACCGCGACCTGGACAAGGCGCTGCCGATGTACCGCGATCTGCACAAGCTGCTGCGCTGGGATTCGAAGACCGAGTTCGTGCACGCCATCAAGTTGTCGATGGATCTGGCCGGGCGGCCGGGTGGCGCATGCCGTCCGCCGCGGGTGCCGCTCGCACCCGAACTGGCCGCGAAGATCACCGCCGACACCCGCGAGGTGCTGGCCAAGGGCTACCGGTAAATCTCCACGTGCACAAAGGAAGTGGGAACGCGATGACCTTCATGGTCGAAGACTTCGCCGATACGACGGCCGCCGAGGTCGATGCCACCGTCGATGCCGCCGCAAGCGCTGCCGGAGCCTGGGCGGCAAGGGAATTGGCTGACCGGGCTCGGGTCCTGGACGGTATTGCCGACCGGCTCGACGCGCATGCCGGGGAGCTTGTTCCGCTGGCCATGCGGGAGACCCACCTGCCGCAGCCGCGGTTGACGGGTGAGCTGAAGCGCACCAGCTTCCAGCTGCGGTTGTTCGCGCAACAGGTGCGCGACGGTGGTTTTCTCGATGTCCGCATCGATGGCGCGGATGCCGAGTGGCCGATGGGTGCGCCGCGACCGGACTTGCGGCGCATGAACATTCCGCTCGGCCCGGTGCTCAACTTCGCGGCGAGCAACTTTCCGTTCGCGTTCTCCGTCGCCGGCGGCGACACGGCCTCGGCGTTGGCTGCTGGGTGCCCGGTCATCGTGAAGGCCAATCCGGGGCATCCGGCGCTGTCGCGGGCAGTGGGCGCACTCGTCGCGGAGGCGATTGCCGAATGCGATGCTCCGCAAGGCACTTTCGGTCTGATCTTCGGTCGTGCCGCCGGGGTCCGGGCGCTTACCCATCCGGGGGTCGCCGCCGTAGCCTTCACCGGTTCCACTGCGGGTGGGCGTGCACTGTACGATCTTGCTTGTGCACGACCGGTGCCGATTCCGTTCTATGGCGAATTGGGGTCGATCAATCCGGTATTCGTGACGGCCGACGCGGCGCGCTCGCGGGCGGGGGACATCGCCTCGGGACTGCTCACAGCGGTGAGTTCCAGTGCGGGGCAGTTGTGTACGAAGCCCGGGCTGGTAGCGGTGCCCGAGGGGGCTCCGGTGCTGGCCGAGCTGATCGGTGCCGCCCCGGTGCCGACCGGGGAGCTGCTCAACGAACAGATCGCCGCCGGGTTCGCCGGAGCTGTCGAGCACATGCGGGCGCATCCGGATGTGCGGGTGCTCGCCGGTGGTAGCGCTGGGCAGGCCTTGCTGCTGACGACCACCGCACGGGCGGTTCTGGGTGATCGCGATGGACTCATGCGCGAGATGTTCGGTCCCGCAACATTAGTGGTGACCTATCAGGACACCGCGGAGCTGCTGGAGCTGGCCCGGTCGCTGCACGGCGAGTTGACGGTCTCGGTATTCGCCGAGCAAGCCGACGACACCACCCGGGCGCTGCTCGCCGCCGCGTCCGGTGTGGCCGGCCGGGTGCTCTGGAACGCCTGGCCCACCGGGGTTTCGGTGACCTACGCCCAGCAGCACGGCGGCCCCTACCCGGCCACCACCGCCCCGGCGACGACCTCGGTGGGTACCGCGGCGATGACGCGATTCCTGCGTCCGGTGGCTTTCCAGTCGGTACCAGAGGATCTGCTGCCGCCGCCATTGCGGACCGCGAACCCGCTCGATGTACCGCGCTCGGTGAACGGGGCACGCCCGCAATGATTCTCGACTCGTCCGGCGCGGCGGCCCCAGCCGGGACCGACGTGCTGATCATCGGCGGCGGCATGATCGGATGCGCGCTCGCGGACCGGCTCGCCCTCGACGGTGCGTCGGTGCGGGTCTGCGAAGCGGGCGGTCTCGCTTCCGGGACCACCGCGCACGGTGAGGGCAATGTGCTCGTCTCGGACAAGGGTCCCGGCCCGGAACTGGCGCTTGCGCAGTACTCCCGTGAGCTGTGGCCCGGCGTCCTCGACCGCCTTGCCGAACGGGCACCCGAGGAGGCCGCGGCCGTCGAATGGGAAGCCAAGGGCGGCATCGTCGTTGCCACCACCGAGGCCGGAGCCGTCGCGCTGGACGAGTTCGCCCGGAGCCAGCGGGCAGCCGGGGTGCGGTGCGAGAACCTCGACGCGGATCAGCTGGCGACAGCCGAGCCCGCGTTGACCCGGGAGGTGACCGCGGGCGTCTACTACCCCGACGACGCCCAGGTGCAACCCGTCGGCGCGGCGGCGGCCCTGATCGGGTCCGCCGTCGCAGCCGGAGCCGTAGTCGAAACACGATGTGCGGTAACCGGTCCCATTCTCTCGGCTGGTCGGCTCATCGGCGTGCTGACCAGCCGAGGGCCGCGCTACGCGGAGGTCGTGATCAATGCGGCCGGACCGTGGTCGGGTCCGGTCTCCGCACTGCTCGGCGCTCCGATCGCGGTCAAACCCCGCCGCGGCGACGTACTGATCACCGCGCCGCTGCCGCCGACCGTTTTCCACAAGGTCTACGACGCGGATTACGTTGGCGCGGTCGGCAGTTCAGACGCCGCCTTGCAATCCTCGGCCGTGGTCGAATCGACGCGCGGCGGACCACTACTGCTCGGATCCTCGCGCCGCCAATGCGGTTTCGACGACCGGCTGCGGCCGGACAGCCTGGCCGCCATCGCGCGCAAAGCGCTACGCCTGTACCCGGTGCTCTCCGACGTGGCGATCATGCGCGCCTACGGCGGGTTTCGCCCCTACGTCGACGACCACCTGCCGGTCCTTGGCCCCGACCCGCGACTGCCCGGACTCTGGCATGCGACCGGGCACGAGGGCGCCGGTATCGGTCTCTCGGTCGGCACCGCGCAGCTGCTCGCCGCCGCGCTCGCCGGCGTGCCTGGCGCGATCGACATCGCCTCCTTCGCCGTGGACCGCCCGGCTGTCATCGACTCCCTATCGCTCGAACCGACCCCGGAGACGTCGCGGTGATCAGCAAGGCCGCGACCGCCCACGCAGCAAGCATGGAGCACGTATCTGTATGAGCCCCAGATTGATTCCCTCCAAGTCAGATCCGATCGGCCGCGCGGATCGGCCGCTGACAATCGTGGTCGATGGTGCCGAGGTACCCGGTGTGCACGGTCAGACCCTTGCCGCGGTCCTGCTGGCCGCCGACCGCTCGCACTGGCGCACCGCGCCGAATGGCGCACGGCGCGGCGTGTTCTGCGGGATCGGTATCTGCTTCGACTGCGTCGCCACCGTCAACGGGGTGCCCGATATTCGACTCTGCCGGCGCCCCGCGCGCGACGGCGACGCGATCGTCACGCAGTCCCGGGTGCCCGGGGGTGAGCGATGAGCAGGCACGTGGTCGTGGTCGGCGGCGGACCCGCCGGTGCCGCCGCAGCGGAATCCGCGCTGCGGCACGGTGCGACGGTGACCTTGATCGATTCGAACGAGGCGCTCGGCGGGCAGTACAACCGGCGGATCCCCGCTGCCTACGGAGTTCGCCGCCCGCTCGCCATCGGACACGGCTACCGCGCGTCCGAGCGGCGTGCGCGGTGGTTGCGGGAGCACCCGCGCTGCGAATACCTGCCTTGGGCCTCGGTCTATCAGATCGAACGGCACGCCGAAAGCGGCTGCCCCGCCGTGCGATTGCTACTCGGCGTCGAAGGCGACCAGCGGGTGCATCGCGTCGTGCAGGGTGACGCGCTGGTGCTCGCGACCGGCGCCTACGACCGGGTGTGCCCGTTCCCGGGCTGGGATCTGCCCGGTGTCTACACCGCCGGCGCCGCACAGACTCTCGCGAAGACGCAACGAGTCCTGGTCGGGCAGAAGGTCTTGCTGTCGGGCACCGGCCCGTTCCTGCTCCCTGTCGCGCAGTCCCTCGCGCAGGGTGGCGCCGATGTTCGCGCGGTGCTCGAAGCCAATCCCGGCCGCCGGATCATGCGGCAGTGGGCAGCCAGACCATGGGAGCTGCGGCACAGTCTCGGCAAGGCCGCGGAGTTGGCCGAGTACATCGGTTCCGGTGTGCGGCACCGTATTCCACTGCGCACCGCGAGCGCCGTCGTCGCCGTGGCCGGTGCCGGTCGGGTCGAGGAAGCCACCGTCGCCCGCCTCGACGAGAACTGGACGCCGATACCCGGCAGCCACACCACCGTGCCGGTGGATGCCGTCGCGGTCTCGCACGGGTTCACCCCGCAGCACGAACTCGCGGTTGCCGCCGGAGCGGGATTGACCGCGGACGGCTTCGTGCAGGTCGGCGACACGCAGCGGACTACCGCCGAATCCGTCTGGGCGGCAGGTGAAATCACCGGAATCGGCGGCGCCCAGGTCGCTGCCGTGGAGGGCTGGGTCGCCGGAATGAGCGCGGCCGGAGCAGATCCCGGCTCCGACCGTGCGCTGCGGGCCAGGCATCGCACGGCCGAACAATTCGTGGCCCGGCTCGCGGCCGCGCATCCGATCCGGCCCGGCGTGCTGACCTGGTCGCGGCCCGACACCGTCGTCTGCCGATGCGAGGGCACCACCCGCGGCGAACTGGCCGACGCCTGGCACCGCGCCGCGGGCACGGGCTACCGGCCCGCCAAACTCGCCACCCGCGCCGGACTCGGGCCGTGCCAGGGCCGGATCTGTGCCGCGAATATCGGCGCGCTGCGCGGTGCGGAATGCCCGGACGGCGCCGCGGCCGTGCCCGGGCTCGCGGCCGCCACCCCCGCTTGGCGCCCACTCGCCGACCCGATCCGACTGCGCGAACTCGCCGATCTCGATACCGAAGGACAGCCCTGATGCACAGCAGCATGATCATCTCCGCCATCGATACCCACACCGAGGGCATGCCCACCCGGGTGATCACCGGCGGAATCGGCACGATTCCCGGCGACACGATGGCGCAGCGGCGCACCTACTTCCTCGAAAACCTCGATGGCCTACGCAAACTGCTCGTCAACGAGCCGCGCGGACACGCGTCGATGAGCGGGGCGATTCTGCAGCCCGCCACCACCCCCGACGGCCACTACGGGGTGCTGTTCATCGAAGTCAGTGGGCTGCTGCCGATGTGCGGGCACGGCACCATCGGGGTCGCGACCGCCCTGGTCGAGGCGGGCATGGTTCCGGTCACCGAGCCGATCACCGAGATTCGGCTCGACACACCGGCCGGACGAGTCGTGGCCACGGTGAATGTCAGTGCAGGGCATGCGGATTCGGTCACTCTGCGCAATGTGCCCGCCTACTGCGACAGCCTGGACAACGATGTCGAGGTGCCCGGTCTGGGGACGGTGCGCTACGACATGGCCTACGGCGGGAACTTCTACGCCATCGTCGATCTCGGCAAGCTCGGTCTACCTTTCGATCGCGGGCACCAGGATCGGATTCTCGACGCCGGATTGCGAATCATGGAGTCCATCAACGAGTCCCGCCGCCCCGTGCACCTGGAAGACCAGCGGATCTCCGGATGTAAACACGTCCTGTTCCTGGATCCCGCTTCCGAGCCCGCGCACACCCGCAACGCCATGGCCATCCACCCCGGCTGGTTCGACCGTTCCCCCTGCGGCACCGGCACTTCCGCGCTGCTGGCCCGCCAGCACGCCCGCGGGCTGATCTCCGGTGACCAGGTGCTGCGCAACGACTCCTTCATCGGCACCACCTTCTACGCGCGCGCTCTCGACACCGGCACGGTCGGCGGTCATCCCGCCATCGTGCCCGCCATCGCCGGGCGAGCCTGGCTGACCGGGACGGCGAACTATCTGCTCGACCCGTCGGACCCGTTCCCCGAGGGCTTCGTCTTCTAGCGCGGCCTCCTCCCGTCCCAACTGTTCACCTATCACCACCTGAAAGGCCACGACAATGACTGTCGTAACTCGGCGCCCACGCCTGCCCATGACCAGAAGCGGGGTGATGCGGCGCATGCCCGTCACCACCGAGGACACCGGCGATTTCAAGAAGAGCATGGGCCTATGGCAACTAGTGGCGCTGAGCCTGGGCGGACTGGTCGGCGCCGGCGTCTTCTCGCTCGCCGGCGTCGTGGCCAACGAGGTGTCGGGACCGGCCGTGCTGATCTCGTTCCTGATCGCCATCATCGCCTCCGGTGCGGCGGGCCTGTGCTACGCCGAATTCGCCGGCATGGTCCCGAAAGCCGGGTCGGCCTACACCTATTCCTATGTCGCGCTCGGCGAGATCATCGGCTTCATGATCGGGTGGGATCTGCTGCTCGAGTACACCGCGATCGTCTCCGTCGTCGCGATCGCGGTCTCCGGGTACCTGAACTACATCACCCACTACATCGGATTCGACTTGCCCACTTGGGCTCTCGGCGCTCCAGGCACCGGTGCCGGTCACAAGGTCGACCTGTTCGCGATGGTGCTCTGCCTGCTGCTCGCCTTCCTGCTGTCGCGGGGCACACGCGAATCCGCCCGGGTGCAAACCGGACTCGTCATACTGAAGATGGTGATCGTCGCGGTAGTCGTCATCGCGGGCGCCTTCCACATCAAGGCGGGCAACTACACCCCGTTCTTCCCGTTCGGCGTCGGCAGCGCGGTTTCCGGTGCGGCCCTGGCCTTCTTCGCGGTCTACGGCTACGACGCCATGAGCGCGGCCGCCGAGGAATCCAAGGACGGCAAGAAGCTGCTGCCGAAGGCGATCCTGATCAGCCTCGGCATCGCCTCGGTGGTGTACCTGCTGGTCTGTCTCGTCATCGTCGGCATGGTCAACTACACCGAAATCACCGTGGCCTCACCGTTTTCCAGCGCCTTCGACACGGTCGGCATGGGCATCCTCGGCCTCGTGATCGCGGTCGGCGCGGTCGTCGGCGTCACCACCTCGGCCTTCGCCAACATGCTCGCCGTCACCCGCGTGGGCTTCGCCATGAGCCGCGACGGCCTGCTGCCCTCTTACTTCGGCAAGAACAGCGCACGCCGCAAGGTGCCCACCCGCGTGATCTGGCCGGTCGGCATCCTGTCCGCCGTCATCGCCGGCTTCCTGCCTATCCGGGAAGCCGCCGAACTCACCAACGTCGGAATCCTGATGGCGTTCATCGTGGTCGCGGTGGGCGTGATGCAGCTGCGCCGCACCCGGCCGGACGCCGAACGCGCGTTCCGCACCCCCTGGGTTCCGGTCGTCCCACTGATCGGCATCGGTTTCTCCCTCTGGCTGATCAGCCACCTGGACGTGGTCACCTGGCTGCGCTTCATCGCGTGGCTGCTGCTGGGGTTGGCGCTGTACGTCGGCTTCGGGTACCGGAATTCGAAATTGAACGAGACAGCGAGCTGAGAATCCAGCCCTGACACGAAGGACCCGGCCCCCCTCATGCGGGCCGGGTCCTTTCTCGTGTGTCAGCTCTTGGCGATGGCCTCGAAAACCTTGGGGTCCACCAGGGTCGAGGTGTCGCCCAGTTCGCGGCCTTCGGCCACGTCGCGGAGCAGGCGGCGCATGATCTTGCCGCTGCGGGTTTTCGGGAGCTCCGGGACGACATGGATCTCGCGGGGGCGGGCGATCGGGCTGATCGCGCGGGAAACTTCGGCTTTCAGTTCCGCGACGAGTTGCTCGCCGGTATTCGTCGCCTCGGCGGTGAGGATGACGAAGGCGACGATGGCCTGGCCGGTGGTGGCGTCGGTGGCGCCGACGACGGCGGCTTCGGCGACACCGGAGTGGCCGACGAGGGCGGATTCGACTTCGGCGGTGGAGATCCGGTGGCCGGAGACGTTCATGACGTCGTCGACGCGACCGAGGACCCACAGGTCGCCGTCCTCGTCGAGCTTGGCGCCGTCACCGGCGAAGTACCAGCCTTGCGAAGCGAAACGGTCCCAGTAGGTTTCGCGGAAGCGGTCCATGTCGCCCCAGATGCCGCGCAGCATCGACGGCCACGGCTCGTCGAGGACCAGCAGGCCGGAACCGTTGTCCAGCACGGCGCCGTCGTCGTCGACGACCTTGGCGCTGATGCCCGGCAGGGCGGCCATGGCGGCGCCCGGCTTGGTAGCGGTGACGCCGGGCAGCGGGGAGATCATGATGGCGCCGGTTTCGGTCTGCCACCAGGTGTCCACGATCGGAGTCCGGTTGCCGCCGATGACTTCCCGGTACCAGCGCCAAGCCTCCGGGTTGATCGGCTCGCCGACCGAACCCAGCAGGCGCAGCGAGGACAGATCGTGGGCGGCGGGAATCTCCTTGCCCCACTTCATGAATGTCCGCACCAGCGTGGGCGCGGTGTAATAGATGGTGACGCCGTACTTTTCGATGATCTGGAAGTGGCGGTGCTCGTCGGGGGAGTTCGGGGTGCCCTCGTAGACCACCTGGGTGGTCCGGTTGGAGAGCGGCCCGTACACGATGTAGCTGTGTCCGGTGACCCAGCCGATGTCGGCGGTGCACCAGTAGACGTCTTGTCCGGCTTTGTGATCGAAGACGTTGTGGTGGGTGTAGGAGGCCTGGGTGAGGTATCCGCCGGTGGTGTGCAGGATGCCCTTGGGTTTTCCGGTGGTGCCGGAGGTGTAGAGGATGAATAGTGGGTGCTCGGCGTCGAAGGCCTGCGCCTGGTGATCCGGGGACGCGTCGGTGACGGTGTCATGCCACCAGAGGTCGCGGCCCTCGGTCCACGGCACGTCGATTCCGGTGCGGCGCACCACGAGTACATGCTCGACCGACGAAGGCGTACCGCCGAGCGCCTCGTCGACCGCGGCTTTCAGCGGCGCCGCGGTACCCCGCCGCCACTGGCCGTCGGTCGTGATGACCAGGCGCGCACCGGCATCGTCGCAGCGCTGCCGCAGCGCGGTGGGGGAGAAACCGGCGAACACCACCGAGTGGGTGAGTCCGAGCCGCGCGCAGGCCAGCATCGAGATGATGGCTTCGGGCACCATCGGCATATAAATCGCGACCCGGTCACCGGCCCGCAGGCCGAGCTCGGTGAAATAGTTCGCGGCCCTGGATACTTCGGCCAGCAGCTCGCTGTAGGTCAGGTCCCGGGAATCACCCGGCTCACCCTCCCAGTGGATGGCGACCTGATCGCCGTACCCGTCCAGCACATGCCGATCGACGCAGTTGTAGGCCACGTTGAGCTTGCCGTCGACGAACCACTTCGCGACCGGCGCGTCCGACCAGTCCAGCACCTGCGACCACGGCTGCTCCCAGTGCAACCGCCGCGCCTGCTCGGCCCAGAACTCGAGCCGGTCGGCGGTGGCCGAATCATACAGGGCCACACCGGCATTGGCGGCCGCGGCGAACTCCGCGTCGGGCTCGAAGGCCATGGTGGCGTGGTCGGTTGCGCTGGTCACTGGGGAAACTCCAATCAAAGATCAAGGGAGGCACGGAAGTTGGGCCCCGGCCTCCGCCGGGGCCCAACTGAGCGCCGCGCCGTTGCGGCTATTCGCTACCGGCGATCAGTGCGCGATCGCCTTTTCAGCACCGACACCGGTGAGCGAACGAACTTCCATCTCCGCGGCCAGGGCCTGGCTCTCCTGGCGTCGGGCACCGATAAAGGTGCCGATCACGCCGAGCGCGAAAGCCAATGGGATGGAGACGATTCCGGGATTCGACAGCGGGAAGTAGTCGAAGTCCATGTCCTTGAGCATCGCGGTCTTGTTGCCCGACACCGCGGGCGAGAAGACGATCAGCACGATGGTGGAGATCAGGCCGCCGTACATGCTGAACAGCGCGCCGGTGGTGTTGAACCGCTTCCAGAACAGCGAGTACAGGATGGTCGGCAGGTTCGCCGCCGCCGCGACCGCGAAGGCCAGCGCCACCAGGAACGCGATGTTCTGACCGTTGGCCAGGATGCCCAGGCCGATGGCCAGGACGCCGATCACTACCGCGGTGATCCGGGAGACCCGCACCTGCTTGTTCTCGTCGACTTCGCCCTTCTTGATGACACTGGCGTAGATGTCATGGGCGAAGGACGCCGACGCGGTGATGGTCAGACCGGCGACCACCGCGAGGATGGTGGCGAAGGCGACCGCGGAGATCACGCCGAGCAGGATCACGCCGCCGAGTTCGAAGGCCAGCAGCGGAGCCGCCGAGTTCTGTCCGCCCGCGGCGGCCAGGATCCGGTCCGGTCCGACGATCGCGGCCGCACCGTAGCCCAGCACCAGGGTGAACAGGTAGAAGGCGCCGATCAGCGCGATCGCCCAAACCACCGAGCGCCGTGCCTCTTTCGCGGTCGGCACCGTGTAGAAGCGCATCAGCACGTGCGGCAGACCCGCGGTGCCCAGCACCAGCGCCAGACCCAGCGACAGGAAGTTCAGCTTGGACATCGAGCTGCCGCCGTACTGCGCGCCGGGGGCGAGCACGTCACGGGAGGCGACGGCCTTGTTCGTCGAATCCGAGACCATGTTCTGGGCCGAGCCGAGGATCTCGGAAAGGTTGAAGCCGAACTTGGCGAACACCATGATCGTCATGAGCCCAGCGCCCGCGATCAGCAGCACCGCCTTGATGATCTGCACCCAGGTGGTGCCCTTCATGCCGCCGACCAGCACGTACACGATCATCAGCACGCCGACGACCGCGATCACCACGGCCTGACCGGACTTGCTGGAGATATCGAGCAGCAGCGCCACCAGACCACCGGCGCCCGCCATCTGGGCGAGCAGGTAGAACAGCGACACCGTCAGCGTGGTGAGCGCGGCCGCGGTGCGTACCGGCCCTTGCTTGAGCCGGAAGCTCAGTACGTCGGCCATGGTGAATTTGCCGGTGTTCCGGAGCATTTCGGCGACCAGCAGCAGCGCTACCAGCCACGCCACCAGGAAGCCGATGGAGTACAGGAATCCGTCGTAGCCGTATACCGCGATGGCGCCGGCGATGCCGAGAAAGCTTGCGGCCGAGAGATAGTCGCCCGCGATGGCGATGCCGTTCTGCGGGCCGGTGAAGCCGCGGCCACCGGTGAAGTAGTCGGCGGCGGTGCGGGTGTTGCGGCTGGCCCGGATCACCACGACCATGGTGATCACGACGAACAGGCCGAAGATGGCGATATTGGCCAGCGGCTCACCGACGGTCTCGGCGGCCAGGTACTGCGTAGTGGCGAGACTCATGCCTTATCGCCCTCCATGTAGTTGCGGATGGCGGCGGCGCGCGGATCCAGTTCCTTGTTGGCGAACCGGACGTAGAGCCCGGTGATCACGAAGGTGGACACGAACTGTCCGAGCCCGAGCAGCAGACCGGTGTTGATGTTGCCGAACACCTTGGTCGCCATGAAGTCGTGCGCGTAGGCGCCGAGCAGCACGTAGCTCACGTACCAGAGCAGGAACAACGCGGTCATCGGGAACACGAAGCGCCGCAGGCGGCTTCGCAGTTCCTGGAACTGCGGACTCGATTGCACCTCGGCGAAATCTTCGGCGCTCGGGACGCGGGGCGGCTCCGAGCCGCCCTTGTCGAGATCGATACTCATCAGGTTGGTCCTCGCTGTGACGTGGCTTACTGCGCTGAACGGTAACCGGAGCATCATGAGGATTCGATGATGTGGCCCAGCTCACTCCGCGAAGGTGCGCGATTGTGCGCCGAACGGTCGGCGCGCCGCGACGAACGGTCGCGGCTAGCCGCTGTGCAGCCGGCGCTCCCGATCAGCGCCCATGCCCAGCCGCTCCGGTGCGTGCATACGGACGAAGATGCGGCCGACGCTGCGCGGTGCGAGCCCCCGGGTCACCTTGCTGACCAGGACCATCGTCACGAACGCCAACGGCACGCTGATTGCTGCCGGATAGCCGAGGATCGCGGCGGGCCACCCTCCGGCTACCGCGCCGGAAATCCCGCCCGTCACCGAAACCACGGTGGCGCCGCCCGAGGTCAGTCCGCCCGCGACCAACCCGGCCGCCGCGCCGGTCGCGGTCAGCCCGCGCCACCAGATCCCCAGGATCAGCAGCGGGCACAGCGTCGAAGCCGCCACCGAGAACGCCAGCGCCACCGTGCGGGACAGGTCCAGCGAGGTGACGGTGACCGAAAGCACCAGCGGCACAAGGCCCGCCGCCAGCGCCGCGATCCGGAAATCCCGGATCCGCCCGCGCAGCATGTCGGTACTGAGCACGCCCGCGATACTGACCAGCAGCCCCGAAGAGGTGGACAGGAACGCCGCGATCGCACCGGCGGCGGCCAGCGCGGCCAGCAGTTGCCCGGGTAATCCGCTCAGCACCGAACTCGGCAACAGCACCACCGCCGCATCCGAAGTTCCCGTGATCAACAGCTCCGGAACATAAAGCCGCGCAAACACTCCCAGCAGAATCGGGCTCAAATAGAACACCCCCACCAACCCGATCACCGTCAGCGCCGTCGCCCGCGCGGCCCGCCCATCCGGATTGGTATAGAACCGCACCAGCACGTGCGGCAACCCCATGGTCCCCAGAAACGTCGCGATGATCAGCGAATACACCTGATAGGTCGGGTGCTGCCCGCCGAACCCGCCCCCCGGCGTCAACCACGTCGCACCATCGGCCGGTGCCCCACTCACCACCGGCACCGCCGACCCGGCCGCCAGCACCAACTTGGTCCCGGCCCCCAACTCGTGCTCCCCGGCGGCCAGTATCACCGTCGCATCCAGCGGCCGCCCGTCGAGCCGCCCGTCGATCGAAACCCGCTGCGGCGCCGCCACTTGCACCACCACATCGGTACTCACATCCACCGTCGTCCGCACGGTGACGACCGGGGGAGCGGGCGACCCCAGCGGCCGATCCTCACTCAGAAAATGCCCGAGCAGCACCAGCGCCGGCAACGCCACCGCCGTCAACTTCAACCAGTACTGGAACGCCTGCACCAACGTGATCGACCGCATCCCACCCCCGGCCACATTCGCGATCACAATCGCCCCCACCGCCAACGCCCCCACCCAACTCGGCACCCCGAGCAGAATCCGCAAAGTCAGTCCAGCACCTTGGAATTGGGGAATCAGATACACCCCGCACACCAGCACCACAACCACAGCCGCCAGCCTGCGCAACCGCACCGACCCCAACCGGAACTCCGCGAAATCCGGCACCGTGTAGGCCCCCGACCGCCGCAGCGGCGCGGCCACGAACAACAGCAACCCCAGATACCCGGCCGTAAACCCGACCGGGTACCACAACGCATCAGCCCCATACTTCGCGATCAGCCCCGCGACCCCGAGAAACGAAGCGGCCGAGAGATATTCACCGGAAATCGCGGCAGCATTCCATCGCGGCCCCACACTGCGCGACGCCACCAGGAAGTCGGACGTGGTCCGCGCCATCCGCACGCCATAGGCCCCGATCGCCACCGTCGCGAGCGCCGCAAACAGCAACGCGCAAACGGTGAGCACCGGCGCGGTCCCCATCACCGCCGCCCAACCCTGTGCGAGGCCACGAGGAAGTCGGAGGTAATGCGCGCCATCCGCGTGCCATCAACCCCCACTGCCACTAACGCGCAGCCCGCGGACAGCGCGGAGGCCGCAGTGCGCACAGGTGCGGCCCTCATCACCGTGCCCTTCCCTCGGATGCTTCACAGACCGGGTTGATGCTTCGCAGCCCTTGCCGCAGGTCGGTGGGGCTGTGAAGCATCGCCAAGGGTTGTGAAGCTTGGGTGGGAGGGGGCACGGTCAGTCCTCGGCCAGTTCGAGGAAGTCGTGTTCGTTGCGTTCGGCCAGGTGGCGGTAGAGCCAGCCGACGGCGTACAGCGCGGGGTAGACCAAGAGGCCCAGCAGGAGCCATGGCAGGCGGATGCCGAGTACGACCAGGGAGCCGATCGATTCAACGCGGAAAAGTAAAGGCAGGGAGCACAATACGAGCACCGTGACCAAGGCCATGCGGAGGGCGAGACCGAGCTGGGCGCGGATCAGGCCGCCGATCAGTGCCTCGCCGATCTCCGTCTGCTCCTCGACTTCGAGGCGGGTGTGGATGCGTCGGGCGCCGCGGCGTTCGGCCAGGACGACGCGCTGGCGTACCGGCCGCTGCGGGCCCGTCACCGATTGGTCCAGTTCTGCCGGGGGCCGTTGATCAGTCGCTGCTTCAGTTCACGTACTTGGCGGCGGCTGACCGGAAGTTCCACTGCGGCAGCATTTCCCTCGGCGCGCAGGCACACCACTGTGCCGGTGCCGACGGTGCGCAGCCCTGTCACCAGTCGCAGCGCCACCAGATAGGACCGGTGGACACGCAGGAAACCCGCGTCCTCCCAGCGGGATTCGAGCGCCGACAGCGGAATCCGCACCAGGTGCGAGCCGTCACTGGTGTGCAGCCGGGCGTAATCGCCGTCGGCTTCCACCCAGCTGACGCTGGACCGCGGTACCAGCGTGGTCACCCCGCCGAGCTCCACCGGGATGACCTCGTTCGGGTCGGTCCGCGGCAGTTCCGGGAGGGGTGTGCTCGACTCGGCCGTCATACCGCGGGTCCCGGCGATCCGGCGCACCGCCTCCGCCAGCCGCGCCTCCCGCAACGGCTTGAGCAGATAGTCCGTCGCACCCAGGTCGAAGGCGGCCACGGCGCGGTCGTCGTGCGCGGTCACGAAGACCACCGCGGGCGGGTTGGCGAACTCCGAGAGGATCCCGGCCAGCTCCATCCCGTCCAGTCCGGGCATATTGATATCGAGGAACACCGCGTCGACCGGATGGGCCCGCAGTTCCCGCAGCGCCGAGGTCGCGTCGGCCGCCTCGTGGATCTCGCCGACGCCGGGTTGCGCGCGCAGCAGGTAGACCAGCTCGTCCAGAGCGGGTTTCTCGTCATCCACGGCCAGCACGCGCAAGGTGCCCGCCGCACTCTCCGTGGTCGGTGTCACAATCGCTCTATCGTAAGCTGAGAGTGTGGGCCGTTTCGTATTCCTGCTGCTGATCCTCGCCGTGCTGGCACTGGTGGCGTGGTGGATCTCGCGCGAGTGGTCCGGAAACGTCGAACGTGTCGCCGGCGCCAAAGCCGCGGTCAATCGGGATCTGGATCGGATGAGCGGGGAACTGGCCCGGCTCGATCCCGACGACGGCGCCGCACTCGCGGCCATGGCCGAGGCGGTCGATCGCCTGAACACCGCGCGCGAACAACTGGCCTCGTCGACAACCCTCGGTCAGGTCCGGGTCGCGAAGGAAACCGCGCGCGGGGGCATGTACTTCATCCGGAAGGCCCGCCAAGCCATGGGCCTCGACCCCGGCCCGCCGCTCCCGAAGTGAGACCAGGCCGATTCAGGCGCTGATACCCGCACGGAATTTCGGCACCCGCATGCTGACCTTGGTGCCGGCGCCGGGCGCGGTGTCGACCACCAGCCCGTAGTCGTTACCGAATGCCGCCCGCAGCCGGTCATCCACATTCGCCAGGCCGACATGTGCTGATTCCCCGGAACGCGCTGGCCCCGAACCGGTTTCGACGGCATCCAGCGCCCCGGACCGCAGCAGATCCGGATCCATTCCGGCACCGTCGTCCTCCACACTGATCACACAGTCGGTGCCCGCGTCGGCGGCGACGATGCTGATGGTCCCGCGTCCACCCGACCCACCCAGCCCGTGCCGCACCGCGTTCTCGACCAGCGGTTGCAGCGCCAGGAACGGCAGCACCACACCCAGCACCTCGGGCGCGATCTGCAACCGCACCTGCAGCGCGTCCCCGAACCGGGCGCGTTCCAGCTCCAGATACCGCTCGATATTGCGCAGTTCGTCGGCCAGCACCGTGAATTCGCCCGCCGTGCGGAAGGAGTACCGGGTGAAGTCGGCGAATTCCAGGATCAGCTCGCGCGCCCGATCGGGGTCGGTGCGCACGAACGAGGCGATGGTATTCAGCGCGTTGTAGATGAAGTGCGGGCTGATCTGTGCGCGCAGCGCTCGTACTTCCGCCCGGTCCAGCCGCGCCCGCGACGCGTCCAGCTCCGCCAATTCCAGCTGCCCGCAGGCATATCGAGCTACCTCCGCGACCGCTCCGAGCCGCCCGGGACCGGGCTGGCCGGTCGTCACCACCCCCAAAGCCCCCGCCACGCCCGCATTCTCGATCAACAGCGGCTGCGCGATCAACGTCCGCCCGGTGTGCTCGGCCCGCCCCGGACCCGGCACCAGCACCGGCCGCTCGGTGGCGACGGCGCGTTTGGCCGCATCGGTGAAGTACTCGGCCAGCTCGGCGTGCGCCCCGTCCCAGGCCAGCAGCGTGCCATCCGCGTCGGCGACCCCCAGCGCCTCACCGCCGGTGAGTTCCCGCAGATGCGGCGCCGCCTCCTGCGCCGACCGATCGGTGAGCCCGCCGCGCAACGGCCGCGCCGCCAGCGAGGCGGTGTGCAACGCCGAATACACCGCACGCTCGGCGGGTGTCGTCACCACCCGCCGGGTGCGCGACCACACCAGCAGCGCCAGGGCCAGCAGCACGGCCGAAACCGTCACCGCCACAACCGCGGTCGTCACCGCGGACCAGAGGAGCTCGGCGGGTGCTCACCTGGGCGGCGATACAACAGCGAATCCATGCGCTGATTATGGGCGCAGACCGAACCCGGGGTGTCACGGCGCGCTCGCCTCGCCCGGCCATCAGCTATTGCGACACGTGTGTCTTACGACACTGCCTGGCGGATTTTCGTCGAGTATGGGTGGTGCGCAGGTGATTTGCGGCACCTTGCCTGGAAGCTTGCCAAAGATCGTCCAGGCCCGGCGCTCTGGTCGTTTCAGACCCTCGGAAATTTGCATAGACTCCAACGGTCGCTACCGGCCGTTGGAGCCCCAACCGCCCGCCCTTGTTACCCACCGCCCGCCATTGTTCCCCAACCGCCAACCCCCGTTGAGACTAAGGAGGGAAGGACCGTCTTGGCTGCCTCGTCCGGATCGTTCGTTCACCTGCACAACCACACCGAGTACTCCATGCTCGACGGTGCCGCCAAGATTTCTCCACTGTTCGCGGAGGCGAAACGGCTCGGGATGACGGCGGTCGGCATGACCGACCACGGAAATATGTACGGCGCCTCGGAGTTCTACAACTCCGCGAAGAGCGCCGGCATCACCCCGATCATCGGCATCGAGGCCTACATCGCGCCGGCCTCCCGCTTCGACACCAAGCGCGTGCTGTGGGGCGATCCGAGCCAGAAGGGCGACGACGTCTCCGGCTCCGGCGCCTACACCCATATGACCATGGTCGCCGAGAACGCGACCGGTTTGCGCAACCTGTTCAAACTGTCGAGCTTGGCCTCCCTCGAGGGTCAACTGGGCAAGTGGGCCCGTATGGACGAGGAGATCATCGCCCAGTACGCCGAGGGCATCATCGCCACCACCGGCTGCCCCTCCGGCGAGGTGCAGACCCGCCTGCGCCTGGGCCACGACCGCGAAGCCCTCGAGGCCGCCGCGAAGTGGCAGGAGATCTTCGGCAAGGACAACTTCTTCCTCGAGGTGATGGACCACGGCCTGTCCATCGAGCGCCGGGTCCGCGAGGGCTTGATCAATGTCGGTAAGCAGCTGGGCATTCCGGCGCTGGCCACCAACGACTGCCACTACGTCACCAAGGATCAGTCCACCAACCACGAAGCGCTGCTGTGTATTCAGACCGGCAAGACGCTTTCGGATCCCACCCGCTTCAAATTCGACGGCGACGGCTACTACCTGAAGTCCGCCGAGGAGATGCGGGCGATCTGGGACGCCGAAGTACCCGACGCCTGCGACAACACGGTGCTGATCGGCGAACGCATCCAGCCCTACGACGACGTGTGGGCCTTCAAGGACCGCATGCCGGTGTTCCCCGTCCCCGAGGGCGAGGACCAGGATTCCTGGCTGCGCAAGGAAGTCGACCGCGGCCTGGCGCGCCGGTTCGCCGGGGGCACGGTTCCCGAGGAGTACTACTCCCGCGCCTACTTCGAACTCGACGTCATCAAGCAGAAGGGCTTCCCGGCCTACTTCCTCGTCGTCGGCGACCTCGTCGAGCACGCCAAAGAGGTCGGCATCCGCGTCGGACCGGGCCGTGGTTCGGCCGCCGGTTCGCTGGTCGCCTACGCGCTGGGCATCACCAATATCGATCCGATCCCGCACGGCCTGCTGTTCGAACGGTTCCTGAACCCGGAACGCCCGTCCGCCCCCGATATCGATATCGACTTCGACGATCGCCGCCGCGGTGAGATGGTCCGCTACGCCACCGAGAAGTGGGGCAGCGACCGCGTCGCCCAGGTGATCACCTTCGGCACCATCAAGACCAAAGCCGCGATCAAGGACTCCGCGCGAGTCCTGTTCGGCCAGCCCGGCTTCGCGATCGCCGACCAGATCTCCAAGGCGCTGCCGCCGCCGATCATGGCCAAGGACATCTCGGTCGCCGGCATCACCGATCCGGATCACGAGCGCTACAAGGAAGCCGCCGAGGTCCGTGAACTCATCGGCTCCAACCCCGATGTCGCCAAGATCTACGAGACCGCGCGTGGCCTGGAGGGCCTGATCCGCAACGCGGGCGTGCACGCCTGCGCGGTCATCATGTCCTCCGAGCCGCTGCTGGACACGATCCCGATCTGGAAGCGCGCCCAGGACGGCGCCATCATCACCGGCTGGGATTACCCGTCGTGCGAGGCCATCGGCCTGCTGAAGATGGACTTCCTGGGTCTGCGCAACCTCACCGTCATCGGTGACGCCCTGGAGAACATCAAGAACAATCGAGGCCTCGACCTCGACATGGACAACCTGCCCCTGGATGATCCCGCGACTTACGAATTGCTGTCCCGCGGTGACACTCTGGGCGTCTTCCAGCTCGACGGCGGCCCCATGCGCGATCTGCTGCGCCGCATGCAGCCGACCGGCTTCAACGACATCGTCGCCGTGCTCGCGCTGTATCGCCCCGGCCCGATGGGCATGAACGCGCACAACGACTACGCCGATCGCAAGAACGGCCGCCAGCCCATCTCCCCGATCCACCCGGAGCTGGAGGAGCCGCTCGCCGACATCCTCGCCGAAACCTATGGTCTGATCGTTTATCAGGAACAGATCATGTTCATCGCGCAGAAGGTCGCCTCCTACTCCATGGGTAAGGCCGACGCGCTGCGTAAGGCCATGGGTAAGAAGAAGCTCGAGGTGCTGGAGGCCGAGTACAAGGGCTTCCGCGAGGGCATGATGAACAACGGCTTCTCCGAGGCCGCGGTGAAGGCCCTGTGGGACACCATCCTTCCGTTCGCCGGGTACGCGTTCAACAAGTCGCACGCCGCCGGCTACGGTCTCGTCTCCTTCTGGACCGCCTATCTCAAGGCCAACTATCCGGCCGAATACATGGCCGGCCTGCTCACCTCCGTCGGTGACGACAAGGACAAGGCCGCGGTCTACCTGTCGGACTGCCGCCGCCTCGGCATCACGGTGCTCCCGCCCGACGTCAACGAATCCGAGATGAACTTCGCCTCGGTCGGCACCGACATCCGCTTCGGCCTGGGCGCGGTCCGCAATGTCGGCGCCAACGTGGTGTCCTCGATCATCACCGCGCGCAAGGAGAAGTCGAAGTTCACCGACTTCTCCGACTATCTGAACAAGATCGACGCGGTGGCCTGCACGAAGAAGGTCACCGAATCCCTGATCAAGGCGGGCGCTTTCGATTCGCTCGGGCATCCCCGCAAGGGCCTGCTGCTGATCCACTCCGACGCCATCGACGCGGTGATGACCACCAAGAAGGCCGAGGCGATCGGCCAGTTCGATCTGTTCGGCGGCGTGGACGCCGACGACTCGATCAGCTCGGTGTTCAATGTCGCCGTCCCCGACGACGAATGGGAAACCAAGCACAAGCTCGCCCTGGAGCGGGAAATGCTCGGCCTCTACGTCTCCGGCCATCCGCTCAACGGTGTCGAACATGTGCTGGCCGCGCAGGTGGATACCCAGATCCCGGCGATCCTGGAAGGCGATGTCTCCGACGGAGCCCAGGTCACCATCGGCGGCATCCTCGCCTCGGTGAACCGCCGGATCAACAAGAACGGTCTGGCCTGGGCCTCGGCGCAGCTGGAAGATCTGACCGGTGGCGTCGAGGTGCTGTTCTTCCCGCAGTCGTACTCGGTGTTCGGCATGGACGTGGTCGAGGACGCGGTCGTGCTGGTGAAGGCCAGGGTCTCGGTCCGCGACGACCGGATCTCGCTGATCGCCAACGATCTCGTCGTCCCCGACCTGTCCTCGATCGGGGTCGCCAAACCGCTCTCGGTCATCCTGACCACCCGCATGTGCACGCCCGACAAGATCGGCGAACTCAAGCGGGTGCTCACCAGGCACCCCGGCACCTCCGACGTCCACGTCCGCCACGTCGGCGCCCGCGAGCGGACCACCCTGATGAAACTGGGTGACAACCTGCGCGTTTCGCCGTCCTCGGCACTGATGGGCGATCTGAAGGCGCTACTCGGCCCGAACTGCCTGGGGGTCTAGGAGCGGGTTGCAGTTCGCGCACTACTCCAGGTGGGCGAGCTGCTTCTCGGCGGTCAGGCAGCCGAGTGCGACGGCCGCGTGGTACCAACCGCGGGCTTCAGCTCCGCGGCCTTGTCCGCACAGCAGATTCCCGAGACCGGTGATGGCCGCCGGGTAGCCGGCTTCGGCGGACTTGCGGCACCAGTCCTCGGCCGAGTCCACTTTGCCTTGGCCGAAGTGGAGTAGCGCCAGGTTGAACATCGCGATGGCGTCACCTGCGTCGATCGCCTTGCGGTACCACTCCTCGGCTGCGGCGACCGCCCCCTGGTCGCGGAGTTCATCCCCGCGAAAGCGCATCGGTCTCGGGTCACCGGCTTCGGAGTTTTCCAGGTACCAACTGGAAGTGCGGAGCGCGTTCTTTCCATGGTGCAGCATCATCAGCAGGTTCGGCGCGCTGCTGTCACCGAGTTCGGCGGCATTGCGGATCCACATATCGGCCTCGAAAATCGAGTCCCGCTCTTTGAGTAGCATCGCCAGGGAAATCATCGCAGCCGTGTTACCCGCATCGGTGGCACGGCGCAGGCACTCCTCGGCTTCGTCGGCCCGATCCCATTGCTTCAAAAGAGCGACAAGGGGATCGATCGCCTCGGGGTCACCGAGTTCCGCGGCCTTGGTGTACCACTCCTCGGCCTGGGTGAGCTCACCCAGCTCTTCGGAGACCGCGCCGAGGCGGATCATGACCGCGGTGTCGCCAGTGGTTTCGGCATGCTCGACAAGCGCACACCGCGCCAGCGCCAGCAGCTGCTTCGCGGCGATCAGCACCTGTTTGTCGAAGTCGATTTCGGACTGCCAGATTTCCTCGGGCCAGTCCCAATGAGCCATCCTCGGATCTGATTCCGCCGGCGGGAGTTCGGAGATGTCCACGTAGCGGGCGGTGAGCAGGTTCCGGAGCACCTCGAACTCCTCGGAGACGACCTCCCGCAGCGGCTCCATTCCACTCGCGACCGCGCCTGCCGTGAGTGCCGCGAACACGGTGTGCACATTTCGCCGCATCGGCCGATCCTCCCGTGTTGTGCGCAACCCGAGGCCGAGAACCCAAGTTGCTCAACCACTTTCCGGCAGGCACCGTAACACGGCCCGGTTCGCGGCCGGGGCACTCGACGGCGTCTAATCCGGCGAGGTCGCGACCCCGAGAGTCAGGGCGGCAACAGCTTTCGGCCCCTCGCCATAGAACTCCTCGACCTCGCGGATCTCGAGGCCCGCTGTCTCGACCAGTCCGCGGATGTTGCGGTTCAGGTGGCAGCCACCGGCGCAGGCCTTCTGAATCGGGTTCAGGCGGTGCTGCCATTTCTGCACGCTCGGGTGCGGCGCGAGGCCGTGCTCGACGAAATGGAAAGTGCCGCCGGGCACCAGGACTCGGCGCACTTCGCTCAGCGCGGTCATAACATCGGGGATGGTGCACAGCGTCCAGGTCGACAGCGCGGAATCGAAGCTATTGTCGGCGAACGGCAGCGCCTGGCCGTCCAGCCCGGCCCGCTCGATCGGCACCGTCGCTTTGGCCAGCCGTTTTCCCGCGAGCTTCCAGCCGAGGTCGGCGGGTTCCACCGCGCTGATCGAGGTGACAGTGTCCGGATAGAAGGGCACGTTCAGGCCCGATCCGAACCCGATCTCCACCACGCGTCCGTGCAGCCCGGCGCAGGCCCGCTTGCGTTGCGGATCATTGATCCCCATCCCGCAGGCGACATCGACAAGCCGCGGCACGATCTGATCACCGTAGATTCCCACCCCACCACTGTGCCGCCCCGGCCGGTCCCACACCATAGGTGATCACCCGGAAATCTCGAGCCGCTACCAAGCCTGCGCTGCTACCCGGCCTGCGCTGCGCGCGTCTTCCCAGCTTGCGCCGCCTGCCCGGCCTGCGCCTGCCCGATCTGCCGGCAACGCGAGACTGCCAGGTCGCAGGGCGGCGGCGCAGCCCTACGTGCGATGCTGGCGCGGTGACCGGGTTCGAGGTATGGGCTCCGCGGGCGGAGTCGGTGCGGCTGCAACTGGCAGGCGCCGTTCATCCGATGCTGCGATCCGCTGACGGATGGTGGCGGGCGGCAGTGTCCGCTGAGCCCGGCGCTCGATACGGCTTCCTGCTCGACGACGACCCCACTGTGTTGCCGGATCCGCGCTCGGCTCGACAGCCCGACGGGGTGCACGAGTGCTCGGCGGTGCACGCTCTCGATCCCGAGGCGTGGACCGACGCCGACTGGACCGGTCGTCCGCTGCCGGGTGCGGTCTTCTACGAGCTGCATATCGGAACGTTCACCCCGGACGGCACCTTCGATGCGGCCATCGAGCGTCTCGATCACCTGGTCGACCTCGGTGTCACCGTGGTCGAGCTCATGCCGGTCAACGCGTTCGACGGCATCCACAACTGGGGTTACGACGGCGTGCTCTGGTATGCGGTGCACGAACCCTACGGCGGTCCGGACGGCTTGCAGCGATTCGTGAATGCCTGTCACGCAAAGGGACTGGCGGTCGCGCTCGATGTCGTCCACAACCATCTCGGGCCGTCCGGCAATTACCTGCCCCGCTTCGGCCCGTATCTGACCGACGGCCGTAATACCTGGGGCCAGAGCCTGAACCTGGACGGCCCGGGCTCGGATACGGTGCGCCGCTTCATCATCGACAACGCGCTGCGCTGGTTCCGTGACTTCCACATCGACGCACTCCGTCTCGACGCGGTCCATGCCCTCGTCGACCGCACCGCCAGCCACCTGCTCGCCGAATTGGCCACCGAGACGGAAACTCTCGCAGCACACCTGCGGCGGCCGCTCACTTTGATCGCCGAAAGCGACCTCAACGATCCGCGTTTGGTCACTCCGCGTGCGGCGGGCGGTTACGGGCTGGCGGGCCAGTGGAACGACGACCTGCACCATGCCATCCACACCGCTGTCTCCGGCGAAAGGCAGGGCTACTACGCCGATTTCGGCTCCCTGGCGACGTTCGCGCAGACCTACACCCACGGGTTCTTCCACGCCGGAACGCATTCCAGCTTCCGCGGCCGCACCCATGGCCGCCCGATCGACCGAAACCTGATTCCCGCCAGCGCCTTACTGGCCTACACCTGCACCCACGATCAGATCGGCAACCGCGCGCTCGGTGATCGCCCCAGCGCCTACCTCACCGACGGTCAGCTCGCCATCAAAGCGGCGCTGGTGTTGTTCTCCCCGTACACCCCGATGCTGTTCATGGGGGAGGAGTGGGGTGCGCGAACCCCGTTCCAGTTCTTCACTTCCCACACCGATCCGGTGCTCGGCGCGGCGACGGCGTCCGGTCGCAAAGCCGAGTTCGCCGAACACGGCTGGTCCACCGGCGACGTGCCGGATCCGCAGGACCCGCAGACCTTCCTGCGGTCGAAACTCGACTGGAAGGAGTCCGAGAACTCCCGGCTCTTGGCCTGCTACCGCGACCTGATCGCCCTGCGCCGCACCAGATCCGAGATCACCGACCCCTGGCTCGCGCAGGTCCGGGTCGATTACGACGAGGCCGCCCGCTGGTTGGTCGTGCACCGCGGCCCCCTGCGCCTGCTCTGCAACCTCTCGGCCGACCCGGTCGAAATCCCGGTGACCGGAACCGAACTCCTGTCCTGGGCGCCGACGGAACAACGCTCCGGACACACTGTTCTCCCTGCTCACTCCTTCACCATCGGCGAAACCGACCAGCTGGCACGTGCGTAAATCGTTATCGCCCAAGGCAATAACTGTCCGAGACGGACATTGCCGGGTGTGATCTCCGCCATTACCGTGGAGTAATGAGCAACGTGGCTTCGTCCGGGGACCTACTCGCACTTCCGGAGGGGGTGGGTGGTAGCGCGGCAGTCGAGTTCGGACCGCTGGTCAAGGCCTTCGCCCGCACCTTCGGGCAACGCCGCGGCGCGGGCGCGGGATTGGTGGTGCGCCGCCACGGCGAGACCCTGGTCGACATCGCCACCGGCTCGGCCGCCGGGAAGCCCTGGACCGAGGACACCGGCGCGATCATCTTCTCCGCGACCAAGGGCATCGCGGCGACGGTCATCCACCGCCTGGCCGACCGCGGGCTCATCGATTACCACGCCCCGGTCGCCGAATACTGGCCCGAATTCGCCGCCAACGGTAAGGGTTCCATCACCGTGGCGCAGGTGCTGACGCACAGCGCCGGCCTATCGGGGATCAGCAACCTAGCCACACAAGCCACCGAGGTTCTCGACCACCAGCTGATGGAGCAGCGGCTCGCGGCCGCGAAACCCGATCACCTCCTGGGCTTTCCGGCTTATCACGCGCTCACCCTGGGCTGGCTGCTGGCCGGTCTGGCCCGCGCGGTCACCGGGCAGAGCATGGCCACCCTGTTCCGCACCGAAGTCGCCGAACCGCTCGGCACCGACGGCATCCATCTCGGCCGCCCGCCCGCCGCCGCCCCGACGACCTACGCGCCGCTGGCCGGCAATCAGCTGAAAATGCTCGGCAGACCGCTCGGCGCACTCATCCTGGGTCGCTCCTACGGCTTCCCCGGCGCCGCGGGCGCCGCGGCACGCGCCCTGTTCATGCCCGGCATGGAAGGCATTCTGGAGGGCGAATTCCCGCCGATCCTGGCCACCGAACTCGCCGCGGGCAACGGCGTCTGCACCGCGTCCGGCCTGGCCACCCTCTACGGGTCACTGGTCGAGGGCCGCACTCCCGATGGGCAGCAATACCTTTCGCCACACACGGTCAAGGCGATCCGCCGGATCCGCAGCTACAAGGTCGACCGCACCCTGTTCTACATCCCGATGATGTGGCACCTCGGCTACCACTCGCTGCCCACCGCGGGCGCTCGCGGCGGCTTCGGCCACATCGGTCTCGGCGGCTCGTTCGGCTGGGTGGAACCACGCCTGGGCCTGTCGGTCGGCTTCGTGCACAACCGGCTGACCCTGCCGCAGATGGGTTTGGACCAGATGTCGGCCATGTGGCTGCTGCCGTTGACCATGAATTGCCTGCGCGCGAGCAAGCGTGTCGCCGTCGAGCCGCCACGCGAGGCCGCGGCGTAGAACCGACCCTTTCCGAGCGACCTGCAAGCAGTCGCTGCAGGCCCTTTCGAGCGACCTGCAAGCAGTCGCTACGACCCCGCCCGGTCCGAGTGGCAGCGGACCGGGCGGAAGTCGGTACTTACGTCAGATAGCGGTAAGCCGGGGAACCCGGTTCCAGCCGCTCACACTGGATCGGCGATTCCCGCATGCGCTCCAGCAGGGACTCCAGCCCGTCCGGCGCGCCGAGTTCGATACCGACCAGCGCCGCACCGGTTTCCCGGTTGTTGCGCTTGACGTACTCGAACATGGTGATGTCGTCGTCCGGGCCGAGCACCTCGTTGAGGAAGCGCCGCAGCGCGCCCGGCTCCTGCGGGAAGTCCACCAGGAAGTAGTGCTTGAGGCCCCGGTGCACCAGCGAACGTTCGATGATCTCGCCGTAGCGGGACACATCGTTGTTGCCGCCGGACACCAGGCACACGACCGTGGAACCCGGCGTCACCTCGACCTCGGCCAGCGCCGAGACCGCCAGCGCACCGGCCGGCTCGGCGATGATGCCCTCGTTCTGATACAGCTCCAGCATGGCGGTGCAGATCGCGCCCTCGTCGACCTGCATTACGCGGAAAGAGCCTGCGCCGCTGGGGGATTCGGTCGACGTTAGTAGCGGTAGGGACGCGTGCGAGCGGGCCCGGCCGCCGAAACTGGCGGCCGCCGCGTACGGCAGCTCGCCGATGCGGCGCACCGCGGCACCGTCGACGAACGGATCGATCTCCGGCAGCGTCACCGGCCCGCCCGCGACCAGCGCCGCGGTCATCGAGGCCGCGCCACCGGGCTCGGCGGCCAGAATCGCGGTGTGCGGCGCGCGTTCGCGCAGATAGGTGCCGATACCGGCCAGGCAACCACCGCCACCCACCGGCACCACCATCAAATCCGGTGCGACACCGAGCTGTTCGAGCACTTCGGCGGCGATGGTGCCCTGCCCGGCTGCGGTGCGCGGATCGTCGAACGGGGGCACCATGGTCGCGCCGGTACGGGCCACATCGTCGACGGCCGCCGCGGCCGCGGCGTCGTAGGTCTCGCCGATCGCGATGAGCTCGACGAACTCCCCGCCGTGCACCCGGATGCGGTCGCGCTTCTGCTTCGGCGTGGTGGTCGGCACGTAGATCCGGCCCTTGATCCCCATCGCCTTACAGGCGTATGCCACACCCTGCGCATGGTTGCCGGCGCTGGCCGCCACCACACCGGCGGCGCGTTCGTCGGCGGTGAGCTGGACGATCAGGTTGTAGGCGCCGCGCAGCTTGTAGGAGCGCACCGCGGTCAGGTCTTCTCGCTTGAGGTAGACCTGCGCGCCCGACAGGGCGGATAACCGGGGGCTGAACTGCAGCGGAGTCGGCTCGATAATGTCGGAAATTCGCTTGGCGGCGGCGTCGATCTCGTCCGCGCTGAGCGCCGGACGGGTATTGGACAGATCGTCGATCACATCAAGCGGATTGGACACCCGAAATATGCTGCCACCCGCCGCGTCGAGCAGACGCGGCGGGTGGGGGAGAACCGGTTTATCGGTTACACGGGTGAAAGCACGAAAACCGGAATTTCACGGGTGGTCTTCGTCTGATAATTGGCGTATTCCGGCCAGACCGCCACGGCCCGCTCCCACCACAGCGCCTTCTCGTCGCCGGTGACCTCGCGCGCGGTGTAGTCCTTGGTGACGGTGCCGTCGCGCAGCTCGACCTGCGGGTTGGCCTTGATGTTGTGGTACCAGACCGGGTGCTTGGGCGCGCCACCCAGCGAGGCGACTACGGCGTACTCGCCGTCGTGCTCGACCCGCATCAGCGGTGTCTTGCGCAGCAGGCCGGTCTTGGCGCCCTTGGTGGTCAGCAGGACAACCGGTTTGCCCTGCAGGATCGTGCCCTCGGTGCCGCCGGAGTTCTCATACGTTTCGGCCTGCTCACGGGCCCAATCGGAGGTGCTCGGTGCGTATTCTCCTGTAAGTGGCATAACCAGGAAAACGCCCGCCGGACCGATCGTGTTCCCGGAGCTGTCAGGTTCCCCACACAGCCGAAAGTTTGGTAGACCGAACTTCGCTATCCGTATATCCTGACGATATGAAGACGGTCTACCCCCACACGGTCGATATCGCGGGTTCCGCGTGGCCGGTGTTCAAGCTCGAGGCGCTCGCCGCGGGCTTGCTGGCCGGTCTCATCCTGGCCCTGGTCATCGGCTCGTTGCAGGTAGCGGTGCTGGTCGGCGCGGCTGTCGCCGCCGGGCGCTGGGCTCTCGGGTCCGCCGGAGCGCGGCGTTCGAGCCCGCCTCGCCGCACCCATCAGGTTCTCGCCGCGCACTGAGCGCTCACTCCAGCGGCAGCGCCGCGAGTTCGCCCCGCGACACCACCCCCAGCTTCGGATACGCCTTGTACAGGTGATGCCCCACCGTGCGCGGACTCAGGAACAGCTGCGCCGCGATGTCCCGGTTCGACATGCCCTGCGCCGCCAGCCGGACGATCTGGAGTTCCTGCGGGGTGAGGGCCGCCAGGACCCCGGCGGCCGGGCGGGCCGTGGCGCCGACGCCGAGGGCGGCGAGTTCGGTGCGGGCGCGGTCGGCCCAAGGTGTGGCGTCGAGCCGGTCGAACGTTTCCAGGGCCGGTTGTAATTGGTTGCGGGCGTCGACCTTTCGCCGGGTGCGCCGGAGCCATTCGCCGTAGAGCAGCTGCGTGCGAGCCTGCTCGAAAGGTCTGCCGCCCACCTCCAGCGCTGCCTGAAAGTTGTGCTCCGCCTCGGCATCCGGCCCGGCCAGTGCCCGGCAGCGGTGCGCGAGCGCGGCGACCCAGGACCGGCCCGATCGTTCGGCCCATGCTTCGAGGCGCTGAAGCGCCTCCTCCGCGCGCTTCGAATTGCCCAGGCGGACAGCGGCTTCGATCAGATCCGGCAGGGTGCGCAACCCGATCACATGGTGGGCGGCGGGCTCCTCCGCCAGTAGTTCGAACCGGGTCAGTGCGCTGTCGACCTTGCCCTGGCCCAGCTCGAGCAGGCCGAGCGCCGCATGTGCCCAGGTGGCGCCCGGGGCGTCGGCGCCGCCGAGAGGCGCGGCCAGTGCCTGGCCGACCAGGTCGCGGCAGTCCTGCTCGCGGCCTTCCAGCGCGGCCAGATACCCCAGGCACGCCGATTGCTGACTGACCCAATGCGACTGCCCGATGTCCGCGGCGATGCGCAATCCCTCGGTCGCCGCGAGCCGCGCCTCGGTGGGACGACCCAGAAAGGTTTCGGCTTCGGCGCGGAAGAACAGCAGGGTGGGCAGCAGCGCGAGACGACCCTGCTCGCGGCATTCGGCGATCAGCTCACGCGCCAGATCGGTGACCTGATCATCTTGTCCCACAACCAAACCCGCGCCACACATCTGCACCAGATCGCGTGGGCTGTCCGCGCCGGTGCGGCGGGCGCCGGCAGCGGCGGCGCGCAGGTCGACGGTGTAGCGGCCCTCGATCGCGGCCACGGTGTAGCGGGTGATGTGTGCCAGCGGTTCGGTGTCCGGCAGGGCCAGGGTGGTCAGATGGGCGGCGACCTGCGCGAGTTCTCCGGCGCCGAGGTACCAGGCGGCGTGTACCGCTTGGGCGAGCATGCGGGCCGCGCGCACCGGATCCTGGGTGCGCACTGCCTCCGCGCCGGTGAGCAGCCGGTGGTGCGCCGAAAAGGGTTTGCCCGCACCGAATTCCGATGTCGCGCGCACCAGGTCGAGTCGAGCGCGCAGTAGCGTTGCCGGTTCGTCGTCGCCGTGTTCCGGTCCGATCATGGCGGCCGCGCGTTCGGCGAGGTCGCCCGCGCGATCCAATTGCCCGGCCTCACCCGCGGTTTCGGCCGCCGCCACCAGCCGGCGGACCCGGGCGGCCGGGTCGGTGCTCAATCCGGCGGCCCGCTCGTAGGCGGCGACCGCGCCGGAGTACCCGCTGCGGCGCCGGGCCCGCTCCGCGCTGTCTTCCAGTGCGGCCGCGGTGTTTTCATCGGGACCGGTGGCGGCGGAGGCGAGGTGCCAGGCGCGCAGATCGGCTTCCTCCGGCGCGACGAGCGCCGCGGCCAGCGCGGCATGGGCGGCCAGGCGCTGCGCCAGCGGTGTGCCCTGGTAGACCGCCGACCGCAGCAGCGGGTGCCGGAATCCCAGCGACCGCCCGTCGCTGTGCACCAGCCCGGCATCCTGTGCCGGTTGCAGGTCGGCCAGCTGGGCGCCGAGCGCCGTCGCGGCCCGCAGGATCGTCGCGAGGTCATCGGTTCCGGCCGCCGCGGCGGCTACCAGCAGCGTCCGGGTCGCGGCCGGCATCCGGCTCACCTGGCCGTGAAAGGCGACCTGGAGGCGCTGGGTCAGCGGCAGCGGATTCGGTCCCGAACCCGGCGCCTCGGTGGCCAGCACGGCCGGCAGCTCCAGCAACGCCAGCGGGTTGCCATAGGCCTCGGTCAGCAGGCGGTACCGCACGGCGGGGGAGAGGTCGGGAGCCCGGCTGTCCACCAGCGCCGCCGCCGCTTCCTGGCGCAGGCCGGTCAGGGTCAGCTCCGGCAGGCCCGGCGCGGGGAAATCGCGCGCACCCGCGCGGGTCGCGAAGATGACCGCCACCCCCTCGGCCTCGAGCCGGCGCGCGACGAACAGCAGCGTTTCCGCGGACGCCCGGTCCAGCCAGTGCGCGTCATCGATCAGGCACAGCAGCGGCCCTTCCGTGGACTCCTCGGCCAGCAGCGACAGCACCGCGAGCCCGACCAGCATGCGGTCGGCGGGTTCGCCGTCGCCCAGGCCGAACGCGGCGTGCAAGGCGGCGCGCTGCCGCGCGGGCAGGGTTTCGGTCAGGGCGAGGCCCGGGCGCAGCAGCAGATGCAGCGCCGCGAACGGCAACTCCGCCTCGGATTCGATACCGGCGCTGCGCACCGTCGGAATGCCTTGGGCGGCGGCGTAATCCAGCAACGATGTCTTGCCGATTCCGGGCTCACCGCGCAGGATCAGCGCGCCGCTGCGGCCCTCGCGCGCCTGGGCGAGCAGCCGATCGATCTCCGCTTGTTCGGCTTCTCGTCCATGGAGCATGCCCACACCGTATCCGGCGGCCGGACAGGCGATCATCAGTTCCGTCCGTGGCCGAGCTGTAGCCGTGTCACACCCGTTTCACATAGCGATCTGCTACTACAGTCACTTCACATGCCGTCGTATCTCAGCAGAGCGTGCCTGGCGTTTGCCGGGTCACTAGTCATGGTTGGCATGACGTCGCTCGTGGCGCCGTCGGCAGACGGGGAAGCCGTCAGTATGCCCCCGCACGAACGGTCCTATCTCGCGCCCAACGGGCTCACTTTCATGGTGGGCAGCCGCGACGAGACGATCAACCGGATCCCCCCGCTCAACATGATCGGCACCACCCGCGAGGTGCTGGTCAGTGGCGTCGCCTACGGCCGGCTCGAGGGTGCGAGCACCGGCAAGATTCAGGTCGGATACCACGTCGGATGCGCCGTGGACCTCGGTTCCGCCCTCGTCGGCGTCACCCCCGACGACCTCCCCTTTTCGGAAAGCCCACTCGGAACCTTCAACCCCAATCCGGTCGCCACGATCAACCTCAGCGCCGGGGAAGTGAAGGAAGTCGTGATCCGGGAGAAGAAGATGGTCGCGGGCAAGGTCATCTACCTGGGTGTGCGCGATTTTCACATCGTGGTCAATTCCTGCACCGGCCCCGTGACGCTGCGGCAGTTCACCTACGTGTTGCTGGAATCCGAGGACACCGACGATTCCGGTGCCGTTTTCGGCGAACCCACCTGGATGTAGCGCACCCCTACTCGATCCGAATTCGTAAAACCCTGGCATAGCCGGGGCTTTTTCGGTATGCAACTAACGAACGCTGCGCCGATCCCGATGATTCGGGTAGTCGGGTACGCAGGTTTCGACGGGGATCAGAGGGGACGATTTACCTATGAAACGCCTGGTGGTTTGCTGTGACGGCACCTGGAAAGCCGAGAACAGCGATACGGTCTCGAATATCATCAAGATCGCGCAATCGGTCCGGCCGCACGCGCCCGGTCCGGATGGGCAGCCGGTGCGTCAGCACGTCATCTACGTATCCGGTCCCGGCGCAAGGGGATTCACCGCGGACCGCTTGTTCGGTGGCGCGTTCGGGCTGGGTCTGGAAGCCAATTTGTCGGCCGCGTACTGGCAGGTCGCGGTCAATTGGGAGCCGGGCGACGAGATTTTCGTCTTCGGCTTCAGCCGCGGCGCCTACACCGCCCGCAGCTTGATCGGGCTCATCGATCGAATCGGGATCATGACCCCCGAATCGATGATCGGCGGTTTCTATCCGAAGGCATTCACGATGTATCGGCGACGCGGCAAGAAACTGCCGTGGCGCAAACCGCCGACCGAGACGGACTGGCAGAAATTCCGCGCCGACCACAGCTATCCGCGCTTCGACATCGATTTCATCGGCGTATTCGACACCGTCGGCGCGCTCGGCGTGCCCGGGTTGACCGCGTGGCGGCACCGCTTCCACAACACCGATCTGTCCGAGCGGGTGCTGTGCGCGCGCCAGGCGCTGGCCATCGATGAGCGGCGGCGCAATTTCGAGCCGTGCCTGTGGCAGGTGCCGGTCGAACTGGAGCGCAAGTACCGCCGCATCAAGCGCCGCGGGAACGACCGGGTCAAGCAGGTCTGGTTCGAGGGCGTGCACAGCGACATCGGTGGCGGATACGCCGAATGCGGTCTGTCCGACATCACCCTGCGCTGGATGGTCGGCGAGGCCGAAGCCGAGGGCCTGGCCTTCGACCGCGTACGCCTCGACAACCTGTCGGAGGGTTGCGCGGGCAAGGAGAAGCACCTGCTGCGGCACAATTCGCTCGGCCCGGTTTACGTAGTGCTCAACGCATTGCGCACTTTGCGCGGCGCGATCAGCCAACTCGGTCCGCGCGGGCCGATTCCGGCCCGGTTCTACTGGAACTCCTGGCGCCGGCTGCGCGTGAACAACGATCACGGCGTCCTGCTGGCCTCGACCGTGGACGAAACCTCCGGCTACGAGCCCTACAACCTGCGGCACTGGCAGGAAGATCTCGGCGGCGCGTTCCCGGCGGAACTGATCGAGAAGATCCCGGCCCTCGACGCGACCACGGTCACGCCGGACACCTGTGACTCCTCAGGCTCGCACGAGCAGAGCGACTGGCAGCCGGGCGAACATTTTCTCCAGCCGAGTTCGGCCGGAGAACGTGTGACCGGTGAGCCGGTCGGTCCAGGTGCCCTGCGGTAGCTCCAAAGTCGTATCGGTCCAGCCGTTTTCGGCGAGCCCGACCGAATGCCGGGTGGCCGCCACCAGCACTTCCGCGGCCTCACCCACCCGCCCGCGGGTAAAGGCCACCAGCCGGCGCGCCTGCTCCCCGGTGGCGAACAGCGGTTGATAGGTGCCGCCGACGAAGCAGTCGGGCCGTTCCCGGCGCAGCCACAGCGCGTAGGCGACGATCCACATCTTCGCCGCGCCGCTGGGATCCAATGCCGGTGTGCCGGTCAGCGATTGCAGCATGCCGGTGCGGGCGGAGAAGTCCACCGGGCGCCGGTTGTCCGGGTCGACGAGCGAGTCCTCCCACAGTTCGCAGCCCTGGTAGAGGTCCGGTATGCCAGGGCCGCACAGCTGTAGCAGCTTCTGCGCCAGCGAATCCGACCACGCGTGCGGGGCCAGGTCGTGGGTCAGGTCGCTGAGTTCGGCGCCGACCGGGCCGTCGATGACCGCGTCGATCCAGCCGTGCACCGCGGCCTCGAACTCGGCATCCGGGTCCTCCCAGCAGGATCGGGTGCCCGCCTCGCGAACGGCCTTCTCCGCGAACAGATGCAGCCGCTCGCGCAGGCCCGGCACCGAGGAGGCCGGGCGGCCGTCGGCGGGCCAGACCCCGAACATGTTCTGCAGCAGGAACAGTGCGGTCGGACCGTCCGGCGCCGGCGTCAGCTCCAGCCAGGAGTCGACCGAGCGCGACCAGGTGCTCGCCACCTGCGAGAGCACCCCGATCCGCGCCCGCACATCCTCACCGCGCTTGGTGTCGTGCGTGGACAGCGTGGTCATGGTGGCCGGCCAGCGCTGCGCGCGATCGATATTGGCAAGGTGGAACTCGTTGAGCGAGTGGCCGAATCGGGCCGGGTTGCCGCCCACCTCCTGCAGCGACACCAGCCGGGCGGCCCGGTAGAACATGGTGTCCTCGACGGCCTTGGCGGTCATCGCGCCGCACACCTGACCGAACCGCACCGCCGCCTCGCCGTCGGCGGCCAGTGCTGCCACCAGCACCGAAAGGGGCGGGGTGAGTTCGGTGTTGCGCCGCTCCACCTCGGCGATGATCGCCCCCGTCATGCCTGCCAGCGGCGCGTACTCCACGCGATACACCGGCATGAAAGCCAGTACCTCGATGGTGGCGTTGGTCAGCGCCAGGGTGTCCGAATCCGGCACTCCCGCATCGCGTTTGATCGCCTCGACGAGCCGGCGGATCTCCGGCGCGAGAATCGTCTCCGCCACCGCGCGTTTGATGCGATGCTCGGTTTCGCCGAACCAGGCGCGGTCGCTGCCGTGGCCGGCGACGCGGCGGGACAGGTCGGTCAGCGCCTGCTCACCCGCCGGGTCGATGAGTACGCCGCCGAGCCCGGCCAGCGCGTCGTAGCCGGTGGTGCCGTCGACCGGCAGGGTCGGATCCAGCGGCTCCCGGTTGGCCAGGATCTTCTCCACCAGCAGCAACCGGTGCGGGCCGATCAGCTGCCGCAGCTTCGCCAGATACGCGCTGGGATAGGACAATCCGTCCGGATGGTCGACTCGCACGCCGTCGATGAGGCCGTGGTCGCACCAGGCGGCCAGCTCCCGATGGGTGGCCTCGAAGACCTCCGGATCCTCCTGGCGGAGCGCGGCCAGGCTGCTGATCGCGAAGAACCGGCGATAGGTGCACAACCCCGCTTTCCAGCTCACCAGGCGGTAATGCTGCTTGTCGTGAATGCGCAGCGCGTTGTCGCCGTCGGTGTCCGGGGCGATCGGGAAGCGCAGATCATGCAGGGCCAGCATGGGTTCCGGTCCGGAACGGTCCACGGTCAGCTTGGCCGGATCGTTCTCGCTCTGCAGCACCGGCAGCGCCAGCCGTCCGCCCGCACCGTTGGCGGGGCTCCAGTCGATGTCGAAGAAGTGTGCGAACTTCGACTCGGGGCCGTTGCGTAAGACGTTCCACCACCACGGGTTCTGTCGCGGATCGGCGACGCCGACATGGTTGGGCACCAGATCCACGATCAAACCCATACCGCGGCTGCGGACTTCGTCGGCGAGCGCTTTGAAGCCGAGCGGACCGCCGAGTGCCGCCGAGACGGTGGTGGGGTCGGTGACGTCGTAGCCGTGCGTCGAGCCCGGCGCCGCGGTCAGGATGGGGGATAGGTATAGGTGCGAAATACCCAGCTGCTGTAGGTATTCCGCGATGGCGCGGGCATCGGCGAAGGTCAGGGCGTCCGGCCGGAGCTGCAACCGGTAGGTGCTGCGGACCGGAGTCGAACGGGCCCGGATGCGGGGCCTTTTCAGTGGATCGGTGTCATGAGTCATAGGCGGTTACTCGGCACAGCGGAGGACGAGCAGACAACGGGCAGGAACAGCGAGCGTGGCGGCCGCCGGATAGGTGGCCTCGGCGTGTCCGCCGGGCACCGAACAATCCAGCGCGACAGACCATTCGGCACCGTAATCGATGCCCGGAATGACGAAATCGACGGCGTGGTCGTGAGCGTTGAAGCACAGCAGGAACGAGTCGTCGGTGATCCGTTCGCCGCGCGGGCCCGGCTCCGGAATGCCGTGGCCGTCGAGATACACGGCCAGGGCTTTGCCGAACCCGCTGTCCCAGTCCGCGTCGGTCATCTCCACGCCGGTCGGGGTGAGCCAGACGATGTCGTGGACATCACCGGCGTGGCGGACCGGCCGGCCGGCCAGGAAGCGGCGCCGGCGGAATATCGGATGCGCTGTCCGCAAGGCGATCACGCGCCGGGTGAAGTCCAGCAGCTCCGAATTCGTCTCCGCCAGCGACCAATCCATCCAGGACAGTTCCGAGTCCTGGCAGTAGACGTTGTTGTTGCCGTGCTGGGTGCGGCCCATCTCGTCGCCGTGGGCCAGCATCGGCGTGCCCTGGCTGAGGACCAGCGTGGCCAGCAGATTGCGGGACTGCTTGGCGCGCAACGCGAGAATCTCCGGATCATCGGCCGGGCCCTCGACCCCGCAGTTCCAGGACCGGTTGTAGCTTTCGCCGTCGCGGTTGTCCTCGCCGTTGGCTTCGTTGTGTTTCTCGTTGTAGGACACCAGGTCCCGCAGGGTGAAGCCGTCGTGCGCGGTGATGAAGTTGATGCTGGCGCTGGGGCGGCGGCCGGTCGCCTCGTAGAGATCCGAGGAGCCGGTCAGGCGGGAGGCGAACTCGCCCAACGTCGCCGGTTCGCCGCGCCAATAGTCGCGGACGGTGTCGCGGTACTTGCCGTTCCATTCGGTCCACTGGCCCGGGAAGTTGCCGACCTGGTAGCCGCCCTCACCGACATCCCACGGCTCGGCGATCAGCTTCACCTGACTGACCACCGGATCCTGTTGCACCAGATCGAAGAAGGTCGACAAGCGGTCGACGTCGTGTAGCTCGCGGGCGAGTGTCGCGGCCAGGTCGAAGCGGAATCCGTCGACATGCATGTCCAGCACCCAGTAGCGCAGCGAATCCATGATCAGCTGCAAGGTGTGCGGATGCCGCACGTTGAGGCTGTTTCCGGTGCCGGTGTAGTCGACGTAGTGTGCGGGATTCTGTTCGTCCAGCCGGTAATACGCGGCATTGTCGATGCCGCGGAAACCGATGGTCGGCCCGAAATGGTTGCCCTCGGCGGTGTGGTTGTAGACCACGTCGAGGATCACCTCGATGCCCTCGGCGTGCAACGCACGCACCATCGCCTTGAATTCGGTGACCGCCGCGCCGCCGCGCGGGCTGGCCGCGTACTCGTTGTGCGGCGCCAGGTAACCGAAACTGTTGTAGCCCCAATAGTTTCGCAGGCCCTGATCGAGCAGGATCCGGTCGTGCAGGAACTGGTGCACCGGCATCAGCTCGATCGCGGTGACGCCCAGCGCTTTCAAGTGCGCCACGATCGCCGGATGCGCGATGCCCGCGTAGGTGCCGCGCAGTTCCTCGGGGATCTTCGGGTGCGTCATCGTCATGCCCTTGACGTGCGCCTCGTAGATCACCGTCTCGTGATATGGCCGATTCGGCGGACGGTCGGCGCCCCAGTCGAAGAACGGGTTGATCACCACCCCGGTCATGGTGTGCCCCAGGGAATCCAGGCCGAAGGTGTACAGCGACGGATCGTTGCCGAATTCGCCGTCGAACGCCTTGCCGTACGGGTCGAGCAGCAATTTGCTTGGATCGCAACGCAATCCGCGCTCCGGATCGAAGGGCCCGTGCACCCGGTACCCATACCGCTGACCGGGACCGATGGTCGGCAGATAGGCATGCCAGACGTAAGTATCGACCTCGTCCAGCGCCACCCGGGTCTCGGTGCCGTCCTTGGCGATCAAGCACAGGTCGACCGCGTCGGCGACTTCGGAGAACACCGAGAAATTGGTGCCCGCACCGTCATAGGTGGCGCCCAGCGGGTACGCGGTGCCCGGCCAGACACCGAGCGGTGTCAGCTCGCCGGGCGCTGGGTCGGGCTGGGGCATGTCTCCGACCCTAGGCGGATGGGAGCCGACGGAGTCGACGGGGTGGGTAAACACAGCGTCATCGGTAGCCTGCGTTGCGCGGGGTGGCGGCCGTCACTCCGGGCGGAGGGCGCGACGCCAGGTTTGCCCGATCAGGTCGTGCCCGAAGCTGTGGTGCGGAGCCGATTCCACCAGTTCGAATCCGGCGCGCTGATAGATGTGCCGCGCTGCCGCCAGCACATCGTTGGTCCACAACACCATGTCGGTGTATCCGGCATCGGTCGCGAACCGCAGACAGTGGCCGACCAGCGCCGAGCCCACGCCCAGTCCGCGCGCCGACGGCTCGACCAGCAGCAACCGCAGCCGCGCGGTGGTCTTACTGTCGGCCACGCAGAACACAGCGCCCACTGGAGTCCCGCCGGCCTCGGCGATCCACGCGCGTTCCCGGCTGTCGTCATGGGATTCGAGGAAATCCGCGACGATCTTCGTGACCAGCGCCTCGTAGCTCGCATCCCAGCCGTACTCGGCCGCGTACAGAGCCGCATTGCGCTGGATCACCCACCCGTAGTCACCCGGCTTCGGCGCCCGGATCGTCACCGGTGGACTGTCGGCGGCCGCCTCGGGCCGCTCCAGGATCTGCTGAATGGTCGTCATGGCACGAATCAATTTCGCCCGCTCCGCCGGGTGGTGCGGCTCCAGCAGCCTGCGAACATCGACCCCGGAGCGCTGATTCAGCACCGCGAACTCCGCCCGGCCACGATCGGTCAGCCGCACCTCTTGCCGCCGCCCATCACTGCTGGAGCGACTGCTCTCGATCAACCCCCGATTCTTGAACCGGGTCAGGATCCGGCTCAAATATCCCGGGTCGAGCCCCAGCGTCTTACGCAACCGAATCGCCTCGGTGGATCCAGAAGTGGCCAGCTCGAACAGAATTCGCGCCTCGGTCAGCGAGTACTCGGTGTCGACGAGCCCCTCCCGCAGCACACCGATCACTTCGGTATAGCGGCGGTTGAACGCACGGACAGCAGCGATTTCGGCGGCGGAAGCCCCGGTAACGACAGCGGTCATGACGGCTCCAATGGTCGACCGAGATGTTTGACTGAGTCAAAGAATAGGTCGGCCGTCGCTGGGATAGTGCGGAATCCACAGATCCGCCTCGCGGTTGCACCACGCGGTGCCGGCCCGCCCTCCGGACTCGCTCGTATTGGTGGTGCTCCGGTGGTAACTTGAACGGCGTTCAAGCCGTCTCGGCGAGGCCGGGGCGGGTCACTGCACCGCGAGGATTCCTGTGGCACTGACCCCTGATGAGATCACCGCTATCGACGCCAAACATGTCTGGCATCCGTACGGCGGTTTCCCTGCGACGACCGAACCTTTGGTGGTCGCAAGCGCTTCCGGCACCCGGCTCACCCTGGCTGATGGCCGCGAGCTCGTCGACGGCATGAGCTCCTGGTGGGCGGCCGTGCACGGTTACCGGCACCCGGTTCTCGACGCGGCGCTCATCGAGCAGTCGCAGCGGATGAGTCACGTGATGTTCGGCGGCCTCACCCACGAACCGGCCGCGCGGCTGTCCGAACTCCTCGTCGAACTCTCGCCCGCCGGTCTGGACAAGGTGTTCCTCTGCGATTCGGGTTCGGTCTCGGTCGAGGTCGCCGTCAAGATGTGCCTGCAGTATTGGCGCGCCCTCGGAAAACCCGGCAAGCGCCGCCTGCTCACCTGGCGCGGCGGCTACCACGGCGACACCTTCAGCCCGATGAGCGTCTGCGACCCCGACGGCGGCATGCACGCGCTGTGGACCGACGTCCTGGTGGAACAGGTCTTCGTGCCGATGCCCCCCACCGACTACCAGCCCGCCTACGTCGCCGAACTGGAACGCGCGCTCGCCGAGCACGCCGACGAACTCGCCGCCGTGATCGTCGAACCGGTGGTGCAGGGCGCCGGCGGCATGCGCTGGCACGACCCGCGCTACCTCACCGACCTGCGCCGGCTCTGCGACGCCCACGGCGTCCTGCTGATCTTCGACGAGATCGCCACCGGCTTCGGCCGCACCGGCGAATTCTTCGCCGCCGACCACGTCGCCGTCAGCCCGGACGTCATGTGCGTCGGCAAAGCGATCACCGGCGGCTACCTCACCCTGGCCGCCGCCCTGTGCACCTCGCACATCGCCGAAACCATCAGCGCCGGCCACGGCGGCCTCATGCACGGCCCCACCTTCATGGGCAACCCCCTCGCCTGCGCCGTCGCGATCGCCTCGATCGAACTTCTCCTGCAACGGGATTGGCGCACCGAGGTCCGCCGCATCGAATCCGAACTCCGCACCGGCCTCGCCCCCGCCCGCAACCTCCCCGGCGTCCGCGAAGTCCGTGTCCTCGGCGCCATCGGCGTAATCGAACTCGACCACCCGGTCGACATGCGCACCGCCACCACCGCGGCCGTCACCGCCGGCGTCTGGCTCCGTCCCTTCCGCAACAACATCTACGCGATGCCCCCTTTCATCAGCACCACGGCGGACATCGCCACCATCACCGCCGGAATGCTCGCCGCCACCAAAGCCCAGCCGACATAACCGGGCGTTGGATCAGCGGCAAGGTTTCGATGTCCCGCAGCGCTTCGTCGCCCTCGCTGGCGAGTTCGGCGGCATCACCCGTGTGGGTCTCCATGAGTCCCAATGATCTTGGACCCCAGGGTCTAGGCGGGCCGCAATCAAGATCACCAGGCTCTGCGGGCGGCATCGCCCGTATGGGTCCCGCCGTGAGTGCCTGCTGATCTTGGACGCGAGGGTTGAGGCGAGCACCTTCAAGATCATCAGGCTCTGTGGGCAGCATCGCCCGTGTGGGGCCGTGAGCCCCGGCTGATCTTGGACGCCAGGGTTGAGGTGGTCGCCTTCAAGATCACCAGGCTGTGTGGGCGGCATCGCCCGTGTGGGTCCCGCCGTGAGTGCCTGCTGATTTTGGACGCGAGGGTCGAGGCGGGTCGCCTTCAAGATCACCAGGCTCTGTGGGCGGCAATGCCGTGTGGGTCTCGCCGTGCGTCTTGGCTGGCTGATCTTGGACGCCAGGGTCGAGGTGGTCGCCTTCAAGATCACCAGGCTCTGAGGGCGGCATTGTTCGAATCGCGCCCGCCGTGAGGGCCTGGTGATCTTGATGTCGGCGGGGTGGGTGGTGGGCACACGGGGTTTGTTGGCTGGTGGGGATGGGGCGCTTTTGGGGATACCAACCTGAACGGCGTTCAAGTAAGGTGCGTACCTGTGACTACCGATCCTTTGAGTTGGTTGGACGAGCGGGCGGAGGCGCGGGTCGGCGCGGGATTGCGTCGGGCGCTGCGGCCCCGAGCGGTGCAGTCGGCGTCGATTGACCTGGCCTCCAATGACTATCTGGGTCTGGTGCGGCACCCCGAAGTGATCGCGGGGTCGATCGAGTCGGTGCGGCGTTGGGGGACGGGGTCTACCGGTTCCCGGTTGGTTACCGGCACCACGGCTGAGCATGAGCAGCTCGAAGCCGAACTGGCTGAGTTCGTCGGTGCTGAGGCTGGTCTTGCCTTCTCCTCCGGGTACACCGCGAATCTCGGTGTCGTGACCGCGCTGGCCGGGCGCGGTGCGCTGGTTGTTTCCGATGCCGGCAGCCATGCCTCGCTGGTGGACGCGTGCCGACTGTCTCGGGCTCGCGTCGAAATCGCCGCGCACTGTGACGTCGACGCGGTTGATCGGCTGTTGGCTACTCGTGCCGAGGAACGCGCGCTCGTCCTCACCGACTCGGTGTTCAGTGCCGACGGTGATCTTGCGCCGCTGGCCGAGCTGCATCGCGTCACCCGGGCGAATGGCGCGGTGTTGATCGTCGATGAAGCGCATGGCATCGGTGTGCGCGGTGCCGGTGGCCGCGGACTCGTGCAAGAAGTGGGTCTGGCCGGAGAGCCCGACTTGGTCGTAACCGCCACGCTGTCGAAGGCGTTCGCCGCCCAAGGTGGGGTGGTGCTGGCCAGCGAGCGAGTTCGGGCACATCTGATCGACGCGGCGCGCACCTTCATCTTCGACACCGGGCTGGCTCCCGCCGCGGTCGGTGCGGCGCGCGCGGCATTGGGTCTGCTGCGCCGGGAACCGGAGATGGCCGCGCGAGTACTGGAGCGCGCGGCCGATATCGCGCGGATCGCCGGCGTGCCCGCGCCGCCGTCGGCGGTGGTGTCGGTCGTGCTCGGTAAGGCGCAGGTGGCGTTCGATGCGGCGCAGGCCTGTCGGGCTCGCGGGCTCGATGTCGGATGTTTCCGTCCGCCTTCGGTTCCCGAGGGCACGTCGCGGTTGCGCCTCACTGCTCGCGCCAACCTCACCGCGGCCGAGCTCGACACCATCGCCACCGTTCTAGGCGAGGCGCTGGCCGAAGCTCGCGGTCTCGCGGTGGTGCCCGCATGACGGTTCTGCTGGTCACGGGAACTTCGACCGATGTCGGCAAGACGGTCGTGACCGCGGCCCTCGCGGCTACCGCGACGGCCGCCGGTCTGTCCGTCGCCGTCTGCAAACCAGCGCAGACCGGCGTCGCGCCAGGGGAACCCGGCGATCTGGCCGAGATCGCACGGCTCAGTGGTGTGACACGTTCGCTCGAGCTGGCTCGATACCCCGACCCGCTCGCGCCGGACACCGCCGCTCGTCGCTGCGGTCAGCCGCTGCTGACGCTGGAGGAGACGGTCGCCGCCGTGAAAACGCTCGGCGATGCCGACCTCACCCTGCTCGAAGGCGCCGGGGGACTGCTGGTTCGGATCGGCGACTTCACGCTGCTCGATATGGCCCGCGCCCTCGATGCGCCGGTGCTGTTGGTGGCGGCCGCCGGCCTCGGCACGTTGAACCACAGTGAGTTGACCACTCGGATGCTGGCGACCGCGGGGGTTTCCTGCGCGGGGTTGGTCATCGGGTCCTGGCCCGACGAGCCGGATCTGGCCGCCGAATGCAATCGGACCGATCTGCCGCGGCTCACCGGTGTCGATCTCGTGGGCTCGATTCCGGCGGGAGCGGGCAAATGGGACAGGCCGCGTTTCACTGCGACGGCTCCGGGATGGTTCCAGCCGGGCTTCGCGGACCGGGCGTTCGCCGTTTCGCACTGAGTCAGGCCCCCTGACCAGCGGATTTGACTTCCCGTCCACCGGCACGTAACTTTTATCGAGTCAGAGCGACACGGACACCGACCCGGAGCCTAACGGCCTGGGAAACGAGGTAGTACGAGGAGCGCTTGGCTGATCACACTAGCTCGACTGAGACCCCGGATTAGGTTCTGGGTGCTTGGCTGGGCTAAGCTGTTTAAGTTGCCTCGCTGAAACCCCCGAGAGATCGAGTGGCGGATGTGTGTGCGTGTGTTCTTTGAGAACTCAATAGTGTGTCGATGAATGTCAGTGCCAATAATTTTATTGGTGCCAGCCATTTCATACCCCCCGGTTGGAATGGTTGGACATTGAAATATCAGCAATCTTTTGCTGGTGTTTGGCTTTGCTAGGTTTTCGGACTCTAGTTTTTACTTCTGATTAGCCCTTTCGGGGGTTGGTTGAGAGTCTTCAACGGAGAGTTTGATTCTGGCTCAGGACGAACGCTAGCGGCGTGCTTAACACATGCAAGTCGAGCGGTAAGGCCTTTCGGGGTACACGAGCGGCGAACGGGTGAGTAACACGTGGGTGATCTGCCTTGCACTTCGGGATAAGCCTGGGAAACTGGGTCTAATACCGGATATGACCTCCGATCGCATGGTCGGTGGTGGAAAGATTTATCGGTGCGAGATGGGCCCGCGGCCTATCAGCTTGTTGGTGAGGTAACGGCTCACCAAGGCGACGACGGGTAGCCGACCTGAGAGGGTGACCGGCCACACTGGGACTGAGACACGGCCCAGACTCCTACGGGAGGCAGCAGTGGGGAATATTGCACAATGGGCGAAAGCCTGATGCAGCG